>JBFHAT010000001.1:0-175108 GCA_041586155.1 Acidimicrobiia bacterium
CCGGGACGAGTCCGGGGGCACCCTTTCACCGCTTGCCCGCGTAGCGCCCATTCACGGCTGCGAGTGACTGCGTGCTCGTCTTCTAGTCTGGGTTGATGGACGCGGCCGGAGCTGACAGGAGTCGGTCTGCCGTGCGGATCGGCACAGGGATCACGGTGTCGTTCCTGGAGGTTGGGTCGGCGGCGCAGACGACCAACGTCGTCGTGCTGCTGCACCCTTGGCTCGAGTCGGCCGACGCATTCAGCATGATGCTCCCCCAGCTGGGATCGGGGCTACGCGTCCTTGTCCCCGACCTGCGCGGTTGCGGCGACTCCGACAAGCCGGCAGGCGGATACGAATTGCCGAGCCTTGCGGCGGACGTGGTGGCCTTCATGGACGCGGCCGAGGCAGCGCCGGCGATTCTGATCGGAGCGTCGAGTGGCGGATACGTCGCCCAAGAGGTCGCGGCGTCGCACCCGGGGCTGGTCGCGGGCCTCGTGCTCGCCGGCGCTCCAAGGTCGCTGCAAGGGCAGACGCCGCCCTTCGCGACGCAGCTCGAGAGGCTGAGCGACCCGATCGACCATGATTGGGCGCAAGGTTTCGTGGAGAGCTTCGCCCCGGCCGGCGGCGTGCCCGAGGAGTTTGTCACTGCGCGGCTGCGTGATGCGCTGGCCGTCCCGGCCGGGATCTGGCGAGAGAGCCTGGAGGCGCTGATCCGATCGGATCCACCGGAGTCCAAGATGATCCGGGCTCCGACGCTCGTCGTCAGTGGAGGGCGGGACGAGCTGCTCGACCGGGACGCTGGGGAGCTGGTCCGTGACATCCCGGGAGCGAGACTGGTCGAGTACGCCGGGGCGGGGCATGTCATCCATTGGGAACAGCCCAAGCGGCTGGCGCGCGACGTCGTGGCGTTCGCGCGGGAGGTCTTCGAACGTCAGTGAGGCGGCGTTCGGGCCACCGCCTCGACGAACAACACCGAGACTACGGGCCGGCGGATGCCGCCAGCGCGGGCATCACCTCACGGGCGAACAGCTCGGCGCCGGCCGGATCGTAGGCGACGTCTGGAAACCGGACGATGGCGTACGTGCATCCCGCCTCCGCCCACGGCCGTAGCCGCTCGAGGTGTTGCTCGGGTGTGCCGCCGGCCCGGTCGAGCGTCCGCTGAATGGTGCCGAGGGCACGATCGGACACAAGGTTCTTCACCTTGTCGATCAGCATCTGCTTGCGCTGTTCCACCTCCGACTCGGTGGCCCCGCACACCACCGTGAAGTTGGACGAGCGGACGATCTCGTCGTACTCGCGGCCCACCTCGCGACAGTGGCCGGCCAACACCTCGGATTTGTGCCGGAACTCGTCGACGGTGTTGCCAAAGTTCGTGTAGTCGGCGTAGCGGGCAGCCACGTTGAGCGTGAGGCGCTCGCCACCACCGGCGATCCACAGCGGGATGTGGGGCTGCTGGATGCCTTTTGGCTGGTTGATCGCACCGCTGAGTCGGTAGTACGTGCCGTCGTAGTGGACTTCGTCCTCCGTCCACATGGCGAGCATGATCTCGACCGCTTCCCCCAACATGGCGATTCGCACCGACCCCTTCGGGAACCCGTAGCCGTAGGCGTGGAACTCCTCCTCGAACCAGCCGGCACCGATCCCCATCTCCAGGCGCCCCCCCGAGATGACGTCGATCGACGACGCAACCTTGGCGAGGTAGGCGGGAGGGCGATAGTGATTGCAGGTGCACATCTGTCCCAACCGGATGCGGCTGGTCGAGGCGGCCAAGGCGCTCATCAGCGTCCACGCCTCATAGGTGACCTCTTGAGTGGTCTGGGGGCGGGTGTGGAAGTGATCGAAGACCCACGCCGACCGATACCCGGCTTCATCCAACCTCTCGGCAGTGGTTCGCATCGCCGCCCACTGTTGGTCCAGCGGAATCCCCACCAGATCGAGCAGCCAGCCCTGCGGAACGAACGCGCCGAACTCCATCGATGTCCTTTCTCGCCAACCGCCACCCTACCGACCGTCCCTTCGACCCAAACAGTGGGTGGCGCTACCGTTGCAGTATGTGCGCATACGAAATCGGCAAGGCCGAGATCGACTCGGCGATCGCCGAGCTGGTCACCGCGGCGTCAGCCCACCCGAACGACGACCTCATCCGCGAGATCGTCACCACGGCACTGAAGCTCCACCGGGACAACCCGGACCGCGGCGAGCTGAAGCTGGTCAACACGGCTCTGAAAGAAATGCGCTACTCGATGCTGACCTTCTCCCGTTTCGGCGAGAAACCCAAGGTCACGATGTACGGCTCGGCTCGGATCCCGCCCGACCACATCGAGTACAAGACCGCCAAGCAGTTCGCCGAGATCATGGCGCACGAGCGCGGCTGGGAAGTCATCACGGGCGCCGGCCCAGGCATCATGCAAGCCGGCAACGAGGGCGCCGGCCTCGACCACTCGTATGGCGTCAACATCCGCTTGCCGTTCGAAAGCGACGCCAACAGCCACATCCGGCCCGAGCGCACCGTCAACTTCAAATACTTCTTCACACGCAAACTGGGGTTCGTCAAAGAATCGAGTGCGTTCGCCTTGTTCCCGGGAGGGTTCGGCACCATGGACGAGGCGTTCGAACTGCTCACGCTGGTACAGACGGGGAAATCGGACATGCATCCGATCGTGCTCGTGGAGAGCGGCGAGTCGAGCTACTGGACGTCGTGGAACGAGTTCGTCAACGAGGAGTTGGTGACGGCCGAGCTGATCTCACCCGAGGACGTGCACTTGTACCGCCACTTCACCGACCCAGTGGACGCCGCAGAAGAGGTGTGCCGGTTCTACGCCAACTACCAGTCGCAGCGGTACGTCAACGGCAACCTGGTGATTCGGCTGGCCGAGCAGCCGTCGGCGATACAGCTACAGCAGCTCAACGACGAGTTCAGCGACATCGTGGTCAGCGGGTCGATCACCGCGATCGGCCCGACCGCTCCCGAGATCCGGGACGAGGATCATCTCGACTCGGCGCGCATCCACTTCCACTTCGATCGCCGGCATTACGGGCGGCTGCGACTGCTCATCGACCGGGTGAACAGCTGGGTGTCCACCCCCACGGTCGTGCACCCCGGTGACCCATTCACATCGGAGCAGCAAGACCGCCCGTGGTGACCGGCAGACGTCGGCGATTTCCTCACTCTCAGCGCGAGGATGGGGCCGCGCTCTGTGGTTGAGCGCGAAAACTGCGACTACCATTTCGGCCTGTGCGTGAGATCCTTTCCGACCTCGTAGCCGAAGAACAGTCGTTGGACCAGTTTCTCCAGCGCATCAACCCGCGCGAGTGGCGGAAGACGACGGTCTGGCATGGATGGACGATCCAGGAGACGGTGAGTCACCTCGCTGCGTCCGAGGAATACGCCTTCAACGCCCTGGCCGAAGGCGGATCGCGAGTCAAGAGCCTCGACGGATTCGGTTCGATCGATGAGCTCAATGCGGCCGGACTGATCAAGGGCGAATCGATGCGTCCCCAGGACGTGATCGAGTGGTGGAGAGGAGCCCGGGCCAAGGTCGTCGAGGAGCTGTCCCGTCGCAATGCCTCGGACCGGGTGCCTTGGTTCTACGGGGACATGAGCGCCAAAAGCTTCGCCACGGCCCGCATGATGGAGACGTGGGCGCACGGGATCGACGTGTACTACGCGGTCGGTGAGGAACCGGAGGAGACCACCCGACTCAGGCACATCGCCTGGCTTGCATGGAAATCGCTCCCGCATGCCTTCAAGGAGGCGGGTGAGGAGTATCCGGAGGAGATCCGGGCTGAGTTCATGGGACCGAGTTACGCCAAGTGGGTGTTCGGACCGGATGGAGCCGACAACGTGATCAAAGGTCAAGCCGCCGAATGGTGTGCCTTGGCAGTCGATCGAGCCGATTTGGAAGACACCGAAACGCTCACCGCCCAAGGAGACCTGGCGCAGCGGGCTCTGGAATTGGTCAGAGTCCACCTGTGACCCTCCCGCCGGTCATCGGGATGGTCCATCTGGGACCGTTGCCCGGCGCGCCCGGCGCTGGATCGATCGACGCCACCGTAGATGCCGCGTTGCGTGACGCTGCCGACCTCGAAGCCGCCGGGTACGACGGCGTGATGATCGAGAACTTCGGCGATGCGCCCTTCTATGCCGACGACGTTCCCAAGACGACCGTGGCGGCGATGACCCGCGTCGTGACACAGGTCGTCGAGTCGGTTTCGATCCCCGTCGGCGTGAACGTTCTGCGCAACGATGCGCTCGCCGCGCTGGCAGTGGCAGCGGCGGCGAGAGCGTCCTTCATTCGGGTCAACGTCTTGACCGGCACGATGTTCACCGACCAGGGGATCATTGAAGGGCGGGCCGCCGACGTCGCCCGCGCCCGGGTCTCGCTACCCGGCGTGCGGATCCTGGCCGACTGCTTCGTGAAGCACGCGGTTCCGCCGCCGGGTCGCACATTCGAGGACGAGCTGGCCGACCTGTGGGGACGAGCCGGTGCCGACGGCGTCATCATCTCGGGCTCGGGCACAGGGTCGGCTCCCGACCCGGACCGGTTGGGCGTGGCCCGTTCCGTCTTGGGGCCACACGCACCCATCTACGTGGGTTCGGGGTTGGACGCCGACAATGCGGCCGCGCTGCTCGAACACGCCGACGGTGCCATCGTTGGCAGCTCGCTGAAAACGGCCGGAGTGTTCTCGCCGGTCGACCCGGTCAAAGCTCGCGCAGTATTGCAGGCTGCCCGAGCCGCCCTGTCATAGCGTTCCCCCCCACAGAGTCAGCCCTGTGCAGTCATCCGGCTCGCGAACCGGAACCTGACCCTTCAGCTCGACGAGCGTCACCTCGAGGGCGAACACCTCGGTTCCGACGTTGACGTGTCCCCCAAAGCCCTTGCCGTCCCGGTCGGCAAAGGCCGCATGGGTGTGGAGGAACGGTGCCCCGTCGAGAAGGGAGAGATTGCCCGTGCCCGCCAGGACTTCGAGGTGGCGGTCGATCACGAAGTCCTCGTAACCCTGCTCCGACTGGTTGTAGTACCGCAGGGACGCTCGGCTGACCGCACCGAGATAATGCATCCATGCGGCGCCGACGCCATGGTCGGAGGCGTAACCGGTGATGGTCGTGTAGAGGTCGTCCCCGGTGGCGAGACGGAGGAGATGGACGCGCCCCGGTTCGAAGGTGTATGCCTGCATGGCCGCGGAGTGTACCGAGGCAGAGCCTGCCGGGATGTTTGTCCCAGGTGACGTATACCCTTCACCGCATGGATCCCCTCGGCCCGTTCTCTCCGGCGACGCGAGCCTGGTTCGAGTCGTCGTTCCAGGCGCCGACTGGCGCCCAGGTCGAGGGGTGGCAAGCGATCGGCCGCGGCGACCACACGCTGATCCATGCACCCACAGGATCCGGCAAGACGCTGGCGGCGTTCCTGTGGACGCTGGACCGGCTCTTGCACGAGCCCTTGCCTGACGACGCAGACCGCTGCCGGGTCCTCTACGTGTCGCCCATGAAGGCCCTCGCCTACGACGTCGAACGCAATCTGCGTGCGCCGCTCGTTGGCATCCGGCACGCCGCTGAACGGCTGGGAATCGCCGACCTTCCGGCCATCAGCGCCCAGCTGCGCACTGGCGACACACCGGCCGACGAGCGCCGCCGCATGCATCGGCACCCGCCCGACATACTCATCACCACGCCCGAGTCGCTGTACCTCATGTTGACATCACAGGTGCGATCGATCCTCGGTTCCGTGCGGTGGGTGATCGTCGACGAGGTCCACGCAGTGGCAGGCTCCAAGCGCGGGGCGCATCTGGCGTTGTCGCTCGAACGATTGGAGCAGCTCACGCCCTCGCCCCCTCAGCGTATCGGACTCTCGGCGACGCAGCGGCCGTTGGAGACGATCGGTCACTTTCTGGCCGGCAACGACGTATCCGGCGCCAGCCCCACACCACGCGCGGTGACGCTCATCGACGTTGCCGGCACGAAGGAACTGGACATCGACATCGTGGTGCCGGTCGAAGACATGACTCGACCAGGCGTCGTCGACGACGACGGCTATGAGAACAAGTCGATCTGGCCCGCTGTGTACCCGCGGCTCCTGGAAGACATCCGCAGTCACCACTCGACGATCCTCTTCGCCAACTCGCGACGCCTCGCGGAGCGGATCTCATCTGAGCTCAACGACCTGGCCGGCGAAGACATTTCGCGCGCCCACCACGGATCAGTGGCACGTGAACAACGAATCGAAATCGAAGAAGCTCTGAAACGTGGCGAGCTCCCCTGCGTCGTCGCCACCTCGTCTCTCGAGCTGGGCATCGACATGGGAGCCGTGGATCACGTCATCCAAGTCGAAGCTCCCTCGACCGTGGCCTCCGGCCTGCAGCGAGTCGGACGTGCCGGGCATCAAGTCGGGGCAGTGAGCAAGGCGACGGTCTATCCGAAGTATCGGGGAGACCTCCTCGTCTCGACCGTAGTGGTCGATCGGATGATCGACCGCGCTGTCGAGCGGACCAACATCCCCAGCAACCCGTTGGACGTGCTCGCCCAACAGATCGTGGCGATCACCGCCATGGATCCGATCGACGCCGACGACCTCTACGACATCGTGCGCGGTGCCGCACCCTATGGAGGGTTGGCTCGGGGACCGTTCGATGCGACGCTCGACATGCTCGCCGGGCGATACCCCTCCGACATGTTCGCCGAGCTTCGCCCACGCATCGTGTGGGATCGGACGTCGAACACCATCGAGGGCCGCCCCGGTGCGCAGCGCCTGGCCGTGCAGAACCCAGGCACGATTCCCGACCGCGGTTTGTATTCGGTCAACCTGCCTGACGGCGGCAAGGTCGGCGAACTCGACGAGGAGATGGTGTACGAGTCGCGGCCCGGCGACGTGTTCATCCTCGGGACCTCGACCTGGAAGATGATCGACATCACTCATGACCGAGTCGAGGTCGTACCGGCCCCGGGCGAGCCCGGAGCAAAGATGCCGTTCTGACACGGCGACTCCGTCGGCCGACCTCTGGAGACCGGGCGAGCCCTGGGCTCGTTCGTTCGTGAGGTCGCCGCCCTCGACGAGGGCGCGGCCATGGCCAGCCTCACCGATGAGTACCGACTCGATCCGCTCGCCGCCGCCAACCTGAAGGCATACCTCGACGAGGAAAGAGAGGCGGTTGGCGCCCTGCCCACCGACCGCACGCTCGTCGTTGAACGGTTTCGCGACGAAATCGGTGACTGGCGTCTCGTGCTTTTGTCGCCGCTAGGAGCGCAGATCCATGCCCCGTGGGCGATGGCGTTGACCCACCGCTTCAGGGACCGGTACGGGCACGACGTCAATGCGATCTGGTCGGACGATGGGATCGCCTTCCGCTTCGCCGACGTCGACGATCCCCCTTCGGTCGACGACCTGCTCATCGAGCCCGACGAAGCCGAACAGCTCCTCATGGATCAGTTGCCAGATACTGCGCTGTTCGCTGCCCGCTTCCGTGAAGCCGCGGCGCGAGCGCTGCTCCTCCCCCGCAGGCGCCCCGGCTCCCGCACTCCTCTCTGGCTGCAACGTAGACGCTCCGCCGATCTCCTGGGAGTCGCCAAACAGTTCGGCACCTTCCCCATCATGTTGGAGGTCTACCGAGAGATCCTTCAGGATGACTTCGATCTGCCGGCGCTCAAAGAGGTGCTTTCGGCAGTGCGTTCGCGCCAGATCCGCGTCGTGGACGTAGACGTCGAGGCGCCCAGTCCCTTCGCCAGCTCCCTCCTCTTCTCGTTCGTCGCAGCCTTTCTATACGAAGGCGACACACCGCTGGCGGAACGAAGAGCAGCGGCGCTGACGCTCGACCGCGATCTTCTCCGTGAGCTGCTCGGCGAAAGCGAACTGCGGAGTCTGCTCAGCGAGGATGCCATCAGCACCGTCGAGCTCGAACTCCAGCATCTGGCCGAAGACCGGCGCGCAACCTCTCTCGAAGACGTGGCGGACCTGTTGCGACGGCTGGGTCCGCTCACCGCGAAAGCGGTCGTCGCAAGGACCGACGGAGCGGCCGAAGACTGGCTCGCCGCCCTCGTCGAAACGAAACGCGCCGTCCTCGTCACCGTGGCCGGGGAGCAACGGTACGCGGCGATCGAGGACGTCGGTCGCCTGCGGGATGCGCTCGGGGTCCAGCCTCCGCCCGGCGTCCCCCACGCGTTCCTCGAGCCAGTCGCAGATCCGCTGGGAGATGTCGTCGGTCGCTTCGCCCGCACCCACGGTCCGTTTGCCGAGGGGGATGTCGCCACCGTGCTCGGGATTCCCATTGCGGTCGTGTCCTCGACTCTGGAGAAGCTGAGCACCGCCGGACGTGTGGTACGGGGCGCATTCAAGCCCGACGGGGCACAGCAGGAATGGGTCGACACCGATGTCCTGCGGCGGCTCAAACGCCGCTCTCTGGCCGAGCTTCGCAACGAGATCGAACCGGTGGATGGTCCAACGTTCGCCCGTTTCCAGATTGCCTGGCACGGCGTGGATCCTGTCTCGGATCGCTCATCTCCTCATGTCCTGGCCGAGATCGTCCAGCGCCTGCAAGGCGCCGAGATCCCGGCGTCGGTGCTCGAGCGCGATGTGCTGGCCGACCGAATGGCCTACCGGCCCGAACTCATGGATCAGCTGATGATCAGCGGCGAGGTGGTGTGGGTGGGACGGGGGTCGATCGGCGCCCGAGACGGACGAGTGGCTCTCTACCGCCGGGACCAGTTCCCGGTGCTGGCGTTCCCAACGGACTCCCCTCCTCCGCGCGGTCCAATCCACCAGGCGTTGCGGGCCCACCTGTCGGATCGGGGCGCCTCGTTCTTCCCCGAGCTCTATGCCTCCGCCGGCGGAGGCGATCCCGAGGAGGTTGCGTCCGCCTTGTGGGACTTGGTGTGGGCGGGCGAAGTCACCAACGACACCCTCGCCCCGGTCAGAGCTCTGCTGGCTACGCGAACTCGCAAAGCGGGACGCAGTGTCCATCCGTCGTTCCCTCCTAGCGTCGTCGGCCGTTGGAGTCTGGTTGACAACCTGCGCATTGCTTCACCGACCCAGACCGAGCAGGCGACGGCATGGACGAACCTCTTGCTGGACCGCCTGGGGGTGGTCACCCGGCTGGGCGTCGCGGCGGAGGCGGTCCCCGGGGCCTTTTCGAGCATCTATCCGGTCTTGACGCAGCTGGAGGATTCGGGGCGGGTTCGCCGGGGCTACTTCGTCGAAGGACTTGGTGGAGCGCAGTTTGCGCTGCCGGGTGCTGTCGACCGCCTGCGTTCGGGGGGAAGAACCGAGCCGACGCTGCTGGCTGCCACCGATCCGGCCAACCCCTACGGCGCCGCGCTGCCTTGGCCAGACGTCGAGGCGGGCCGGCTGGCTCGAAGCGCGGGCGCATACGTCGTCCTCGTCGACGGCCAGATTGCGCTGTTCGTGGAGAAGGGCGGCAAACGGCTGGTGGCGCTGGCAGAAGGTTCGACGTTGGAGGCGTGCGCGGCGCCCCTGGCTCGCCTCGGCCAACGGCTCGGGAAGCTTCGGATCGAGCGGGTCAACGACGATCAGGTGGGCGCGTCAGACCTCGCCGCCGCGCTTTTGGACACCGGTTTCGTCACCACGCCCCGCGGCCTGCGTTGGAAGTAGGACCGTGCCCGAAGGCGACACGATCTACCGGGCGGCTCGGCAAGTCGGCGCAGTTCTGGTCGGCCGGGAGCTGGAGCGGGTCACTGGTTCGCATCCGGCCATCCGGGCCGCGTCGGCGCGCTTGACGGGGTCCACCGTGACGGTCGTGCGCAACCACGGCAAGCAGCACCTCATCGACACCGATGCCGGCTACACGATTCGCACCCACATGGGCATGCCCGGGGTGTGGCATGTGTATCGGCGCAACGTTCGGTGGGCCAAGCCGGTTGGAGCAGCCCGGGTCGTACTCGAGACGGTCGCGCACGAAGCGGTGTGTTTCGCAGCTCCCACGGTCGAAGTCGAGCGCACCCGAGTCATCGACGAGGGCCTAAGACAGTGGGGCCCTGACCTCACGGCCGACGAGTTCGACCGAGACGCGGCCATTCAGCGGATTGGGGCGCAACCACCCGACCGGCTGGCCGCCGACGTGTTGCTGGACCAGCGGGTGATGGCCGGGGTCGGCAACGTGTTCAAGAACGAGCTGTTGTTCATGCATCGCATTCATCCGGAGACCAGTTGGGGGCAGGTCGAGCTGCAGGTGCGAGCGGCGTTGGTCGACCGGGCTCGGCGTCTGCTGATGGCAAATCGCGATCGATCGCGCCGGATCACCACGGGTGAAGCCAGACCCGGTCATGGCTCCTGGGTGTATGGACGCGACGGTGCTCCGTGTCGGCGATGCGGCACGCCGATCGAAGCCGAGTGGCTGGGAGATTTCGAGCGTGTCACGTACTGGTGTCCGAGCTGTCAGCCAGCCCCCGCAGCTGATCGTATGTGAAGATCCCGGTCCGGTGTCCGTCGGGGCCGAACGTGAGGTTGATCCCGTAGCCGCCCACGAGATGGGCGTCCTCGATGGTGATGGGTTGGGCGGCGGCGACCAGGCGTAGACGGGTGGGGCGGCGTTCTGCTTCGGAGCGGCAGGTCGCGCAAGAGCAAGCGTCGCGCAGCGTTGCGGCTGCAATTGTCGACACCGTGCCGTCGCCCCATTCCAGCGTCAGTGCCCGCTTGGCGTCGACTGCGATTCGGTTGGGGGCCTCCATGGCGCCGAGCGTAGTTCGCGTTGCTGTTACCGTGATCTGCCGTCGAACTTTCGGCTGTTTTCCGGCGTTAGCCCGACAAGAACCTAAGGAACGTCGTGCGTCAGCAGATAACCTGCCCTGATGCCAGACCTGAAGATCCGGCCCGGCCACCCCGACTTCCTCGAGCTGCCGTGGGACACACCGCTCGAGTCGTGGGAACACCCACGCCTGGTCGACCTGCCCAAGGGCATCTCTAGGCACCCGGTTCGCTTCGTCGAGTACGAAGAGGGCCTCTATGCCGTCAAAGAACTATCGGCCTCCCCCGCCAGGCAGGACTACGAGGTCTTGCGAGCCCTGGAGCCGAAGGGGGTCCCTGCCGTGGTCGCAGTTGGGCTCGTGGAGGACCGCTGCGACGACCCGACCGCCGAGGCGTCGGCGGCGCTGATCACCGCCTACGAGTCGTACTCCTTCTCGTACCGCGAGATCCTGCAGGGCGCCGGCTTCGGCCCCAACCGGCGCAAGATGCTCGACGCGTTCGCCAGCCTGCTCGTGCAGCTGCATCTCGCCGGATTGTTCTGGGGCGACTGTTCCCTGTCGAATGTGCTGTATCGGTGGGACGCGGCCTCCATCGAGACGATCATGGTCGACGCCGAGACCGCCTCGCTCCACGATGTTCTCAGTGCGGGCCAGCGGTTCGAGGACATCGAGATCATGGTGCTCAATGTCGCCGGTGGGATGGCGGACATCGCCGCTGCGACCGGAGCCGATCTCGACGACGCCGACCTGAACCTGGGAACCGACATCGCCGAACGCTACGAGGGCCTGTGGAACGAGCTGACCCACAGCGAAGTGATCGGCGCCAACGAGCAGTATCGGATCACCGAACGGATCAACCGCCTCAACGAGCTGGGGTTCGACGTCGACGAGCTGATCCTGTCGGAGATCGCCAACGGCGAACGCATCGAGATCAAAGTGGCCGTGGGCGGACGCAACTATCACCGGGACCGCTTGCGCGAACTGACCGGTATCCGCGCAGGCGAGCAGCAGGCTCGCCAGATCTTGTCCGATCTCTACTACCACCAGGCCAAGGCCGGCAACCCGTCAGCGTCGCGCAAAGCGGTGGCCGCCGTGCAATGGCGCTTGGGGCACTTCGAGCCGTGGATCGCCCGCCTCAGTGAGATCGCCGAGGTCAACGATCCGGTCCAGGCCTACTGCGACCTGCTCAACCACCGCTACGTGAAGTCCGTCGAGGCCGGGCACGACGTGGGTACCGAGCAGGCGTTTGCGTCGTGGTTGGCGGAAGACCGACCCGGGTTCAGCCCGGACGCTAACTGACGGGACCTCGTATCCTCGGGCCGTGACCGCCAAAGAATCAGTCTGGGATTACCCCCGCCCTCCGATCATCGACCGCGACCCGAGAAGAGTCACCGTGACACTCGACGGCGTCACCATCGCCGACACTCTCCGATCGTTGCGGGTGCTGGAGACGTCGCACCCGCCGGTCTATTACCTCCCCGGCGCCGATGTGGCGATGGAGCACCTCTTCCCCACCGACAGGTCGACATGGTGCGAATACAAAGGTCGGGCGGCGTACTGGACGGTGGCGGTCGGCGAACGGGAAGCAGTCGACGCGGCCTGGAGCTATCCCCATCCCACGTCCGGCTACGAGGCCTTGGCGGGCCATTTCGCCTTCTATCCATCAAAGATGACGGCATGCACCGTCGGAGAGCACGAGGTGATCGCTCAGGCGGGCGACTTCTACGGCGGCTGGATCACCCCCGACATCACAGGTCCTTTCAAAGGCGGACCTGGAACACTCGGATGGTGAGCTTGCGACCGGTGATGGGCGCAATGACCGTGACCTTGAGCGCCTGCATCGCCCAACCGCTCCCCTCCACGGCGCCCGACACCGCGCCGGTCACGACCGCGGCGCCTGCGACCGCAGTGACCACCACCTCTCCGGCCTCACCCGACGCCACGGCAGCTGCCGATCGGCTCTACGGCGGCCTCGGTGAAACGGTGGACCGCGACGCGATCGCAGAGCTGGCGGAGAGCGGCGACGTCCGATTCGCCTGGCTGCTCACCGACCTCATGCAGTTCATCGGACCGGGAATCACCAACGACGCCCTCGTGAACGGCTTTCAGGTGCTGACCGGCGTGGTGCTCGCCGGCGACACCAGCCCATGGAGCGAATCCTCCAACTACCTCATCGGAGAAGACATCCCGGCTCCGCCCGGCTACCGGCAGCTAAAGGGCCAGCTGTACACACTCGTGGAACCCCGGTGGGAGCCGTTCTTCGAGGATCCTTCGTCCCAGATCGAGTACCGCCATCTGGCCTGGGGGGGAGTGCTCCCCGACGACCGACCATTGGGAGGATTCGACGTTCCTTGCGAGGGAGGCTGCATCCCGGCGCTCGACGATCCGGCGGTGACCGATGCAGCCGGCGGCGATTGGTATCCCGACGACGCCGTCGTGTTCGGCGTGGTAGCAGGAGGAGAGTCACGGGCCTATCCGAAGAACATCATGGAAGTCCACGAGATGGTCATCGACACCGTAGGTGGCGTCAGGCTGGGCATTCCCTACTGCACGTTGTGCGGCTCTGCGCAGGCGTACGACCTCGAGTCGATTCCCGAGGGCGTCGAGCCGCCACTCCTTCGGACGTCGGGACTCCTTGTGCGATCCAACAAGCTCATGTACGACCTGAACACGTGGTCTGCCTTCGACACGTTCACGGGTCGTGCCCTGTCAGGTCCGCTACGAGAAGCCGACGTCGAACTGGAGATGGTGTCGGTCGTGACATCGACATGGGGGGCATGGAAGGAAGCTCACCCCCAGACGACCATCGTGGCAGCGGACGGAGGGATCGGGCGGACATATCCGGAGGACCCTTTGCGCGGTCGCGACGATGACGGTCCGATATTCCCCATCGGCAACGTCGACCCCCGCCTTCCCGTCCAAACCCAGGTGCTGGGCGTTCAGCACGGCGAGACGTTCGTGGCGTTCCCAGCCGACGAGGCCGTCGCTGCCCTTCGAGCCGGCCAGGCCGTGACGTTCGAGGAGATCGTCGTGGAGCTCGATGGAAACGGGCTCAAAGCCCGTCTGTCCGGTGGTGATGAGCTCGTGACCCATCAGGCGTTCTGGTTCGCTTGGAGCCAGTTTCACCCCACCACCGACGTGTGGAGCGCCGATCTACTCGAGTGACTGGGGCGGCCAGATGAGCAGCGTTCCATCCCCCGTTCCGAGCGCCAGACCGAAGCTGCCCTCGTGGTCGACACCCGCCAGGTTGGTGACCAGGCGATCGCCGAGTTTGAACTCCCACGCCACTTCGATCCCTTCGTCCGACCGCTGCAGGCCGACGAGGGTCGACCGGTCCTGAGTCGTCAACACCAGTTCCGTCTGGCCGTCACCATCGGCGTCCGCGGCGAGCGCCATGTCGAGGTTGCGGGAGCCGATCACGTGGCTCGTGTACCCCGACGCCGACGCGACCGGCGTGAGTGCTGCGGCGGCCAGCCTGTGGAACTGAACGATCCCGCCAATGTGGGGAGTGACCACTTCGGCCACCTCGAGCTCCCCATCGGGGCCGAACGGCGCCACTGCCACGAGATGCCTCCAACGACCTCCTCGCCCGATCGGCTCCGACTCGGCGGCGACCGTGCCGTCCTCGGACAGCACAGCAAGCCGGGCGCCGACGGATGGGTTGGACAGCGTGATCAACAGCTCGTCGAGGCCGTCGTCGTCGACATCCGCCCAGAGCGGGGCGAGGGTCTCGACGACGTCATCTTCGAACGTCGTCTCGAAGGCGAGCTCGCGGGAAGCGGGCGACAGCGCAACCACGCTGCTCGGCTCGAACGAGTCACCAAGCACTGCATGCGGGTATCGGTCGGTGGGATCGGCCAGCACCGCCACCAGCCCGTCCCCGCTCTCGACGAGCCGGCCGTCGACGAGGCCGTTCACCTCGAAGGTTCGGTTCCCCGTTCCCGTCACGGTGACCACCGACCCATCGCGGCCGACAAATGCCAGCCCACCGTCGCTGAGCGGAATCGGATTCGTGGCCGGCGACCCGGTCGGCGAGGGTGGGGCGAGGAGCAGTAGGCCGGTGTCGCTCACGGCGGCTGCGGGCGGCGCACCCTCGGGGAGCACGTTCAGGTTGCCGTCCGCTTCGACGACCGCGCTGCCTGCCACGGTAAACCACATCACCCTTCCACTCTCCAGGACTGCGATCCAAGTGACGCCGTCGGGGTTGGACGCGGCCGTCACCCACGCAGCTCGCTCCGGCAGTGCCACCCTGATCGGCTCGTCGGGCATCGACCCCCGTCCGCCTACGAATCGGTTGCCCGAGGTGTCGCCTGACGTCGTCACGCCCAGCAGCGCACCCGTCGGACCCAGCTCAGGTAGCGACCCTGTGGCGTTGGATGGAACCGGTTGGTCGACTGGGTCACCAGAATCGGTGGCGACGGTGGACTGCGGAACGCAGGCCATCAGGGCGAGAGCCGCTGCAAGCGCAGTCGCTCTACCCAAGGGCGCCTGACGCGCCGATGACGCCGCCGTCGACCGGCAGCACAGCACCGGTGATCCATGCCGCTCGGTCCGAGCACAGAAACACGACGGCGTGGGCGACGTCGGCGGGCATGCCCAGGCGGCCCAGCGGATGGAGCTTGGCTGACGCAGCCTCATCGTGCTCCCACAACATCTTCGACAGCCGCGTCTTGACGATCCCAGGGGCAACCGCGTTGACCCTCACCTGGGGCGCCATCTCGAAGGCGAGCTGACGGGTCAGGTGGACGACGGCGGCCTTGGAGATGTTGTAGGCGCCGATCAACGGGCTGGGGTCGAACGCCCCCACCGAGGCGACGTTGACGATCGATCCGCCATGCTCGCTCATCCACTGCCGCCACGCCTCCCTGGACCAGATCAGTGGGCCTTTCTGGTTGACGTCCCAGGTCTTGGCCACGGCCCCGAGATCGACGTCCACGAGGTTTCCGGCCGCCGGGTTGGTACCGGCGTTGTTCACGAGCAGGTCGCAGCGCCCGAACGTGGCCACCGTTTCGGCGATGCACGCCGCGGCGGCGTCGGGATCGTCGGCCCGCGCAATGACCCCATGGATCCGAGACGGCGCACCAGCGGAGTCCCCGATTTCCGCAATGGCCTGTTGCAGATTCTCCGGCTTACGGGAGGTGATGACGACCCCCTCGGCCCCCGAGGTCAACAGCTCTTGGGCGATGGCATGGCCGATGCCCCGGCTCCCACCGGTCACGACCGCCACCAGACCATCTACGTTGACGTCCAACCCTGCTCCTCGTCGTCGAGAGGAGATGGTAGGCGTATGCGAAATCGTGGGGTCTGCGCACTCAGGGGCTCCCCCGGGGCGGTGCCGTCAATGCCCGCCTCTGCGCACCCCTCCGTACTTCATGCGGGTGTCGGAGATGGCGGCGGGACGGGCGTCATCGTTGTTGATACCCGCTGCCACGAGCTCACCCAGAAAGAGCGTGTGGGTGCCGCAGTCGACCGCCTGTCGCACCTCACAATCCATCCATGCGATGGCCTCTTCGAACACCGGCGCCCCGGTGGTGGCCTCGGTCACGGGCCGGCCGTTGAGCGCCCCGTCCTCGAAGGTGGCGGGCTTGGAGAACTTCACGAAGGGACGGGTGTCCTCGGCGTCCCACAGGTTGACCGTGAACGAGCCTCCCTCCGCGATGAGGCGATGGGTGACCGCCTTCTTGTCCACACCGACGGCGATGAGCACGGGCTCCATCGACACCTGCGTGATCCACGACGTCGTCATTCCGTTCCGCTCATCGCCGTGACGGGATCCAACCAGCGCAAGCGCGTTGGGGATCTTCCACGTCACTCTATTGACCAGCTCGTCGTCGATCTGAGCCATGACTGACACCTTTCGTGGCCGGGCGGGCCATCGTACTCACGCATCGATCCCGCCCTGCCGGCACAGTTCGCTACGCAACGTGGCCAACGGTCGGATAATGTGCACCGTGTGCATGTGCTCGTCGCGACTGCAGGTGCGCTGCCGCCGGGGTCCGTCACGTCTTTGATCGAGCGCTTGGTGGGGAGCGACGGCAGCGCCACGGTGATGACCTCCATCGAGGTCCCTCGCGAGTTCCTCGAAGAGCTGGCATCAGAGTCCTGGCAGCCGTTTTCCGACGAGCCCAGGACGCCGGCCATCGAGCACGCAGTGGCGGCATACGTCGAGGAACGCGGCTCGCGGCTGGTGGAGCCTGTCGTCAGCGCGCTCGTTGCACGCGGGATCGAGACGAGCGCCCTCTACGTCGAGGGCCACGACGCCGCCCGCAGCATCGTCGACACGGCAGTCGACCACGAGGCCGATCTGATCGTCATGGGCGCGACCAGGCCCATCTTCGATTCCGACGCATGGGAGAGCGTCTCAGTCCGGGTCATGCAGCAGTCGAAGGTGCCGCTGTTGATGGTGCCCGGCACCGCTCGAATGAGCGAGGACGAGGAGTCGATCAGACCCGACCTCGGTCAGTCGGTGAGCGAGTAAGAAAACCGCCGACCGCAGAAGCCGTTGACCGAATCACGGGCGGCCACTTCGATCGCATCGACCCCGTCGGGGATGACGACACCCGACACCGACCTCGTGAACGGTTGTTCCGTCTCGTGCGGATGTGCGAGGACCCGCTCGGCGATCTCCGCTCCATCGGCGTACACCTTCCACACGTCGGCGTACTTGTCCCATCCGGTGTCGCCCGACCGGACGGTGGCCGAAACGGTCCACGTATCGCCGTTCGGTGTGACGGTCACGTCGACGACGTCAGCGCACGGCTGGATGCCCGGAGACGTCGTGGCCGGAGCAGCGGGGGCTCTCGGAGCCGGTGCTACGGTCGTCGAGACGGCGACGTCGACAGGCACGGTCGAAGTATCGAGCCGTTCTCCCGACTCGGCGGGCTGGGCACCGGCGCATGCCGCGAGCACCAGACCCATGACGAGAGTGGCCCTCACTCGCTGATCCGCTCTGCCCCGCTGTATACGATCGCCCGCCCAGGCCGCACGAATCCGGCCACGGTCATGTCGAGCTCATCGGCCAGCTCCACCGCCAGCGACGATGCGGCCGAAATGCCGGCCACCACCGCGATGCCGCTCACAGCCGCCTTCTGGACGATCTCGAACGACACCCGACCTGACACCATCAGGACGCAGTCCGCCAACGGCCACTGCCGCAACGACATCGCGCCGACGACCTTGTCGACGGCGTTGTGGCGTCCCACATCCTCCCGCAGTATCACCAGTTCCCCGCCGGCGGTGAACACACCGACGCCGTGCAACCCACCCGTCTGGTGGAACGCCGTCTGGCCTCTCCCCAGTGCGAGCGCCATCTCGTCGAGGCGGCCCGCGGCGACGGTCGGACCTCGGCCAAGCGTCCGGGCCGTCACCCGAACCGCGTCGATGCTGGCCTTTCCGCACACGCCGCACGACGAAGTCGTGTAGAGGTTGCGCCGAAACTGCTCAGGATCGACGGTGACGCCATCGGCGAGCGTCGCCTCCACCCGATCACCCTGGCCCGGCAGGCGGCGGATGTCGGCCAGCTCGGACGGATCCAGCACGATGCCTTCGGTGAGCATGAAACCCCGGCACAGGTCCTCGTCGTCTCCGGGAGTGCGCATCACGACGGCGATCGGAACCGGCCCGAGGCGCAGCTCGAGAGGGGCTTCGGTGACGACCACGTCGTCGATGGCCGGCATCACCCGACCCGCCTCGACCGGACGGACAGATCGGCGCATCACGGCATCGTCGCTCACGGTTGTACGGTAGCGGCAGCGGGGCGGAACACTCTCGGTGCGAAATCCGCGAATCTGTCACACCTGCCGGTCATCATGATCTCATGCGCCAAGTGCCGACCTGCCAACACCGGCTCACGAAGACCGCCGAGATGGCGATTCTCGCTTGTGCCGATTGCGACCTCGCTGAGTTCTGGTGCACCACAGGCCGGCTCGACCCCACCGAGGCCATTGCCCGGCTCTTCGGCGAGTTCGAACTCGACTCCACCCTCGAGGGCATCGGAGCGCCATCGCCGGTGGTCTTGGCCTACCGTCCAACCCGGCCGGCGGATGCTCAGCGGCTCAGGGCCTTCCCTGCCCACCGATGGCTACGGATCGACGGCTCGCTGTGGCTCTGTCACGACGGTCGGACGCTCCTGCTCGCACCGGTCGACGTCAGCCTCGCCAGGTCCTTCGGCTGAGGCTTCTCAGACGGCGGTCGGCTCCCGGAACTGCGTCTCGTACAAGTTGGCGTACAGCCCCCCTCGGGCCAACAGCTCGGTGTGATTTCCCGACTCCACGAGACGTCCCTCGTCGAGCACGAGGATCACATCGGCGGCGAGGATGGTCGACAGCCGATGAGCGATCACCACGGACGTGCGCCCTGTCATCACGGTCTCGAGCGCTGCCTGGATGTGCGCCTCCGATTGGCTGTCGAGATGGGCGGTGGCCTCGTCGAGGATCAGGATCTGAGGGTTCTTCAAGATGACCCGAGCGATGGCGATACGTTGCTTCTCGCCCCCAGACAGCCGGTAGCCGCGCTCCCCCACCATCGTTTCGTACCCCGCCGGCAACGACTCGATGAACGGGGCGATGTGGGCGGCGGTCGCCGCGGCTCGCAGCTCCTCGTCGGTGGCGTCGGGCCTGGCGTATCTGAGGTTGGCGGCGATGGTGTCGTGAAAGAGGTACGCCTCCTGAGTGACGACGCCAATGCCCTCGGCAAGCGAGGCGAGCGTGAGGTCACGAACGTCGTGACCGTCGACGGTGATCCGGCCGTCGGTGACGTCGTAGAGACGAGGCAGCAGGTAGGTGACCGTCGTCTTGCCGGCCCCGCTCGGCCCGACGAGCGCAGCCATCTGGCCCGGTTCGATCCGGAAGCTCACCTCTTGCACTGCCCATGATCTGGTCGCCGCCTGCTCGATGGGACCCTCCGCTGCGGTACCTCCGCCCCACGCGCTGAAGCGCTTGACCTGCTCCAGGCCTTCCGGCTGATCGGAGCCATACCTGAACGAGACGTTCTCGAATGCCACGGTCCCGTCGAGCTCGTCCAAGTGAACGGCGTCGGGCTTCTCGGTGATGTCGAGCGGAAGGTCGACGACTTCGAAGACCCGCTCGAACGACACGAGAGAGGTGGCGAACTCCACCCGAGCGTTGGAAAGAGCCGACAGCGGGCCGTACAACTGGCCGGTCAGCGTCGAGAACATGATCAGGTCCCCGAGGCTGATCACGTCGTTGATGACGAGCAGGCCACCGACCCAGAACACCGCCGCCGTTCCCACCGCCGTCACGAGGCCCAAGGCCGCAAAGAACCATCGCCCCACGAGGGCACGGCGGACGCCGAGATCACGAACCCGTGCTGCCTCGCTTGCGAACTTCTGCCGCTCAGCCGCCCCCCGGTTGAACAGCTTGACGAGCAGGGCGCCGCTCACATTGAACGTCTCCTGCAGGATCGCGGACATCGTGGCGTTGTGCTCGAGCTGCCGCTCGGTGACGACTCTCAGCACGCGAGCGACTCGACGGGCCGGGTACACGAACAGCGGTAGCGCCAGCACCGCCAACAACGTCAGCCGCCATTCGGCCTGGAACATGACGATCAAGATCACGACGACAGACACGATGTTCGAGGCAATGGTGACGAAAGTGCCGGTGATCGCCTGTTGAGCGCCGACGACGTCGGTATTGAGCCGCGAGATCAACTCACCGGTCCGCGTCGCCGTGAAGAACCGCAACGACATCGCCTGAAGGTGGGCGTACAGCTCGCATCGGAGGTCGAAGATGATTCCCTCACCCGCCCGGGCGGACAGCCA
Organism: Acidimicrobiia bacterium; assembly: GCA_041586155.1. Taxonomy (GTDB): domain Bacteria; phylum Actinomycetota; class Acidimicrobiia; order Spongiisociales; family JAENVV01; genus JBFGJH01. Next base: position 20,451 of record JBFHAT010000001.1, read on the forward strand.
CCGCTGGAACCCGCCGATCAGGGCGTTCAGGAATGGAACCGCGATCATCGCCCCGCCAAGCACCGAGAGATACCCGATGTTCCGATCGGGTATCGCAACGTCGATCAGTTCACGGACGAGAACGGCCGGCAAGACCGACAGCGCCGAGATGACGACGATGGTGGCCAACACGCCAGCCAGCGCCCACCGATAGGGGCGCCCATACGAGAACACCCGGGCCAGGAGCGCCCGATCTATCTTCGGTTGGTCTTGATCTTCGTCATATTGCAGACGGGCGTACCATCCGCCGGAGTGGAACATCCACCCCAGGATATCGGGGCGGCAGCGCTTTCCTGGTCAGGCGCTCTCCTGGTCAGGCGCTCTCGGTGGTCGGCGCCGGCCGCACGGTTCCCAGCGGCACCATGCTCCCTGCCATCTGCTCGACCATCTCGCGGTCGAGGCGTGGTCGCCGGAACAGCTCATATCGGTATTCGGTGTCCAGCCAAATGAGCGTGTCCCCGTCGATATCCGACACCCACCATCCGGGATGGCCGGCGACCCGCACAGGCTCACAGCTCGAGACGTCGCTGTCGCCGAACCGGGCACAACCCTCCGTTGGGTCGTCTGCGGCCGGGACCGACTCTTGCTCGCGAGCCACCGAGAGAATCGCGAGCTGACCCGTGGCTCGCGTCACCGAGTAGGCCTCTGTGTTCCAGAAACCAAATGTGGCGACGATGTCGTTGTCGAGCCGGCCGCTGGTGCCCTCATACATCAACTGTGACGTGATGTCGACGGTCGTCGGCGGGAGAACCTCCGGCACCTTGATCCCTGGCAACGCCGCCGCGATCTCGTTGGGCGAAGCCTGAACGAAGAAGTCGCTGCCGTCGGATCCCGCCCATACGTCGGCGACCACCTGCTGAGGTTCCGGCGCGACCTGTGGCGCCCACCCGTTGTACCAGTTGACATCGGTGACGGCTCGGGGCACGTTGGGATCGATGGGAACCGGCTGTGGCCCGCGTCGCTCGTCCTCCGGCGTCCTTCCTGCGTCGATCCAATCGCGAGCAAGGCCGAGGTCGCTCAGCGGCTGATCGCCGCACGCCGTCAAGATGATCGCGAACATGGCCGTCGCGGCCAGCACGCGCCGAGACCAGCCAATCGGTTGCGCCATGCGCATACGGTAGAGACGACGCGGAGCCCCGCAAAGTTCCTTGTATCCTCGGCAGGTGTCGGCGCTCGCACTCATCACCGACTCCTACCCACATCCGCCGGCGCTCGACACCTGCGTGTCACACGAAATCCTCCGCCAGGTCGCCGCCGGGACGAGAGGCGACACCTTGCGTCTGCATGTCCCGGCCCGGGTTGTCGCGTTCGGCCGCCAAGATGTCGTGAGCCCGGGCTACGAGCGAGCCGTGACAGAATCCCGCCGCCTCGGCTACGGCCCGGTTGAGCGCCTCGCCGGCGGTCGTGCTGCCCTCTTCCACGAAGGCACCCTTGCGTTTGCATGGGCCCGAGCCTCATCCGACCCGCGGCTCGACATCGCTCGACGCTTCGACGAGGTGGCCGGGAGCTTGGCGGAGGCTCTGCGCGCCCTGGGTGTCGACGCCCGGATCGGCGAACTCCCCGGGGAATATTGCCCGGGCGCATACTCCATTCACGGTCGGGCCAAGCTCGTGGGCATCGGTCAGCGGCTCATCCGCGGTGCGGCTCACGTCGGCGGAGTGATCGTCGTGACGGGCGCCACCGAAGTGCGTCGGGTCCTCACGCCTGTCTACGACGCACTGGAGCTGAGCTGGGATCCACGAACCGCCGGCGCAGTCGACGACGAGGTCGCCGGGATCACGATCGAGGACGTCGCCGCCTCGATCACCCGCCACATCGGTTTATCCCACGATCTCGTCTCCACCCCACTCGACGAGGCGACCCTGGCGGCCGCCCACAGTCGTCTGGCGGCCCACGAGCCGAGCATGTGAATCGCCGAGAACCCATCGCGCCCGGCACGCCACGGCGAAGTCTCCCCAGCCCGGGCGTGCGATCGTTTAGCCTCGCCGTCTGATGGCGACGATCCTCGTTCTGCACGGCCCCAACCTCAACCTGCTCGGATTGCGTGAGCCCGAGGTCTACGGCACGACGACACTCGACGACCTGGACGCCATGTGCCGGAAATGGGGGTCTGCGCTTTCGACCGAGATAGAGACCTTCCAATCAAATCATGAGGGAGACCTGATCGACCGCCTGCACGGAGCACGCGGTGCGGTCGACGGGATCGTGATCAACCCTGGGGCGCTGAGCCACTACTCATACGCCCTCCACGACGCCATCGTGGCCACGGAGATCCCCACCGTCGAGGTTCACATCTCCAATATCGCGCAGCGGGAAGCGTGGCGATCTGTCTCGGTCGTCGCCCCGGCATGTATCCACCAGATCTACGGCCGTGGAGTGGAGGGGTACGCATGGGCCATCCGACACCTCGTTGCGGCCGCAGACTGGTCGCCAGAGACGATCGACTACGGAGTGGCATCGCAGCAGATGGCCGACCTGCGGATTCCCACGGGCGAAGGACCCTTTCCCGTGGCGGTGCTGCTTCACGGCGGCTTCTGGAAGAACCATTGGACACGCGATCTCATGGACAGTCTCGCCGTCGACCTCGTCCGGGAGGGCATCGCCACATGGAACATGGAATACCGGCGGGTGGGCTCGAGCGGCGGCTGGCCGCGCACCGTACAGGATGTTGCCAAGGGAATCGATCACCTCGCCAACCTCGCGACCGATCATGCGCTCGACCTGAGCCGCGTGGTCGTGATCGGTCATTCCGCGGGAGGCCACCTTGGCCTGTGGGCTGCGGGGCGGGCTCATCTGGCCGAGGGGTCGGGGGCGGACCCTCTCATCATCCCGTCGCTCACAGTGGCGCTTGCTCCCGTCTCGGACCTGGCGTTCGCACGCGCCTCCGATCTGGGTGAGGGAGCGGTCGAAGCATTCTTGGCAGGCGCGCACGAGCACACGACCCTGTATCGGGGGGTGTCACCCATCGAGATGCTCCCTCTCGAGACACGCCTCATCCTCGTGCACGGCACAGACGACGACGAGGTCCCTGTGGAAATGAGCGACTCGTTCGGGCAGGCGGCAGCGGATGCCGGCGACGACGTGACCTACGTCCGTTTGGAAGGGGTCGGCCACATGGACCTCATCGATCCGCAAAGCGATGCCTGGCAACGCACCAAGGGCCACATCTCGCAATTCCTCTGATGGCACCACTGCTGCTGGTCGCCATCGCCGCTGCAGTTGCGATGCTGGTCGAAGCAGAGCGAAGCGGTCGACACCGAGCTTTATGGAAAATTCTGGCATCGACCTCGATGGCTGCGCTGCCGTTCGTGCTCGGACTCGTCGACTCGTACGGATGGCTGATCGCCGCCGGGCTGATCATGAGTGCGCTCGGCGACGTGGCGTTGCTGGGAGCTTCGAGCTCGTCGTTCCTTCTGGGGCTGAGCGCATTCGTCTCTGCCCACCTGACGTACACCGTCGCATTCGCCTCGACCGGACCGAGGATGCTCCCACTGCTCGGAGCGGGGTTGGTTCTGGCCGTCATCGGGGTAGTCGTGGGGAGGTGGCTGCTTCCCCGGGTAGCCGACGACCTTCGACGACCGGTCCTGCTCTACATGGCGGTGATCACATTCATGCTGGCGGCCGCTGTTGCCGCATCGGCCGTGACGGGAGACTGGCGGATCGGCGTCGGCGCCGGGCTCTTCTATGCCTCCGACCTCGCCGTGGCTCGCAATCGGTTCATCGCGCCTCGGTGGGTCGACAAAGCGTGGGGACTGCCGGCCTACTATGCAGGTCAGGTCGTGCTCGCTTTCACCGTGTGAGTCAGATCAGGGTGTATACCAGGGCGTTGCCCCTCTTTCCGGTGAGGCGTATTCGACCGGCTTCCCTGAGCGTGTACGCCGCTTGCTGGCCGAGGCGGCGCCTGACCCCGGCGGCCGCGGCCAGGTCGGCGGTGGTCCACTGATCCGGCAGCGGCGGAAGCAGCGCGACGAGGTCGGCGCTCGACATCAGGGTCGTGGTCTCGAGGACCCGTTCCAGACGCCGTTCGACCGTTCTCCAACCGCCGCGGCGCCGGCGAGCGCTGGAGCTGTGCCGGCGGACCTCGGTTTCTTCGGTCATCGCCACGGTCAGACTGAAGCGAGGGTGGTCGAGGACGGTCGGAACGCTCACCATCTCTGCGAACACGTCCGTCAGTGATCCGCGCTTGGGGGATCGACGCCGGTCCAGCACTTCACCGCCGGGCGCCATCTTCACGATCCACTTCACGACAGGAATCGGAAGCAGAACGGTGACGTCGTGATCATCCAGCAGAACGGCAAGCTTGTCGCGGAGGGCGCCGATTCTCGCAGTCTGGATCTCGATGAGGAGTTCGCCCCGTACCACATCCACCACGTGGCGACCGACCGGCACCTCGAACCGATCTCCCGGTCGAGCGCACCACTCTTTCAGCTGGGCATGCAAGGACCTCTCGTTGAGCGTGCCGACCGATGTCACGACGCCATGCTGGCCCGGACCGTGAGACATGTCCAGGAACTGCACGCCTGCGGTGCGCAGCGGTAGCCTCGCCACCGAGATGACCCCGACTCACGCCCCCAGCATGGCAATCCGCTTGTGACGCCCGCAATCAGGCCCTACCGGCCCGACGACCTCACTGCCGCCCAGCGCATGTGGAGCGAAGCCGGGTGGGGCGATTCCGAACGCCACCGTGAAGCCGTCCGCCGATTCCTCGACGCAGGCAACGTCAGCGTCGCCCTGCTCGATGGCGAACCCGAGGCGCTCGGGCATTGGGCGCCAGGAGCGGTCCGATACGGCGCGTCCGACGTGTCGATGGCCGGGATCACCGCTGTCCTCACCAGTCGTGTGGCGCGGCGTCGAGGGTTTGCTTCACACCTCACTGCGAAAGCACTACGCGAAGCAGCCGAGGCGGGGCACACCGTCGCGCTGATCGGCGTGTTCGACCACGGCTTCTACGATCGCCTGGGCTTCGGGACGGGCACCTACGACATATCGGTCACGTTCGACCCGGCCTCACTACGAGTGCCGATCGCATACCGAACGCCCCGCCGCCTGACCACCGACGACTGGGCGGCCGTACAACAAGCGCTCGTTCGACGACGGCGAATCCATGGCGGCGCCGTGCTGGATCCGCCTGGTCTCTTGCAGGCGGAGCTTGCCTTCCTCGATGATCCGTTCGGCCTCGGATATTTCGATGGCGACGACCTGACCCACTTCCTGTTCGGATCGGCGAAGGGCGAGCACGGCCCGTACGACATCGTCTATCTGGCGTATCGAGACGAGAACCAGTTGCTGGAGCTTTTACGCCTCCTCGCAGAGCTGAGCGATCAGGTGGCGTCGGTCTCGCTTCTGGAGCCGCCTGAGATCGCCTTGGCCGACCTGCTCGACCGGCCCGTACGACACAAGACAGTCACCGAGAACGGCCGCCACGAGGCGCACACCAGTGTCATCCACGAACACCAGGTGCGACTGCTGGACGTGCCGAACGCGGTCCGACAGGTAACCTGGCCGGGCCCGGAGGTGGAGTTCATCTTGGAGCTCAGCGACCCGGCCGCGCCGTTTCTCGAGGGCGGTTGGTCCGGCGTCGCCGGCGCCTATGCAGTCACGTTGGGCGCTGAATCGAACGCCACGCCCCTCGATCGCTCCGGCAGCGGACCGCGGCTCGAGGCCAGTGTCGGAGCGTTTTCGCGCATGTGGTTCGGGGTCCGCAGCGCTTCGAGCCTGGCGGTCACCGATCGCCTGGCAGGATCCACGGAGTTGCTCGCCGCCCTGGATCGCGTGTTCCGGTTTGGGCGACCCGTCCTGGGCTGGCCGTTCTAGCGGAAGTCGCGGCTCTTGACCTCGACGGCGGGCCAAGGCGTGAACGACCGCGCAACGAGGTTGGTGACCCCGTCTCGATACTCCAAAGCACCGGTGATGATCAAGCCGGGGTGAGTGCGTGCCACCGCGCGGTGACGCTCCCACACTTCCGGTAGCACCACTACGTTCAGCAACCCGGTCTCGTCTTCCAGGTTGAAGAAGATCACTCCACGGGCCGTTCCTGGCCGTTGTCGGTGCGTCACCACCCCTCCGACGCGAACCGCGACTCCGTTGCGGCGGATCGCCCCGGCAGCGGCGGTCGTGATGCACCCTTCGGCGTCGAGCCGATCCCTGATGAACTCGACCGGATGATGAGTCGACACACTCGTTGCCCAGCGCTCGGCACGAGATCGCTCCTCCGGCTCCATGCCGGGCAATTGAGGTGCTTCGAGTCCGGGAGCGAGCGCCAGCCGCTCGGGGCCCATCTCGGCCAACGATCCGGCCGCCCACAGCCCTTCCCTCCTACCCAGCCCGACAGACTCCATCGCTCCCGACACCGCCAGCGCTTCGAACGCCCCTACGCCCAGCCCGGTCCGATGGGCCACGTCTTCTGGGGATACGAACGGACCGGCGATCTGGCGGGCGGCTTCGATTCGAGAGATCTCCACCTCACCCAGGTTGCGCACGTAGCGGAGGCCCATCCGCATCGCCACCGCCGATCGCATCGAGTCGTCGACGGGGCCTCGGCCCCTCCGCCACGATGCCCCGAGGAACGTCACGATGTCGTCGGGATCGGCGTCATGCGGCTCGATCGTGCAGTCGTGCATCGACTGGTTGATGTCCGGCTGGAGCACGACCACACCGTGCCGCAGCCCGTCGTGGACGAGCGTGTTGGGGCTGTAGAAGCCCATCGGCTGGGCATTGAGGAGGCCGGCCAGGAACTCGGTCGGATAGTGATATCGCAACCACGCCGACATGTAGACGATGTAGGCAAACGACACGGAGTGGCTTTCCGGAAAACCAAACGAGCCGAACCCCTGCAGCTTCTCCCAGATCTCATCCGCAGCCGACCCGACGACACCTCTCGAATGCATGCCCTCGTACACCTCGTCACGCAGTCGCCCCATTGCCTGCTCCGACCGTTTGTGAGTCATTGCCTGTCGCAACCGATCGGACTGGCCGCCATCGAACCCTGCACACACACGCGCCAGCTCCATCAGCTGCTCTTGAAAGATGGGCACCCCCAACGTCTTCTCGAGAATCGGCTCGGTGAGCGGATGGGGGTATCTGACCGGCTCCTCGCCGTTGCGCCGTCGGAGATAGGGATGAACCGATTGTCCCTGAATCGGACCGGGCCGGATCAGAGCGACCTCCACCGCCAGGTCATAGAAGGTCTTGGGCTTGAGCCGCGGCAACGTGGCCATCTGTGCGCGTGACTCGATTTGAAACAGCCCCACCGTGTCGGCCTTGGTCATCATCTCGTAGATGGCCGGCTCCTGCGGAATCATCGCCAAGTCCACCTCGATCCCATGTGTCGCTTCGATGGCGTCGGTTGCCAGGTGGAGTGCGTTCAGCATCCCCAGCCCGAGGAGATCGAACTTGACGATTCCGATCGCCCCGCAACTCTCCTTGTCCCATTGCAGGACCGATCGATCCTGCATCCGGCCCCATTCGAGCGGAACGACCTTCCACAACGGCCGGTCGGCGATCACCATCCCCCCAGAGTGGATCCCGAGATGTCGCGGATACCCATCCAACCTCCAGCACAGGTCATAGATCCGATCGGCGGTCCATCCCTCTGGCAGTGGCGTTTCTTCCCGAAGACGGGCGGGGTTGCGTGTGTCGACATACTTCGACAGCCCGTCGACCTGGGCCTGCGTGAAGCCGAACGTCTTCGCCACGTCACGCAGCACAGAACGCGCTCGGTAGGTGATCACGTTGGCGACCATCGCTGCACGTTCTCGGCCGTAACGGCGATAGCAGTATTGAATGACCTCCTCCCGTCTGTCCGCCTCGAAGTCCACGTCGATGTCAGGGGCACGCCCGCGTTCCTCCGACAGGAAACGCTCGAAGGGGAGTCCGAGCCGGATGGGGTCGACTCGGGTCAGACCGATGCACCTACACACCGCCGAGTCCGCTCCCGACCCCCGGATCTGGCAATAGATGTCCTGCCGGCGGGCAAACTGGACGAGATCCCAGACGATCAGGAAATAGCCGGGAAAACCCAACTTTTCGATGACACCCAACTCGTGCTCGAGTCGCCGATGTGCCTGCTCATCGACCCCGCCTCTGCCGTCGGGATACACCTCCTTGGCCCCCTGGAACGTCAAATGGCGAAGGAACTCCATCTCCGAGCGGAAGTGACCGGGCATCGGAAAATCCGGGAGCTGTGGGGCCACCAAACGCAGATCGAACGACAACGCAGAACCCAGCTCGTGTGCGCGTTCGACCGCTCCGGGATACCGTCGCATGCGCCGCCCCATCTCATCCACCGTCTTGAGATAACGCTCGTCGGTCGCCGGGCGGAACGCATCGTGCTCTTCGAGCGTACGCCGGCCGGCGATGGCCGCCATCACCTCTGACAGATCGGCTTCACCTGCGTCGTCGTAGTGAACGTTGTTCGTCGCAACAGTGGGAATCTGCAGCCGAGCGCCGACCTCGGCCATGACATCGTTACGTGGATCGTCTTCCGGCATCCGGTGATTCCACAGCTCCAAGAACAGTCGATCCGGGAAGAGCTCTCTCAAGCGGGCGGCTTGTTTCATGGCCTCCGTCAAGTCGCCGGCTCGTGCCGCACGCGGAACTGCACCCTGCCAGCATCCGGTCAGCGCCACGATTGCCGATTCTGATGCGGCTGCGGCGAGATCGTCCCACAAATAGACGGGGCGATCTTTCTCGCCCCGAAACTGGGCCGTCGAAACGAGCTTGCTCAACACGCCGTACCCGCCCGGGTCGGAGGCAAGGAGCACCAAGTGATCCGTGGGCGGAAGGATGGCGGGCTTCGCGCCGTGCATCCGCGTCGTACGGCCCCGCCTGGCGTCTGCCGGCGTGACGACGCGCCGACGATCCCGCGCCTCGGCCCGCCGAAAGGGATCCTCCGAGTCACCGACGAGACCAAGGCCGATCTCTGTGCCGTAGACGGCGGGCAGTCCCACGGACTGAGCCGCCATCGAGAAGCGCACGGCGCCATAGAACCCGTGATGATCGGTGACGGCCAACGCTGCATAGCCGAGCTCGGCGGCCCGTTCCACCAGCACCTCCGGATGCGACGCTCCATCGAGAAACGAGAAGTTGGTGTGACAGTGGAGCTCGGCGTACATGCCTCGCAGACTAATCGAACATGTGTTCGATTGGTCGAGTGTCGCCGTTCAGAATGTTCCCGCCCTCGCTCCGAGCGATTTGCGTAGATTCGGCGGTTGATGGAACCGATTGAGGCTTCGAAAGCAGTCTACGAGCTGCTCGTCGCCGGCGCTCGAGCCACACCACCCCGGATACGCACCTGGACCGGCGATACGTGGGGACCGCCCGACTCCCCGGCCACGCTCGTCCTCAACCATCCGTCTTCATTGCGATCGATGCTCGTTCCGCCCACAGATCTGGCGGCCGGCGAGGCCTACGTATTCGGCGACGTGGACATCGAAGGCGACATCCTGGCGCTCCTCGAATTCGCCGCCTCCCTTCGGCAACCCACAGGAGCCCAGAAGTGGCAGCTCCTCAAATTGCTCAGAGCGCTACCCCCGTCGCCCGAGGACGATCGAGAGCGCACCCATATGCGTGGGCTGCGACATTCGATTCGGCGGGACCGCCAAGCCGTGTCGCATCACTACGACACGGGCAACCAGTTCTTCGAGACCTTTCTCGATCCAGCAATGGTCTACTCGTGCGGCTATTTCCTGGACCCGGACGAACCTCTCGATGCCGCCCAAGAACGCAAGCTCGACGTGGTGTGCCGCAAGCTGCAGCTCGAACCCGGCGATGAGATGCTCGATGTCGGCTGCGGGTGGGGGGCGCTCGCCATGCACGCCGCCGAACGCTACGGCGCGCACGTGGTGGGGATCACACTCAGTTCGGAACAAGCAACGTACGCCGAGAAGGCGGTATCAGAGCGGGGACTCACCGGCCGTGTCGAAATCAGGTTGGAGGACTACCGGGAACTCTCGGGAAGCTTCGACAAGATCGCGTCCATCGGCATGTTCGAGCACGTGGGGAGATCCCGCCTGAGCACGTATTTCCAGCGTTTGAGGGAACTCCTTCGCCCCGGTGGCCTGGTGCTCAATCACAGCATCACGACGCGCGATCGCGCTGGGCAGTTGCGGCGGCGACGAACGTTTGTCAACACTCACGTCTTCCCGGATGGCGAGCTCCTTCCCGTCGAGGTCTTGATCACTGAGGCGGAGCGAAACGGCTTCGAGGCACGCGATGCCGAGTCGCTTCGGATGAGTTATGCACGAACCTTGCGGTGTTGGGTCGCCAACATCGAGCGCAACGCAGAGCCGGCGCGAGCTGCGGCGTCGGACCGCGCATACCGGATGTGGCGGCTCTATATGGCCGGTTCAGCCATCGCCTTCGAGCGAGGCGACATCAGCGTCTACCAGGTGGTGCTGGCCGATCCGCACACGCCATGGACCTACGGACGCAGTCACATGCTCGCAGCAGACGACCGATCGCCGGACCACCACCGCACCACCTGACGAGTGACGCTGATCCACGGCCCACCAGGTATACGGTCTTCGTATTGCGGGTATTTCGCTGCAAGCGCCTCGGCGGCACCTTGCGGGGGCGTGGTCGACACGGCCGCCACGCCGTCGACTCTCACCCACCAGAGACGGGTCCAGTCCTCGTCGTAGTGATCAGCGAGAATGCTGACCTCGGGATTCCCCTCGACGTTGACGATCCGTTTCAGCGTTCGAACCCTCTTCGGCTTATGGTCGACTGCGGTCACGATGTGATCGCCGCACCATGCGAAGACCACCGGAACGATGTGGGGACGGCCGGCGCCGTCCACGGTGGCCATACGGGCCACGCGGGCCAGACTGAAGCGGGCCAGCGCCTCCGCTTCGGACTCCATCAGGGTGACACCAGGGCGATCATCCGAGCGTAGCCGGAGATCCCTCGGCGAAAGCCAGAAAATGCCCGTCAGAACAGTAAAGTGCGCCGCCGCAGTCGTCGATGGAGCTATGTGCAACTCCACGAGTTCGAGGGGGTGCTCAGCGCCGCCAAAGCGGGCAGCGAGTGGGCGTGGTCTCAGCTCTACGCAACCTACTCTGCTCGCGTTCGGGGCTATCTGATAGGCCGCGGGGCGCACGATCCCGACGGCTTGCTCGGCGACGTCTTCCTGCAGCTCGCCCGGAACCTGGCAACGTTCGACGGATCGGAGGCCGAGTTCCGTTCCTGGCTGTTCATGATCGCCCACCACCGGGTGGTCGACGAGCACCGGCGGCGCAAGCGCCGGCCTGAGCTTCCCTCGGACCAGGTCGACACCGACATCACAGGCTCGGCCGAGGAGTCCGCGTTGGCAGCCGACAGCCTCCAGCGTGCCACCGCGATGTTGGATGGGCTCACCGACGATCAGCGCACCGTCCTCCTCCTCAGGATCCTCGCCGATCTCAGCCTCGAGGAGACGGCCCAGATCATGGGGCGCAAGGTCAACGCCGTGAAGCAACTCCAACATCGAGCGATAAACGCCCTTCGCTCGAACGTCGCAACCAGTAACTCGATGACTACTTCTGGCGGTTACACCACTACAACCAGCGAACTGGATTGACCGGAGCATGTTCGGATCTCGACCAACCGACGACAGCCTGAAGTGGGAAGCGACGCTGGACGCCATCCAGCGGATCGTTGGCGAGACGCGCCCGGTCGATGGACTCAAATGGGAAGCATCACTCGACGACGACCTTGGCCAGGGATTGCTGACGATGGTGCGCGAGCTCGACACTCCGCCTGACGCGGCGATCGGCTCCGAGCACATCGCGGCCGCCGTCGGCGCTGCGGCGACACACCCGGTGGCGGTCACCCGAACTCGCCGCACCAGGATTCGAGGCTTCTGGGCGCGGCGAATGGCGGTCGTGTCGTCGGTTGCGTCGGGGGCGCTCTTCAAAGTTGCGGTCGGTGCCGTTGCCATGACCACCGCCGCGACCGGAGGCGTTGCCGCTGCCAACGGTGATCTCCCTGCCCCTGTGCAGGAGATCGTCGCCGACGGTCTCGACCTGATCGGTATCGACGTTCCCCATCCGATCCAATCGAGCGCTGACACCGACACCACCGTCACCACTGTCGATGACACGCCGGGCCCGGCGCTGCCCGACAACACACCCGCCGTGACCGCGCCGGGACGGGAAACTGCGCCCGGACTCGACATCGCGCCTGGGTTGGAACAGGCACCAGGACTCGACACCGCTCCGGCCCACGGACCGCCAGCCGAGGACGAGCAGCGCGGCAACAGCGACAACAGCGGCAACACCGGGCCTCCGGCCGACAGCCCATCTGAGACGCGACCCGAGCCGCCGGGTCAGCCCGAGACACCCGGGAAGTCTGACAGTGCGCCCAACGGGGACGGATCTGGCGGTGACGGCGGAAACAGCGGCAACAGCGGCAACAGCGGCAACAGCGGAAACAGCGGTAAGGGCAATTCCGGCAACTGATTTCGGGGAACGGCGAAGCAGAGAGTCGGGGCGACGGTACGGTCGCCCCGACTCGGTCGCGTAACCCTCACAGCGTCGGCGACGGTTACCCATGAGAAGCGGCCGTTTCCTTCCCCCTGGGATCACGGCTGACGAGAGAGGAGAGGTTACTGGGAGAGCCTCTCCTCTCTCATTTGTGGTGGCTTTCAAGGATTCGAGCACGGCTTTCCGACATCGACCAACGTGTATCGGTGTACGCCGACAGACCACCCACCGCCCATTGCAGCTTCCTGCGCCTGCAACCGCGCCCAACGATCGGCGAGCGAGGCGACGTCCTCCCGGGCCCACGAAACGGCATACCATTGCTCGGACTGGGATCGGCAACCTCACCTTGATCGCATCGACCCTCACGAGTAGTCGCAGGGATGGACGGCTTGTGGGTGTGGCTCTCCATCTGAGGGACGATCACCCAACGTTGTTGCGGCAGCCTGATGCAATGGGCGCCGGTGCGCGACGAAACTTCGACGGTGATGCGCGCCGTTGCCTCAGGGCACCAGCAGCACCTTGCCGGTCGTGCGCCGAGCCTCGAGATCGCGGTGCGCCTGCTCGGCTGACGCAAGCGGGTAGCGCTCGCCAATCCTCACGTCCAGGGCTCGCTCGGCGAGCAGGTCGAACAACTCGCCGAACCGCCACTCCATCTCGGCTCTGGCAGACAGATAGTGGCCGATCGTCGGCCGGGTGACAAACAATGAGCCGTTCTGAGCGAGCCGCTGCAGGTCGATGGGAGGAACCGGCCCCGATGATTGGCCGAACAGCACCATCATCCCGCGGGGACGAAGAAGCTGCAGCCCGCGGTCGAACGTATCGGCGCCCACTCCGTCGTACACGACGGCGAGCGGGCGTGGCTCTCCGGCAAGACGCTCCACCGCCTCGGCGAAGTCCTCTTCGTCGTACCGGATCACATGATGCGCGCCGGCGCCCGTCGCCAGGGCCGCCTTCTCAGCCGTCGAAACGGTGGTGAACACCTCCGCTCCGCGCAGAGCAGCCAGCTGAATCGCCAGCAATCCCACTCCCCCGGCTCCGGCATGAATGAGCACCCGGTCGCCCGAAGCGACCGCGTACGTACTGGTCACCAGGTAGTGGGCTGTCACACCCTGAACCGGAAGTGCAGCAGCCAACTCGAGCGAGACTTCCGCGGGGACGCGCACGAGCCGGTCGGCGGGCACGAGCACCTTGGTGGCATACGAGCCGGGACGGTGGAACCACGCCACCCGATCGCCCTGCGCCCAGCCGTCCGCCCCGGGGCCGAGTGTGGACACCACACCGGCTCCTTCGACACCGGGCACGAACGGCACCTCCATGGGATAGAGGCCACGGCGGTGATAGGTGTCGATGTAATTGAGGCCGATCGCTTCGGTGTCGACCAGCACCTCTCCCTGCTGCGGCACCGGATCCGGCAGCTCGACATAGCGCAGCACCTCGGGGCCTCCGGTCTGGGCGATCTGGATGGCGTGCACCCGACTCTCCTCATGGTCGACTTCTGGCTGCGAGACTAGATCCGTGACCACACGCCGCGATGCCGCCGCCGCCGACCAGCAGGATCCGCTGGCGGTGCATCGCGAACAATTCCGGATCGATCCGGGCGTCGTATATCTCGATGGCAACTCTCTCGGCGCCCTGCCTGTCCGTGTCGAAGGACGGGTGGCTGAGGTGATCGCCGAGCAATGGGGCCGCGATCTGATCCGGTCATGGAACAAACACGGCTGGGCTGACCTGCCCCGAACAGTCGGAGACAAGATCGGCTCCATCATCGGCGCAGAACCCGACAGTGTCATCGCGGCCGATTCGACGACCGTCAATCTCTACAAGGCGGTGCACGCCGCACTCTCGATGACGCCCCGGCCTCGGATCCTCACGGACGCCGGCAATTTCCCCACCGACATCTACGCCATGTCGGGTGTGGCGGAGCAACTCGGAAGGGAGCTGGTGATCGTCGAGCCGGAGGAGGTGCTTTCGAGCGTCGATGACTCCGTGGGCGTTCTGGCGCTCACCCAAGTCGACTACCGAACCGGGCGTAAACACGACCTGGCGAACGTCACCAAGGCAGCACAGGAATCGGGTGCGCTCATGGTGTGGGACCTCGCTCATTCGGCAGGAGCCTTTCCGGTCGATGTGGCAGCACATGGCGTCGATCTGGCAGTCGGCTGCGGGTACAAGTACCTCAATGGCGGGCCCGGCGCGCCGGGTTTCATCTACGTTGCGCCTCGGCACCAGGCTCGCTTTGCCAACCCGATCCGAGGATGGTGGGGTCACACCGAGCCGTTCGCGTTCCGGTTGGATTTCACGCCGGCCGACGGGATCGACCGAGCCCGGGTCGGCACCCCCCACGTTCTGTCGATGTTGGTGCTCGACGCCGCTCTCGACGTGTTCGCCGACATCGACCTTCGGCTGGTCGAGGCCAAATCCCGGCGCCTCAGCTCCCTGTTCATCGACCTGCTCGATTCGCGAGTCGAGCTGGCCAGCCCGGCCGATGCCTCCCAACGCGGCAGCCAGGTGAGCGTACGTCACCCCGATGCCTACGCCGTCGTCCAGGCGCTCATCGGCCGGGGCGTGATCGGTGACTTCCGGATGCCCGACATCGCTCGCTTCGGGTTCGCTCCGCTCTATGTCCGATACGTCGACGCGTGGGATGCCGCCGACCAGCTGCGGGCCGTCCTGGACGCTGAGGAGTGGGCGGCACCCGAGCATCGCAGGCGGGCACAGGTGACATGAGCGGCGAGTACGGCGACTATCTCGCGCTGCCCGAGATCCTGTCGGCCCAACGGCCCCGCAGTGAAGAGCACGATGAGTTGCTGTTCATCGTGATCCATCAGGCCACAGAGCTGTGGATGAAACTCGTGATCCACGAGTTGAGTTTCGCCCAGAGGGAACTCCACGCTCACGACCTCGGCCCGGCGCTCAAGGCGCTTGCCAGGGTGGCGCGGACCCAACACGTCTTGATCGAATCGTGGTCAGTGCTCTCCACACTCACCCCCAGCGACTACCTCGAGTTTCGACACCTGCTCGGCACCGCCAGCGGCTTCCAGTCAGTGCAATATCGCTCCATCGAGTTCATCCTCGGCCGTCGCGACGAGCGGTACCTCAAGACTCACAACGACACCCATCGAGCCGAATTGGAGGCCCTCCTCGATCGGCCGAGCCTGTACGACGAGACCTTGCTGCTTCTCGCCGCACATGGGTTCGCCATCGACTCGTCTGTCATCGAGCGTCCCTGGCGCCGCCAGCACGAATCCCATCAGTCGGTGCTCGATGCGTGGCTGGAGATCTATCGCAACTCCCAACAGCATTGGGCGCTGTACGAGCTGGCGGAGAAGCTGGTCGATCTCGAACACGCGTTCAGCCACTGGCGATTCGAGCACTACAAGACCGTCCATCGCATCATCGGGAACAAGCGAGGCACCGGAGGAACCTCCGGGCTCGGTTACCTGAAGCAGGCGCTCGACTTCACGTTCTTCCCCGAGCTGTGGGAGGTACGGACGCTGTTGTGACTCACAGGCACAGCTCGGCAAGCGTTCTGAGCGTCTCGACACGATCGGGCGCAACGATGAGCGTTCCCACACCGATCTCTCGCCACGCGTCGAGCCGGTCGCGAATCCGCTCACGCGGACCGACGAGACAGAGCTCATCGATCAGTGGGGTGGGGACCGCCGCCATGGCCGCCCGCACCTTGCCGGCCAGGTAGAGATCCTGGATCTCGGCAGCGGCGTCCTCGTATCCGTAGCGACAGACGAGATCGTTGTAGAAGTTGCGCCCGGCCGCTCCCATTCCGCCGATGTACAGCGCCAACGAGGGGCGCAGGCGATCGCGGGCTTCGTCGACGTCATCGTGGATACAGGCGGAGACGGTGGGTGCGACCTCGAAGGCGGGGCGGACGTCGCCACGAGAGCGCCCCCGAGCCAGCGATGGCGCGAACACCTCTTGATACCTTTCGGGCGAGATCAACACGGGAAGCCAGCCGTCGGCGACCTCGGCGGCCAAGGCGACATTGTTGGGCCCCATGGCCGCCAGATAGATCGGGAGGTCTTTGCGCGACCTCCCCAACATCTTGAGTGGCTTGCCCAGACCTGTCGCATCGGGGCCGTCATACGGAATCCGGTAGTGATCTCCCTCATAGGTGAGAGGACCCTCCCTGGCGAGCGCGGCACGAACGATCGCCACGTACTCGCGTGACCGGGCCAGCGGCTTGGCATACCGCTGACCGTGCCATCCCTCGACGACCTGCGGGCCCGAGGCGCCGAGTCCGAGGACGAACCTTCCGCCGGACAGGCCGTCGAGGGTCATGGCGGTCATCGCAGTTGCTGCCGGAGTACGGGCGGGCATCTGCATGATGGCGCTGCCCAGCTTGATGCGGCTGGTTTGCCCAGCAATCCAGGCGAGCACGTTCACGGCGTCCGAGCCCCATGCCTCCGCCGCCCAAACGGAGTCGTAGCCGATCCGTTCTGCCTCTCGGATCAGCTCGAGGTCGGTGCCAGAGTCACTCGACCAGTAGGAAAGGAACAAACCCAAACGCACCCTTTTCGCCTCATGTGGGAGTAGTTTCCATCGTACGATGCCGTCGACGAGTTCGATGCTCAGAGGGGTGCCGGGGGCGGCTGCGGTCGGGGCGGCCACACTGCTCGCAGAGGCCGTCTACACCGTCAATCGGCGGCTGCCGTCGTTTGCAGGGCACGACGCGAGTACCCACATGGGCCCCGTGGACGCTCCTCCACTGGCGATCGTGGCTTTGGGCGACTCCACCCTCACCGGTCCCGGCCTCCGCCGACCAGAGGACATCTGGATACGGCAGAGCCTCGCCCGGCTCGACGGCCGCTACCGGATCTCGCTGCAATCGTTGGCCGAAGGCGGCAGCCGGACGAGAGATGTCCTTCGGCGGCAGGTCCCCGCCATGGGTGCGACCGACATCGCCGTCCTCGTCGTCGGAAGCAACGATGCGCTGCACGGAACGTCTGTTCGGTCGGTGGAACACGATCTGCGGGCATGCGTGAGAGCGCTGCTCGAACGGTCCAAGGCGATGGTGCTGGCGGGGGTCGGCGATCTGGGATCCATCCCGAGGATGCCGACTCCTCTTCATAGCGTGGCTCGAAGCCGAGGCCGGGCAATGGATCGGATCATCGCCCGGGTGGCCGATGAGGATCGTCGCATCGAAAAGGTCGACATGTGGGACCTGACCGCCACTCGATTCCAGCGGGAGGCCGACACGATCTTCGCCGACGACCTCTTCCACCCCAATGCCTTGGGCCATCGGATCTGGGCCGACGCGTTCTATCCGTCGCTGGTCAAGGCGATCCGAACTGCGGGACGCTGACCGCCGCCAGTACCCCTCTTTCGGTGGCGAGATGCGTCATTCGCACGTCATGGGGCTCGGTGGGAAGGATGTCGTCGACAACCAAGACCGAGAACGCGATGCCAACACGCGAGACGTCCGGCCGGCAGGCAGCGAGCAACCGGTCGTAGTAGCCCTTTCCGTGCCCGATCCGCCCGCCCGTTCGATCGAACACGACCCCCGGCACGAGGACCACGTCGATCGATCGGGGGTCTATCTGGGGCGCTGACGCCACAGGTTGCTCGAACCCCCAACGATGTCGCTCTCGTGGCGAGTCGACGGAATGCACCGTGAGAGGGCCGTCGTCGGGTGTCCGGGTGACGTGGAGATGGCGATGACGCAATGCCCGCAGATCGGGTTCGTGCGGCATCGGCAGGTACGTGAGCACGACCGAATCCTCGGGCAGCCATCGCGCCAGATGCTCGACCAGGTAAGCGCTGGCCGCAGGAGCGTCGATGTCGTCCGTGCGCCCTCGCGCCCAGTTTCGCCATTGGTCTTTGGTCGTCGACGGCATGGGCGAGACTCTAGAACGGACGGCTATCGTCGAGGAATGCAGCTTGCCAAGGATCTCGTCCGAACGGTCCGGACCATCGTGGTGGGCGTCGGTGTCACCGCATTCGCGTGTGCAGCCATTCTCTGGCTCACGTTCCGCAATCCTGATTCCCCGAAGGTCGAGAAGGTCATCAGAATGTGGGCGCGGACGTGGCTTCGTGCCGCCGACGTCGTCCTGCAGGTGCGCGGAGCGGAGCACATCGACCCGACGCAGAGCTACGTCATCGTCTCCAATCACCGCTCCAACTTGGACATTCCGGCTCATTTCATCACGATCCCGACGCCGCTGCGGTTTCTCGCCAAGACCGAGCTCTTCGCCATCCCGGTGCTGGGCACGACCATGAGAAAGATCGGCATCGTCGAGGTCGACCGTGCCCGCGGGGCAGCCATCCACCGTGAACTGAACGCCTCTGCGTCGGACAACCTGCGACATGCCCGCTCGCTGATGGTCTATCCGGAGGGGACCCGCTCACGTGACGGGTCGATGCGCGACTTCAAGAAGGGAGCTGTGGCGATCGCCATCGAGAACCAGATGCCAATCGTTCCCGTGACCACATACGGTTCCTACCGGGCATGGCCACCCAAGAAACTGGTGAAAGGCGGCACCGTCATCACCGTGGTGGGAAAGCCGATCGAGACCACCGGCCTGACGCGCGTCCACACCGGCTCCGTGACACAGAGCATCCGGGAGCAGATCGAGGAGACGTTCAATGCCCTCGATACCGGTGTCGTGGAATCAGCCGAACCTGGCGAGTAGCACGGCGATCGAGCTCATCTCCTCCGGTCGGAGACGCTCCTCGAGGTACCCCTGCAGCGAGGTCAGATACGCAGGGGTCAGCTCGTCGCAGGCGGCCAGTCCCTCGTCGGTCAGTCCCGCTCGCAGCCCTCGTCGGTCGCCGTCGACCGGCTCACGTACGATCAAGCCCCGCTCTTCCAGTCGATCGACCCGCCTGGTCAGCCCTGAACGACTCGTATGGGTCAACTCGGCCAGTTTGGACATTCGCAGGGGTCGGCCCGCGTCGGCCAGGGTGCGCAGCACCTCGAACTCGGCCAGAGACAGGTCGGCCCGTCCGGCGAGGTCGCGATCGAGCTGATCACGTACTCCGGAATAGGCGGCGCTGAGACGACGCCAGACTGTCAGTTCCTGGGAGAAGGCCGTTTCCATATGTTCCCTAGCGAAGGTGATCGTAGAACAAACCAACCCAGTCTGGGTGACTCGATCGACATGTTGTCGAAAAAACCACAATGGGTATGTCGTTCAGTCGTAAATTCCCACCAAGAGTGTTCGCTCCGAGGCGACGTCACACAAGAACGCCCCCACCGATGTGACGAGCTGGTAGCGGTCCACTGTCTCCTCATCACGCCACCATCGACCGGTCCGTCGCCATGGTCCTGCCCAGCTGAGCACCGGCACCCACCGGCTGCGCAGCCGAACTCGGGTGGGCATTCCCCCATCCCACTCCACGTCCAATGGAGCGGGATCAGGCGGCACCAAGGCGGGAGAGGGTGAAGGTGTGGCCCCCGGCCACGGATCGGTGGGACGGATAGAGGGGGGTGGCTCGCCCCACCGCCGCCATGCAACCCGTTCGGCCGGATCGCGACCTCCTCTCGGCACCGCAACGAGCACGTGATCGGGCCCAACCATCGTTTGCACACGCGCCAAGGCGCGCTCGGCATCCATCTTCGCCACCGTGTCTTCGAGAAAACCGAGTTGCCTCCCTTCACCAGACACATCTGCGGGGACGATGCGGAGCCTGACGATCCCACTGGTCACCCCTCCCCGCTCGACCCATGCCCGCAACTGCCACCACACGCGATCGGCCAGCATCTCCTCTGTGAAAGGATTGGCGCTTCTCCACACACGGTGCCGGCTCGATCCGTCTTCGGTGACAGCCTCGACTTCGATGCGATGAGCGGCGACTCCCACTCGCCGAAGGCCTTCGATCAACTCGGCGGCCATGGCCCTGGCAGCGAAACCAACCTGATCCATCATGATCAACGGATCTTCGAACACCCGTTCCACGGCAGTGTCGACCGGCACCTGGCGGGGACTCGGCGGCCGATCCTCACCCGTCGCGAGTCGGTGTGCCTCGAGACCCACTTGTCCGAATCGTGAGGCGATGGCTTCCCGTGGGATCCGGGCAAGCTCGCCCAGGGTGGTGATCCCCAGCCACTGGAAGGTCGCTTCCAAGTCACGGTTGCCGATCGCCCCCACGCCTTGCTCGGCCAAGAAGGCGACGTCGTCGTCGACGAACCATGCGGTCCCCGGTGCTGCCTGCGATGCCGCCAGGCGGGCAGCAAACAGCCCTTCCGCCACCCCCACTCGTAAGGGCGCCGCACCTGTCAGTGGAGCCACCGCTTTCAACACCATCTCGGCGATGGCACGTTCCCCACCGTAGAACCGAAGCGCTCCGGCGATCTCCACGAACAACAGGCCCGGCTCGACCACCTCGACTCTCGGCACCAGTTGCTCTATCGCATCGATCATGGGCTCGAATGTCGACACCTCTCGCCCGATATCGCGTTCGAGGATCACCCCGTGCGGGCACAACGCTTCGCCTTCTCTGCGCCGCATTCCGGGCATGACGCCAAGAGCACGCGCGGCATCGTTGGCAGCGATCACCTCGTGATGATGAACGACCAGCGTGGGCCTATCCGATGGCGCGTCTGGGCGACGAAGCGGCCAATCCCGCCACCAGGCGCACAGGATTCGTCCCATCGTCTGACACCTCCCATCGACGTTCGATCCCCGCCACTCCTTTTCCCGTCACGGTCAAGCGCAATGTGCGGTTGCGCAGCCGGCCGTGCCCTCGTTGCGGACCGTCCCAATTGAGATCTTCGACTCGAATGTTCCAATGGGCGATTCCCGAGGGGATGGGGTGCTCGGATCGCAGAACGACACCGGACCGTTCGCGACGTGCGATCGCCGCCAACCGTCGCAACTCTTGCTCGCCCGTACCGGGAGGAACATCCGCATAGAGCGCACGAATCCCGCTCATGAGCGCCGCAACGACTTGGGGCCATTGGGCACGATCGGCCCTGACGACGTAGAGCGAGTCAGGGTCGATCCCGACTTCCCACGCCGCCAGCGGGCTGAACCACCCGCGATGGTCTACTACCGCCACCGGCGTCAGGCGCGCCTGTTCGACCAAGAGAGACATCCCCAGCTTCGTCAAACCGAACCCGATGCCCCCCATGAGTCCCACGATGCGGCCTGGTTCGATGAGGTCCATGAGGCCTGCATCATCACGAGGCTGCATCGAGGACTGACCGCTGCCGGCGAGGCGTGCCGCCAGTTCACGGCGGATCTCGCCGCTCGAGACGATGCGGCTCATGGCCGTATGGAGGCATGGGAGGGGGACAGGCCTGTTCGATGCGGTCGAAGGCGGCCCTGTGCGTCAACGCTCTGTCTCGGATGTCGCCTGTGACGAGCTGGCGTGTGCGCCACCCCCGTGTAGGCCAGCCCCGTGTAGGCCAGCCCCGTGTATCCCACCCTCGTGTGAGCCGCCCCCGTGTGAGCCACCTTTGTGTTGACCGCCTTCGTGTTGACCGCCTTTGTGTTGACCATCTCCATGCCAATGATCGAAAGACGAGTGTATCGAACATATGTTCGATACGTCAAGAGGGCGCAGCATCAAGAGTGACGCAGTGCAGCGTGGGCCGCGTTCCATCCTCCCATTCCGTGCACACCCGCACCGGGAGCGGTCGATGCTCCGCACAGGTACACCCCCTCGATCGGTGTCCGATACGGGTTGGGGCTCAGTCGAGGGCGGGCCAGCATCTGGGTCAACACGAATGCTCCCGAACCGATGTCGCCCCCGACGTAGTTCGGGTTGTATCGCTCGTACTCCTGCGCCGACATGGTGTGCCGTGCGACGATGACGTCGCGAAATCCGGGCGCGAATCGCTCGACCTGCGATTCGATGGCCGAGGTCATGTCGACATCCGAACCGGACGGTACGTGACAATATGCCCAGGCCGTATGGATCCCGGCGGGGGCTCTCGAATCGTCGAACAGGGTCGGTTGTGCCAACAACACGAAGGGACGCTCGACGTGGACGCCCCGCCAAGTCGCTGCTTCCGCCTCGATGATCTCGTCGGCGGACCCGCCGACGTGCACTGTGCCGGCGTGCTGGAGGTCGGTGTCCTCCCACGGGATCGCCTCGTGGAGTGCCCAATCGACCTTGAACACGCCGGGACCGAACCGCCACCGTTGCATGCGTCTCCGGTCGCTCTCGCCAAGCTGGTCCCCCGCAATGGCGGCAAGCGCGGGCGGCGGGACCGACAAGAACGTCATGGCGGCTCGCGGAAGTTCGCGCAGGCTGCTGATCTCGTGACCGGTGTGGATGACACCGCCAAGCGACCGTAGATATGAAGCCAGCGCCAACGTGACGGCGTGCGAGCCACCCTTGGCCATCGGCCACCGAAATGCATGCGCCGCCGCCATCAGCGCAAACGCGACCGCGCTCGATCCCGGTGTTCCCAACGATGTCATGTTGTGTGCAGCAACGCCTGCGAACAACGCACGTGCTTCCTCGGAGGCAAAGCGACGGATGCTCGTGGTGGCGGGCAGCAAGGCAGGCACTCCGAACCGGGCAAGGAGGAGCGGATGGCGGGGGACTCGGAGCAAGGGACGCATCGTATCTCCGAAGAGCGCATCCGCACGGGCAGCGTAATGACCGATCGTCCGCCGATACATCTGCTGATCAGTCGGAAACCGACCGACCGTCTTCGCAACCTCGTGGTGTAACAGCACCGCCTTGCGTCCATCGAGCGGATGGCCCAGTTCGATCGGGGCGTACACCCACTCCAAACCATGCTCGGCGAGGGGAAACGACGCGAACGGCGGAGATCGATGAAACGGGTGGATCGCCGCACACACGTCATGGCGGACGCCGTCGAGTGTGAGCTCAGCCGTCCTCGTGCCTCCGCCGACCTCGTCGGCCGCTTCGAACACCGCCACCGATCGGCCGGCCCTTGCCAGCACGATCGCGGCCGTCAGCCCGTTGGGGCCGGCGCCCACCACCACGGCGTCGTGGGTGGTCATCGGACCATCCGATCGCACGCGGAGGCCGGTCCAACGTCACTCACCGTCGAGCTCTCCGATGGTCTTGGGCCAGTCGTCCTTGAGCAGACGACTCAGCGACCGATCGGCCAGGAGGCGGCCGTCGGTCTGACATGTTGCGCAATAGTTGGTCTCGTTCGATGCGTACACGATTCGCTGGACCGGCGAGCCGCACACAGGGCACGGCTCTCCGTATTTGCCATGCACCGCCATCTCCGGCCGGAAGGCTGTCACCACGTCTGGAAAACCGTCACCGACCTCCTCGCGGTGACGGTCGGTCCATTCGGTCAGTGTGCGCTTCGTGGCGTCGTAGAGCCGGGCGATCTCCTCGTCGTCCAGTTGACCGGTGCGCTTGACCGGCGATAGGCGGGCGGCGTGCAGGATCTCGTCCGAATAGGCGTTGCCGATCCCAGCCAGGAGCCGCTGGTCGGTCAGCACCCGTTTGACAGTCCTGTTCTCGCGAGTCAGAGCGGCGGCGAACTCCGCCGCCGTGGCTTCGAGTGGCTCGACGCCCCCGCGATCGTGCTCGGTGAGCTGCTCGCGCCCTCGCACCACGTGCAGAGATGCACGACGTTTCGATCCTTGCTCGGTGAGGAGCACCGAGCCGTGTTCCAGATCGAATGCCGCCAAACCGACCTTCTTGGGTATGGATACACCTGCGTCACGCCAGCGCAGGCGGCCGGCGATCATCAGGTGCAGGACCATGAACACGTCATCCTCGAGCTCCCACACGATGCGCTTCCCGATACGACTGAAGCCGGTGATGCGCAGGCCTTCGACGGCTGAGATCGGAGGATCGTAGGTGCGTAACAGCGAGAACGATGCGACGCGGACGCCCTCCAGTATCCGCCCCTTCGCGACCCGATCGAGCGCTTCGAGGTACACGACGATGTCGGGCAGCTCCGGCACGACGCAAGACTAGAGCGGACGGGGTGGGAAGGATTCACCCGTCGGCCCGCCGTCACGGGTGTATCGTTCGCTAGAGCTGGAGGGCGTCTCGTGATGTCAAGGCTGTATCGCGGGGGGGAAGCGCGAGGGAAAGCGCAAGAGGAAGTCAGGCGACGTCGAACTTCGCCGCGCATACGAAGTCGGTCGCGGATGACTGCCCGGTGTCACCGCCCATGACGATCACCGTGAGTCAACTCCTCGAGCAAGCCCGATCACACATCGATCGTGTCTTGCCGGCGTCGCTGGACGATGAGCTGGCGCTCGGCGCCATATTGGTCGACATCCGACCCGTCGAACAGCGGACACGCGACGGCGCCGTGCCCGACGCCATGGTGATCGACCGCAACGTGCTCGAGTGGCGCTTGAGCCCCACATCGGAGTACCGGGCGATGGACCTGGACGCGTCGAGCCGGGTCATCCTGATGTGCAACGAAGGCTACGCGTCGAGTCTCGCCGCTTGGACGCTACGCAGCCTGGGCCTCAGCCGGGCGACCGACCTCGCCGGTGGATACCAGGCGTGGATGGAGTGGCACTCGATCGTCTGACCTTCCTTCGACGTGATTGGGGGCCGGCGAACCGGCCCCCAGATCGCGTGTTGACGGGTGCGGTTCAGAGACCGCTCTCGAAGTCGTCCTCGAACGACACCATCTTGCGTTTCGGACCGTCGCCCTGGTCGACCGTTGCCGTGCGCTGATTGCGCTCACGATCACGGTCGCGATGCCGGTTGGAGCCGCCTCGATCACGGTCACGACCGCCCCGGTCTGACCGTCCGCGATCTCCGCGGTCTCGATCGTCCCGGCCTCGGTCGCGGTCCCCGCGACCACGGTCACGCCGATCTCCCCGGTCGCCGCGGGGCTCCTGCCCAGTGCTCGGCGGCCGGTTCTTCGCCTCCTCGGAGGGCTCGATCGGCTCGGCCAGCTCCAGGCTGACCTTGCCGTTGCGGTCGATCTCACGCACAGTCACCTTGACGGGGTCGCCCAACGTGAGATAGTCCTCGACGTTCTCCACTCGCCGCTCAGAGTCGATCTTGGAAATGTGCAGCAGCCCGTCGCGTCCCGGAAGGATGTTGACGAAGGCCCCAAAGGACGTGATGTTGACCACCTGTCCTTCGTAGGTCTCGCCGACCTCCGGCTCTGGAGGGTTGGCGATGAGCTCGACTCTCGCCTTGGCCGCGGCCAGGCTGTCGCCGTCGGCCGCGCCGATGCGAACGATGCCGAAGGCACCCTCTTCCTCGATCTCGATGGTGGCGCCGGTCTCCTCCTCGAGCTCGCGAATCGTCTTGCCCTTGGGCCCAATGACTTCCCCGATCTTGTCCTTGGGGATCTTGACCGCCTCGATGCGCGGAGCGTTCGGGTTGAGCTCTGGACGGGGCCCGTCAATGGCCTCCTTCATGGCCGCCAAAACCGCCAGGCGAGCCTCCTTGGCTTGAGTGAGCGCCTCAGCGAGCACCTCAGCCGGCAGGCCTTCGATCTTCGTGTCGAGCTGCAGCGCCGTGATGACATCTGCGGTACCCGCCACCTTGAAGTCCATGTCGCCCAAGGCATCCTCGGCTCCGAGGATGTCCGTCAGGGTGATGTACTTGCCATCGGCATGGATCAAGCCCATGGCGATTCCCGCTACCGGAGCGAGAATCGGCACCCCGGCATCCATCAGCGACAACGACGAACCGCATACCGACGCCATCGAGGATGATCCGTTCGAGGACAGCACCTCGGACACGAGCCGGTAGGCGTAAGGGAAGTCTTCGGCGGTCGGCACCACCGGATGCACCGCCCGCTCGGCCAGCGCTCCGTGACCGATCTCGCGGCGCTTCGGCCCACGCATGAAGCCCGTTTCGCCGGTCGAGAAAGGCGGGAAGTTGTAGTGATGCATGAATCGCTTGGACGTCTCGATCGACAGCGTGTCGAGCATCTGCTCCATCTTCAGCATGCCCAGGGTCGCGACATTGAGCACCTGGGTCTCACCACGCCGGAACAGGCCCGAGCCGTGAGCGCGAGCGACGACTCCCACCTCCGCCTCGAGGTCGCGGATGTCGGTGACGCCGCGGCCGTCCAACCTCACGCCTTCCTCGACGACGCGGTCGCGCATCATCTGCTTGACGACGGAACGGAAGGCGCGCCGCACCATCTCCAACTCGGCCTCGTCCTCGGTGCCGAACTCGGCGAGCACGGACTCGAGCGCTTCGTCTCGAGCGGCGTTCCTTTCGGACTTGCCGGCGATGGTGATGATCTCTCGGAGTCGGGGTGCGGCGAGCTCACGCACCCGATCCAATACCTCCGGCGTGTAGTCCACTGCAACCGGATAGTCGAACGGTTCGATCTCGACGTTCGAAACGAGCTCGTTCTGGAGATCGATCGCCTGAGCGATGTACTCCTTCGCTTCCTCGAGGCCGCCCGCCACTGTTTCCTCGTCTGAGGCGCGAGCGCCCGCTTCGACGAGCCGCAGGCCGTCCGGCATCGCACCCGCTTCGACCATCGTGATGTCGATGGTGCCCTGTTCGTTGCGATGACCGGCGACCGTCAATTCGAACACCGACTCGTCGAGGTCGTCATAGGTTGGGAACGGGATCCACTCGCCGTTCTTGAGGGCCAGGCGTACGGCGCCGATCGGGCCTTCGAACGGGATGTTGCTGGCCATCAGCGCCGCCGATGCGGCGTTCAGCGCGAGTACGTCATACTCGTTCTCATCGTCGACGGACATGATGGTTCCCACGATGTGGGTTTCGCAGCGGTACCCGTCTTTGAACGACGGCCGCAGCGGACGGTCGATCAGCCGGCAGGTGAGAATCGCCTGCTCGGTGGCCCGGCCTTCCCTCCTGAAAAACGAACCGGGAATGCGCCCGGCCGCATACATCCGCTCTTCGATGTCGACTGTCAGCGGGAAGAAGTCGGCTCCTTCTCGCATGGTTTTGGCGGCAGTGGCAGTGACGAGCACTTCGACTCCGCCGAGCGCGATTTTCACCGCACCATTGGCTTGCAGGGCCAGCTTTCCCGTGCTGAGGACGACTTCTTTGCCGCCAATCGACGCACGTACCGTATGTTCTGGCACGTTTCTCTCCTTGGTCATGGGAGGAGACCGGCCAATTGGCAGTGGTGAGCGCTCCTCGAGGAGCGGTCGCCACTGACAACTGACGGGTTCATCCTCCGCCTTTCTCAGGTGGTCCCGGCGTTGCCGGATCTGTTCCCGTATTTGGTGCGGGAATCGCCCCCAAACGACGAAAGAGCGGCGACATCGCCGCTCTTTCCGTTGTTCACCGGCGCAACCCGAGGGCTGCGATGAGGCTTCGGTATCGCTCGACGTCTTGGCGTCTCAAATAGTTGAGAAGCCGACGCCGCTTGCCGACCAACATGAGGAGCCCGCGCTGACTGTGGAAGTCGTGTTTGTGGGTCTTCATGTGCTCGGTCAGATGCTTGATCCGCTCGGTCAGCAACGCAACCTGAACCTCGGGAGAGCCCGTGTCCGAGTCGTGCTGACCGTATTCGGAAATGATTTCCTGCGTGGTCTTCATGAATCGATGCGTCCTGTCAATGCGTCCTGGCAAAAGCCGGTCGAAGGGGATGCGGAGGCAGTGTACCACTGCGTCCGCGCCTCCTATTCAAACAGAGCTGCCGTCGAAGTCGTAATCGGATCACGTCCAATACGAGTACGAACCGATGGTCTTGAACCCGGCGCGGCGATACAACCGCTGGGCAGCGCGATTGTGTCGATGAACTTGGAGGAACACGCGCTCTGCGCCCCTGAGCGCGGACGAGCGCAGCAACTCTCGGAGAACGCGCCGGCCAAGGCCCCGACTCCGCGCTCCGGGCACGGTGTACATCGCTGCCAACCCCACCCAGGGGGGCTTGACGACGGCCAGCCCGACCGACTCGACGCCGAGGCGGGCGGTCACCAACGAGGTACCGGACGCGCCGTACGAGCCGGGCGGTATGGCGTCCGGATGCACGGCCATCCATGGAGCATCGATCTCGTCGCCGATGACGACATCGGCGCGCTCGGTGTCGCGCCCGGAAACAACGATCGGGGCAGCCATCACGTCCGCCCCGTACTCGGGCTCCAGCCCTCTTTCCGCCAGCACCCCGGCAGCGTCACTCTCAGCCCAGTCGGGAACCTTGCAGCGGGCGCCGACACCATGTGACTCGAGGAAGGCCAGGGTCTCTTCCCACCCGGGGCTCGGCGGTTCGAGCGGATACACGGCGTTGGCTCGCCGGTTCGGCACACGAGACACGATCGCGATCCATCCGGCCCTGTCGAGTCGGGCGACCGGAGCGAACATGTCGACCGCGGCGAGCTCGAGAGCGGCGAGATCAGCCGATGACAGCCTCAACTTCGATCTCCACCTTCCAGCGTGGATCCAGCAGAGCGGTCACGACCATGGTCGCCGCCGGAGCGGCGTGACCAAAGAGCTCGGCGTGCGCACGACCGACCTCGTCCTGGTGTTCCGGGTCCGAGATGAACATTCGGGTGCGGACGACATCGCCAGCCTCGCCCCCGAGGTCCTCGATCGCCGCCACTGCGATCCGCCCACACAGCAGCATCTGCCGATAGGGATCGTCGGGGAGCTCGTCGCCGTCAGATTGCGGTATCGGCGCCGTCCCTGCGATGTGGATCACATTGCCGACTCGGATACCGCGCGAGAAGCCATAGCGGGCTTCGTATGGGGAGCTGGAATGACTGTGTCGTCGCATGCACAGAATGTAGTGCGGAGACGGTCGGGCCCGAGTCAGCGGTGGATGCGTCGAGCGGCGGCGATGTCCTTCTCGATGCGTGCAACGAGCTCCTCCACGCCGGCGAATGCCTGCTCGTCACGGATACGGTTCAGGAACTCGACGTCCAGCTCGAGGCCATAGAGGTCGCGATCTGCGTCGAGCAGGTGCGTCTCGACGATTTCGGTCTCACCCGCAAAGGTGGGCCGGACCCCGACGTTCGTGACTGAAGGCAGCCTGTCATGCCCGACCCGTGTCGTCGTCGCATAGACACCTCGACGGGGCAATACCACCTGGTCTGGTACCCGCAGGTTGGCCGTGGGCACACCGATCTGAGCGCCGCGCCCGTCGCCGCGCACCACCACCCCTCTGACCGTGAAGGGACGACCGAGCACCTCGGCCGCCGCCTCCACGTCGCCCTGCTGGACCAGGATGCGGATGTTCGACGACGAGAGGGCCCCGTCGTGCTCGGTGAGCAACGGCACCGCATCCACTGCGAAGCCGAATCGGCCACCCGCTTCCTCTAGGGTGTCGACGTTTCCGGCCCGGCGCTGGCCGTATCGAAAGTCGGCGCCGACCACCACCACCCGGGCCGACAGACACTTCACCAGGAGCCGCTCGACGAACTCGTCGGCTTCGGTGTTGCGGATCCGTTCGAATGGAAGGATGCCGACTACGTCCACTCCCTCACCTTCGAGCCAGTCGAGTCGCTGGTCGAGCGAGCCGACCAAGGGAGGCTCGTGGCCAGGAGTCAGAACGGCGAGCGGGTGCGGATCGAACGTGAGCACCACGGTTTGCAGGCCGCGCTCCGCTGCCTCGAATCGCAGGTCGGCCAACACCAACTGGTGGCCACGATGCACACCGTCGAACACGCCGATGGTCACAGCCGACCCGGGCTCGGAAGCCGTGTTCCAATCGAATGGGTCGCCGGTGAGCACCTTCATTGGGACGATCATGACAG
The DNA here is from genome assembly GCA_041586155.1 of Acidimicrobiia bacterium. Taxonomy (GTDB): domain Bacteria; phylum Actinomycetota; class Acidimicrobiia; order Spongiisociales; family JAENVV01; genus JBFGJH01. The sequence continues at coordinate 50,518 of JBFHAT010000001.1, forward strand.
GCCAACCTCGCAGAGGAGGTGATCTCCCTCCGCTCGATACACGGCCACGACGCGGCCGGTTGCCGAGCGAAGCACCACCGGTCCTTCTCCGAGTCCGCTGGGCCGCGAGAGTCGGCGACCATGTGCCGCTGCGACCTCTGCGTCATCGTCGAGTTCCACCGCCGGGAGGTCGCCCAGTGCCGCGGCCGGACGCAAGACCGACTCGGTCCACTCCCCAGCCTCCAATTGGGGGACGGTCACGGCTCGGTCGATCGACAGGGAGCCGATTGCGGTGCGTCTGAGCTTGGTCAGATGGGCGCGCCCACCGAGCCGCTTGGCGACATCGTCGGCGAGCGACCTCACATAGGTGCCCTTGCCGCACGTCACGCTGACCGTGGCACGCGGGTAGCGCCCCTCCTCGAATCCGATCAAGCGAAACTCGTGGACGGTCACGGGGCGAGGGGGCCGTACGACCTCGACTCCCTCCCGGGCTAGCTCGTGGAGTCGGCGTCCGCCTTGTTTGAGAGCCGACACCATCGGCGGTACCTGCATCAGATCCCCGACGAACTGGGCCATGACCTCCTCGACCTCACTGCGGGTCACGTCCATCGGACGACGCTCGATCTCTACGCCATCTGCGTCGAGCGAATCGGTGGCGACGCCAAACAGCACGTCGGCTTCGTAGACCTTTGGCAGATCCTGGATGAAACGGAGCAGACGTGTCGCCCTCCCGAGGCCGATGACGAGAAGACCCGTCGCCATCGGGTCCAGGGTCCCTGCATGGCCCACCTTCTTGATCCCGGATGCCTTCCGCACTCTGGCAACGACGTCATGCGAGGTCCAGCCCGCAGGTTTGTCGACGAGCAAGAACCGCGGCTCGATCACTCCTCGGAGTCCTCGAGCTCGTGGATGAGCTGCGAGATCCTGGCTCCGCGCTCGATACTCTCGTCCAATCGGAATGTGAGCTTCGGCGTGTACTTCATCCGGATCTCCCGCCCCACCGCGTGGCTGATTCGCGGGGCGGCGGCGTCGAGTGCTTGTTGGGTTGCCTGCCGTTGCTCGGGCGGACCGAGAACCGAGTACCACACAACGGCATGGCGCAGGTTGGGCGCAGTGTCGACACCGGTGACGGTGACGAATCCCAGGCGCGGATCCTTGAGCTCTTCGACGATCTCCGCGACCGCCTCCCGAACGACCGAATTCACTTTCCGCATGCGATCGGTCATGTCGACGATTGTCCCACGTCGTCGGTGTCCAGATAGGAAGTTGTCACCCGGATGACCTCCAGGTCCAGGCGCCCGTCGAGCATTCGTATGACCGCCGCGATCCCCTCGTCGAGAATCGAACGCTGTCCTGCGACGAAACCGATGCCGAGGGTTGCCCGTTGCCACAGGTCATGATCCGCTACCTCCGCCACGGCGACCGGATACGCCCTGCGGATCCTTTGCACGGCCGAGACGACCACCTTGCGTTTCTCCTTGAGCGAGCGAGCGCCCGGGATGCGAATCTCGACTTCGAGAGCGGCAGCGTGCACTAGGTGCGGGCGACCTCGAGGATCTCGAAGGTCTCGATGACGTCACCCTGCTTGACATCGTTGTAGCCGGCGATACCGATGCCACACTCGAACCCGGCGTTCACTTCTCTGACGTCGTCCTTGAAACGGCGCAGCGAATCGATCAGACCCGTGTGAACGACCACTCCGTCGCGCAAGAGACGAACTCTCGCCCCGCGCCGGATCTGACCCTCGGTGACGTAGGAGCCTGCGATGTTGCCCGCGCGCGGCACTTTGAAGATCTCGCGCACCTCGGCGGCGCCGACGACCCGCTCGACCTCCTCGGGCGCCAGACGACCTACCAGCATCGCTTCGATGTCGTCGAGCAGCTCGTAGATGATCTGGTAGGTCCGGATCTCGATGCCCTTCTGCTCGGCTAGCTTGCGGGCGTTGGAGTCGGGTCGAACATTGAAGCCAAATACCACCGCTTCGGTGACTTCTGCCAGGCTGACATCGTTCTCGGAAATCCCCCCGACGGCGCCGTGCACGATCGAAATGGTGCCGCCCTCGCGGGTGATCTTGACGACGGACTCGCGCACCGCTTCCAGCGAACCATGTGCGTCGGCCTTGACGATCAGCCGCAACTCGGCCTCGTCGGCAGTACGCAGTTGTTCGAGAAGCTGGGCAAGACGCTCGCGGGCCGTGGGAATCACCAGCTCGGCTTCCTTCATCTCCTCCAATGTGGCTTGTGCCTGGGAGCGAGCAAGCTTCTCGTTCTCGGTCACGTCGAAGGGATCCCCGGCGGTCGGCACGTCTCCCCATCCCATCACGAGGACGGGAGTGGACGGTCCGGCCTCCTTGAGCTGCTCACCGGTGTGGTCGAGCATGGCCCGCACCCGACCAGATACAGGACCGGCGACCAGTGCGTCGCCGCGCCGAAGGGTCCCGCGCTGGACGATCACGGTCGCCACCGGTCCCCTGCCCACATCGAGCTGCGACTCGACGATGACACCGGACGCGGGTGCCTTCGGGTTGCCCTTGAACTCCTCCACCTGCGCGACGAGGTCGATCATCTCGAGCAGCGTGTCAATCCCATCGCCGGTGGTCGCCGACAGTTCGACGCTGATGACATCGCCGCCCAGCTCCTCGACCACCAAGCCTTGCTCGGTGAGCTGAGCGCGAACGGCGTATGGATCTGCACCCGGCAGGTCCATCTTGTTGATAGCCACGATGAGGGGGACGTCGGCCGCCTTCGAGTGGCTGATGGCCTCGACCGTCTGCGGCATGATCCCGTCGTCTGCGGCGACCACCAGCACGACGATGTCGGTCACCTCGGCACCACGCGCTCTGAGGGCCGTGAACGCCTCGTGGCCAGGTGTGTCGAGGAAGGTGATGAGGTTGCCGTTGACGGTGACCTGATACGCCCCGATGTGCTGGGTGATTCCACCTGCTTCATCGCCGACGACGTTCGTCGCCCGAATCTTGTCGAGAAGGGTGGTCTTGCCGTGATCGACGTGGCCCATGACCGTCACCACCGGGGGCCTCGAGACGAGCGAATCCGGATCGTCGTCGTATGTGCGCTTTGGCTTGGGGCCGATCGGAGCCTCCTCCGCCTCTGCCCGCTCGATGTTCACTTCCCAGCCGAACAGCTCCCCGACCAGCTCAGCCGCTTCGTCGCTCATGGGAGCCGTCAGGCCAACGATCTCGCCCATTCCCACCAGCGCCTTGACCACCTCGGTTCCGGCTTGGCCGATCAGTCGACCAAGCTCTTCGGGCGTAGAACCCGATGGCACGTCAACCGAGTCGCGAGCAGGGGGCTCAACGGCGATCGAAGGTCGTTCCTCCTCCTCGTCGGCTGCCGGCTCTGCGACGGCTTCGGCTTCTGCAGGAACCGCCTGCTCGGGCTCGACTGCGGCCGGCGGGTCCTCGTCGACGGCGGCAACCGCCGAGATCTCCTGCTCCGCAGCTTCGGTCGTCGACGGACCGTCGCCCGGTGGTGCGGCTTCTTGCGTCGCTCCGTTACCGCTCAGGGCGGTGCGAACACGGACGACCTCACCCTCTTCGAGGCCCGAAGAGGCTGTTTTCACTGCCAGACCCAGCGCTTGGGCTTGCTCCAACACCGCCTTCGATTCGAGCCCGAGCTCTTTGGCGAGTTCGTAGATTCGTGTTTTGGCCACGCTGTCTTCTTACTCCTCTTCGCCTGCCTCGTCGATCCCTGCCTCGGCGACGACTTCTTCGTCGACGGGCGGGCCGGCTTCGCCCTCTGCTGGACCACCTTCCGCCCCGGTTGTCTCTGCGCCCCCACCCGGAGCCTCTCCATCTGCGGCAACCGCCTCGGTCGCTTCAGACGGCGCAGCACCGTCGGATTCCTCGCCGGCGCCGGGCTCGTCAGACGGATCGGGCTCACCGGCCTCGGCGTCTTCAGCGACCTCTGCCGTCGCAGCGGCGCCCGCCGCACTCTCGATTCCTACCGCAGCGGGTTCCTCTCCGGACTTTGTCTCGGTTGCTTCGGGTTCGGGCGGTCGGTCTGATTGGATGTCCACCTTGTAGCCGGACAACCGAGCAGCGAGACGAGCGTTCTGGCCTTCTTTGCCGATCGCCAGCGACAGCTGATGCTCGCTCACGATGACGGTGGCGGTCTGTGTCTCCTCGTCGATCCTCACTTCTTGCACCTTGGCAGGCCCGAGCGCTTCGGCGATGAATTGTGCCGTGTTGTCGCGCCACTCGACCACGTCGACCTTTTCGCCGCGGAGCTCGTTCACCACCTGACGCACACGGGAGCCGCGGGCGCCAACGCACGCGCCCTTGGGGTCGACGTTTGGATCGTTCGACGAGACGGCGATCTTGGTGCGATGACCAGGCTCCCGGGCGATGGCCCGGATCTCGATCGTTCCGTCGATCAGCTCCGGCACCTCCAACTCGAGCAAACGCCTGACGAAATCAGGGTGACTGCGGGAAATGACGATCTGGGGACCCTTGGCCTCGTTGCGGACCTCCAGGATCAGTGCCTTGACACGCGCCCCACGGTCGAGTCGCTCGTAGGGGATCCGCTCGGAGCCCGGCATCAAGGCTTCTGCATCGCCGAGATCGAGGATGCTGTATCGATGATCGACCTGCTGAACGATGCCGGTCACGAGGTCCCCTTCGCGGCCTTCGTACAGGTCGAACACTTGGTCCCGTTTCGCCTCGCGCAACCGCTGCGCGATGACTTGCTTGGCGGTCTGGGCGGCAATCCGGCCGAAGTCGTCAGGAGTGTCCTCCCACTCGTCGACGACGTTGCCGTCTTCGTCGAGCTCTTGGGCGTACACGACGATGTCGCCGGTATCCGGATCGATGATCACACGCGCCTCTTCGGCGGCACCCGGACTGCGTTTGTAGGCAGACACGAGGGCGTTCGCCAGCGCGTCGAGAATGGTCTCGACCGAAACGCCCCGCTCGCGACCAAGCACCTCCAGGGCTTCCATGACCTGTGCATCCATTCTCACGCGATGGCCTCCTACTTCTTTCCCGGCTTGGCCGGCGCGTTCCAACGGTGAACAGTCCTGGCCGATGTGATCTGATCGAAGGGAATGCGACGTTCTGCGCCGTCGACCGTCAGGTCTGCCCCCTCGTCGTCGGCGTCTCTCACCCGTCCGTCATGCCGGCGAGCGCCATCGATCTCTGTGCGGGTCTTGATGGTCACCTCTCGCCCGATGGCCTTTCGCCAATGTGCGGGGCGGCGGAGCTTTCGTTCGAGGCCCGGGGAGCTGACCTCGAGACGATAGGAGCCGGGAATGAGGTCGTCTTGATCGAGCAGGCGCGAGATGCCGCGTGACAGCGCGCTCAGGCGATCGAGATCGACGCCGTCGATCGTCACCCGCAAGACGCGGCCCTTGTTGGGCGCGCCCAGCAACTCGAGATCATCGAGCTCGATCCGCTCGGCCGCCAGATAGCCTTCAATCAACATCCACAACTCCTGCGGAGCGTCTGCCACGCTCCACCTCCTCCTCGAAACCAGCTCTCACAGAAAGAAGTGGGCTGAGGGCCCACTTCGTAGCAGAGTCCTTCGAGATTGTCCCTCGGGAGTATATCCGACGTGTCGGGAGTTCAGCAATGCGGACGGCCGTCGCCTGGTTCAGCCGAGTCGAGCCATGAGATGGGCGGCGACATCCACCGGTGCGACATGTTCGACCTCGCCTGTCCGGCGCTCGGTGAACTCCACCGTTCCCGCTTCGAGGCTCCTCGGGCCCACAGTGATTCGGAACGGTATGCCGATGAGTTCTGCGTCGGCGAACTTGACGCCGGGTCGCTCGTCGCGGTCGTCCATCAACACCTCGACACCGGCCTCCACCAGGTCGCGGTAGAGCTGTTCAGCAGCTTCAGAGGTGGCCGGATCGCCGGGCCGGACGACGGTGACCACCACGTGATATGGGGCCACCGCCACCGGCCAGATGATGCCACGGTCATCGTGCGACGTCTCGACGATCGCAGCCATCGCGCGTTCGACGCCGATCCCGTAGGAGCCCATCACGACGGGAACGGGCTGACCTTCGGTGTCCATCACGGTCGCACCGAGTGCCTGAGAGTATCGGGTGCCCAGCTTGAAGATGTGGCCAACCTCGATCGCTTTGTCGATCCGGAGTGGCTGCCCGCACTCGACGCATCCCTCGCCGGGCCGAACCAGACGTAAATCGAGCCATTCGCCGACCGTGATGTCCCGTCCAACATCGACGTTGCGGAAGTGCCGGTCGTCGACGTTGGCGCCGGTCGTCAGTCCTCGCCGGCCGTCCAGCGCACGATCGGCAATGATGCGCATCCCGTCGACGCCCACCGCACCGAGCGAGCCGGCGTGGGCTCCCAGCGCCGCAACGATCTCGTCGCTCACCGCCGGCCGCGCCCTGGCTCCTCCGAGGGCGTCCACCAGCTTCTGCTCCATGAGATCGTGATCGCCACGCAGGAGGACAAGGGTCGGCTGGTCATCGACGATGTACACCAGCGTCTTGATCTGTCGGTCGGCAGAGGCCCCACCCTCGAAGTCCTCGAGTGCCTTGATCGTGCGCACCCCGGGGGTGGGGAACTCCTCCAGCTCGGCCGGAGCTGGGTCGTCGACGGGAGGAAGCGCGCTCGTCGCCGTCTCGAGGTTGGCGGCGTACCCGCAGGAGCAGGTCACGATGTCGTCTTCGCCTGCCTCCGAAAAGACCATGAATTCGACGGAGCCCGAGCCCCCCATCGCACCCGAAGAAGCCTCAACCGTGATGGGCTCCATCCCGCAACGGCGGAAGATGTTCAAATACGCCTGGCGGTGCAGATCGAACTGGTGGTCGAGCCCGTCGCCGTCCACATCCAACGAATAGGAATCCTTCATCGTGAACTCGCGAACCCGGAGGATGCCGGACTTCGGACGCGGTTCGTCGCGAAACTTCGTTTGGATCTGGTACCAGATCTGGGGGAGATCACGGTAGCTGTGCAGCTCCCGAGCGAGTGAGGCGAACACCTCCTCGTGGGTCATCCCCAGAACGAGATCAGCGCCTTTGCGATCCGCCAGCCGGAACATCTCCTCGCCCATCAGATCCCACCGTCCCGACTCCTTCCACACCTCACTTGGGTGGAGGGCTGGCAGCAGGAACTCTTGGCCACCGATGGCGTCGATCTCGTGACGGATCACCTCGATGATCTTGTCGCGCACCCGCATCGCCAGGGGAAGAATGGAGTATGAACCCGCCATGAGCTGGCGGATGTAGCCCGCTCTGACGAGCAGCCGATGGCTGGCAGCGATCGAGTCGGCCGGATCTTCTCTGAGCGTCGGTATGAAGGCGTGGGACCACCGCATGGGTCGCCGAGGTTAGCGGTAGCGGGCCAACTGCTGTCACGGTTTGGGATCGCCGAGCCGCAGCAGGCATCGGCCGACGGCTGGTCAAGGAACTGTCTCGTATCAGTCGCTTGCCGTGGTCGCCTCCACGACTGCGGCGCGGCGCCTCACGGTGTCGTTGGCATCGCCTTGGATCTCGATCAACTGCTCCCGTGCCTGCCGGGCCAAGCGCGCCGCATCGTGATCGGCCGCGGCGAGCCGTGCCTCGACGCCCTCAGCAACCAGCCGCTCCGCCTCCTCGAGAAGCGCCTCCACCATTTCCGCCTCAGGCACGACTCGAACCACCTGGCCCTTGATGAAGAGATGGCCCTTGCCGCGGCCGGCGGCGATCCCGATGTCTGCCTCTCTCGCCTCGCCCGGTCCGTTCACGACGCATCCCATGACCGCGACCTGGATCGGCAGGTTTGCCTTCTCGAGCGCCGCTTGGGCGGACGTGGCGACTTCGATGACGTCCACTTCCGCCCGCCCACACGACGGGCAGGCGATCAAATCCAAGCCTTTCCGCTCGCGCAGCCCGAGCTGCTCCAGCAACAGCCGCCCCGCCTTGGCTTCCTCGACCGGATCGGCGGTCAGCGAGAACCGGATCGTGTCGCCGATCCCCTCGCTCAACAATGTCGCAATCCCCGCGACCGATTTGATGAGACCGGCAGGTGGGGGGCCGGCCTCCGTCACACCGAGGTGAAGTGGATAGTCGACGGTGTCGGCCAGCAGGCGATACGCCTCGATCATCGAGGGCACATTGGAATGCTTCACGGAGATCTTGATGTCGCGAAAGTCGACGTCTTCGAGGTAGCCGATCTCGGTCAGGGCCGACTCGACCATGGCCGCCGGTGTTGCGGCTCCGTGCTTGGCCATCAGGTCCTTGTCGAGTGAGCCTCCGTTCACTCCCACCCGGATGGGGACTCCGCGCTCGGAAGCGGCTCGGGCGACCGTTTTGACATGGTCCTCCTTGCGGATGTTCCCGGGGTTCAAGCGCAATGCAGCGACGCCGGCCTCCAAGGCGGCGAGGGCCAGACGGTATTGGAAATGGATGTCAGCCACGATCGGCACCGGCGATCGTGGAACGATCTCGGCCAGCCCTTGGGCGGCCTCGACGTCGTTGCAGGTGATGCGCACGATGTCGGCGCCCGCGCCGGCCAATGCGTATACCTGCGCCAGAGTGGCGTCCACGTCGGCGGTCTTCGTCGTCGTCATCGACTGGACTGTGACGGGCGCACCTCCGCCGACCGGCACGTTCCCGACCATGACCCGGCGTGTTTCCCGGCGTGGGTACATCAGCGCAAAACGAACGGGTCGACGATGTCGAGATACACCGAAACGACCCCGAGAAAGACAAACAGGAGAATCACCGCAGCGGCCACGGGTACCAGATAACGGATGTCGACGGTGCGGCGGGTCAGCTTTTCGATGGTGGCGACGGCGAAGTGACCACCGTCGAGCGGGAACACGGGCAACACATTCAGCGCAGCCAGGATCACATTCACTCCGGCCAGCATGGAGAGTAGCCCGGCGCCACCGATGGCATCCGACTGGCTACCCAGTTGCGCCAACCCGACGACGCTGACCGGGCGAGACTCGTCGGCGACCTCACCGCCGACGAACACTTTGGCCAAATCGTCCAAGCCCGTGATCAGATCCCAGAGAAACTCGTACGACAGCTGGATGAAGGCGATCGTGGTCGTACCCGCCAGACCGGCCGATTCGAAGAACGAGACGTCTTCGACCACGAGGGTGGGCGCCACGCCGAGCATGCCTCGGGTGCCTCGATCGTCCGAGATGCTGACGATGGTGGGTTGCAGCGTCAGGGTCTGGCCGTCGCGCTCGATGACCACATCGAGCGTCTCTCCCGCCTGCGGCTGCACGATCTCGGCGACCTGATCCCACTCAACGATTTCGACGCCGTCGACCGACACGATCCGGTCGCCCGGCTGGAGCCCAACGGCGGCAGCGGGACTTGGCTCGCCGTCGAACTCGGCGATGGTCTCGGAGATCACTGGCAGGGTCTCGTCGGTGACGTTGCCGTACAAGAGGAACATCGCCATGAGGAGCAGGAAGGCCAGCACCAGGTTGACGATCACGCCCGACAGGACGACGAACGACTTCTCCCAGTACTTCTTCTCGCGGTATGTGCGCCCGATGTCGGCCGGGTCGACCTCTTCGTAGGGGTTCATCCCCACGATGCGGACGTAGCCCCCGGCGGGAATGGCTTTCATGCCGTACTCGGTTTCTCCGCGCCGGAAGGACACGATGCGTGGACCGAACCCGAAGAAGAATTGGGTGGCCTTCATGTTCGTGAGCTTGGCGGCGACAAAATGCCCGGCCTCGTGGGCCATGACGAAGAAGATGAGTGCCGCGATGACGAGTACGCCACCTACCAAGATGTGACTCCTCGGTGGATCGCGCGTCAGATTAACACGTGGCTGAAATTGTCCCTACGGCGATTTCGCGAGCTGCAGCGTCGGCGGCCAGCACCTCGTCGACGGTGGTCACCGGACGGTGCTCCATCACGCTCAGCACCTGCTCGATGACGCCGGGAATGTCGAGAAACCCGATCCGGCCGTCGAGGAATGCCTGCACCGCAACCTCGTCGGCCGCGTTGAGCGCGGCGGGCGCGGATCCGCCTGCGCGGCCGGCGGCATAAGCGAGGTCCAGTGCTGGGAAGACCGACCGATCTGGAACATGGAATTCCAGCGCACGGCCGGCGAGGTCGAGCGGCGCCACGGTCAGCGGGGACCGATGGGGGTAGGTGATCGCATACTGGATCGCACCCCTCATGTCGGGCTCGCCGAGATGCGCCTTCATCGACCCGTCCACGAACTCGACGAGCGAGTGCACGATCGAGCCGGGATGGACGAGCACCTCGAGGTCGTCATAGGGGACGTCGAACAGGTGATGAGCTTCGATGACTTCCAACCCCTTGTTGAGCAGCGTCGCCGAATCGATGCTGATGCGCCTTCCCATGTCCCACGTCGGATGGGCCAACGCCTGCGCAGGGGTCACCGCTGCAAGGTCCTCGCGGCGGTGACCGAAGAAGGGCCCGCCCGATGCAGTGATGATCAGCCGTCGGATGGCCTTGCGGTCCTCGCCGGTGAGGCATTGGAACATGGCCGAGTGTTCCGAATCGACCGGGATGAGCTCACCTCCGCCCCGATCGGCGGCTACCTTCACGACATCTCCTCCGGCAACCAGTGACTCCTTGTTGGCGAGAGCAAGACGATTCCCAGCGGTCAGAGCTGCCACCGATGCGGGGAGGCCCGCAGCTCCCACGATGCCGTTGACGACGATTGCGTCCGGCTCGGCGGCGACCGCCACCACTGCGTCTGGCCCATAGCTGGCTCGCGCCCCGACCTTCGCCGAGAATTCCGCACGCTCGTCGGGAGTGCCGGCGGCAACGACGATCGTCGCCTCGGGCCACTGTGCCGCCAGCTCGGCGAGGGCGGGACTCGGGCGGAACGCAGCCAGCGCCCGCACGGACAGGCCCAGCCGAGTGGCAACGTCCAGGGTTTGACTGCCGATCGAGCCGGTGGCTCCCAACACCACCAGCGGACGACTCACTACAGATACTCCAACCAGGCGAACATGAAGTAGCCGATCGGGACCGCAAACAAGAGGCCGTCGATCCGGTCGAGCAGGCCGCCGTGGCCGGGCAGGAGAGAGCCCATGTCTTTGATACCCAGCGATCGTTTGACCATCGACTCGGCCAGGTCCCCCAGCGGCGACACGACCGCGACTGCGACCGCCAGCCACAAGGCGCCACTGAAGTCGATCGGCTCGAAGAACGGCATCAGCGAGACCACCAGCGCCACCAGGACGGCGGTCAGCGTGCCTCCGATGAGGCCTTCGACCGTCTTGTTGGGCGACACCACGGGCGCGAGCTTGCGTCTGCCCATGGTCCTGCCCACGAAGTAAGACCCGACGTCGATCGACGCAGCGATGAAGACGAGCCCGATGATGAGCGGGAGGGCGTTGGCCGAGCGGGCGATTGCCGCCGCAAACGACAACAGACCGGCGATCCAGACGAACCCGAAGATGGTGATTGCCGCATTGGGGAGGGGATGCCGGCGGACCAGCACCGAATACCAGAGCAAGATGAACATGGTGAACACCGCGACCGCACCGGCCACACCGCCCGGACCCGACAACCAGCCGCTGACCATGGTGGCGATCGCGCCGAGCAAGCCGAACAATGCGACCGGGGCGTAGCCAAGCCGACGTACCGCTGCGTAGAACTCGCCCACCGAGATGACCGCCACCAGAGTGGCCAGGGCGACGAACCAGGCGCCACCGGCCCACAGTGATCCGAACAGGAGACCGAGCAGCACGACGCCGGTGAGGACCCGGGCAGGCAGGTCGCTTCGTTCCTTCTCGGCCGGTTCGGTGGGCGCCGTGGGCGCTTCCCCTGTGACATCTTCGAAACCGACCAAACCGGCTCCAATACCGGGCATCGTGGCGGCGACGGCTTGAAGCTCGTGTTCCTCGGATTCCGACTGGCGGACGGCTTCGGCCAGCCCCTGGTATTCCCGGGTAGTGGCGGCCGTGTAGTCGCCCCCTGTGAAGTCGTCGAACACCGAGGGTCCGTGATGCCAATCGGCGCCGTCGTTCGTGACGGGCTCGATGTCTGTCTCGCTCGACGCCGGCGCTATCGCCGCTTCGGGCGGGGCAGTGCTGGAGCCGGGTTCCTCCTCGGGCAGAGCTTCGTCGTCATCCGTCCTCGCCACCGGCTCCTCTGGCTCGTCATGGTGCTCCGAAGGCTCGTCATCGTGCTCCGACGGCTCGTCGGGCTCTGCGAAATCCGCCAGCTCGAGCGTGTCGTCGGGGTCGAATGGCAGCGACGGGTTGCGAGGGTCACCTTCCACGTCACACCTCCAGGAGCTCTTGCTCCTTGTGCTCGAGCAGCTCATCGATGCGGGCCGAATGACTGTCGGTCGTGTCTTGAAGCTGCTTCTCCATTCGGCGGATGTCATCGTCGGATACCTCGCCGTGAAGGCTCTCCATCGCGTCCTTCGCATGACGCCGGACCTGGCGGATCGAGATCCGCCCGTCTTCGGCCATCTGGCGGACGACCTTGATCAGGTCTCTCCGTCGCTCCTCGGTGAGTTCGGGGAATGCCAGCCGGATGAGGTGGCCATCGTTGGAGGGGTTGAGGCCGAGCTGGGCGGCGTTGATGCCCTTTTCGATCTCCGGGATCGCGTTGGGGTCGAACGGAGACACCACCAACAGTCTCGGCTCGGGAACGGAGAAGCTCGCCAGCTGCTGAAGGGGCGTCGGGCTGCCGTAGTACTCGACCATCACTCGGTTGAGGATCGATGGATTGGCCCGACCCGTCCGTACGGTGGCGAATTGAGACACGACATGCTCGACAGCCTGGTCCATGCGCCGTTCGGCGTCCTCCAGCATCTCCTCCAACATGTCAGCTCCTAGTAGACGAGGGTCCCGACGGGCTCTCCGACCGCCGCTTTGACGATGTTGCCCGGTTTGAGCAGGTTGAAGACCCGTATCGGCAGCCCATTCTCCATGCACATCGTAACGGCGGTCGAGTCCATCACTTGGAGCCCACGAGCGAGTACGTCCATGTACCGGATCTCATCGATCATCGACGCATCGGGGTTCTGGCGAGGGTCGGCGTCGTAGACGCCGTCGACCATGGTCGCCTTCAGCACGATGTCGGCCCCGATCTCGGCCGCCCTGAGGGCGGCGGCAGTGTCGGTGGTGAAGAAGGGATTGCCAGTGCCGGCGGCAAAAATGACGACTCGCCCCTTTTCCAAGTGGCGGATCGCCCGCAGCCGAATGTACGGCTCGGCCAGCTGGCGCATCGAGATCGCACTCTGCAGCCGGCTGGGGACGCCGGCTTTCTCGAGCGCATCGCGAAGTGCCATGGCGTTGATGGCGGTGGCGAGCATTCCCATGTAGTCGGCCGATGCCTGGTCCATGCCGGCGGCCGCCGATGACACTCCTCGGAAGATGTTGCCTCCCCCGACCACAATGGCGATCTCGACTCCCTGGTCGGCCGCTTCAGAGATCTCCTCTGCGACTCGGCGCACCACGTTCACGTCGATGCCGTATTTCACATCCGGGTCGGCGAACGCCTCGCCGGACAGCTTGAGCAGTACCCGCCGCGGATGCTCTTCGTCTTCGGCCACCGCTTTTCACTCCCCGCCAACGGCGAGACGGGCGAAGGCCTTGACGGCGATGTTCTCACCCATCTTGGCTGCCAATCGTTGCACCATCTCGCCCACCGTACCCTCGAACTTCTCAGGGCGCATGAACGGCTGATCCAACAGTACGTTCTCGGCGTAGAACTTCTCGAGGCGACCCTCCACGATCTTGGGGATCACCTCGGGGTTCTTCCCGTCGTGTTCGGCCTGTTTGGTGATGATGGCCCGTTCGTCTTCGATCTCGGACGCCGGAACGTCGTCACGATCGAGCCAGCGAGGTTTGCCCCAGGCAACATGCATGGCGATGTCGCGGGCGGCTTGCTTGAACTCGTCTGATTTGGCCACGAAATCGGTCTCAGATGAGAGGTAGACGAGCACACCGGCGACATCGCGTCCGGACTGGGTGTGCATGTACGATCCGATCGTGCCGTCGGATGCGTCACGGTCGGCACGCTTGGCGGTGGCAGCCAACCCCTTCTCACGCAGGTAGGCGACGGCCTTGTCGAAGTCGCCGTCGGTCTCGGACAGAGCCTTCTTGGCGTCCATCATTCCGACACCCGTCGACTGGCGAAGGGTCTGCACGTCCTTTGCGCTGAACCCGGCCATCGCTATTCCTTCGCTCCGGCCGTTGCAGCTTCGGCCACCTCGTCTGTCTTCTTCTCGCCTTGGTCATCGAGCTCGGACTCGGATACCAGCGTCTTTCCTTCGATGCAGGCCTCGGAGATCATGTTGGCGATCAGCTGGGCGGAGCGGACAGCGTCGTCGTTGCCCGGTATCACGAAATCGATCCCATCCGGATCGCAGTTGGAGTCGACCAATCCGATCACGGGAAGACCGAGCCGGTTCGCTTCCTTGACGGCCGTGGCCTCAACGTTGACATCGATGAGGAACAGAGCGTCTGGCAGCTTCTTGAGGTCGGCCACGCCTCCCAAGTTCCGCTGGAGCTTCTCCTGCTCCCGTCCCAGGCGCAGCCTCTCCTTCTTCGGGAGCGACTCCATCTCGCCCGACTGGGCCATGCGGTCCAACTCCTTCATGTAGAAGATCCGCTTCTGGATCGTCGAGAAGTTGGTGAGCATGCCGCCCAGCCACCGATAGTTCACGTACGGCATGCCGGCCTGTTCCGCTGCCTCGGCGATCGCCCCCGCCACCTGCTTCTTCGTGCCGACGAACAGCACGGTTCCCCCGTCGCGCACGGTGTCGCGGACGAATTCGTGGGCGCGGTTCGCTTGCTCGAGAGTCTGGTTGAGATCGATGATGTGGATGTCGTTCCGCTCACCGTAGATGAACGGACGCATCTTGGGATTCCAGCGTCGCGTCTGGTGCCCGAAATGGACCCCAGCCTCGAGCAGCTGCTTCATGGTGATGGCAGCCATCATTGCTCCTTGTGGTTTCGTCCTCCGCTGACGCGTCGGAGAAGCCCGCGTCCATCCCGCAACTGCGTTGACCGAGGGATGGCGTCGTCAGCGTGTGTATTTGCCCCGTGGGGCGGCACGGAGTGTACCAGCCGGCGCCGCGACCAGGTCCTTCAGCGTATCGAAGGCTCTGTCATTCGGTTACGGAGGCTCATCACCGATTTGGTGTGGATCTGACAGACCCTCGACTCGGTGACTCCAAGCACCTCGCCGATCTCCGAAAGGGTCAGGCCCTCGTAGTAGTAGAGCGTCACGACCAACCTCTCCCGGTCGGGGAGCCGGTTGATCGCGTCGGCGACCACCCGCTTGGTCTCCTCGATCTGGAACACCGCCTCCGGGCTCAGACCACGCGGATCGGCGACCTTGTCGCCGATCGAGGACCCATCGGCGTCGCGTCCGAGGAGATCATCGAGGGCGATGATGCCCGTGTTGGAGATCTCGCCGAGGTGATCCTGTAGCTGGCCCAGCGGGATCCCCATGTGCTTGGCGAGCTCTTCTTCGGTTGGCGTCCTTTGGAACTTGTGCTCCAACTCGGCGATCGAGCGTTCGATCTCTCGGGCCCGTGCCCGGACGCTCCGTGGAACCCAGTCGAGCCCGCGCAATTCGTCGAGGATCGCCCCCTTGATCCGGTTGATTCCATACGTTTCGAACTTGAAGCCGCGCTCGGGCTCGAACTTGTCGATCGCATCGATCAGACCGAAGATCCCGTAGGACATGAGATCGGCCTGGTCGACGTTGCGAGGCAGCCCGGCCCCGACACGGCCGGCGACGAATTTGACCAACGGCGAGTAGTGCAGGATCAACCCTTCACGGGCACCAGGATCGGCCGTGGACTTGAAACGGTTCCACAGCTCTGCAACATGTTCGTCGGAGGCTTTACGCCCGCGGGTGACTTCGCTCATAGGTCGCCTTGAGGTGGTCGCGAGTGACGGAAGTGTAAATCTGCGTCGTGCCGAGTTCAATGTGCCCCAGCATTTCCTGGACCGCCCGCAGGTCAGCACCACCCTCCAGCAGGTGGGTGGCGAATGAATGACGCAAGGCGTGCGGGAAGGTGCCGAGCCGCCGGCGAACGACCTGACGAACGCCCCGTTCTGTCAGCGGGCCACCACGGACCCCTAGCCAAAGTGCGGCTCCGCTGTGTGGCGTTGCCAACTGCGGTCGACCCTGTGCCGTGTATGCGACCAGCGCGTCGCGCGCCACGTCGCCGAGCGGAACGACCCGCTCGCGTCGACCTTTTCCCTTCACCGGCAGGAGGTCCCCGTTCGTCGAGTCGACCGTCATGGCGCAGAGTTCGGAGACCCGCATTCCGGTGCCATACAGCGTTTCGATGAGTGCCCGGTCTCGGAGATCGACTGCGGTGTCGTCGGGCAATCTGTCGAGCAGGTCGGCGAGCACCCGAGCCGAAAGTGCCCTGGGCAGCCTGTGGGGCTGTTTCACGGATCCGACCTCCTCGGCCGGGTTGGACGCCAGCGTCCCCCGTCTGGCCAGCTCGCCGAAGAAGGTCCTGACTGCCGACACCTTGCGATTGATCGAGCGGCGGGCGTAGCCGTTGGTGCTCAAGTGGGCGAGCCAGTCACGGACCTCGTCACGACCAACCGCACGGACCGATTGAATCCCGTTGGCGTCACAAAACGACAGGAACTGTGCGAGGTCGCGCCGGTACGCAGCGACCGTATGGGGTGACAGATTGCGCTGGCTGCGCAAGCGGCTCACATACTCTTCGACGGGCGCTGACGCCCACGCGGGTAGCGGAGGGATGGAAGCCATCGGCCCCATGCTTGCGTCCGATCGGACTTGGGTCAACGACTGGAGCGAACCGTCACGACCGATCCATCGAAGTCGACGATACGTTCCGCCTCCAACCTGGCGACCTCGGCCATCACGTCCTCGGCTCTTCGGTCGAGCACGGCACACAGCTCAGCGATCGGCATGCCGGTCGGACCCAACGCCTCGATCAGCGCTTCATCGGCTCGTGGGGCGCAGTGAGGCGGTGCGCCCAGCACTCGCTCCAGAGATTCGATCAGATCTTGTGCATCGAACACCGGCCAGGCGCCGTCCCTGATCAGCTCGTTGGTACCCCCAGACGTGGCCCGGTCGATGTCGCCCGGCACCGCGAAGACTTCGCGACCCTGCTCGACGGCGTAGCGAGCCGTGATGAGCGCTCCCCCGGTCCGGGCCGCCTCGACCACCACGGTGACCGCAGCCAGACCGGCGATGATGCGGTTGCGGGGAGGGAAACGCCAACCGACTGGTGGGGTCCCCGGTGGGTATTCGGAGATGACCGCTCCGGAGGCGGCGATTCGGTCGCCGAGACCTGCATGATCTGCCGGGTACCACCGATCGATCCCCGAACCGAGCACGGCAACCTGTGGCGCCGGCCCCCGCTCGGCACCGAGATGAGCGGCGCCGTCGACACCGTATGCCAATCCGCTCACCATGGTCCACCCTGCGGCTGCGATCGCCCCACCGAAGCTGTGCGCCAGCGCCCGCCCGTATCGGGTGCAGCGTCGGGTGCCGACAACTGCGACCGCGGCGGCAGCGGGTACCGATCCACGCAAGAAGAGGACCGGCGGCGCATATGCGACCCCGGCAAGCTGCGTCGGGTAGTCGGGATCACCGCGTACGACGAGTCGGTAGCCGCCGGCGTCGGCTTCGGCGAGACGTTGGGCTGCGGGCACAACCGCAGCTCGACGCGCTCGGTCGGGAAGCTCGACTCGGCCGGCAACGACAGCCTGAAGAGTCCTCGCAGTCGTGCCGTGGTGCTCCAGCAACTGGCCGAGGCGATTCGGATGCATGCCCGTATGCGCCAGTCGGATGAGGGCGGACCTGCTCACCAGACACCCCGAAGCGCCAGGGCCTCTCCTACGTGGTGATCGGCGACTACGTCAGATTCGTCGAGGTCGGCGATCGTACGGGCTACTCGCCTGATTCGATCGTATCCGCGCGCGGAGAGCGCCAGCCGGTCGTATGCGGACTCGAGCATCGCCGACGCTTTTGCGGCCATGGGGAGAGCGTCGAGGCCGGGACGGTGCATCTCGCGGTTGAGCACGCCACGAGCGTGCTGCCTCTTCCGGGCGGCCTCGACTCTCACCGCCACGACGGCCGACGCTTCCCCTGGGGGCTCGCTCAGGGTGTCGGAGGTCAGCCTGGGGACCTCGACGCGAACATCCAACCGGTCGAGGAGCGGTCCGGACAGCTTGCGGGCGTACCGGTCGCGATCGCGTGGTGTGCAACTACACGCCACTTTTCGATCCCCGGCGAATCCGCACGGACACGGATTGGTTGCAGCCACCACTTGCACCGAGCTGGGAAAGGTCACGGCACCGGCCTGTCGCGCCACGACGATCTGCCCGTCTTCCAATGGCTGACGGAGTGCTTCGAGGACGTGACCAGGGAACTCGGCCAGCTCGTCCAGAAACAGCACGCCTCGGTGGGCCAGCGATAGCTCGCCGGGGGTCGGAAGCCCACTCCCTCCTCCGACGATCGCTGCCTGCGTCGCCGTGTGGTGCGGCGAGCGGAATGGCGGGCGGCGGTTTGGGTTGCGTTCGCGACCCGCCGCGGCGAAGACCTGGGCGACCTCCAACGCCTCGGCTTCGTCGAGCGGGGGGAGGATCGAAGCCAGGCACTGCGCCAGCATCGACTTCCCCGACCCGGGAGGGCCCCACATGAGCATGTGATGACCTCCTGCCGCGGCGATCTCGAGCGCCCGGCGCGCCACCGGCTGGCCCCGAACCGCCGACAAGTCGGGCAGCGGTGCGTCGACGCACGTCGCGACCTCTTGCACCGGGCGGGCCGGCATCGTCCCCGACACCGTCGCGATGGCCTCGGAAAGCGAGCGGACAGGCCGGACGTCGGCACCCGACACCACGGAGGCTTCGACTGCGCCAGCGTCGTCGAGGAGAACCGGGACACCGAGCTCTCTGCCCAACAGCGCGGCGCCCAGTGCGCCGCGTGCGGGCCGCACGGCGCCCCGCAGCGTGAGCTCACCGAGGGCCACGAAGCCGACCTCGCGCGCCGGCAGCTCATCATTGGCGGCGAGGACCGCCAGCGCGATGGGAAGATCGTAGGCAGATCCCCCCTTGGGGAGGTCGGCCGGCGCCAGGTTGACGACCGTCCGACCGGGAGGACGGTGGTATCCGCTCGACGCCAGCGCCGCTACCACCCGATCGCGCGCTTCACGTACCGCCGTGTCCGGCAGACCGACCACCAGAAAGGCGCGCTGGCCGGTTCGGCTGATATGGGCTTCGACGGCGACGACTCGGGGCTCGACACCGATGAGCGCCGCCGACCTCACTGATCCGTTCATGGCGCCGACCGTATGGGACGACCCCGACAGAAACGGTCAGTGGGATGCTCAGTGTCCGGCGGTGACCAACCCGAGGGCGGTGGTGAGACACGACGAGCAGGTCCAACCGTCTTGGGAGATCGCAAGCTCCCCACCGGTTCGGGAACCGCAGCGCTCGCAGCGGCGCAATACGAAACTCTCTGCCATCTCGACGTGGGGGCCGTCGCCCGCAATGAGCTCCGACACCAGCAATCCTGGTTGGGTTCCTGACTTGTTCATGGGTTTTCCGACGTCAAACCGGGACAGCATAGGCGACTAAGGTGACCGCAATGTCATCGGGGACGGTGACAGGTGCGTCGACACGCCGCGGTTCGGGCGGTCCGATCGATCTCTTGCCCTCGTCCAGATATCGACGTGGCGTATCTCCATGAGGTATCTCATCGAGGTATCGGAGCGAGGCCTCGACGGGCGACCGCCGCACGATGCCGACGCAACGCCGGGTCTCGGTTCATCATGCGCTGTGATGCCCGAGACCCGGTATCCCACTCAGAGTGGTTGATCCACCATTCTCTGTTTACTTGGCTCTACGATGAATCACATGAGTGGGATTCACATGACGGCGCTCGCCGTCGAAGAGAGACCGGCCGACAGCTCTGCCATCCCGGGCGACGGCGCGGACGGTTCGAATATCGACATCTCGGTGCTGATCGCCTGCCTCACGGCCTATCAGCGGGCGGCGCGCCGCTTCGAGGTCGACGCCGAGGCTCCGCTTCCTACCATCCGGTGCTGGGATTCGGATACGGTCGAGATCCTCGTTCAGAGCCATGCCGAACTCGGTGTCGCCGTTGAGTTGGCAGCCGGATGGAGCGGACACGCGGTGAACGTGCTCGTACCTGCGGCAATGATGGGCGAGGCCCACGCCACCTTCCGCTCACGGATCGGATCGGTCCGTCTGCAGCCGTATTGGTCGGACGCTCTTGCGGTGCGCTTCGGTCGCACCGAGATCCCCTGAGCCTGCGCTGGGAGTCGGGATGCCGCCCATGACCTACCATCAGACGGTGGTCGGTCTCGTGTGGGATTTCGATCGCACGCTCAGCCCTGGTTCCCAGTACGAGCATCTGCTCGAGGAATACGGCATCGACCAGAACTACTTCGAGACACAGACCAACCGCCTGATCGCCAAACACTCCCGACGAGGAATGCGTATCGCCCGCAGCCAGGCGGTCTTGGCGCAGATCCTCGCATACGCGGAGCGGGGGCTCATGCCGGATCTGACCGAAGGGCGTTTGCGCGAGTTGGGCGAGGGCATCGCGATGTCGGTCGGCCTACCGGAGGTCTTGGTCGATCTCCGGATGGCGGTGGGCGCTGATCCCACCCTCCGCGGCGTGACAATCGAGCACTACGTCGTTTCGACTGGGCTCGGACCGCTGATCCGGGGCAGTCGGATCGGCCCGCACATCGACGGCATGTGGGCAAACGAGTTCTTCTATCGGTCCGATCTGCACGGAGCGGACGAAGCGGGTCACGCTGCCATCGCCCATCAGGCGAGGTGCGTAGACCCCTCCAGCCAGAGCAGGGCCATCTTCGAGATCAACAAGGGCAGCATCCGCGACGGCCACGTCGACGTGAATGATTTGATGTCTGACGATCAACGCCGCATACCCATTCGCAACATGATCTACGTGTCCGGCAATCCCGACTCGGTGCCGATGTTCTCGATCGTCAACGCCAACGGAGGAATGACGCTCGGAGTCGCCCCGAGAGTCACGGCCGAAGACTCGATGCGCAAACTCGCCGCCGAAGGGAGAGTCCACGCAGTTGTGCCCTCCGATTTCCGCCCCGGCTCCGAGGCGGCCGAATGGTTGCGGGGGGCGGTGATTCGCATCGCATCCGACATGACGGGCCGCGCCGCTGCGATGAGCGCAAAGACATCTCGAGTCTGACTGCACTCGACTCAACTTCCTGCATCAGCGCCACCTTCGCCGGGAGAGGGCCGATGGGCCGACATGAGGATCGCCTGATTCACCGATTCCAACGCAACGCTCTCCTCGAACGTCAGCGTCTCGGCACGAGCCAGCTCGGTCTTGGTGAACGCCTGAGCCGGTCCCGACCCGAGCCCGTTGGCCAACTGCCTGACGGTTGGGCGCAGCTCAGCGGGATCGACAGCCGCGATCGCCAACCCGATCTCGACTGCCTCCGCGGCTTCGACGACGCGCCCGGTCAGCGCCAGCTCTCGCGCTCGCTGGAGGCCCACCATCCGCGGCAGGAGCCAGCTGCCTCCGGCCGCATCACTCAGTCCCCGCCGAACGAACGTGGAGGCAAACCGAGCTCGGGTCGACGCCACGACGAAATCGCAGCCGAGCGCCAGACTCATCCCTTCGTCGAACGCCTCCCCGTCCACGGCGGCGATCGTGGGTTTGGACACGCGACTGAGGGCAACGACGGCGTCGGCCACCACCTTCACCGAAGCGTGAGCGGCAGCCACTCCCTCGCGCCCGGCCTGCTCGTGGTCGGCGCCGATGCAGAACGCGCCATCCGATCCCGTGATGACCGCGACGCGAGGCGGGGCGTTGTCAATTTCTCGGAGCGCAGCTGCCAGTCTTCGCCAACCCTCTCGACGGAGACCGCCTCCGTCTGGCGGGGAGTCGAGCTCGAGCCAGCGGATGTCTTCTTCGTCGACGGTTCTGAGCATCCCGACACCATATCAACCGTCAAGTCGGCCACCGGTCGTACCATGCACTGATGGGATTCAACCCTTTCCGGGGAGCGCCGAGCGAGCGACGCCTGGCCGACATCCTGATGGTGGCCGGCGCAGTGGCGTTGACGCTGGCTGTCGTCCTGTGGGCGATCTTCGGATGAGCGAGGCGGTCACCCCGATCCAGCCGTACGCCGCCCGCAAGCGTTACGCCTGCCCAGGTTGCTCAGGCAACATCGAGCCCGGCACGGGACACCTCGTCGTGGTGCCCGAGCACGATCCCGATCTACGACGGCACTGGCACCGCGGATGCTGGTTCAAGGAGCTGCGGCGCCGTCACGGGCGTTAGCCGACATCGGGCAGCCATCGCAGCCACCACCCGCGCTGGTCGGCCGTCACGGCGACCAGGTCTACCCGGTGGCACCCGAGCTCACTGGCGAGGAACGCGACCTGGTCACGTTTGGCGTCGTCGAAATGCGCCTCGGCGTCGTCCAGTCCGATGGAACTGCATTTCACCTCGACCGCCACCTTCACACTTCGGTGGTGGATGACGAGGTCGAGCTCGCCGCGGCCGACTCGGACGTTGCGGCCGAGGACGGTCGCCCCGTGCCGGGCGGCAGTCTCGCCGGCCAGCCGTTCGGCCAGCGCCGCCAGGCCTGGGGTCACATCTTGACGCCCGGCTCCAGCTCCTCGATGTTGACGTCTCTGAAACTCAGTACCCGTACCCGCTGCAGGAACCGGGCCGGCCGGTACATGTCCCACACCCACGCATCCTCCAATTCGATCTCGAAGAAGACGGATCCGTCCACCGAGCGCTGATGAAGCTCGACTGCGTTGGCCAGGTAGAACCGACGTTCGGTTTCTACGACGAACTTGAAGAGAGGGAGGACGTCGCGGTACTCCTTGTAGATCTGCAATTCGACCTCAGACTCGTACCGTTCGAGCCCTTCTTCGTTCATGACCTCACCTGGACCTTGCTCGGAGATTGTCGGCACATCGTCCCGTCCTGTTCAGGGCGAAACCCCGGCGGCCGGGGGCGATGTTACTCGGCGATGCTCAGGACCGTCGGCACCTTCGTACCACCTCGCCCCGACGAAATACCTAGAGCGAGCCGAATCGGTCGAAAGGCCAGATCCGGACGAACGTTCGGCCGACGATGTGCGACTCGGTCACGGGTCCGAATCGCCTGCTGTCGACGCTGCCATTGCGGTTGTCTCCGAGTACGAATACCTCATCGGCCCTGAGCGTGCGGGCCGCCATGTCGGCCATGCTCACGCCAGGCGCCACATACGGCTCGGCCAACGCCTCACCGTCGACCAGCACCCTGTTGTCACGAATCTCGATGGTCTCTCCCCCCACGGCGACGACCCGCTTGATGAGGTCGTCGGGCACGGCCGCCGCCGAGATCCCGAGAGATTCGCCGATCGTCCGGATCACCAGATCGAGGACGGGTTCTTCGGTTTCGTCGGCGTCGCCAGCGAACGGAGAATCGAACACGATGATGTCCCCCCGCTCAGGCGCAGAACCAAACTCGTACGCCAGCCGATTCACCATCACCCGGTCGTTGACTTCGAGGGTGGGCACCATGGAGCCCGACGGGATGTAAAACGTCTGCACCAAGAAGGTCTTGATGAGCACGGCAACCGCCACCGCGATGATCACGAGGAACGGAAGCTCGACCCAGAATGATCGTCGCTTCGACCTTCCGCCCGAAGGACCGGATTCCAGGTGCTGCGGGCCCGAGTCGCTGAGATAGGGGTCCCGCACGGTGGGGTCGCTGATCGGGTTCGTCTCGCCCGCCGAGCCGATCAGGAGCGTTTCTCTCGGATACGCGCAGCCTTGCCCACACGATCACGGAGGTAGTACAGCTTGGCTCGCCGTACGTCGCCTTTGCGAGCCACCTCGACCTTTTGGATGATCGGTGCGTTCATCGGGAAGATACGCTCCACCCCCACGCCGAAGCTGACCTTGCGAACGGTGAATGTCCGGTTGATGCCGCCGCCGTTGATGGCAATGACCACGCCTTCGAACACCTGAACCCGCTCACGTCCGCCTTCGACGACCCGCACGTGCACCTTGACCGTGTCGCCGGGACTGAAATCGGGGATGTCGTCGCGCAGAAACCTCGACTCGAGATCTTGAAGCTTGTTCATGGGACATCTCCTTGGGACGCGAAGGGGACGAAGGGCGGTCCCGGCGGAAGCAGCATGCTACCACCATCGCGAAGACCCGTTCCAACTCAGAGGAGATCCGGTCGGCGCGTTCGGGTCCGTTCCAACCGCTGCCGGCGACGCCACTGTTCGATGGCGGCGTGGTCGCCCGAGAGCAGCACTTCGGGCACGACCAGACCCTCGAAATCAGCCGGGCGTGTATACATGGGCTCTTCGAGAAGGCCATCACGATGTGACTCGGACTCGATCGAGCGCGGGTTGCCGAGGACGCCGGCGAGAAGACGCGCCACGCCCTCGATGACGACCAGCGCCGCCGCCTCTCCTCCTGCGAGCACGTAGTCTCCGAGGGACACCTCCTCGTCGACGAAGTGGTCGGCGATTCGCTGGTCGACTCCCTCATATCTCCCACACACCAAGGTCAGATCGTCGAGCTTCGCCAGCTCGTCGAGCTTCGCCTGATCGAGCGGCACGCCGACCGGGCTGAGCAAGATCTTGTGGCTGTTGCCTTGAGCTCGCAACGAGGCGGCGAGCGGCTCCACCATCATCACCATGCCGGCTCCACCACCGAACGGAGCGTCGTCGACCTTGCGGTGCACACCTTCGGCGAAATCGCGCAGGTCGATCAGGTCGACGGACAGTGCCCCGGAGTCGATCGCACGCCCGATGATGCTCAACCCGAGCGGGGATTCAAAGTACTCAGGGAAGATCGTGATCACGCCGATACGCATATGTCGGAAGGTAATAGGTCGCGGCCAGGGGGTCGGGTATTCTCACCGAACGGCCGCGCAGACGGGAGTTCCAGTGTCAGACAGCGATTTCGTCAGCGGTGATCCGTGGGATCTGATCCCCTCGCCGGCAAACGAAGGCGAGTCGGCGGCAGAAGTCCCACCGCCCCCACCGCCCGCTCCGGTGCAGGAACCGGAGCAGCCCTCGGAAGCCGCCGCCGACCCAGGCGTGGCAGAGGTCGACGAGGCCCCATCAGAGAGCGCCTCCCTGGACGCTGAGATCGCCGCACTGACGGAGGATCTCGAGGCCGCCGTCGGTGTTGAGGACCAAGGCGCGCCTGACCACCCGCCCGAGGAGGCCGATCAAGCCGGTGCGTTCTTGGACGACCTTCCAGAGATCGACGTACCCGACCTCACCGGCGAGCTGGGCGCCGATATCGACATGCCCGATTTCGCAACCGACGCGGGCCTCCCACACGTTGTTCCCACCGACCTCGACCTGCCTGATCTCACGGCCGACCTCGACATACCCGAGCTCGCCGCCGACGTGGACGTTCCCGACCTCACTCAGGATCTGACAGCAGACCTCGACGTACCCGACCTGGTCGAGAGTTTCGACGCCGCAGACGCGACTGTTGATCTCGATGTCGGAGTTGATGTGGAGATCCCTGACCTGTCCGACCTCACCGCGGATCTCGCCTCCGCCGACGTCGGCGAAGGGATCGAAGCAGGCTCGGACGTCGATGACGCCACTGGCGATCTCGCAGCTGATCTCGAAGTACCAGACCTCGGTGTGCCTGACTTCGAGGCGGCCGGAGGGGACGATGCGCTGCCCGACACAGATGTCAGCCCCACGGTCGAGACTGGACTCCCCACCAACGACGTCGAGTCGATCGACTTGGACGACACAGCCGCCGGACAGCCCGTCCAGGAGCCTGGGTCCTCCGAAGGAACGATAGGCCGCAGCCGTGGGCCACTTTCGGCGATGTTGGCGAGCACGGGACTCTTCGGTTCACACGACGCCGACGACGCCAGCTCTGAGGGAGGCGACGCCACGGACAGCGAGGCGGACCAAGTCGGAGCCGAGGACACGCCGACGGACGCGGCTGCCGCAGCCGAAGGGTGGGCGATCGAGCCGGATGAAGTCCACTCCTCCGACGCGGCCGATCCACCTGCCGTGTACCGCGAGCTCGAGACTTTGGACGAAGAACAACCCGCGACCTATCAGCCGCGGGTGGATGAGCCTCTCGATGACGATCTGGCTCGCGTGGCCGCGCTGGTCGCCGACGTCGAGCCGGTCGTCGAGGGCGGCACTCCTGAGGAACCAGACACCTCAAACCCGGTTGTCGCCGATCTGGATTGGCTCGACAGCGGTGCCGAGATCGGTCTCCCCGATTTGGACGAGGCATCGCCCGATCGACGCGGCGTCGAGAGTTTCCCCGACTTCTCGGTCCCCGAGGTGAGGTTCGAGAACGACGAGATCGAGCCGATAGCCGAGGATGAGTCGGCGTTACCCGCATCCGAGGTCGGCGATGCCGTTGCTGATGACCCAACCATCGATGTCGTTGCTTCTGAGCACACCGCTTCCGAAGATGTAGGGGTCGGCACCGATGGCAGCGATTCGGCCGGGGACGAGGTCGTCGGGGCCGAGGTCGCCGACGCCGTGGTGGCCGCAGATCCCTTCGCCGTCGCTGATCCGTTCGATGTGGCGTCGGTGGCCGACACTGCGGCGACGCCCCTCGACGAGTTGGTGCCTGATTCCGAATCCGCCGAGGGCGTGACCTTCGACTCGGGAGACATCGCAAGCGGATCGGTTGACGCCGAATACGCCGGCCTCGAATCGTTGGACACCTCATCATTCGACATCGAGTCAGTCGACATCGAGTCAGTCGACATCGAGTCGGTCGACATCGAGTCGGTCGACATCGAGTCGGTCGACATCGAGTCGGTCGACGGTTCTGCGTTCGACATCCCGTCGGTCGGCGAATCGGTCGACGAGATGGTGGTGGGCGAGGAATTCGACGCCACAACGCCGGCCGTCGGATCGTTCGCCGTCGAACCGACGGCCCTCGACTCGGGCGACGTCGAGGTGGTCGACACCCACGTCGAGTCAACGGACATCGAATCAGATGTGCCGCCAATCGAGGCCTCGGCGGCGCCGTCGATGGCCGAGTCGGACCAAGAGGTTGCCGCCCAATCCGCTCCGGCCGTGGCGGCACCAGCGACGGCGATCGATGGTGGCTGGGGTGTCGAGTGGGAGGAGAGCCAGCAGGGCTGGGTGAACGGCGAGTGGCGAACGATCGTGACGACGGCACCCGCCCTCGCCTCGTGGAGCGCCGACGTATACCTGGGTGTCGTCGCCGGCGACGCCGTGGTCGCCAGCACCGAGCCTCACGCCATCGCCGAAGCTCGCAATCGGGCCGCCGCTGCCATGGTTGCCGCAGCATCAGCTCGAGGCGCTCACGCCGTGCTATCAGTCTCGCAGACGATCCTCGGCGTGGGTGACGCAATGGTGGTGTCGATGGCTGGGACGGCTGTCACGCTGATCGCCAACGCGCCTAGCGACGCTTGAGTCTCGGTGGCGGAGCGGCGCCACGACTATCGAAGAGATCGGCGGCGCTGGGACGATCTCGCTCTACGCGTCCGCAACCAGTGGGTCGTGGGGCGACCTCGTCACCGCCCAACCAGCCGATTCGTGATCTTCGGGCAGGGCAGAACGGGTTCCTCGCTCCTGCGATCGCTCCTGAACTGCCACCCCGACATCTACTGCGACGATGAGATTCTCAGTGAGCCGGTTCTCGCCCCGCTCCGGTTCGCCGATCGACGGGCTCGTATGCACAGCCAAGACGTGTATGGATTCAAGCTGAAGGGCTACCAGCTCACGAGGGCCCAAGGCTTGGCTGATCCGGGCCGCTTCATGCGGCGCCTTTCGGGCAATGGTCACACCATCGTCCATTTGCAGCGCCAGAATGTCTTCCGGCATGCGCTCTCCAACTTCTTCGCCGAAGCGCGAGGCAGCTATCACCGCCAGTCCGACCAGGCCGCCGAACCCCGTACCATGATCGAGATCAACCCTGCAGAGCTGATCGACGTGATGCGCCGGCGCCTCCAGAACACCGATGATGAGAAGGCCATGCTGGAGGGCATCCACACCATTGGGCTCGTGTACGAGGATGACCTCCTCGATCCCGGCGGCCATCAAGCACTCGCCGATCGGCTCTTCGCGTCACTGGGACTGCCGACTGCTCGAGTGTCCACCCCGTTGGCACGCACCGTCGAGGGCTCACTCGCCGAGCGGATCACCAACTACGCCGACATCGTGGCCGCGGTCGCCACCACCGAATTCGAGAGGTGGCTCGTCGACGACCGCTACGGTCCGGGCTAGATCAGCTTCCGATCGGCTGCCCACCGGGTCAGCTCGTTTCGGTTGGAGAGCTGCAACTTGCGGAGCACCGACGATACGTGGGTTTCGACCGTCTTGACCGAGATGAAGAGCTGTTCGCCGATCTCTCGGTAGGTGTACCCGCGGGCGATGTGCTGCAACACCTCTCGTTCTCGGGCGGTGAGCTGGTCGAGCTCCGGATCGATGTCCGCCACCGGAATGCTGGAAAAGGCATCCAAGACGAATCCCGCCAGCTTCGGCGAGAAGACGGCGTCGCCGTTGTGAACTCGCTCGATTGCGTCAGTCAGCTCCTCCGGGGAAATCGTCTTGGTGACGTACCCGCGGGCGCCTGCGCGGATGATGGCCACGACGTCTTCGGCGGCGTCCGACGCCGAAAGGGCGAGGAACACCGAGTTGGGGGCGACTTCCTTCGCCCCGGCGATGACGCTGCGCCCGCCGCCCGCGGGCATGTGGACGTCGAGGAGCACGACATCCGGTTGTCGCTCACCGATCAAGTCGACTGCGGCATCGACGTCTGAGGCCTCACCGATGACTTCAATGGTGTCGGGCAGCGACCCGCGCACGCCGGCACGAAACATGTCGTGGTCGTCGATGATCATCACGGTGATGGCCATGTCTCATTCTCCCACGGCTCGACGCGGCACCACCAGTTGCACCTCGGTGCCGGCCCCGGGAACCGAAGTGACGGTTGCTGTCCCCCCGTGCCGGTGCATCCGCCCTGTGATCGACTCCTCGATGCCCTTCCTATCCGAGCTCACCGCCGTGGGGTCGAATCCTGCTCCCCGGTCGCGAACGAAGACCGACGCGTTGGTGGCATCGATTTCGGCATATACCGACACAGCGTCTGCACCAGAGTGTTTGGCGGCGTTGACCAGCGCTTCGCGGGTTGCGCCGAGGAGTGGCTCCAGCGCAGGGTCGAGCGGCGCATCGCCCACCACCACGGCGTCGATCCGGACCGGGAACTGATCCTCGAGCTCGCCGACGAGGTCGGCGAGCGCTTCGCCAAACTGGTGGGAATCGGTTGTCCGGTCCTCGTACAACCACTGGCGCAGATCTCGTTCCTGCCTGCGGGCAATCGCAACGACTGCATCAGCGTCGTGCGGATCCCGCTGGATGAGTGCGAGAGTCTGCAGCACGGAGTCGTGGAGATGGGCGGCGATCTCGGCTCGTTCCTCCGCCCTGATCCGGTCGGCCCGTTCCCGGTGGAGCGCCGCCTCGGCTTCGCGACGAAGACGGTCGTTGCGGCGAAGCACTCCGATGGCCCATGTCGCGGGAACGGCGATGAACGGGTACACGACGATGGAAGTGACGAGAGCGAAGACCTCTTCGGTGCTACGGGGGCCCAGTGCCCTCCATACCGCCACAGCGGTGACCACCGCCGCGGTCACCGCCCCACCCCACATGCCAAGTGCGTATACACCCAGAAACACCGTCGACACCGGATATCCGCCATAGAAGTCGGCGGAACCGGCCGCGTCGGGCGCCACCAGCACTGCGGTGGTGAGAAGGAGATCGGCGAGCAGAAAGACTCGGCTACGCAGACGGCCTGCCGCGCGGAACGACACCCAGATCGTGATGGCCGACCAGAGAAGCACTGCTGCCGCGGTCGTCACCACCAGCCCAGGCCGGTCGGCCGTGTCTCGCACCAATGCGATGACCGCCAGAACCGTCAGCCACACCGCCGAGATCGCCCGGTAGCCGACGATGATCCGGCGGAGCGATACCTCTATCCGATTCACGGCGCGAGTATGCCAGGCGCCGCTCTCAGCAGAGTCGGATCAGATCCGCTCGATCACCATGGCCATGCCCATGCCGCCGCCAACGCACATGGTCTCCAACCCGATCGTCTTGTCGAGCGTCTCCAGATCGTTGAGCAAGGTCGTCATGATGCGGGCCCCCGTCATCCCGAAGGGATGTCCGAGTGCAATCGCCCCACCGTGCGGGTTGAGCTGGTCTTCGATCGAGATCCCTACTGCATCGCACACCGGCAGCACCTGAGCCGCAAACGCCTCGTTCAGCTCGACGACGTCGATGTCGCCGATCGCCATCCCAGCCCGCTCGAGCACCCGGCCGACCGCCTCGATGGGTCCAACACCCATGATCTCGGGAGCCAGCGCCGAGACCGACGAGGCGACGATGCGAGCTCGCGGCGTCACGCCGAGAGTCGCCGCCTTGTCGGCGCTCATGACGAGGACGGCGGCGGCGCCATCGTTCAACGGACAGGAATTGCCGGCAGTGACCCTCCCATCGAGACGGAACGCCGGCGGAAGCGTTGCCAACTTCTCGAGTGTTGTGTTGGGTCGCGGACCGTCGTCGGCCGTGACCAGCACGCCCTCGTCGATCGGGTAGGGAGCGATCTCGCGGTCGAAGAAGCCGTTCTTCTGTGCCTCGACTGCGCGGTCCTGGGAGAGCTTGGCGAATTCATCCATTCGCTCACGGCTCACATCGAATTTCTCGGCGACGTTCTCGGCGGTCATTCCCATCGGGATGTACACCTCGTTGATGAAATCGTCACGGGAATGGTCGGTGAAGCGGGGATTGAGGTCGGAGCCCTCGACGCCCTTGCCGAGTGTGCGAGTCGAGCTCTCGACCCCGGCCGCCACGAAGGTGTCGCCCTCCCCCGCCACGATGGCGTGGTAGGCCATCCGGATGGTCTGTAGCGAGGACGCGCAGTACCGATTGACGGTCTGGCCCGGCACGGTGTCCGGGAGCCCTGCGAGAAGCGCCGCGTTCCTCCCGACGTTCATACCGGACTCGTGGTGAGGGAGGCCACAGCCCAGCATCACATCCTCGATGGAGGCAGGATCGACCGCCGGATTGCGTTCCATGAGCGAGCGAATTGCGAAGCCGGCCATGTCGTCGGGCCGGGCGTTGATCAGCGATCCTTTGTAGGCACGTCCGATCGGAGTGCGAATCGCGTCGACGATGACAGCTTCGGGCATGGGAAACGCTCCAGGTTGTGAGAAGGCCACAGTCTACCGCTCGGTTAACGGCCGTTCACCGCCGTCCTATTCCTTCGGGTCTTCTTTGGCGCCGCTGACAACCGCCCCGGCCCCATTCGTGTCGCGTTGGTGCCCTTCCGTCAGCGCCGGACGATGCGGCGATCGTCCGACCGAATGCAACACAAGAGGGTGATGCGGTGCTCGCGCTGCTCGTGGATCACCCGAAGAGCGGCGTCGATGCCTCGAGACTCCTGCCGCTCTTCGTGCACACCCGATGAACCTTTCGGGAGGGCGGTGCGAACCAGTTCCTGACATCGAAAAAGGAGGACACAACGATGACAGCAACTGGCAAATCAGTGGTGGCTGCCGGAGTCGCAGCGCTGCTCTTGGTTGCATGGGCGGCTTCTACTGCTCCCCCCAAGGTGGGAGCGGCAGACCATCTAGACGCCCCCGGGCTCATGTCGCCCGGCGGAGACCCTCGACTGGACATCAACGATGTGTACGTGTTCCAGGGCGCGGATCCCGGCAACACCGTGCTGGCGATGACCGTCAACCCGGTGGCAGTCGGGGACACCACGTTCGCCGAAAAGCACTCCGGGTCCTACCACCTGCGAATCGACACCAACGGCGATGCGATCGAGGATGTCACGTATTCGATCTCATTCGAGACGGATGACGGCAACCAGATCGCCAAGGTGCAGCGAGCCCAAGGGAGAACTGCCGACACTCTCCGTCCTCGCGGCCGAGTCGTTGCGGCTGGACCCGTCGGGGAAGAGCTGGCGGTGAAAGATGGTGGGTCCGCCTGGACGGGGCTACGTTCGGACCCGTTCTTCTTCGACCTGGGAGGCTTCCTCGGAACTGTGGAAGGCATCGGGAATCGCATGCTGAACGACGGCGAGCAGTCCGACTTCTTCGCCGATCTGAACACCCTCGCCATCGTGCTCGAGGTGCCTGACGAACAGCTCGGTGGGACGATCGGAGTGTGGGGGACGACGAGCGTCCGCAACGGCGGCGCAGTCATGCAGAACGATCGCATGGGGCGTCCGGCAATCAACACGGTCGTCAACAGCTCGGGACCGATCGTGCAAGCGGCGACCGAAGCGAAGAACCTGTTCAACGGGTCGGCGCCGCGCAATGACGGCGCGTTCGCCGGGGCGGTGATCTCGGCGCTGCAGGCATATTCGTCGCTGGACACCGAAGGCGCCTACACCGACGGAGAAGCAGGAGCGCTCGCAGGCGTGCTGCTGCCGGATGTGATCATCTACGACACGGCAACTGCTGCCGCCGGACCGCTCAACGGCAGGGCACTGGCTGACGACGTGATCGACATCGAGCTACGCATCGTCACGGGCGGAGATCCGCTGGGGCTGTTCCCCGATCGCGACGCCCTTGGCGCGATCAACACAGACGGGGTGGGCCCGCACGACGATTATCTCGATGTGTTCCCCTACCTGGGTGAACCGAACTCATGACGACGATCGGAGTGGGGGGTCACCCCCCCACTCCCCTACGGACGGGATCGACGCGAACGATCGTGTCGATGCTGCTGATCGTTGCCGCGGTGGCGGTTGCGAGCTACGGCCAACCCATCCAACAACCGGCACCGAATGCCGCTGCCATCAGCGCGACACCCGCCATCGGCGAGTTGAACAGGCTGATCGCGGTGTTCGAGCGGCGCACAGACCACACCAGCGACTCGATCAACAGCAAGACGCTCGGGGGCCACCTCCTCGAGCGGGCGCGCCTCACCGGCAGCTTGGACGACTACCGGCGGGCGACCTCCGCCTACCAAACCGCCGTGCAACTTGCGCCCGGCGACAACGCCAGCCGTCTCGGCCTCGGAGTCTCCCAGGTCGGCCTCCACGATTTCCGAGGCGCACTGCGCTCGGCCGAGATCGTGTTGACTGCCGAACCGGACAACCCGGACGCATGGCTCTTGATGGGCGATGCCCTGCTGGAACTCGGTGACCTCGAAGCCGCCCAGGGTGCCCTCGGTCGAGTGTCGGCGTCGGATCCCGCCGTGACCGTGCGTTATGCGGAGCTGTCGCATCTGCGAGGCGACCAGGACGGCGCCGTTCGCTTGGCTGCCACCGCCACCGACCAGGCGCGCAACCTCGGGCTCGAAGGCAGGGCGCTCGCCTTCTACCTGCTTCTCGAGGCTGACCTGCTGTTCGACGCCGGGAACTATCGAGCTGCCGGCGAGGTGAACGCCGAAGCGCTGGCCGCCGAACCGACATGGGCAGCTGCTCACGCCTCGACCGCCATGGTCGCCGCCGCCGAAGGTGACCTGCGCGCCGCAGAGGCGGCGTACGAGACGGCCCTGCAGCTGCAGCCGGGAGATCCGGGATGGCTCACCGCCCTCGGTGATCTGGCGACCCTCCAAGGGAACCTGGCGACAGCTCGACAACACTATGAGGAGGCGGAAGCCATCTACCGATCGGACGACCCGGCCATCTACGGCCGCAGCCTGTCGGTGTTCCTGGCTGACAGAAACACCGCTGGGAATGAGGCGGTCGCGCTGGCCGAAGCCGATCTGGCGCGTCGGAGCGACATCGGCGCCTGGGATGCATTCGCATGGGCGCTCTACCGCGCCGGCAGGTACGAGGAAGCCTCCTCCGCCGCCGACCACGCGACAGGGCTGGGTACCCAAGACGGAGAGGTCTTGTTCCACGCGGGTATGATCGCCGCCGCGGTCGGCGACGAGGAACGAGCGGTCGATGTGCTGACTCGTCTGCTCGATGTGAACCCGGCCTTCCACCCGATACACCGATGGACGGCGGCGGCGACGCTCGAGTCCTTGACCAATTGACGGCCATTGCAGTGAGCAATCGGTCTGCTAGACCGGATCCCCGGAGGAAGCCAATGTCTACATCCGAGCCGGCGCTCGAGACGCTGATGCTGGGAGCCGCCACCGGCGATCAAGGCGCATTTGCGGCCGTCTACGACGCCACGGCTTCGATGGTGTACGGGCTGGCTCTGCGAATCGTCCGCGACAACGCGCTCGCAGAGGAGGTAGCCCAGGAGGTCTACGTCCAGGCGTGGCGCACGGCCCCCCGATTCGATCCCGGTCGGGGCTCCGTTCGGGGATGGTTGGCAACCATGGCACGTCGCAAGGCGATCGACGTCGTCCGCCGGTCCGAGTCATCTCGCCGACGAGACGCCCTGGTGGGCAGCTGGATGGATCGGCCGTTCGACGAGCCCGCCGAATCTGTCGGGCGATCTGAGGTGGGCGAACGGGTACGCCAGGCATTCAGCGCGCTGTCCGACGTGCAGCAGCAAGCCGTTGCTTTGACCTACTTCCAGGGATTGACCTATCAGGAAGTGGCCGAGGCGACAGGTACGCCACTCGGTACGGTCAAGACCCGGATGCGATCGGCGCTGGCCAAACTCGGCAACATACTGGTGGACGAATATGACTGAATTCCACGACCTCGCAGCCGCCTACGTGTTGGGCGGGCTGGCTGATATGGAGCGCCGGCAGTTCGAAGCCCACCTCGCAGAGTGCATGACCTGTCAGTCGGAAGCGGCCGGCGGCCTGCAGGTGACCGACGCACTGGCTGAGTCGCTGGCGACGCCACCCCCGCCGATACTTCGAGAACGCGTGCTCGATGAGGTCAACACAACCCCTCAGGTGGGACAAGCCGCTCAGTCGTCGTCGCCCGCGCCGGCCCGCAAACGCTGGTCGGCACTGGCGCTGGCTGCGGCCGCAGCCGTCGCTGCCATCGCAACTGCCGTCGTACTGCTGTCGCCAGGATCGACGCCGACCGATGAGATCCTGGCGTCTCCCGACGCGGTCGAGATCATGGTCGCCGAGCCGGTCATCAGCGGTCTGGTCGCCGTATCGGTGGAGCAGGGCCGCTTGGTGTTCGATCCGTCGCAGCTGCCCGATCTCGGACCCGGCGAGACGTTCGAGCTGTGGCTCATTGGTCCCTCTGGCCCAGAACCTGCCGGATTGTTCACCCAACGAGACGCCATCGTCGTGGAGGGTGTGGAGGCCGGGCAGGTTCTCGGACTCACCATCGAACCCGAGGGCGGGTCTGACGTTCCAACCGGCGAGATTCTCATGGCGGTGCAGCTCCCGTCTTGACCGGGCCAGTCGAGAAGCCGGTACCATGCCGTCCATGCAGCATCTCGACCAGTTCTACATCAACGGCGCCTGGGTCCAGCCGACGTCGAGCGCCACCCTCGAAGTGATCAATCCCGCAACCGAGCAGCCGATCGCCACGATCGCCATGGGCGGCGCAGAGGACGTCGACGCGGCAGTCCGGGCCGCCAGAGCAGCGTTCGACGCGTTCTCTGCAACGACGCGCGAAGAACGGCTCGATCTCCTCGACGCGATCATGGCGGCGTATCGCGTTCGAGCAGACGACCTGGCCGACGCCGTGACCGCCGAGATGGGCGCGACCATGCGGTTTTCGACCAAGGCACAGGTTCCGTCCGGGTTGTCGCATTTCAAGGCGGTCCGGAAAGTGCTCGAATCGTACGAGTTCGAGAACCAAGTCGGCTCGACGCTCGTGGTCAAAGAACCGGTGGGGGTGTGTGCCCTCATCACACCGTGGAATTGGCCGCTCAACCAGATCGCAACGAAGGTCGCCCCGGCGTTGGCCGCAGGGTGCACCATGATCCTCAAACCGTCAGAGCTGGCTCCTCTGAACGCGATCATCTTCACGGAGATTCTCGACGCGGCCGGAGTGCCCGCCGGCGTCTTCAACCTGGTGAACGGCGACGGGCCGACCGTCGGGGTTGCCCTGTCATCGCATCCGGAGGTCGACATGGTGTCCTTCACGGGGTCGACGAGGGCAGGAGTGGAGGTGGCGCGCAACGCCGCACCGACGGTCAAGCGTGTTGCGCAGGAACTCGGCGGCAAGTCGGCCAACATCGTCCTCGACGACGCCGACTTCGAGGAAGTCATCACTCGGGATGTGAAGGCGATGTGTCGCAACTCGGGTCAGTCGTGCAACGCCGGCACCCGCATCCTCGTCCCACACGACCGAATGGATGAGGCGGCTGAGATCGCCAAGAAGGCGGCCGAACAGGTCATCGTGGGTGACCCGCACGACGAGATCTCGCGCATCGGGCCGGTCGTGTCGGAGGCCCAGTACGACAAGATCCAAGGGCTGATCCAGGCGGGGCTCGACGAGGGTGCTCGTCTCGAGACAGGAGGCCTCGGGCGGCCCGAGGGTCTGGACAAGGGGTTCTTCATACAGCCGACCGTCTTCTCGCACGTCACCAATGACATGCGCATCGCCCGAGAAGAGATCTTCGGGCCGGTGGTGTCACTCATCGGGTACGAAGACGAAGCCGACGCCGTCCGGATCGCCAATGACAGCCCGTTCGGATTGTCCGGGTACGTGTCGTCGGCCGATCACGAACGTGCCAGACGGGTCGCTCGCCGGATCCGTACCGGCATGGTGCACGT
This sequence comes from Acidimicrobiia bacterium, assembly GCA_041586155.1. GTDB lineage: Bacteria > Actinomycetota > Acidimicrobiia > Spongiisociales > JAENVV01 > JBFGJH01. The sequence continues at coordinate 87,044 of JBFHAT010000001.1, forward strand.
GAATGGTGCGCACGGTGACGTCCATGCACCGTTCGGTGGCTACAAGCAGTCGGGCAACGGGCGCGAATGGGGCGAAGTCGGGTTCGAGGAGTTCTTGGAGATCAAGTCGATCTTCGGCGCTGCCGTCTGAGCGTCAGTCGATGAATCCCTCGGTGCGCTGCTGCTCGCGCACGTAGGCGATGACGGCATCGACCTCCTCGGCGCCGAGGCCGGGCACTGCCGGCATGTCGCCGAAGCCCCAGTGATGTTGGGGGCTGCCCACCGCAATCGCCCTCCGGAACGCTTCGTCAGCGTGATGGCCGGGCTCGTAGACGCGTGACAGAGGCGACGGACCTCGGTCGGTGCCCCGTAGGTCGTCTCCGTGACATGCTGCGCATGACCGGGCGTACACCTCCGCTCCGCTGGCGATCAGGCCAGGGTCGGCCTGGTCGGTTGCGACAGCGGACGGATGGGTGGCGCCGCCCGCACACGACGCCACCGCCATCCCTAGTCCCATGCACAACGTTGCGATTCGTCGGTTCGTCAAAGAGCCTCTCTCTTCCGACCGATCCAGAGCGTGAGCCTAGGCCGGAGCCGGATCCAAGTTCTTACGGCGCAGCAGCATCGCGTTGATCGCCACCACGACGGTGGACACGCTCATGAACAGCGCGCCAACCGCCGGCGACAGCAGGATCCCTGCCCCGGCGGCCACGCCGGCAGCGAGCGGGATCGCCACGACGTTGTAGCCGGTCGCCCAGGCCAGGTTCTCCAGCATCTTGCGGCGGGTTGCTCGGGCCAGGACAAGCGCCCGAACGACGTCGGAAGGATCATCCTCGACGAGGACGAGATCGGCGCTCTCGATGGCCACGTTCGTCCCGGCGCCGATGGCGACCCCGAGGTCGGCGGTGAGCAGCGCCGGCGCGTCGTTGATGCCGTCTCCAACGAACGCAGTAGGTCCCGACTGTTTCAACTCTGTAACGATCGACGCCTTCTCCTGAGGGAGCACCCGAGCGTAGAAACGCTCGATCCCGAGGGTCTCTGCCACCGATCGGGCCACCGCTTGGGCGTCGCCGGTGATCATCACCGGCTCCACGCCCAGGCTGCGAAGGCCACGGACCGTCTCCACGGCCGACTCACGAACCTTGTCGTCCAGCGCCACCACCGCCCTGCCGGCTCGATCATCCATCAGCACCACCGCACTTGCCCCACGCTGATCCGCTCGTTCCAGCGCCTCGTGGAGAGACTCGTCGAGCGAAACCCGCAGCTCTTGTGTCCATTCAGGTCGCCCGATCCTCCAGCGTCGTCCATCGACGACGCCTTCGAGACCGTTGCCGGGAACGGCGGTCACTTCAGAGGCGGTGAGGTCGGTCCCCTCGGCCGCCTCGACGATGGCCGCAGCGAGAGGATGCTCCGAGGCGGTTTCGAGGGCGGCGGCAATGTCCAGAGCGGCCTCACGGTCGAGTCCAGAGGCCGTCACCTCTGACACCACGAACCTTCCCTCGGTCAGCGTACCGGTCTTGTCGAATGCGACGTATTGGATGTCGCGGCCCCTCTCGAATGCTTCGCGGTTGCGCACCAGAATCCCGTTGCGTGCCGACATGGAGGTGGCATTCATGTTGACCAGAGGAATCGCCAGGCCCAGCGCGTGAGGGCAGGCGATCACCAGGACGGTGACGGCTCGTGCGACGGCGAACGTGATACCCGATGTCCCAATCATCAGCCAGATGATCAGGGTTGGAAGGGAAACTCCGAGCGCGACGAAGGTCAGCCACATCGCCGCCTTGTCGGCCAGCACCTGGTACCGGCTGCGCGACGCCTGTGCTTCCTCCACCAATCGCATGATCTGGCTGAGGGTGGTCTCGTCGCCGGTGCGGATGACCTCTGCCGTCAATGCCCCTTCGCCGTTGACCGCGCCTGCTACGACCTCGTCGCCCGCTTGCTTGCTGACCGGCTTCGACTCGCCCGTCAGGAATGCCTCGTTCATGGAGGAGGCTCCCTCGACGATTTTTGCGTCGACCGGCACCTGCTCGCCGGGCCGGATGAGGATTCGGTCGCCTACCTCCAGCCTGTCGACTGCGACATCCACGATCGTGCCGTCCCGTTGCACGACGTGTGCGATCGAGGGCACCATGGCTGCCAAATCGTCGAGCGCCCTGCTTGCAGACTGAACGGACCGCATCTCGATCCAGTGGCCGAGCAGCATCACGTCGAGCAGCGTGGCCAGCTCCCAGAAAAACGGCATGCCGTCGAGCCCGAGCGCCACCGCCATGCTGTAGATGTAGGCGACGCCGATGGCGATCGATATGAGCGTCATCATCCCCGGTTGGCGATCCCGCAACTCCGCCAAGCCGCCTCGGAGGAACACCAAGCCGGCATAGAGGAACAGGAAGGTGGAGAGCACCGGGTTCACCCATTCGACGAATGGAAAGTCGATCGCCTGGTATCCGAACCATTCTTGGAACTGTTCAGAGAAATACAGGATGGGGATGGTGAGGATCAGGCTGACCCACAGCCGGTCCCGGAACATCTCCGGGCTGTGGCCCTCGTGCTTGTCGTGGGCGCCGTGGCCACTCGCGTGCGCCCCGCCGGGGGCCGAGGCTGGCGGCGGATGACCCGGTCCGTGGGACGAATGATCCATGGTTCCCGTGTCCGGCCCGCTTTGCGGGTGGTGATCCTGCATCGTCATGAGTATGCCCTCTCTCGTGAGGAGGTACCGGTGGGATACCCGTTCCCGGAGATCTCAACCTGTACCCCGTCCGACTTTTCACCGTCCTTGTACACCTTCCAGTTGACTGGAAGGTCAAGTGATAATCTGGTGGGATGAGAATCGGAGATCTGGCCGCGAAGAGCAGCGTGTCCACCAAGACGATCAGGTACTACGAGGACCTCGGGCTTCTGGCCGAGCCCGAGCGGGAGCCGAATGGCTACCGGACCTATTCCGATGGCGCCGCCAGCCGGCTCGAGTTCATCCGTGACGCGCAGGCGTCGGGTCTGAGCCTGGCCGAGATCGGCTCGATCCTGGACATGCGCGAGGAGGGCGAATCGACTTGTGAGCACGTCACTACGCTCTTGGAGACGCACATCTCCGACCTCGACGACCGCATCCGTCACCTGTCCGAGATGCGAGCCCAGCTCGCTGGCCTGACCATACGCGCCCGACGACTCGACCCCGCCGACTGCACCGACCCCGACCGATGCCAGACGATCGCCCGGCACTCTTGACGCAATCGGGGCCCCCGAAGGGGCCCCGATCAATTCCGCTTCAGCGGAAAATCAGTCGATGGTGAACATCTGGGTTTGCGGGTTGAGATGGTCGAGCTTGAGCGCTCCGGCCGTCTGCTTCCCACTGAAACGGAAGACGTTCAGCCCTTCGGTGATGTTGGTCTCGTAGATGAAGTTGTTGTACCAGTACGAGGACCACGCTCCGCCGATCTCACATCCGAGTCCGCCGCAGAACGGACCACCCGGAGGCGGAATCGGGGGCGGATCGGTGTAGGCCAGCTCGACCGGGTTCGACCGGTCGGTGAAGTCCACCACGCTGGTACCGGACTGGTAACTGCCCTGCACCAACACGTCGCGCCCGTTCGTGAGCGGGACGACGTTCAGGTTGTGCACGGTGCAGTTCTCGATGTCGGACTGTGGCCGTGGCATGACCCATGTGCCTTCGAGCGAGGCCGGCACCGTAGTGATGTCGTAGAAATACAACGACTTGTCGGAGTCGGGATTGATCGCCTGACAGTTGGCGAAGACTCCGCCACCCGGCTCGTGACCGAAGATCATGGTCTCGCCGTCCCACGTGAACGCAGCCGTGTGGCCGATGCCCACATCCGGCACGACGACCGAGTCGAGCATGACCGGGTTCTCGAGATCCGAGATGTCGAACGTGCTGAAACCGTTGCCACCCGAGCAGGCCGCCAGATTGGCGTCGCCCAGGATCACACCGATGTCATGGCAGGCTCGACCGGCGTTGATCGTCTTCAGATACGCCGCCCCCGCTGGATTGTCCAACGGCACGCTGACGATCTCGAAGTTCTGACATCCGCTCCCGGAGTTGTAGATCAGCAGCTGGTTGTTGGCCGGATCCGGGATACCGGTGGCGGTATGGGAACCACAGCCCCCGACCGCCGCTGCACTCAGGTCGACCGAGCTCACCAGCACCGGATCGTTCAGGTTGGAGATGTCGAAGACGTGCAGGCCCTCGAATCCCATCGCTACCGGCGACCCATCACAAGTCGCAGTTGAACCGGCCGGGCTGTTCCAGGAACGAACCAGGATGTTGTCCCACACGACGACGTCACCCTGGTTGCCTGTACACGACGTGAATGACACGTGCTTGGGGTTCCCCGGCGCCGAGATGTCGCGAATGTTGAATCCCAGCCACGAGCCCTGGAAGGCGTACTTCCCCCAGAAGGCGATGTCGGTGTGGATGTTGCCTCCGCCGACACCGGTCAGCAGGCTGGCCGGCTCCTCGATGTGGCCCATCTTGTGCAGGTTCTTGGTGATGGGATCCTCCTCGTGACCGGCTCCCGCCGGCAAGGCAGTCATCAGCAAGGCGATGGCTGCCACGATCACGAAGAGCCTCCTGGGGCTCGAGCGCATGTATTCCTCCTTGGTCGCTACCGGGGATGCGACGACCACCTTCCGCGCGCAAACTATGGCTCGCGTTAGAGGATGGCTACGAAGCCCCCGTCCCATTCATGGAAACCTACTCAACGCGTTCGCGCCGTGACGGAAAAAGTTTCGCGGCGTCGGGCAGATCGCCTGGAACCCGTGTGGTGGGTTCGGTGTACCGGGTGCATCCCCTACCGAGGAGACAATGATGACCCGTACGTCGATCCTGCTGGCTTTTGTTGCGCTCGTCGTGACCATCGTGCCGGCCAGCGCAGGTGCCGGCGGTGGAGCGATTTGTCGCCAGACGATCACCGACGGAGAGCCGCTAGCCGTCTCCATGGAGCAGAGCTGCTTCGGGCCTGAGGTCACCACCGTCGCAGTCGGCGACACCGTCTCGTTCGTCAACAACGACCCGTACCCCCACACCGTCACCGGAGCCGGGCTGGCCTGGGGCTCGGTCGACATGCTGCAAGCCCAAGAGTCCACCGAGGTGACCTTCGACACCCCAGGGGTCTTCCCGTACATGTGCATCCTCCACGCCGGCATGGCCGGAGTGGTCGTGGTCGAAGATGCCGCCGACGGCGACGCACTGGTCGTGCCTCCGGCTGCATCCGAGCCGGAACCTGGTTCCTTGACACCGGCGGACGTAGAGCCGGCTGGCCTCACGAGTTCCGCCATGTTCAGCGTTGCAGCCGCAGGGCTCGCGCTGGCAGGGGCAGCAGGCATCGCAGCCGTCGCCGTTCTGCGTCGCCGGTCACCGGGCGGACACACCGCCTTCCGAGCGCACTAGTCGGGGAACGATGACCGAGGCGGCTGGTTTGTCCCTCATCGACCACGGGTAGGTGCTCGAGGCGTATCCAGCAGGAGACACCTTGAGCACGCCCGTGTTCGCCGTGTCACCACCCGATCTCATGGTGGGTGACGAAGAAGATCAGCAGAAACTGTGGGTCGTAGAGGCTCGCGACCTCGCCCGTGGGTTCTGCGGCGCGTTGTTTCTCGCTCTCCCCCTTCTCTACACCCTGGAGATGTGGGAACGAGCACGGCTCATCCCGACGTGGGACCTGGCACTCATCATGATCTTGGCCTACTTCGGCAACGTCGGATTCGCCCTTTTCAACGGATTCAAGAACAAGCTCGGTCGTAAGGCGGCGTGGTTCGATGCGCTGACGGCCATGGGAATCGGTGTCGTCGCCAGCGCCCTCACGCTCACCCTCATCAACCGTCTCAACGCCGGCATTCCCGCCGAAACGATGGTCAAGCTGGTGCTCCTCGAGACCGTGCCGACCAGCTTCGGGGCAAGCCTGGCAATCAACCAACTGGGTGGGAACGGCCGCCGCAAGATCGAACAGCTCTACTCGGCGGACTTCAAAAAGATCGTGGCGACAAGCCTGGGGGCCTTGATGTTCAGTTTCAACATCGCACCCACGGTCGAAACGCAGATCATCGGCAACAGCCTCACCTGGTGGCACACATTGGCCATCGTTGCCTTCTCGGTCGCAGTGTCGGCGCTGATGGTGTTCTTCGCCGGATTCGTCCAACGAGGCGACGACTCGGGCGTGCTTCGCACCGAATGGGTGGAGACATTCTTCTCGTATTTGGTCTCCCTCTTGGTGAGCGCACTGCTGCTGTGGATGTTCGGATTCATCGACTTCGACACCCCTCTACAAGTCGCGGTGCCTTGGGTCGTCACGATGGGATATGCCACCACGCTCGCCGGCGCCGCCGGAAGGCTGATCATATGAGCGACGCCAAGCAAGACCTCGACCCCGCCGAAGAATCCACGACCGCGCAGGATCCGCCACCTACCTGGCTCGAATGGTCGGCCCGAGCGGTCAGTGCGGTACTCATCGTCGGGCTCATCGGCTACCTGGTCCAGGCCGGGCTGGGCGCCAGCGACCCCGCGGAGTTCGGGTTCAACGTTGTTCAACGAGACGTGAGGCAAGCCGGCGGACACTGGGTGCTGCCTGTCGAGATCGCCAACCAGGGCGACGTGAGCGTGGCCGACCTCGCAGTCACCGTCGAGCTGATGGACGGCGACGCGGTCGTCACGAGCGAAGCTGTGACCGTGCCGCTCCTCGGACGCGGCGCCTCGGCCAACGTGGAGTTCTGGCTGGGCGCGGACCCGTCGCGGCACGAAGTCCGATTCGAGGTCGGCAGCTATCTCGTGCCGTGACGTTTCGCGCAACGATCACCAGGGTATGCGTGAGCGTCAGTTCGGACCCAGGAGGAAGATCATGGACGCCATCGCAGTGCTCAAGGCCGACCACGACAAGGCTCGCGACCTATTCATGCAGTTCCGCGCGGCCGCCAAGGAGGACGACGCCACCAAGCTCGCAGACGTGACCGCGCAGATCTTCGACGAGCTCGAGACGCACACGACAATCGAGGAGCGGGTGTTCTACCCGGCGATCGCCGAGGCCGGCGGTGCCGAACTGTCCGATCTGACCGCCGAAAGCCACGAAGAGCACCACGTCGTCGACGTACTCATGGCCGAGGTGAAGGAACTCGCTCCCACCGATGAGGCGTACGTGCCGAAAATGACGGTTCTCATCGAGAACGTCGAGCACCACGCGAAGGAGGAAGAGTCGGAGATGTTCCCGCAGGTGCGTAATCTGTTCAGTCAGGAGAAGCTCGACGAGCTCGGCGCCGAGCTGGAACGCGAGAAGCACGTAGTGAAGGTCGAGCGGATGTCGGTCGACGAACTCCGAACCGCGGCGGCGCAGCTCGAGATCGACGGGCGCTCCGACATGAACCGCAGCGAGCTGGCATCGGCGGTGCTCGGCACGATGACGGGCGGAGCGAGCTGAGCCCGCTCCGTCAAGCCCGTTCCAGGATCTCGTAGAGAGTGGACCGGCGCGCGGGCGTCCGTCCGGAAGCGAGGATCGCCTCTTCGAAGTCGGCGGGACTGACTTCTTGCCCGTGGGACGCACCTGCCGAACGGGTGATGATCTCTCCCATCAGAGTGCCGCCCAGGTCGTTGCAGCCCGCCTCCAGGAGACGACTCCCACCATCGAGGCCGAGTTTCACCCACGAGGCCTGGATGTTGGGCACCAACCCGTGGAGCGCGATTCGGGAGACGGCATGGACGAGCACGACCTCGTCCCACGTCGGACCGGGGCGAGCCTTCCCCCGCAGGAAGATGGGCGAGCCCATGTGGACGAACGGCAACGGGACGAGTTCGGTGAATCCGCCGGTGCGGCGTTGGATCTCGCGGAGCACATCGAGGTGGTTGGCCCAAGATTCGGGCCCATCGATGTGGCCGAACATGATCGTGGCCGTCGAGCGCAATCCGAGCTCGTGGGCGATGAGCATCACCTGCGCCCACTGGGCCGTCCGGATCTTGTCTGGACAGAGGTGCTCGCGGACTCGATCGTCGAGAATCTCAGCGGCCGTGCCGGGCAACGATCCCAGGCCTGCATCTCTGAGCCTGAGCAGGAAGTCGCGCACCGTGACTCCCAACGTCTCGGCCCCCTGCCACACCTCGAGTGGCGTGAAACCGTGAATGTGCATCGAGGGCAACTCGGCCTTGATCGCCTCGACCACCGAGACGTAGAAGTCCCCGGTGAACTCGGGGTGGATACCCCCTTGGAGGGTCACTTCGGTGGCGCCTCGATCCCATGCCTCGCGGGCCCGCTGGACGATCTCGTCCAGTCCCATCAGGTAGGGCTCACCGCGCAGATTCAGAGACCGCGGACCCTTCGAGAATGCGCAGAAACCGCACCGGAAATAGCACATGTTGGTGTAGTTGATGTTGCGGTTGATGACGTAGGTGACGGTTTCGCCACACTCTCGCCGGCGCAGCTGATCAGCCGTCCACGCCACTGCCTCTACCTCAGCGCCACGGGCCCGGAAGAGGTCGGCCAATTCGGCTCCCGTTGGTGCTTCGCCGGCGAGGGCGCGATCGAGGATCGGCGTCAACGCTCCGCCTCCAGCCGTCCCCTCCTCCGCAGATCCGGTTACCCAGAGTCGATCTGACCACCCCGCAGAGAGGCGGTGCGGAGGGGTGGGCAAAGGGTGCTCGTTCCCTGGAGCCCAGCGGTAGCGTGGCCTCACGGCGCCACCCCCATCGGTGAGCGCCAGCCAGGTGGTGAACACGGCCGGCTCCAGCTGCTCTCGGGCTTGATCGGTGTCGATCCCGGGCGGGAATGCCGTTCGCTCTACGAGCGGATGTCCCGCCAGCGCCTCCCGTAGCTGACCGATTCCCTCGGCGTCCCAATCACGTAGCAGCAGGTCGGTTGCGCCGTCCGCAACCGCAGCAACTGCGTCCTCGATCGTGTCGACAAACACGCTCACCGCGGTGGCACCGTTGCCGGGCAGGCGGACCAATTCGACCGCCCGAAGCACACGACTCCGGCCGGTCCGCAGGTACGCGGGACGCGTCCTCGCCACTGCGTCGAGGGTCACCTCGCCGTCGTCGTCGTCGATCACGGTGATTCGCCATGGCGCCACTTCGGTCAACCTCAGGGCCTCCGTGGGGTCGAGCACATACGCCGGGGCCGGGGCCTCGGCCGATCCGGAGCTCACCAGCAGACCGCCAGAAGCCGCCGCCGACAGGTCAGTAGCGGTGGGCTCAGTCAGTTCGAGGACGGTGGTGCCCTCCCGCAGGCGGGTGGTGGCCGAGAGCGCGTTGACTGTTTCCGATGGCCGGGTTCGAAGAAATGTGATCACCATGAGCGCCGAACGTTACCCTTCGGTCGCCACCGTGGGGTCGACGGTCACCCAGCGATGCGCCGCCGCCTGGTCTTGAGCCCAGTCGCCCAGGAACTCGCCAATGACGTCGCAGGTGACACCGCCGGCTTCCAGCGCCAGCGCCACCGCCGAGATGTCGTCTGCGTCGGCGACCCGGACCAGCGGATAGCGCACACCGTTGCGCTGGTTGAACGCGATCGGCTTCATACCAGCTTGATCGAGTAACCGTGCTCGTCGGTCGAATCGAGCGCCTTGGCGAGCAAACCCCCCGTGAGCCATTCCGATGTCTGAAAGCCGGGATATACCGGCAGCCGGGGTTTCAGCTCGAAACCAGCGCGGTTGGTGCGCTGCTCCAGCTGATCGAGGTGCGGCCACGGCGCCTCGGGGTTCACCCAATCGATGGTGAGCGGCGAAACTCCGCCCCAGTCGTTGACCCCCGAATCGAGAAGTGCCTCATAGCGCTCTGAGAGGTTGGGCGGCACCTGCACGTTCATCTCCGCGCCGAGAATCCACCGCGCCACCGCAACGACCACCGCAAACCAGGCAGGCGGGGGCTCGGACCTGAGACGCATCCGGGTGTCGGCCTTCGCCCGGAAATTCTGGACGATGACCTCTTGGATATGGCCCCAGCGCTCGTGCAGCCGATGGATTGCCAGCAGCGAATCCACGATCTCCTCCTCGGTCTCTCCGATGCCGACGAGGATCCCGGTCGTGAATGCGACGCGCCGGCGACCAGCTGCTTCGATGGTGGCCACCCGCACCTCCGGATCCTTGTCGGGGCAGCCGTGGTGGGGCATCCCCGGTTCCATGAGCCGGGGAGAGATGTTCTCCAGCATCAGACCCATGGACGGATTCGATGGTCGAAGCGAAACGATCGCTTCCTCGGACATGACGCCCGGGTTGGCATGAGGAAACAGAGCCGTGTCCCTGTGAACCATCTCGGTCATCTCCGCCACGTAATCGAGCGTGGTCGCGCAACCCTGAGCGTCGAGGAACGCGCGGGCTGCGGGATATTTGTCTTCCGGCGCGTCGCCCAGGGTGAACAGCGCCTCTGTGCAACCGTGCGCTTCTCCTGCTTTCGCGATCGCCATGACGTCCTCGGGGGTGAGGTACTCACCGCCGTTGCCGGGCGGTTTGACGAACGTGCAATACGTGCAGTGGTCGCGGCACATGGTGGTCAACGGCACGAACACCTTGGGTGAGAATGTGATCGTCCGACCGTGACCTTCGTCCCGTAACCGGCGAGCCTCCGCCAGTAGAGGGGACGGGTCCAACTCACCTCGCAAGAAGGCCAACGCACGGTCGCGGTCGAATTGCATCACGGAACTCAGCCGACGGACGCGCGCGCCATCAGTGGCCGTGGTGGTTGAGCACCCGGAGGAGACCGGCGATCCCTCCGTAGAACCCGCCACCGATCAGCGCCACCCATATTGCGATGATGATCGACCGCTGCAGCGACTGGCCGGTGAAGAGGACGAGCGCCAGGAACGCAATGAAGGTCGCCGGCATCCCGACGAGAAAGCCCATGACGATGGCTTTCCCGATCTCAGCCTGCTCCTGGATGTCTTCTTCCACTTCTTCGTGAACGACGTCGCTCATGGACGGCAGGATAGCGGCCTCCTTCCGTCCCCACCCTCGGCGCCGACGAGACGCAACGACGGCGGTTTCAGTCGATGAGCCCCGCAATCGGCGTGACGACGATCCGTCGGTTGGGAAGATCCACCTCTGGCACCAACGCATCCACGAAGGGCACGTCGACCGAGCCGCCGGCGGTTTGGATCACCAGTCGCGGTTGTGGTGCGTCGAGGACAACTCCGCTGACGATGCCGATGGCGCTTCCGCTCGGATCCTCGACCTGTGATCCGATGAGATCCTCCGGCCAGAACTCTCCGGGTTCGAGCTGCCGCCGGTCGGCGCGTCGCAGCCACAGCTGCTTGCCCCGAAGCGACTCGGCAGCGTCGCGATCATCGACGCCCGCCAATGTCACGATGACACCGTCTCGACTCGGCCTGGCTCGCTCGACCAGCACGTCGCGGGCGTCGATGCGGAGGCGAGTCCCCGCCCCGAAGCGGGCCGGGTCGTCGCTGTAGAACACCGCGACCACGTCACCCCGTATTCCGTGGGCGCGGGCAATGTGGCCGATCAGGAGGTGATCGTCAGGGGGCTCGGTCAGTCCAGGAACTCCACGCCCGAATCGAGACCCTCTTCGTCAGCAGCAGCCTGAGCGACCGTCCGGATTGCTCGAGCAACGCGACCGCGACGGCCGATCACCCGACCCATGTCGGATTTGGCGGTTCGCACCTCGGCCACCACCTCGTCGGGCCCCTGCTGCACCATGGTGACCTCGACGGACTCTGCCTCGTCGACGATCTCTTTCACCAGGTACGTGACGACCCGTTCGGTGATCTCGCCGTTACTCATCGTCTGCCGTCTCCTCCGCTTCGGCCGTGTCCACGACGTCGGCCGCCTCGGCCTGGGCCTCTTCGACCTCGGTCAGTTCGTCGGTCGCTTCCGCGGCAGCGGCGTCTTCCGCCTGCGCCATCGGCGCAGCGGCGTCTGCGGCCGCCTCTTCGGGCTCTGTGGCCGCCTCTTCGGGGGCCGGGGCGGGACGGGCAGACGGAACCGTGTGGATTTCGCCCTTCGACACCTTGTAGGCCGACCAGGCACCCGAGATCTCGAGCAGCTTGCGAACCGGATCAGTCGGCTGAGCGCCCTTGCTGAGCCAGTCGACGGCCTTTTCGTTGTCGATGTCGATCAACGACGGCTCCTGCCGGGCGTCGTACCGGCCGATTGCCTCGATGTAGCGGCCGTCGCGCGGTTTGCGGCCGTCGGCCACGACCACGCGGTAGACCGGCTGTTTCTTCTTGCCGAGTCGCATCAAGCGCATCTTGACCGCCATCTGTCCTACCTCTTCCTCGCTCGTGTCTTCATCCCGGGTATACCGGGCAGGCCCGGGATCGACTTCCCGTCGGCCAACATCTTCATCATTTTCTGGGTCTCGCCGAACTGCTTCAGCAGGGCGTTCACTTGCTGGGTGTTGGTCCCCGAACCCCGGGCGATGCGACGGCGACGACTTCCGTTGATGAGTCGGGGGTTCCGTCGCTCCTCCAGGGTCATCGAGCGGATGATCGCTTCGACCCGGCCCATGTCCTTGTCGGACACGTCGACGTCTTTCAACGCCGATGCGGCGCCCGGCAGCATAGCAACCAATCCCTGCAGGGGCCCCATCTTCTTGAGCTGCTGGAACTGCTTCAGAAAATCTTCGAGGTTGAATTCGGCCTTGCGCAGCTTCTCGGCCATCTCGACGGCCTCGCTCTCATCGAACGCTTGCTCGGCCTTCTCGATGAGGGTGAGCACGTCGCCCATACCGAGGATCCGGCTGGCCATGCGCTCGGGATAGAACACCTCGAACTCGTTCAGCCGTTCGCCGATGGCGGCGAACTTGATGGGGCGACCCGTCACCTCTCGCACCGAGATCGCCGCGCCGCCGCGGGAGTCGCCGTCGAGCTTGGAGAGGACGATGCCCGTCAGATCGGTGTATTCGAGAAAGCCCTGCGCCACGTTCACTGCGTCCTGGCCGGTCATGGCATCGACCACCAGTAGCACCTCGTCCGGAGCGGCCACCTTGCGTACGTCGGCCAGCTCGTCCATCAGCGCCTGATCGATCGCCAGCCGGCCGGCGGTGTCGACGATGACGGTGTCATGACCGAGTTTGCCGACCTCCTTGAGGGCCGCCTTGACCACCCGGGCAGGCTTCGACTTGCGGTCGGCGAACACCCGAACGCCAATCCGGTCTCCGAGCTGCTGCAGCTGGTCCACCGCCGCCGGGCGCTGAAGATCCGCCGCCACCAGCATGGGGTCTCGGCCCTGTTCCTTGAGGTGCTTGGCGAGCTTTGCCGCGGTCGTCGTCTTGCCGGAACCCTGCAGACCCACCATGAGGATCGTCAGAGGCGGTGACCCTTTCTCGAGCCCCACCTCGGCACCGCCGAGCGTCTGAATCAGCTCTTCGTGCACGATCTTGATGACCTGCTGTCCCGGCGTGAGACTCTGATGCACGTCGGCGCCGACCGCCCGCTCTTTGATCCGGGCCAACAGGTTCTTGGTCACGCTGACGTTGACGTCGGCTTCGAGCAGCGCCAACCGCACCTCGCGCAGCGCCGCATCGACGTCGGATTCACTCAGTCTTCCCTTGGACCGAAGCGAAGAGAAGATACCGGCGAAACGGTCAGAGAGGGATTCGAACATGGATGGCACTCAGGGTAGCCCACCCCGGTGGCCACGCCGCCGGACCACCAGAGGTCGCTACGAAGGGTCGGCCCTGGCACACTGAAATCCGTGGACATGACGATGATACCGAGAACACGAGCCACCGTCTTGGCCTGGTTGACCGCTTGGGCAATCGTGGGCTTCGGCCCGCTCGTCCTGCTGCGCGTCTATCCCCCCGCCTTCGAGCCCTATGTCCAGTTCGGGTGGGTGCCCTTCGTCATCGGGACCGCCGCCGTCATGAGGCGCGGCAGGCACGATTCCATTCCCGACCTCATCACCCGGCTCGTGTGGTCCGCCATCGGGTACCTCGTTGCCACGATCGCCGCACTGGTCGCTGCAGGCCTCGTGCTCGGGCCGGCGATGGACGTAGACGCTCCCGCCGGCTTCGGGCTGCTCCTCGTGGTGGTCGCGGCGATCCATGGAGCCACGATGTGGGCACTTGGACTACTGGCGTCCCCGGCGATCGCTCGCATCGACCGGGGCGCCGGGAGCTTCGGAATCCGGCGCGTCGAAGCCGAGGGACCACCGGGCAACACCGACCGCCCGTAGTACGCTCGCAGCCGCGATGACCGCCCACACACGAGACACCGTGCTTCGCGCCGACATCCGGCGCCTCGGCACCCAACTCGGCGAGTCCCTCGTCCGCCAGCACGGGCCCGAGCTGCTGGCGCTCGTCGAGCAGGTCCGAGCCCTCACCAAGGCGCTACGGGAGAATCCCTCCGACGCTGACACGCAAGCGCTGGAAGAACTGCTACGCGGCCTCGACCTGGAGACGACGATCCAGCTGGTCAGGGCATTCACGTCATATTTCCACCTGGCCAATGTCGCCGAGCAGACTCACCGTGTCGATGAGCTGGCGGCCCGATCGCCATCTGAACGTGAATGGCTGGAAGCGACCGTCGATCGCATCATCGAGGCCGACGTCGACGCCGACCTCATCGCCGCAGTGGTTCCGAGAGTCGAGTTGGGCCCGGTGTTCACCGCCCATCCGACCGAAGCGGCTCGGCGCTCGATCCTCACCAAGTTGGCCGATTTGGCGGGTCTGTTGGAGGAGCGGCAAGACCCACGAATCACCGAGGCCGACGTACGCCGGATCGATCGGCGGGTCGCAGAGATCATCGACCTGATCTGGCAGACCGACGAGCTGCGCCTCGGACGACCCCAGCCGATCGACGAGGCTCGATCGACGATCTTCTACTTCGATCAGCTCTTCACCGAGGTCGTCCCCAACCTGCTCGAGGAGTACGACCTGCAGGTGCAACGGCTCGGTCTCGACATCGCCGACACGGACTCGCCCATCAAATTCGGCACCTGGGTGGGCGGCGATCGCGACGGTAATCCCTATGTCACGCCTGAGGTGACCATGCAGGTGCTGGAGATGCAGCACGAGCACGGGCTCCGCAACCTGCGCAGCGCAGTGGAACATCTGTCCGCCGAGCTTTCTTCGTCTGTCGCCATCCACGGCATCGACCCTGCGATGCAAGCCAGCCTCGAAGCCGACAAAGCCGCGCTCCCTCAGGTGTTTGCCCGGTACGGCTCGATGAACGCCGAGGAGCCATACCGGCTCAAATGCGCCTACATCCACGAGCGCCTCCAAGGGACCCGCCGGCGTATCGCCGATCAATCGCGCCATGTTCGGGGTCGCGACTACTTGGACGCCGATGGCATGATCGCCGACCTCACGATCATGCGTGATTCGCTGCTCGCTCACCACGGCAGGCTCATCGCCGACGGGCCTTTGGCCCGCCTGATCCGCACCGTGGCCGCGTTCGGTTTCCGACTCGCAACGATGGATGTGCGCGAGCACTCGGCCAAGCACCACGACCTTCTTGCCGTGCTGTATGACCGAGTGGGCGTCGACTATCGCTCGATGACTCCTTCGCAGCGAGCCCGGACGCTGGCCGACGAGCTCGCCTCGCGCCGGCCGCTGTCCCCGGCCCTCATCGATCTCGGGGGTGAGCCAGCCACGACCAAGGCGACCTTCGACGTAGTCAGGGCTGCCCAAGACCGCTTCGGCGCCGAAGTCATCGACTCGTACATCGTCTCGATGACACGGGGGGTCGACGACGTGCTGGCGGCCGCCGTCCTCGCCCGGGAGGCTGGGCTGATCGATGTCCACGCCGGCGTTGCAACGATCGGGCTTGTTCCTCTCCTAGAGACCATCGACGAGCTGCGCATCGCCGGGAGCTTCCTCGACGACCTGCTATCGGAGCCGGCGTATCGGCACATCGTGGAACTGCGTGGCGACACCCAAGAGGTGATGCTCGGCTATTCGGATTCCAACAAGCACGGCGGGATCACCACCTCGCAATGGGAGATCTACCAGGCCCAGCGTCGCCTGCGTGAGGTTGCAGCCAAGCACGGCATCGTGCTGCGGTTGTTCCACGGACGGGGAGGGACGGTGGGGCGCGGTGGTGGCCCCACCCACGCTGCAGTGATGGCTCAACCCTATGGCACGGTCGACGGACCGGTGAAGCTCACCGAGCAGGGCGAGGTCATCTCCGACAAATATGGGCTCCCCAGGTTGGCGCGCCGCAACCTCGAGCTCACCTTGGCGGCCGTACTCGAGGCTTCGTTACTCCACCGAACCTCTCGCCAGCCCCAGGCGACGCTCGAGGAGTGGGACCACATCATGGACCTGGTTTCGGAGGAGGCATTTTCCGCCTATCGCCGTCTCGTCGACGACCCCGCCCTTGTCTCCTACTTCCGCTCCGCGACCCCGGTCGACGAGCTCGGAGATCTCAACATCGGGTCCCGCCCGGCGCGCCGCAAATCGCAGCCCGGCCTCGACGGTTTGCGCGCCATCCCATGGGTCTTCGGGTGGACGCAGACCCGCCAGATCGTCCCGGGATGGTTCGGGCTCGGATCCGGTCTGGCCGCCGCCCGTGCCGCCGGACACGAGGCAATCCTCGACGACATGTATCGCGAGTGGGCGTTCTTCTCGACGTTCGTGTCCAACGTCGAGATGACGTTGGCCAAGACCGACATGACCATCGCCCGACGCTACGTCGAGCTGCTGGTCGACCCCGAGCACCATCATGTCTTTGCGACCATCACGAATGAGTTCGAGCGCACCCGCGCCGAAGTGCTCGGGCTGACAGGAGCGGCCAGCCTCATCGAGTCTGTCCCGGTCCTCCAGAGAACGCTGGCCGTGCGCGACCGATACCTCGATCCGCTCAACTATCTCCAGGTGGCGCTTCTCAGCCGATCACGACGGTCCGACGGTGACGACCCACTCTTGAGGCGGGCGTTGCTACTGACCGTCAACGGCATCGCTGCCGGACTGCGCAATACCGGTTGACCGGCGACCCTGGAGCCTGCACGCTGCGAATCGAACGACCACAATATTCCTCGCCGCCGACCGGGAGCCCTGCCGATGCCGATCACTGTTGTGGACCATCCACTCGCCCAGCACTACCTCACCAAACTGCGCAACCGGGACACCGAGCCGCAGCGATTCCGGGAGTCGGCACGTCGTCTGGCCTACCTCCTCATCTTCGAGAGTCTGGCGTCCGTCCCGTTGCGTGACGTGGATGTCGAGACTCCGCTCGAGGGCACCACGGGCAAACTGATCGACCAGGACATCGTGGCAGTTGCGGTGCTGCGGGCAGGGCTCGGGCTCCTCAACGCCGTGGTCCACGTCGTCCCTGACGTCAAAGTCGGCTACGTAGGCCTCGCCCGCGACGAGGAAACGATTCAGCCACAGGAGTACTACACGAAGCTGCCCGACCTCACGACCGCAAAGGTGATGGTGCTGGAGCCGATGCTGGCCACTGGCGGTTCGCTCTCCTGGGCGGTACAAAAGGTCAAGGACCGAGGCGCAACCGACATCAGCGCCATCTGCGTTGTGTGCGCTCCCGTCGGAGTGGAACGGATGCAGGCCGAACATCCGGACGTGCATATCGTCACGGCCGGCATCGACCGCGATCTCGACCATCGTTACTACATCCGTCCGGGCTTGGGCGACATGGGTGATCGTCTGTTCGGCACGTTCTGATCGGTGACCCGGCCGTCGTTTGAGCTCGCCGTCCTGGAAGTGTTGCGAAACCTGCGACCTGGTGATGTCATCACGTACGGCGAGGTGGCGGTAGAGGCCGGATATCCAGGTGCGGCTCGAGCTGTGGGCAACCTCCTTCGTTCCGCTGACGAGCCGGTGCCCTGGTGGAGGGTGGTCACCGCCACAGGACGCCTGGTGCCGGGGCACGAGACGCGCCAGGAACGCCTGCTCGCGGCGGAAGGGGTCGTTGTGGTCGGTGGACGGGTGTCAGGCTTCAAACCGCGACGACCCGACGGCCCGGCACCGCGCCGGTAGGCTCTGCGAGCCATGAGGACACTCGACCGAGCCATCATCATCGTCATGGACTCCTGCGGCGCCGGCGAGGCGCCCGACGCCGCAGAGTACGGCGATGCCGGCTCGGACACCTTGGGCCACACGGCGGCCGCCGTAGGAGGGTTAGACCTGCCCAATTTCGCAGCGGCCGGCCTCGGCAACCTTCATGGCAGGCTGGATGGGTGCCCTCCGGCGCCGGACCCAAGCATGGCCTTCGGCCGCTGTGCAGAAGCATCGGCCGGCAAGGACTCAACCACCGGTCACTGGGAGATCGCCGGCATCATCACCACCCGCCCCTTCCAAACGTTCACCGACACCGGGTTTCCCGAAACGCTGGTCGACGCCGTGGTCGAGGAGTCCGGTCACACCTTCATCGGCAACGTGGCAGCGTCCGGCACCGTCATCATCGAGGAGCTGGGGACGCAACATCTCGACACCGGTGCACTCATTCTCTACACCTCGGCCGACTCTGTCTTCCAGATCGCCGCCCACAAAGACGTCGTTCCCCTCGAGGAGCTTCACCGAGTCTGCGAGATCGCCCGACGACACTGCGACGACTACCAGATCGGGCGAGTGATCGCCCGACCCTTCGAGGGTGCGCCGGGAGATTTCCAACGCACTTATGAGCGGCGGGACTACGCCATGCCGCCGCACGCTCCCACGCTTCTCGACCATGCGTCGGCGGCGGGACTGACCGTCCATGGGATCGGGAAGATCGACGACCTGTTCGCCGGCCGTGGCCTCACATCGGAGGAGCACACCCAAGGCGACGCCGACGGATTGGAGCGTACGCTGGCCCGGATGGCCAGTCAGGAGGGCGGCATCATCTTCACCAACTTGGTCGACCTCGACATGGTGTACGGCCACCGTGAGAACCCCGAGGGCTACCACGCCGGTCTACAGGTCATCGACTCGTATCTCCCCCGCCTCACCTCCTCGCTTGCCGAAGATGATCTCCTGATCCTTGCTGCTGATCACGGCAACGACCCCACGGACGGGTCGACCGATCACACCCGCGAGTACATTCCCCTCCTCGTGGCGGGCCTCGGGGCCGGCGGTCAGCACTTGGGTGACCGGGCCACGTATGCCGACATCGCCGCCACCATCGCCGAAGGGTTGGGGATCCCTCGGACCGAGGCAGGCACTTCCTTCCTGGCGGCGGTCAGGTGATCAGGGCTGTGGGAAGACAATGACGATGAACACCGTCGAGCTCATCGAGCGCAAACGGGATGGAGGAGCGCTGACGGCGGACGAGATTCGTTGGCTGATCGCCTCCTACGTCGACGGATCGGTCCCCGATTACCAGATGTCGGCCATGCTCATGGCGGTGTTCCAGCAGGGGCTCGACCCAGCTGAGCTGGCCGCCTGGACGGATGCAATGCTCCATTCGGGATCGACGCTCTCCCTGGACGACATCGACGCGCCCAAGATCGACAAGCATTCCACCGGAGGAGTCGGCGACAAAGTCTCGATAGTGCTGGCGCCCATGGTGGCGGCGTGTGGCGTTGCCATTCCCATGATGTCGGGCCGTGGACTGGGCCACACCGGTGGCACGCTCGACAAACTCGAATCGATCCCGGGTTTCACCACCCAGCTCGACCCCGATCGCTTCCTTTCGATTCTGCGCAGCGTGGGCATGGTGCTGGCCGGCCAGTCAGAGACGATGGTTCCGGCCGACCGCGAGATGTATGCGCTACGCGATGCGACCGGAACGGTGCCGTCGATCCCACTGATCGCTTCTTCGATCATGTCGAAGAAGCTGTCTGAGGACCTGGACGGGCTTGTCTTGGACGTCAAAGTCGGAAACGGAGCCTTCATGAAGGGCATCGATCAGGCTCGCCAGCTCGCCCGGACGATGGTCGAAATCGGGTCTCGATCCGGCACCAGAACCGTCGCACTGTTGACATCGATGGATCAACCGCTTGGCAATGCAGTAGGAAACACCAATGAGGTGCGGGAGTCGATCGCTGCGCTGCGAGGTGACGGTCCTCCCGACCTCACCGACCTCACGATGGCGCTGGGAGCCGAGATGCTGATTCTGGCGGGGGTGAGCGGCAGCGAGGCCAACGCCCATGCTCGACTGCGCGAAGCCATCGCATCGGGGGCAGCGCTCCAGAAGTTCAGGGATGTCGTCGTTGCCCAAGACGGGGATCCTGCAGTGACCGACGACCCCACCCTGTTGGCCGATGCTCCTTACGCGTTCGATTTGCTCGCCAAATCAACCGGCACCGTGCGACGCTGTGACGCCCTGGATATCGGCATGGCAGCGATGAGACTCGGCGCCGGCCGGGTCCACAAGGAGGCATCCATCGACGCCACGGTGGGCATCGAGGTGGCCGCCAAGGTCGGAGACCAGGTCGACACCGGCGGGTTGCTGGCAACCGTCCACTATCGGGAGGATGGACGCCTCGCCGATGCAATGCCCTTCCTCGAGGCGGCGTGGGAGATCGGCGAAGCAACCGAGCCTCCGAAACTCGTTCTCGACCGGATCGACGCCCCCTGAGGCGATTTCGGGCGATCTGCGACCAGGATTAACATCCCGTCGGCCTACGACGAGGAGTCTCATGAACATCGCCGTCTGCGTGAAGCAGATCCCGGATCCGGCCTCCCCGTATCAGCTCGATTCGGAGACGCTCACGCTGGTGCGTCCCAACGAGCAGGTGCTCGACGACACCGATCGGTACGGAGTCGAGGTGGGCCTGCAACTCGCACAACAGACAGAAGGCACGGTCACGCTCTTCTCGATGGGGCCCTCCGGCAACCTCAACGGCATCCGCCAGGCCCTTGCGATGGGCGCGGACGGCGCAGTCGTCGTGGACGACCCGGCGCTACAGGGCTCCGACGCGCTGACGACCGCCAAGGTCCTCGCAGCCGCATTGGGACGCGGCACGTACGACGTGATCGTCGCCGGCACCGAATCCACCGACGGCTATTCGGGCGTGGTACCACAGCAGATCGCCGAGTTGTTGGGTGTTCCGGCACTCACCTACGCCAAGCGGGTCGCCGTCGCAGGAGAAAGCGTCGAGATCGACCGTCAAACGGCGGCGGGGTACGACACCATTCAGGCGCCGACTCCGGTCGTGGTATCCGTGACGGCGGGTGCGGTGGAGCCTCGCTATCCGACCTTCAAGGGGATCATGGAGGCGAAGAAAAAGCCGATCGAGACCTTGTCGGCCGCCGATCTCGACGTGACGCCGGGTGCCGGCCAGCGGATCGTGTCGATCCGACCTGCGCCAGAGCGGAGCGGGGGCGAAGTGGTCGTCGACGAAGGTGATGCGCATCTCAAGATCATCGAGGTGCTCGAGCAAGCGAAGGTGATCTGAGATGGCCTGGGTATTCATCGAAGAGACGAACGGTCAGCCGGCGGTAGTGGGCCTAGAGCTGCTGGCGAAAGCTCGCAGCCTCGGATCTCCGACCGTGGTGTACCTGGGAACGGGCTCGGACGAGGTTTTCTCGACACTCGGCGATCACGGGGCCGGCGAGGTGCTCCATCTGGTTCCGCAGCAAGCCTCCATGGGCATCGCCCAGGCTGCCGCGGCCATTGCACAGCTCGTGGCTGATCGACCGGTAGATCTCATCTTGTTCGGGCAGACCTACACAGACCGCGACGTGGCCGGAAGGCTCAGCTCGCGACTGGACAGACCGGTGATCTCGAATGCGGTCGACGTGGCCGTGGACGGCGAGAGCGTGACCGTGACCAACGAGGTGTTCGGTGGAACCCAGCTGGTCGACACCACCTTCGACGCCCCGGCACCCCACATCGTGCTGGTTCGGCCGAAGTCATACGCCGCCGAGCCGGTAGGTGGATCCGCTCCAACCGTCACCGCGGTCCAACTCCCCGACGCCGGCCACGCCGGCGACGCATCGGTCACGGGATCGTTCGCCGAGAAGGCCGAAGGGCCCCAGCTGGGCGACGCTGCCGTCATCGTGACCGGTGGCCGGGGCCTGGGCGCGGCCGAGCATTATGCGCTGATCGAAGCCGTCGCTTCTCCTCTCAACGCTGCGACCGGGGCCACCCGGGCAATCGTCGATGCGGGATGGGTTCCGTATGCCAAGCAGGTGGGCCAGACGGGGAAAACCGTGAAACCCGACGTCTACATCGCCGCCGGCGTGTCGGGAGCAATGCAGCATCTGGTGGGGATGAAAGACTCCAAGATCATCATCGCCATCAACAAGGACGAAGAAGCCCCCATATTCTCGGTCGCCGACCTCGGAGTCGTGGGTGACGTTCACCACGTGCTGCCCAGACTGATCGAGGCACTCAACGCCCGAAGCTGACGCAGGTCGATGGCTGGATACTCAGGCACGCCTCTTCCCAAGAAGCTGGGGATCAAGGAAGGCATGTCGCTGGGGATCGACGGGGCCCCCGACGACTTCATGACGACCCTAGGCGAACTTCCCGCCGGAGTCGTCGTGGCCGCCGAGGGTCTCGCCGACGTGGTCGTCGTCTTCTCGAAGACCGCCACCGAGCTGCGACGACGGTTCGACGCAGCCAAGGAACGGATCCCGGCTGATGGAGCCATCTGGGTGGCGTGGCCGAAGAAGGCGAGCCGGGTTCCGACCGATCTGTCTTTCGAGGTGGTTCAACCCCATGGCCTGGCATCTGGGCTGGTCGACAACAAGGTGTGTGCCATCGACGACACATGGTCCGGGTTGCGATTCGTGGTCCGCAGGGAGGACCGGGCCGCCTGGCCGGTCAGAGGTTGAAGCCGTGAGGGAGCAGCTCTGAGAGTCGGTGGCGACGCGTCGTCCCGTCGCCGGCCGTCACCTCTACCCACTCGACGCCGAACTCGTTCATGAGTTGACGACAATTCCCACACGGGTAGGCGCCATCGGTCGTCGTCGCATCGATGCATGCAACCGCCAGGGATTCCAGGCTCCGCTCCCCGGCGGCGACGGCCGTGCCGATGGCGTTGGCCTCCGCGCACATGGTCGACCCGTACGCGGCGTTCTCCACATTGCAGGCGGTGTACACAGCGCCGGAGGCGCCACGCACCGCGGCCCCAACCCGGAACTCGGAATAGGGAGCGTATGCGGATCCTGCAGCGGCGCGAGCATCATCAATGAGCGACATTCGGCGGACGATGCTACCGGTCAGACGTCGGCAAGAAGTGCGTCGACGAACTCTGCGGGATCGAACCGGACCAAATCGTCGATGCCCTCCCCCACTCCGATGAATTTGACTGGCACGCCCAGCTCTCGTTCTACCGCAACAACGATCCCGCCTTTGGCCGTGCCGTCCATCTTGGTGAGCACGATGCCGGTGACACCCACCGCATCGGTGAACACCTCGGTTTGGGCTACTCCGTTCTGCCCAGTGGTTGCGTCGAGCACGAGTAGGACTTCGTCGACCGACCCCGCCGCGCCTTCGACCACACGGTTGATCTTCTTCAGCTCAGCCATCAGATTGCTTTTCGAATGCAGCCGCCCGGCGGTGTCGATGATCACGACGTCCTTCCCGCGGCTCTTGGCTGCCTGATAGGCGTCGAATGCCACCGAGGCGGGATCGGCGCCTGGTTCGGCGGCTACGACATCCACCCCCACCCGATCGGCCCAGGTGCGGAGCTGCGTGTCTGCCGCCGCTCGAAACGTGTCGGCGGCACCGAGCAGCGACTCGGCTCCCTCTTCGCGGAGTCGGGCGGCAAGCTTGGCGATGGTCGTGGTCTTCCCCACGCCGTTGACGCCGACCACCATGACCACGGCGGGGTCATTCGAGCGATGGATGCCTCGGTGACGATCGCCCAAGGTGGCCAGAAGCTCGGCGCGCAGCACCTGTCTCGCTTCACCGGCGTCAGCCGGCGCAGCTCGGCGCGCCGCCGTCACGATCGCGGTGGCGGTGGGCACGCCCATGTCGGCGCCGATGAGTGCCTCTTCGATCGCGTCCCAGAATTCATCATCGACCGCCGATCGTGCGAAGGCAGCCCGAAGACGGCTGCCGAGGGCCTGGCGTGTCTTGCCAAGCCTCTCGGCAAGCGTGCGATCCGCCGTGACGAGCGCGCTTCGGGATGGTGGAGCTTGGATGCCCCGGTTGCGACGCGCGACGACCAGCCCGCCAACGAGTGCGACGGCGAGGACGACGGCGATGATGATGAGAACAGTGGGGTCCATCTGGACATCTCCCCAGGCCGGGACAGTCTACGTCTCGTCCAAGACGAGCTGTCCGCTCATGCGCTTGGCGATCACCTTCGAGGAGCCTCCCGGTTCCATGGTGACGCCGTACAGCACGTCCGCCGCCTCCATCGTCTGCTGCTGGTGAGTGACGATCACCAGCTGCGCCGCTCCACGGAAGTCGTCGATCAGGCTGAGGAAACGTCGCAGGTTGGCGTCGTCCAGCGCCGCCTCGACCTCGTCGAGAATGTAGAAGGGGCTGGGCCTGGCCTTGAACACGGCGAACAAGAACGCCAGTGCGGCGAGCGACCGCTCCCCTCCTGACAACAGCTGCAAACGCGACACCTTCTTGCCGAGCGGCTGTGCCTTTATGTCGACGCCCGTCTCCAGCAGATCGTTCGGGTCGGTGAGCACGAGCTTCCCTCTGCCCCCGGGGAACAGAATCGAGAAATGCTGCTCGTAGTGGGCGGCCACTTCTGCGAAGGCCTCCATGAAGAGCTCCTCGATCTTCTGGTCCAGACCCGAGATGACTTGTTGGAGCTCGGCTTTGGCCTGGTTCAGGTCGTCGAGCTGTGCCTGAATGTGCTCGTACCGCTGGTTGATCTCGCGGAACTCGCTCGCCGCCAGAGGGTTGACCGGACCCATTCGGCGGAGGTCGGCCTCCAACGTGGCGAGTCGCTCCACCAAATCGGTGGGCTCCTCGTATTCAGGCTGTGGCGCCGACAGCGCCTCGGCTTCCGACGAGTCGACGTCCCGGCGAAGCCCCTCCGCGACACTCTCGCGACGGACGCGCAGCTCGGCGGCTTCGACGGCCAGTCGAGACAGTCGATCTTTGCCTGAACCGATGACCGACTGCAGCTCTTCGCGCCGTTGGCGCGCGCTCGCCAGCCGTTCGCCTGCCTCCCCTGCTTCCTGGCGCAAGGTGACCTGTCGAGCGCGCAGCGCTTCGATGTGCGTGTTGACGGCGACGCCCGCCGCTCGGGCGCGCCGCTCCGTCGTCTCCAGCGCGTCGACCTTCTCTGGTTCGACAGGGTGATCGCGCAGCTGCGCAAGCTCCACTCGTACCGCTGCCAGACGCCGTTCGACCATTGCACGTCGCTCGACGACGGCGCCGTGTTCTGCGGCTGCCTGCTGTCGCGCTCGACGTGCTTCGTCGCGTTGACGGGCCACATCCTGGCGACGTCGGGCAAGCTGCTCCCACGCGGCCTGACGCTCGGCTTCCTCACCCTCGAGCGCGGCGAGGCGCTCGCGGAGACGCTCGATGTGTTCGTCGCGATCCGCCCCGGCCGCGGTGATCGTCTCGACTCGTCCGCGGAGACGAACCGCCTCTTCGGTGATCTGCTCACGGGTGCGCGACCGCCGATCGAGGTGCTCGGTGGCGCCCGCCAAGCGAGCCTCGACCATCTCCAGGGTCTCGAGCCGGCGCCGTTCTTCCTCGCGTGCATCATCGAACGTCCGGCGCGAGGACGTTGCCAGGCTGCGCGCCCGGGCTGCTCGGTCGTCGGCGTCGGCCGCCGCCGCGTCCGCCGATTCGACCATCGCCGGGCTCGCCCCATGAGGGTGCGCCACCCGAATGCCCCGGTGGGTGATGATGTCGCCTTCGGGAGTGACCACCCGCACCTCTGGGTAGCGCTGTGCGACCTCGTAGCCGGCCGTCCAACCTTCGGCAAGTACGACGTCGCCCAGCAGCGCTCCCGCCAGCCCCGGGTCGGCGTTCACCCCCAGCGCGTCGACCAGGGCGTCCAACCCTGTGGCGTCGGCCACTCGCCGACCACTCATTTCACCTGGATCGAGCACCCGAGCGACGAGGGGCACACCTCCGAGACTGCGCCGTTTCAGCTCGGCCACCACTGCCGACACCGAATCGGGCCGGTCCAGCGTGTGTCCGTCGGCCCAGGTTCCGAGGGCGGCATCGACGGCTGCACTCAGGTCGGGTGGGATGTCGAGCGCAGCCACCAGCGGACCGCGCCAAGCATCATCGGACGTGACGAACTCTCTCGCCGCCGGATCGGTGAGTCCCTCCACCGCCGCCTGCATCGCTTCGAGCCGCGCTCGAGCGGCTGCCAGCGCCAGCTCGGACTCACGATGTGCATCTTGCGACTGCTCCCATGACGCCTGGTGCCGAACTCTTTCCGCCTGCGCACTCTGGTAGGCCATCTGCGCCGCGGTCGCCTCTCCGTCGAGTCGCTCGATCTCCTGGCCCAGCCGCTCGATGTCAGCCTGTTCGACATCGCTTTGCGCCTCGAGCGTGTCGAGCCGCTGGTTCAGTGTCCGGATCTCGCTGGCGTCGCGTTCCGCCGCCGCTTGGAGTGCGCGCAGGTCCCCCCGCACGATCGCGACCGCTCCCTCCGTGGGCATCTGCTCCTGCTCGGCCAGCGACCTTTCTTCGTCCTCGAGGGAATTCAGAAGGCGCTCCGTCACCTCGACCTGCTCCGCGCTCTCCGCTTGCCGCTGCACCGACACGGTCAGATCGACTTCGAGCTCCTGCTGCTCATCCTGGAGGTCCTGCCTGCGCTCGTCCGCGCCTTCCAAGCGGGCTCTGAGGCCACGGCTCCGCTCGGCCGCCACCTGGGCGATCGAGCGCAGACGTTCGGCGACCGTCTCCAGCCGTGCGGCCGCCGCCGTGTCGCGATCGAGTGCAGCGCCTGCGTCGCCGGCCGCTTCGGTCAGGTCGGGCAGTCGTCCGTCGAGCGCTCCCAGCTCGGCGGCAGCCAAGCGGATCGCCTCGGCCAGTTCCGCATCCTCCGCCGAAACGGCCGCCAGCCGGCCGTCGATCCGTCGCAACTCCTCGCCGCCCAAGAAGAGACGCAAGGCGACGATCTCACCCTTGACGCCGTCGTATCGAGCGGCGTCGTCGGCTTGGCGTCGGAGCGGTCTCAGCTGACGCCCGAGCTCCTTGACGATGTCGAGGACTCGCAACACATCGGCTTCCGTGCGTTCCAGGCGGCGCAACGACCTGTCTTTCCGAAGTCGATGCTTGAGCACACCAGCTGCCTCCTCGATGACCGCTCTGTGGTCCTCGGGCTTGGCGTTGAGGATGGCGTCGAGCTGGCCCTGACCTACCACGACATGCTGGTGACGGCCGACTCCCGAATCTGAGAGCAGCTCCTGCACGTCGAGCAACCGGCACCCAACCCCATTGATCTCGTATTCGGACGACCCATCTCGGTACAGTCGCCGGGTCACCGTGACTTCGGCAACGTCGAGCGGGGCAGTCCCTGACGAGTTGTCGAAGACGAGGACCACCTCGGCCCGCTGCAGCGCGGGGCGCGTCGCCGTCCCTGCGAAGATCACGTCATCCATCTTCTCGGTACGCAGCGACTTGGTCGACTGGGTACCCAGGACCCATGCGATCGAGTCGACGATGTTCGACTTTCCCGAGCCGTTGGGTCCGACCACGACCGTCACGCCCGGTTCGAGCTCGAGCCGCGTTCGATCTCCGAACGACTTGAAGCCCGTGATCTTCATCGATTTGAGGAACACGAATTACAAACCTGTGATTTCGACCGCTGGCAGGATATCACAGCATGGACCAGACGCCGGTGAGCGCTCGACACGGTGACCATTGGGATTTCGGCCGAACGAAGCGGGTCACCTCATCGCTGACAGTGCGGGCAATAGTGGCTCGAACGGCCGGCGATGACCACCCGCTCGACCGGTGTGCCGCACGTTTTGCAGGGGCGGTCCGCCCGCCCATAGACCTGGAGACGGTCGACGTATTCGCCGGCTCGACCGTCGGGCAGCAGATAGGCCAGGTCATCGAGACTGGTGCCTCCGTGGCGGAGGCCGGCGCGAAGCACCGGACGCACCGAGGCGCGCAGGCGCTTGACCTCGGTCCAGGTGAGATCTCCTCCCGCCCGGTCGGGCCGGATGCGTGACCGATGTAGCACTTCGTCTGCGTAGATGTTTCCCAGACCTGCGATGATGCGTTGGTCGAGCAGGAGCGCCTTGATGGGCGCCAACCGACCGGCGAGGACGGAGGCCAGGTGCTTGCTGGTGGGGAGGTCATCGAGCGCATCGGGACCCAATCCGGAAACAGTCGACCGAGCCATCTCTTCGATGGTGAAGACCGCGACGAATCCGAACGTGCGGGGATCGACGAAGCGCACTTCCGTCCCGTCTTCCAGTCCGAACACCACGTTGGTGTGCGGGGCGAGGTCGTCGGCAGCCTGCGCGATCTGCATCCGCCCCGACATGCCCAGGTGCACCACCAGTCTCAAGTCACCTTCGACCCGACCGACGATGAATTTCCCGTGACGTCCCAGCTCCAGCACGCGCCTACCCGTGAGACGGTCGATCACGTCGGCGGTGCGCTCGTTGCGCCTCGTCATCCGGTCTCGAGCGACATGGACCCGTGCCAATCGCTTCCCTTCGAGCACCGGAGCCAGCGCCCGGCGAGTCGTTTCGACCTCGGGCAACTCAGGCATGCGTCACATCGCTTGCAGCGCTTCGGCTGCCGCAGACTGCTCGGCTTCCTTCTTGGATCGCCCTGACCCCTCTCCCAGCCGACGGCCGGCGACCTCGACCGTGGCAGTGAAGTGCTTCTCGTGGTCGGGTCCCGACTCTGTCACCGTGTACGTCGGTCGCTGGCCGGTCGGAGCGAGCGCTTCCTGGAGGCGAGTCTTGTAGTCGCGCTGCCCAGGGTCGGCAGCTCGACTGACGATGAACGGTTCCCAGAATGCCAGCACCACGGCCCTTGCGGCCTCCAGTCCGGCGTCGAGGTACACGGCGGCGATGATCGCCTCCATTGCGTCCGCCAAGATCGAGTCTTTCGTTCTTCCTCCGGAAGCCAGCTCACCGCGGCCGAGCGACAATGCTCCGCCGACGTCGAGACGTCGAGCGACCCGGGCCAGCACGTCGCGGTTGACGCACGCGGCCCGCACTTTGGCCATCTTGCCTTCCGGCATGTCGGGGAACCGTTCGAACAGATAGTCGGTCACAACGAGCTGGAGCACGGCGTCCCCAAGGAATTCGTGGCGTTCGTTGTCGACGAGGTCGGGATGCTCGGCAACGAACGACCGGTGCACCAGGGCGGTCTCCAGGAGCTGTCCGTCGGAGAACGTGTGACCCAAAGCCTGATCGAGCCGACCGGCCATCACATGGCAGCGAGGTGCTTGTCGAGACGATCGACGAGACCGCTCTCGGCGCCTTCCGCCGCCATCGCGATCGCATTCTTGATGGCGACCCTCGACGAGGACCCGTGGCTGATCACCACCACGCCGTTGACGCCCATCAGGTGCGCCCCGCCGGCGAGCTCCGTGGAGAGGGCATCGGTCATCGAGCGGAAGTGATCCGAAAACGCCTCACGCGCCGCGTCGTCGACTTGAGACAGCCGGTCGCGAAACATCTCGAACATGAGCTTGATGACACCCTCTGCGGTCTTCAACATCACGTTGCCTGTGAAGCCATCGGTGACGATGACATCAGCCTTGTTCTCGGCAACATCGTGTCCTTCGACGTTGCCGACGAAACGCACCCCCGGGTGCACTTCGAGACGGTCGTACGCCGCCCTCTCCAAATCTCTGCCTTTGCCCTTCTCCTCGCCGATCGTCAACAGGCCAACGCGTGGCTCGACGACGCCGACGTGGATCTCAGACAGCAGCGTTCCCATGATCGCGAACTGCACGAGCTGCTCCGGCCGGCAATCCGGATTGGCGCCCGAATCCAACACCACCGTCGGGCCGCCGGGGGTGGGCCAGATGGTGGCGATGGCAGGGCGGGTGACGCCCTGCAGCCGACCGATGACGATTGCCGACGCCGCGAGTGCGGCCCCGGTAGACCCGGCACTCACCAGCGCGTTGGCGCTGCCCTCACGGACCGCTTTGGCGGCCTGCACGATCGACGAGTCGGGCATTTCCCGAATGGCAGCAGCCGGATTGTCTGCCATGCCGATGACCTGCGATGCGTCCCGAATCGGCAAGTCGCCGCCGTACTCGTCGAGAAGTGGACGAAGGTCGGCTTCACGGCCGACCATGAGCACGTCGTATCCCTCGTCGGCAGCGGCGACCGCTCCCGCTACGGCCTCCTTGGGGGCGTAATCACCCCCCATCGCATCGAGGGCCACCCGCGCCATGTGGGATTACTCGCTGACGTCGATGATCTGGCGGCCGCGGTAGATGCCACAACCTTCGTTGGTGCACGCCCGATGGGGGCGCTTCGGTTGGTGGCACACCGGGCACTCCGACAGCACTGGTCGCGTCGCCTTCCACTGCGCCTTGCGCCGGTGGGTTCGGGAGCGCGACATCTTCTTCTTCGGTACCGCCACGGCGGGCTCCTTAGTCCTGAGGGTCCAAGAACTCTTCGAGAACGGCGAACGGCGAGGACGACAAATCCTCATGTCCGTCGCACGGGTCTGTATTCAAGTCGGTTCCGCACGTCGGGCAAAGTCCGGCACAGTCATCCCGACACAGCGGGGCCAGCGGCAACGCCAGACCCACCTCGTCGCGGATCGGCGGTTCGAGATCGATGACACCCTCACGGTCGACGACCATCAGCTCATCATCCGGATCGATCTCTCCCTGATACCGGTAGACCTGTTCGAAACGGACCGACCCGCTGCCGTCTGCCTCGCCGAGGCAGCGGTTGCAGGTGATCCGCATGTGGAACTCGACGCGTCCACCGGCGACGATGTCCTGCGACGTGGCATCGAACCGGACCGCCGTCTCGAGTGGCCCGGCGACCGTGGCCATGTCCATGGACATCTCGAGATGCTCACTGAACGACTCGTGGCGCGACGAACCGGGCTTGCCGACGAGATCGGAGACGTTGACACGAAAACGCGTCATTGGTGCCGTCAAACGGGCGGTTCGGGCGAGGCCGGCCTCGGGTCGTGGAACTCGGCTCGGGCCTCGCGGGCCTGATGAAGCAGGCTGCTGAACAGGTTCTCGAGGTGGACCAGACGCTCTTCCGAGTAGTCCTCGGCATCGAGTCGGATTCGACGCGCTTCTGCCTCGGCGTTGCGGATCAGCACGTTGGCCTCTTCGACGGCTTCCTTGAGGACGTGAGACTGACTCACCAGCTCCTCTGACCGTTTCTGGGCTTGAGCGATGATCTGCTTGGCGCGATCCTGCGCCCGCTGTGTGATCTCGGCTCCGCCTTCGTTCGTGCGAGCCACGAACGCTTCACGTTCGCGAATCATCCATCGCGCTTGGCGCAGCTCCTCCGGCAACCCGGACGCGATTCGCTGGAGGTTGGCCACCATCGCGTCGCGATCGACCAGCACATTGCGGGAGAAGGGCACGGTCTTGGCTGCCTGCAAGGCAACGATCATCTCCGAGACGACCGCCTCGACGGCGCCGACCGCAGAGGAGTCCAGCGGGTCGTCGACTGCGTGGAGTGGGGTCACGTTCTCGCCGGGCCGCACATCTGACTGGTCCGAGTCGAAGGCATCGTCGGCCGGCTCGTCCCACTCGGGAATGATGTCCTCGAAATCGTCGAGCGGATTGTCACCCATGTCGCTCCTTCAACGCTCGCGCCACATCGGCCGGCACCAGACGGCTCACGTCCCCGCCGAGGGCCGCCACTTCTTTCACCAACGACGACGACAGGTACGAGAACTCGGGGCTCGCAGCCATGAACATGGTATCGACTCCTCCGAAGCTGCGGTTCATCTGCGCCATTTGAAGCTCATAGGCGAAGTCGGCCTCGCCGCGTAACCCCTTCACGATCAGATCGGCTCCGGCGGCTCGGGCGGCCTCGACGACCAGACCTCGAAATGCGATCACCTCGGCGTCGGGGCAACTAGCCGCCACGAAGGCTTTCCGTTCGTCGACCGTGAACGCCGGCTGCTTCGAGGGGTTTTCGACGATGGCCACGACGACTCGGTCGAACGTGGCAATACAACGATCGATCACATCGATGTGGCCGTTGGTGGGCGGATCGAACGATCCAGGGCACAGCACCGATGTCATGGCTGCACCTCCTCTACGCCGACTTCTCTGCGTCGTCTGTCTCTGGGCCGTTGTCTTTGCTTGTCTTTGCCATGCGCCACAGCCGCGCGCCTCCGTACAAGCGACGATCCGCCAGCCACAAGCCCGGTACGTCTGGTTGGCGTTCGCCGGCCGGACGGTGCACGATCGCAATGGCATCCTTCGCCATGAGCTTCGCCACACCGGCCAGCACCGCCTCCACAGAAGTTAGCTCCACACCGTATGGAGGGTCAACGAACACCACGTCGTATCGTCCTTGGTTCGCGGCGAGGAATCGCTCGACGGTGATAGGCCTTACGTCTCCCCCCAAGCCGACGGCATCGACGTTTCGCCGCAACGCGTCGAGCGCTGTCCGATCAGACTCCACGAACGTCGCAGAGGCTGCTCCTCGACTCAGCGCCTCCAATCCCATGGATCCCGAGCCTGCGTACAAGTCGAGGACCTCGGCGCCGGGCACGACCGCCGCCAACGACGAGAAGATGGCTTCCTTCACGCGATCTTGCATCGGGCGTGTCGCCGAGCCACGGGGGCCAACGAGTCGGCGGCCTTTGGCCCTTCCCGTGATGATTCTCATGACCGAAACAACCATTCGACGGCCTCACCGAGCAGTGCCCGGATCTCCGAGCGCAGTTCGGGGTGCTGGTCGAGGTGTGGGTCCCCCGCAACGAGCGCGAAACCCTCCCTGCGAGCGCTCACGAGCGTGTCGAGGTCTCGGAGGATGTCGGCGAGCTTGAGATCTGCCATACCCGATTGGCGTGCGCCAAATATCGTGCCTTGGCCACGGATGCGGAGGTCCTCTTCGGCGAGGACGAACCCGTCGTCACTTGCGACCATCGCTCCGATCCGCTGCTCCCCCTCCTCCGTTCCCGGCTCGGAGACCAGGACACAGTAGGACTCGTGTGCGCCCCGCCCGACACGCCCCCTGAGCTGGTGCAGCTGGGACAGCCCGAACCGCTCAGCATCCTCGACGACCATCACGGTGGCGTTGGGAATGTCGATCCCCACCTCGATGACCGTCGTCGAGACGAGCACGTCGATGTCTCCCGAGCGCATGGACTCCATCACGTCGTCCTTTTCGGCCGGCCGCATCTGGCCATGCAGCAGACCTACCCGAAGGTCTGAGAACACCGACGAAAGGCGGTTGTGCTCGGCAACGGCCGACGCCGCCTCCACGTTCGGAGAGTCTTCCACCAGCGGGCACACCACGAACGCCTGGCGGCCCTTGCCGACTTCCTCGCGAATCAGCGAATACACCCGATCGAGCTCCGGCTTCGACTTCCCCACGGCCGACGTACGTACCGGTGTTCGGCCAGGTGGCATCTCGTCGAGGACGGAGACGTCGAGATCGCCGTACAGGGTCATCGACAACGTGCGCGGGATCGGTGTGGCCGTCATGATCAGCAGGTCGGGGTCGGCGTCTCCCGCCTTGTCTTTGAGCGCGATTCGCTGATGAACGCCGAATCTGTGCTGCTCGTCCACCACCGCTGCGCCGAGGGCAGCGAAGTCGACCCCCTCCTGGATGAGCGCATGCGTGCCCACGACCACGTGGGCCTCTCCGGCCCGCACGGCAGCCTGGACCTCCTCCCTGCCGACGGCACCGGGAGGGCGATTGGACAGTTCGGCAAATGAGGAGGTCAGCAGGGCAACCACCACTGCAGCCTCTTCGCCCGATGCGTCGTCGAAGAGACTCTCCATCCCCAGCCTGCTGCCGTGATGCGGGGCGGGAGCCATGCCGGCCCCTTCGAGCAGGTCGGTGATCGCCAAGTAGTGCTGGCCGGCCAACACCTCGGTCGGCGCCATCACCGCCCCTTGATATCCCCCGTCAACCGCGGCCAGCAGCGCCGCTACCGCCACGACCGTCTTGCCAGACCCCACCTCCCCTTGCAGAAGCCGGTGGGTGGGATGCTCACCCGCCATGTCCTGGTGGATTTCATCGATGACTCGCTGTTGCGCGGCCGTCAGCCGGTACGGGAGAGCACCGATGAATCGATCCCGTAGCTCCGTGGTCTCGATGTGACGAATGCCCTTCGCTTCCTCGGCCCGTCGGTTCTTCGTCAGAGCAAGAGCCACCTCGAGACGGAACAGCTCGTCGAAGACGAGCCGCTGCCGAGCGAGCTCTGCGTCCTCGAGGCTGGCAGGGAAATGGATGTCGACGATGGCCTGGTCTCTCGATACGAGGTCGAGGCGCCCAACCAGGTCCGACGGAACCGGATCGTCGATCGGGCGGGACCGTTTCAGGGCGTTGTGAATCGCACGTCTCACCATCCCGGGCGACACGCTGCCGGCAGAGGGATGGATGGGCACCACGCGGCCGGTCTGCAGGGTTTCGGCGCTGCCCCGCAGCACGTCGACGACCGGGCTCTTCATCTGCAGCCGTCCCCGATACCGCTCGACCTTTCCGGAGAGCGCGACTTCCGTTCCCGGGCTCAGCTGGCGTTCGCGGAACACCTGGTTGAACCAGGTCACCATGAGCTCATGGCGTCCATCAGTGACGACTGCGTCGATGATCGTCAGGTTGCGGCGCACTCGGCGGGTCTTGGTGGAGACAACGCTGACGACGACCGTCACTTCTTCGCCGATCGGCACTTCTTCGAGCGGGGCAACGTGCGAGCGGTCGATGTACCGGCGCGGGGTGTGCAACAGCAGGTCGGCGACCGTGTCGATCCCGGCTTTGGCCATAGAGGCGCCCCGCTTGCCAGACAATCCCGAAACCTCTGTCACGGGCACGGTGGAGAGATAGGCGAGGCTGCTCATGATTGGAGCCCAACGGGCATGTGACGCTATCCTTGCGCTACGGGTTCAGCGACCCGTCCGGCAGCGATGATGGGCGGACGATGGGCGATGGTACCCTCCCCCAGCAGTTTTCGAGGAGTCTCCACATGTCATATCGCTGCGAGGTCTGCGGCAAAGAGCCCAGCTTCGGAAAACGAGTCACCTTCTCGCACAAGCGTTCCAGCAGACGCTGGAACCCGAACATCCAGAAGATCCGCGTCAGGCACGGCACCAACACCCGGCGGGCTCGGGTTTGCACGTCGTGCATCAAGGCCGGCAAGGTCGCGAAGGCCTGAGCGCCGATCACTACGCTGTCGACATGCAAGGTTTCGTGAAGCTCTACGACCCCACGACCGGAGCAGGCGTCGTCGTGCGGGACGACGATCGGTCCGAGGTCTATTTGCGGGCCGGGTCACTGGCCGGTTCGGTGTTCCGGTTGCTACGCCAGGGCCAGCGAATCAACTTCGATGTCGAGATGGTCGACGGGACCCCATTCGCCACCGCCGTAAGAGTCGGATCTGACGGCTATTGAGCCGTCGCGTTCCGTACAATCACCCCATCGAGAGAGGATGAACGTGGTCCAAGCATATGTGCTCGTCCAAACCGAGGTCGGCAAGGCCGCAGCAGTGGCGCAGGAAGTTCGTGCGATCCCTGGGGTGGAGTCGGCGGACGACGTGACCGGGCCGTACGACGTGATCGTCAAAGCGGTTGCCGAGGACATGGACCAGCTCGGAAAGCTGGTGGTCGCCAGGGTGCAAGCGGTCGATGGGATCACCCGCACCCTGACCTGCCCGGTCGTACACCTCTGAGTCGGGCCTTCAACCGAGTTTGCTCGCAATCGTCCCGGCGCTTCTCAGGGCAGTGCCGTCCGCACCGGCGCTGTTGTACTGCCTGGGCGGCGCCTCGGTGACCTCACGTAGCGCATCAGCGAGGAGCGTCGCCCGATCGATCGGGGGATCGATCCAGAGGTAGGCAGCCAAGCTGCCTGGGATCGTGTTGATCTCGTTGACGTACAGCTCATCGTCGTGGAGGAGGAAGTCGAGTCGGGCGATGGACCGGACCGACGCGAGCTCGGCAACGGTGCGAGCCAACCCTTCGATCCGCGCCGTCAGTTCGGCGGGGAGAACGGCGGGCAACTCCCGCTTTGCCGAGTCCATCCCTCCCGGTCCCTCCAGATACTTCTGGCTGTAGTCGTAGATGGCGTCGCCTTCTCGCAGGGGCGCTTCGATCGCCGATACCTGCAGGTCCGGGTGAGTCCGCACGGCGATGTTCAGGTCACGACTCCCCGCCAGGAAGGGCTCGAGGACCGCGCCGCGGGTCATGTGCGGCGAACTCGAGAGCAACGCCTCGGCCGTGGCATAGTCCTCGACGACATGGATGCCGATCGAAGAGCCTCCGAAGCGCGGCTTCATGATGAACGGCGCGTCGAAGTCGGGTTTGTCGCCGGGGCGTACCAGCATGCGGGGAAGCGACGGCAGTCCGGCCGCGGCCATCACCGCACCGAACGCCAGCTTGTCCATGCCCAGCGCCGATCCTGCCGCCGACGGACCCGTGTAGCGGATTCCGGCGAGGTCGAACGCTCCCTGCAGGGTGCCATCCTCTCCGGGCCCTCCGTGGCAGCAGTTGAGGACGCCACTGAGCGCGAGCGGTTTCTTCTTGTTCAGGAACCCGACGCCGGGCTCCGCCACGAACCGCAGCGGCTTTGACCGCGAAGGAACACCGTCGGCAAAGTCCGCTGCTTCGGCGGTCGGGTCGACCAAGAACCACTGGCCGGTCTTCGACCAGTAGACCGCCTCGACATCCATGCCGGAATTGACGAGGGCGCGAGCCGCTTGGAGACCGGTGAGGATCGAGATGTCGTGCTCCGGTGACGGTCCCCCGAAGACCACGGCCGGCTTGCTCATTGAGGGCTCCTTACGGGTAATGATCGGGAAGGTCGTTCTCGTACAGGACCGCCCCATCGGGTGGGAGGTTGGCTCGCACCCACTCAACGGCCTCGGTCCGCGACGGCTTCAAGATAACCGACGCGCCGCCTCTTGCCGCCCCTTCGAGCAGCGCTCGACGATTCGTGCGCCCGACGACGACGATGGCATCAGCGACGGCTCCCGCCGCCTGCGCGAAACTGCGATTCGACTCCGCTTGTTCTGGTCCCAGTTCGACCATTCCGGGAGTCACCACCACCCGCGTGCTCGCAGTCAACCCCGCCAATTTCGCCAAGGCCGCTTCCACACCGGCCGGATTGGAGTTGTAGGTGTCGTCGATGATCCAGAAGCCCTGCTCAGAGCGGTGCACCGTCTGGCGATGCGAGGGCGGCGCCAGCCGGGCCACCACCTGGTCTATACCGCTGAGTGGTAGATCCAGGGCGACAGCCACTCCGATGGCACACGCGAAGTTCGTCGGGAAGGGAACAGGCGCGACGTTTGCAACCGAGCGGCCATTCACGTTCACCCGATACCCACCTTCGATCGGAACCAAGCTGACCGTTGCGTCCGTCCCGGAGGCCGAGACGGTGATCAGCTCCCTGTTTGGCGATTCGGTGATACGCGATGCCAGCGCATCCAGGCGGGGGTCGTCGATATTCAGGACCGCCACCCGCGCCGACTGGAGGATCTCGGACTTGGCTGCCAACGTGGTGTCCAGCGACTTGAAGCGTTCCAGATGAACGGGCCCGATGGCGGTGATGACCCCAACGTCGGGGGGAATCCACTTCACCAGGTCAGCGATCTCTCCCGGCCCATAAGTTCCCATCTCGGCAACGAAGACCTCGGTGGCGTCCGACAGCTGCTCGTTGACGGCCCTGGCCAAACCCATCCGGTTGTTGAAGCTGGCAGGCGAGGCCACCGTCACCAGGTGGGGGGCGAGCAAGAGCCGGACGTACTCCTTGGTCGTCGTCTTTCCGTAGCTGCCTGTGATCGCGACCACTCGAGGCGCAGTGGCAGCAATGCGGGCCGCGGCTTGTCTGACCCATCGGTCACCCATCCGGTGCTCCAAGGGTGCGAGCACCCCCAGCACGAGGTCGAGGATCGCCGGCACCACCAAGACCGACGCCACCGGAACGATGGGGAGCCACCACCCCGCTGCGACCACGATCGCCCAGAAGATGCCGCCACCAACGGCGACGCGCGTGAGCCGATCGGTCCAACGGAGTGGAGCGGTGCGCCCCCGCAGGGGCATACCCACAGGAAGGAGCGCCGCATACGCGGCGACGATCACTGTCGCGGCGATCACCGGCAACCACCCAGCCGCGGCGGCTACGACCGATGCCAGCGTCAACGCCGCTGCCACGGTGTTCACGGCGTGGGCTAGCAGCCACCGGAGCTGGAATCGGATCACCGAACCGGCGAGGTAATGCTCCCGCTGGGCGACTCGGAGCCACCTGATTCCCGAGACTGCGGCGGCCGCCGTGGCGACGGCAATCGTGACGCCCTCGAGTGGCGTCATGCGCCGATCAGCATCGAGAGCTCGGCCCGTACCTTGTCCGGACGCTCGGCCAGCATGTCGTGGCCGACACCGGGAAGGATCGCCAACGATGCATCCGCCCCCGACCCGTCGACGAGCCGTTTGGCCAGGCGTGCCCCCGAGACGGGGGCGGCAGTGTCGTCGCCCCCCCACAGGAAGTGGACGGGGACGCCAAGACGCGCCAGCTCGTCCTCGTATGTTTCGTTGACCACCCGGACGAGAATGTCTCGCATCACGCCGGACGCTGCTCGGTAGTCGGCCGACCCGTACCGGCGCCGCGCCCTCTCGAGGACCTCTTCGGGCACCAACCGCAGAGACCGAAGCATTCTGATCAGCCGATAGGCGAGGGCCGGTTGGCCCCCGGTTTGCTCGGGAGACCGCACCAGCGGCGCTCCGATCACCAGAATCCCGGCCACGAGCTTTGGATGATCGGCTGCGAGGCACACGGCCACCCTGCCGCCGAAGGAGTGTCCGACGATCCAGGGGGGTTCGGGCAGATCCTGCAGGATCGGGACGACGGCCGAAGCATATTCGGTGGCTCCCCAGACTGCGCTGGGTGCCGGGGATGCGCCAAAGCCGGGCAGATCCAGCGCCAGCGCATCGAAACCGTCCAGGATGGCGTCGAAGTCGTCGTGCGTTCGGCCCCAACCGTGCAAAGCAACGACCCTGGGTGGCCATCTTCCAACCGCCTCCCCGAATATCGTTCCTGCTGCAAAAGATTTGAGTGCCACGCCGTTCGCGCCGATCAAGAGATGAAGGGGCGGCCGCGCACGGCTGCCT
Organism: Acidimicrobiia bacterium; assembly: GCA_041586155.1. GTDB lineage: Bacteria > Actinomycetota > Acidimicrobiia > Spongiisociales > JAENVV01 > JBFGJH01. The sequence continues at coordinate 125,966 of JBFHAT010000001.1, forward strand.
GGATGACCATGGCGGGGAGGTTACCCTGGCCACCGAGAGGTTCCGAAGATCACGCCAGAACTGACTGCACACGAACGAAGGGAGGCGCTCGCCCCCTTCCGAGCCCGGATTTTCCGCTTCTCGCTGAGAGCGGGTTGGGTGATGCTCGCCCTGACCGTATTCGTTGCATATCGGGTGGGAGTCGACCTGCTGAGCCTCCGCTTCCTGGGCGCGGTGGCGGCCACCGGCGTCTCGTGGGGGTTGCTGCGTCTGATCGACTGGGAGCGGCACACGCGCCAGATATCCGGTGAGGTGCTCCTCGCCATCGCCACGTTGGTGCTCATCGTCTCGCTCGCCCTCTTGTCGACGATTCCCGAGCTCCGCCAGCTCGTGTTCGTGCTCTACTTCGGGGTCGTGTCCGTGACCGCCGCGCTGGGTGGCCGGTTGCTCCAGTTCGGAACCACGATCCTCCTCATCATCCTCAACGCGGTGGTACCGCGGGCCTTCGGCGTCATGGTGCCGTCGGAAGAGCTCGTGATCGAGAGTGCCAGCCTCGTGCTGGTTGCCGTGCTGACGGCCGCGGTGGCCACCCAGTTCCGTAGGGAGACCTACGCCGGTGTGAGTCGCATGGCGGCTATTCGCTCACGAGAAGCCGACGTCGCCCGGCTCTACGAGGTCAGCAGGACGGTCGCCGTGGGCCAGTCGCTCGGTGAAGTGCTGCCGGAGCTGGTCGGCAGAATCGGGACCTACCTCGATGCAGAGATCGGCGCAGTGTTGCTGTACAACGCCGAAGAGCGCGCCCTCGAGGTCCTGGGACCCATATGGACCAGGCACCTGCCGCTCGACGTGGGCGAATATCGCGAGCCACTGGCCTCGCAATCCGATCTCATCGAGGTGTTCGAGACACGCCAGGCTCGAGTGTTCAAGGACCTCGACAGTGGTGAGCCGCGCCGGGGCATGCTCGGCGAGCTGGGCGTCAGCAATGCGGTGGTCGTGCCTCTCGTGATGGAGGGGCGGCCGATCGGCGTGATGATGGTCGCCGACAAGGTCGAGGGCGGATTCACGCCTGGCGACATGCGGGTCCTGGAATCGCTGGCCGCACCCGCTGCGCTGGTGCTGTCTCAGCTCGAACGGTACGAACTGGCTGCGGAGTCGTCGCGGCGGATGGAAGAGCTCGCCAAGATGAAGTCCGATTTCGTGTCGGTGGTGAGCCATGAGCTCCGCACGCCGCTGACCAGCATCATCGGCTCACTGGCAACGATTGCGCGCCCGGAGCTGGCGCCGCAGTCACCGGCTGCGCAAGAGCTCCTCCTGTCGGCCCGCAAACAGAGCGATCGGCTGCGCCGGCTCATCGAGGACCTGCTCATGGTCTCGAGGCTCGACAACGCCGGCCTTCCGCAACATCCGCAACTCATCAGGTTGAGCTCATTCCTGAGCGAGACGGTGGGAGCCATTCCCGACGCCGCCGGTCTGGCTTCCGTCGACGCCGATCCGGATCTGGAAGTGGAGGCGGACCCCGACCATCTCAGCCGAGTGTTGCGCAACCTCATCGAGAACGCCCTCAAGTACGCACCGGGCTCCCCCATCGAGATCACCGCCGTCGAGAGCCTGGGCAGTCTGGCGATTGCGGTTTCCGATCACGGGCCGGGCATCCCCGCCGACAAGCGTGAGCAGGCATTCGAGCCCTTCTCGCAATTGGACCCGGCCGACACTCGGTCGCAGGGCGGTACCGGACTCGGCCTGTCGATCGTGCGATCTCTGACCGAGCAAATGGGCGGCAAGATCTCCCTCACCCGCACCCCCGGCGGCGGCGCCACCTTCACGATTCTGTTGCCTCTGCGCCCGCGAACGAGCAAGGGGGTCTCTCAGGCCGTTGCGAGCGCTGCGGCGGCCGACGCACCGGTGGAAGATCGCCCCGTCGAGTCGGTCTGAACGAGGCCCATCAATCCGCGGGTGACGCCGCGATGGCGTGGAAGCCGCCGTCGACATGGACGATCTCGCCTGTGGTCATCGACGCCCAATCCGACATGAGAAAGCACGCCATGCGAGCCACCGGTTCCGGGTTGGCGGCATCCCAGGCGAGCGGGGCACGTGCGTCCCAGATAGCTTCGAACCCCCCGAACCCCGGAATGGACTTGGCGGCAACGGTGCCGAGCGGCCCGGCAGAGACGGCGTTCGCCCGGATACCCCTGCCCCCCAGGTCGCGGGCGAGGTAGCGAGTCACCGACTGCAACGCACTCTTGGCGACCCCCATCCAGTCGTACGCCGGCCAAGCCTGCCGGTTGTCGAAGTCGAGCGTGACGAGGGCTCCACCGTTGTTCTCCATCAGCGGCAGCAGCCCGACAGCCAAAGTCTTGAAGCTATACGCCGAGGTCATGAAAGCGATCTGGGCGCTCTCAGGTGGAGTGGAGAGGAAATTGCCGCCCAACGCATCCTCGGGGGCGAAGGCGATGGCATGGAGCGCCCCGTCCACACCACCCCATCGCTGGTCGAGATGATCGGCGACGGCTGCCATGTCATCTGGGTCGTGGATGTCGAGCGCCAGGACCTCGGTGGGTCGGGGCAGTCGCTGCGCCGACCGCTCCGTCAGGCGCATTCCCCGACCGAACCCCGTCAGCACCACCTCGGCACCCTCTTCCTGTGCGACCTTGGCAGTGTGCCAGGCGATCGAGTCGTCCGTGAGGACGCCGGTGATGAGCAGCCGTTTCCCTTCCAACAGCATGTTGCCTCCTACAGATCCACGCCTATGTTGATCCAGCCCCGGATGCCGAGGCCCATCACGAAGAGGGCCAGCATCGAGTACGCCAGAGCGGGGCGCCGCTCAAGCTGCGCCCTGTACAGATATGCAAAGACGAGGGTGAACGCAATCACCATGCCGTAGAACGTGTGGAAGCTGCCGGGTGGCTCAGCGGTACCGAGCAGCGCGACCCCGATGAGCACCTGGGCAAGAGCGACGGCCAGCGCGACGGTCGCGAGGGGTCGGTACCACCTGGGATTCAGCCGGCGCAGCGCCAGCACCAGGCCGGCCAAGCCCGCCAGCCCATTGGCGGCGACCACCACAGGAGCCAGGGATCGGTGAATCTGGCTGAGCAAGAGGGCCTTCCTGGAGGGTGCCCTCACAGTAGACCGCAACACGAGCGGTTTCCGCGGCTACTCGACCTCGACGAGCTCTCCGCTGGTGAGATCCAGCACGAATTCGCGAGGGTTGTGTGAGTCGGCGATCCATTGGGCGATCGGCGCGCCCACTTTGCGCACCACCCACCACGCATAGGCTTCCCCGTCTTTTTCGAGCAGCTCGGACCGCGCCGCCCGACCCGCCTCGATCGCCTCGGCTTCCACTTCGAAGGTGCCGACGACTCGCTGGTATGGCGCCGGGTTACGGCCTCCCCGACCCCGCTCGACTTCGATGTATTCGATCGTCTCGAACATACCGTGGCCTTTCTCTCCCCAGCCACACGGCGGATGCTAACCGTGACGTCGGCCTAGTGCTGGGCTTTGGTGAGGTCTCTCACGTCCGCATCCAGCGCGTCGAACAGCGCCTCGGGAGCGCAGTGGATGGCGAGGCCGTGCCGACCGCCTCCGATCGACACGACCGGTTCGGACAGCAGCCGCTCGTCTGCGTAGACCGGCCACGAGTTGGTGGAGCCGAAGGGGGTGATGGCACCTCGCTCATAGCCGGTCACCTCGAGCGCCTCTGCAGCGTCCGGCAGCGACAGACGCGAGACGCCCAGCTCGGCGCGCAGCTTGTTCCAGTCGATGGCACGGTCACCGGGAACGAGCACGAACAGATACTCCGCCGGCCCCCTGCGGATGACGATCGTCTTGATCAGTTGACGGAGTGCGATCCCGCGTGCTGCGGCGGCTTCTTCGGCAGAGTCGACTCGTCCGATCGAGACGATTTCGAACTGGAGCCCGTGCTCGGTGGCGGCGACGACCGCAGGACTGTCGTTGTTCAAATCTCGTCCAACAGCTTGCGCTTCTTCTCGTTGAACTCGTCGTCGGTGAGCACACCATCGCGGTGGAGCTGGGCCAGCGTCGCCAGCTGGTCGGTGGGGGTGGAGCCGGTGTTCAGCGCGGTGATGCGGTCCTCTCGCAGCTCGTAAATGAGTGCTTGGACCTCCTCGGGGAGTGGGATGTCGCTGTACCGGCTCTGGCCAAGCTCACCGGCGCTCTCCACCAACAGGTCTCCGGACCGGAAGAGCCGCTCGCCAAACGTCTGACTGAAGGCGACGTCGTTGATGACCTCCAGAGGAATCTCTTTGCCTTCCCGGCTCAGGATGCCGCTCCTGACGACCAGGCGCTCGTTGGTGATGACATACGACGTGAACCACCATTCGAGGACCGGCTTCGCCACGACGAGCAGCCCGAGCACGATTGCGGCGACGATGGGAATCCACGCGGCGATGTTGGCGACGATGGCCACCACGATGCCGACCGCCAGGATCAAGTCGAACACGAGCACAGGACCGATGAGCGCCTTCCAGTGGGGCCGGAACGCGCGGGCGATCTGTTCGTTGTCGCTGAGGAACCGTTCGGGAATTGCCATGGCGAAAATCTAGTCGGGTTGACTTCGGGTCCACGACGAGGAGCTCAACGGCTCCAGGGCGCGAGAAACCCCGAGGGAGTTTCCGCCGAAGCTTCCACCCTCTCGGGGTTCTCTGACCCAGCTGTTCACCGCCCGAAGGCGGCAGACTGCCGAGCGTCTGTCGGCCCGAAGACCTCCAGACTCGGCGCTCGTACCCTTGCGGGCGAGCCCCGTTGACCTTCGCTCCGGCTTCCCCCGAAGGGGCCTCCTTTGCCTCCGGTCTCCGACCTCTCAGTCGGCGCCGAGGCCCCTGAGGGTCTCGACTTCTCCGCCGTCCGCTCCCCGGAGGGATCGTCCGCCGAAGCCAACCTTCCGCCCTCTCGGGCGAACCCGATCCGGCTTCCGGCGTCCTTCCGGGTCTCCCCTTCCGGACAGGATGCAACGTAGATCCTCCGCGAAGCGCGGGCAAGCTCAGACCGTCCGAAGATTTCGCGACATGAAGAAAGAATTCGCGACGGGTCGTCAGGATCCGACTCGGGCGTCGGTTCCGGCAACCCACCCGTCAACAGCGAAAAGCCCCGCTGAGACTCCGGCCGAAGCCTTCGTCCCCTCGGGGCTTTTCTGTGCGCCCACTCGACCGTTCCCCGAAGGGTCCGGCCCGGTGGCCGCTCCTCTCGAAGCCGAAGCTTCGAGCGGTCCGCTCCGGGGTCTCCCCCGATGCGGTCCTGGAAACGTACATGCCACCAATGGCGCTCGCAAGCCAGATCGGTAGAAAGAAATCGCGTTCTCGATTTTTCCCACGCCGCTCGTCTGGACACCCCTCGTCGCCCGCCCTGAGGTGCATTCAGGAGGGTTGTCACACCGACTCGGTCAGGACGCAACTCCCGCCGGCTGCGCTTCCGACAGGTCGGCCGCGGCGAATGCAGGGCAGATGTCTTGATAAGAGCACCAGTCGCACAGTTTGTTGACTCGGGCGGGGAAGGTGTCGGTCTCGATGCATGCCGTGATGCGGTGCCAGAGCGCGCGGAGCTGCTGATCCATCGCGTCGAGCTGGCGGTCGGTCACAGGGATCCTGTACAGCGTCGGGCCGTTGAGGTACATGAGACGAAGCTCGACGGGTGTGCGACCCAGGCGACGTCGTATCAGCAACGCATAGATCTTGAGGGCGAAGAACGCCGGCAGGGAATAGCGCTCCGGCGGCGCCTTTCCGGTCTTATAGTCGACGATCACGAGGTCGCCGCCAGGCAACTCATCGATCCTGTCCAGGATGCCTCGCACCACGACCCCATCGAGATCTTCGATCATGTCGAGTTCCCGGTCGAGCGGGTTGACGCAGGAGGGATCCTCGACGGCGAAGTAGTTCCGTAGCAACTCCATCGACTCGAGGCCCCACGCCCTCTCTTCGTCGACCGACTCGAACAGGTCGGCGAACTCCTCGTCGGCGCGGAGCTCGGACCAGGCGTCCCGGAACAGGTCGTACAGCGCCTCCGGAGTGCGCTGGGCGGCGGGCAGGTCATAGAGGTTCTGCAGGGCCACGTGCGCAGTCGTGCCGCGTGCCTGATGAACCGTCGTCGGCTCGGGCAGCTTGTCGATCGAGCGGAACTTGAACAGCTGAGGGCACAATTTGAAGTCGGATGCCCGACTGGGTGAGAGGCGCTCGAGCGTCATGCCCCTGACTATACGCCCGGAGAGTGACACATTTGTAATTTACGGGTAGACGCCCCGAACGAGCTTGGCTTTGGCGACCCGTTCGACACCTTTGATAAGGGCGGCTGTGCGCATGTTGACATCGCGCTGGATTGCGATGGCCAACACCGCGTCGAACGCACGGCTCATGATCTCTCGGAGGCGTCCCACGATCTCGTTCTCCGACCAGAAGTAGTTCTGCAGATCCTGCACCCACTCGAAGTATGAGACCGTCACCCCGCCGGCGTTGGCCAGCACATCAGGAACGAGGAACACGCCCCGCTCGTCGAGGATCTCGTCGGCCGCCCCGGTCGTCGGGTTGTTGGCGCCCTCCAGAATGATCTTTGCTTTCACCGCGGCGGCATTGTCTGCCGAGATGACCCCGCCGACCGCAGCAGGGATGAGCACGTCACAGTCCACCTCGATGACTTCCTGGTTGGTGATGTGCTCTGCGTCGGGGTAGTCGATGAGCTGTTTGCCCTCATCGACCCATTCGGCCAGCTTGGCGACCGGCAGACCCGCAGGGTTGTACACCCCGCCGCTGATGTCGGATACCGCCACGACCTTGCAGCCGAGCTCCGCTGACGCCACGGCCGCGTACCGACCGACGTTGCCGAAACCCTGAATCGCCACCCTCGCCCCGTCGAGCGGGAGCCCGACGTGGCTGGCCGCGGGCGGAAGCAAGCTGACCACCCCACGTCCGGTCGCCTCTCTGCGGGCGATCGACCCTCCCAGCTCCGGAGGCTTGCCCGTCACGACTGCGGGGGTGGCGTGACCAACGTGCTGCGAGTAGGTGTCCATCAGCCAAGCCATCACCTGCTCGTTGGTGCCGAGGTCGGGGGCGGGGATGTCGGTCGAGGGCCCGATGAAGTTGATGATCTCGGCGGTGTACCTCCGCGTGACCCGTTGGGTCTCGGCACGCGTGAGCTCCTGAGGAGTGACCCGAACTCCCCCTTTGGCGCCGCCAAATGGGAGGCCGACGATGGAGCATTTCCATGTCATCAACATGGCCAGCGCCGCAACCTCGCCGAGGTTGACGTCGGGCGCATAGCGAATGCCCCCCTTCGTGGGGCCCATCGTCAGGACGTGCTGGACCCGATAGCCGTACAGCGTGTCGACGTCCGAGTATTCGTCACGCCGGAACGGGAATGTGACCACCAGGGCCCGTTGCGGGGTGCGGAGTCGTTCTGAGATGTTGTCGTCGAGATCGATGAGCTTGGCGACACGGTCGAACTGGCCGACCGCCTCCGCAAACATGTGCGATTCCCACTCCAATGGTTCGCTTAGCTCCACTGTGCGCTCCTTCGACTAGGCACTAACTTAGAGCGTCCGCCACCACCAACGGTGGTACTTCGGGGGTTTTGAGCGAGGAATCATGAGGAGCGAGTTGTTCGTCGTCGAACGTGGGCAATTGACGTTCTCGCAGCTCGCCCGCATTCTCGATGCGCTCACCATCGACACGCTGGTGGACATCCGCGCCTCGGACGAACCAGGCGACTTCGCCTACGGTGTCCTGAGCGCACTGTGTTCGGCCTTCGGATATGGCTACCTGCGGCGGGGTGATCAGCTGGGGAGGTCCGATCACGGAGCCCCCGACCACGGAGCCCCCGTCCACGACCCCGCTGCCACGAAGGCGGCCCTCGGGAGCATGGCAGAGCTGGCACGCCATGGTCGGATCTCGCTCCTCACCGATGTGGACCCGGCCCACCTGTCGACTCCCGCCGCCGAGTTGGGGCTTGCACTGCGTTCGGTGACCGCCGACGGCGCAATCCGACCATATGAGGATCACCTGCCCATCGGCTGACCATCAGGCAGCGATCACGACTCCGCATCGATCACACGACGCCGCCTCGGTCACTCCCGCTTCAACCAACCACCACGTCGAGCCTGTCTCACCGTCACACGACGGGCATGACCTGTGGGGATCGTGCAAGAGAGGATCGACGATCGTCCCCAGTGGATCACGTAGCTCATCCAAGTATTCGACCATTGCCTTCTCCTCACCCAGTCTCTGTCCTCGTCGTTTTCTGTCCTCGACGTTTTCTGTCCTCGACGTTTTCTGTCCTTCGTCGTTTTCTGTCCTCTTCTGTCCGGTGCTGGAGTCTCCTGGCTCCCGAGTCTCCTGGCTCCCGAGTCTCCTGGCTCCCGAGTCTCCTGGCTCCCGAGTCTCCTGACGGTGGCGTGATCACCAGCCGGAATGCAGAGTAGGGACCCACCCCGACAGAATCGACGACCTGCGTCTCGTGCCGACGGCGACGAGGTACCATGCTCCCCCATCGAGTAGCCGGGACACATGCGCGAGTTCGACACCCCACCCATACCGATCAGCCAGACGACCGTTGCCGCTCGTTCGGCATTCATCACGAGGACGTACGCCCATCTCTTCGCGGCCATCGTCGCGTTCACCGTGGTCGAGTACGCCTTGTTCGTCTCGGGCGCCGCTGCGGCGATCTTCGAGTTGGTGGCCGCCACCAACTGGCTGTTCGTGCTCCTGGCGTTCATCGTGGTCGCCACCGTCGCCTCGTCGATGGCTCATCGCGCGCTCTCCCAACCTCTGCAATACCTGGCGCTGGGTATCTACGTCGTCGCCGAGGCGCTGATCTTCGCCCCGCTTTTGTACCTCGCAGACAGCCTCTACCCGGGCACCATCGTCGCCGCAGCGTTCGCCACGTTGGTCGGCTTCACGGCGCTGACCGCCATCGTGTTCGTCACCCGCAAGGACTTCTCGTTCATGCGGACCGCCTTGATCTGGATCGGAGTGGGGGCACTGCTGGCGATCGTCGCATCGGTGGTCTTCGGGTTCCAGCTCGGCACCCTCTTCTCGATCGCCATGATCGTGTTCGCCGGCGCCGTCATCCTGTACAACACGTCCAACGTGCTGCACCATTTCCCGGAAGATCGCTATGTCGCGGCTGCGCTGGAATTGTTCGCCGCCGTGGCGCTGATGTTCTGGTACGTCCTCCGCCTGTTCATGGGCTCGAGACGGTAACGCAGTCGGCCTGGAGGAGGCTCACCAGCTTCCCACCAGCAACCTGACGACCGACCTCCACGAACCCCATCCGACGATGGAATGCGACTGAGCCGGGGTTGGGCGGATCGAGGTTGACCTCGCACCCGATCGCGGCAAAGTAATGCGCCCGGGCGAGGTCGTCGTACAGCGCGGAGGCAACACCGCGGCGGCGGTGAGCGGGAGAGACGACGAGCCGGTCGACGTACAACACCTCGTCCGGCCGCTGGCAGAACCACCGATAATTGAGACTGTCGTAGGGCACATCCGGGCCGAGCGCGACCACGAAGCCGGCAACCTCGCCTGCCCGCACCGCGACTCGAAACGCCGTCGCCGACGACTCGAATAGGTCGAACATGGGGGAAGGCAGGGCAGGCACCGCCGGGATCTCGGCGTCGTTCATCGCCATGATCAACGCGGCGTCCTCGGAGCGCACGTTGCGTATGTGCACACGACCTCTCGAATCTGTCACAGGCCGATCGTACCGTTGGGAGCATGAAGCACATCGACCGACCCACCCAACCGACAACCGAGCAGACAACCAGGCAAAGAACCGCACCGACCCCGGCGTTGGAGCGAGGCAGCGTCGCCCAAGTCGACGACCTTCTCCGGTCCGCCGGCATCTCCGCTGAGGAGATCTTCTCAGGCATGCACGAGGATTGCCCTCTGTGCGGCATCCAGGCCCGCCACGGCGTAGGAGAAGCGCCTGGGCGGTTCGAGGCGAGGTCCGCCCGTGGGCGTACCCTCAACGCAGCCTGAAGGCCTACCCTGCACGCCGTGCTCGCCGCCGACGACGTCATTCCGCTGGAGCCAGCCGACTGGTCGGACGCGATCGCCCTGACCGACGGCCCGCAGTCGGTGATCGCCGGGCCGGGTACTGGCAAGACCGAGTTCCTGGCAAGGCGTTGTGCCCACCTCGTGAATGTTCTGGGAGTCGCTCCGTCGGAGGTTGTAGCGTTGACGTTCTCGCGCCGCGCTGCGCAGCGACTGCGCCGCCGAGTCGCGGTCCACGCCCCGGGGCGGGTGGTGCCCGCCTCGACGTTCCATTCTCTTGCGTACCGCCTACTCGAAGCTTATGGGCCCGCCCACCTGGCTTGGGAGCGAATGCCGACCCTGCTCACCTCCGTCGAGCACGTCGGCCTGGTTCGCGACCTGCTGGCAGGAGAAACGGCATCCGACTGGGCGCCCCACTTGCGCGACATGCTCGGATCGCAAACCCTTGCGCGCGAGGTCTCCGACTTTCTCATGCGGTCGCAGGAGTACATGATCGACGAAGACGCTCTCCGGGATCGAGCGGCCGCCCGGGGCGATTGGCGTGGCTTGGCGGCCTTCCGCCGGCGCTACCGAGACGAGCTCGAGCGACAGGGTCGCATCGACTACGGGACGCTCCAGGCGGAGGCGGTCCGACTGCTGGCGCTCCCCGGCGTCGCAGCCGCACTGGCAGACCAGATACGGTACGTGGTCATCGACGAATACCAGGACACGACGCCCGCCCAGGCAGCGTTTGTACAGGCGCTCGCCGCCGCCGGGGGCAACGTCGTGGTGGCGGGTGACCCGAATCAGTCGATCTACGGGTTCCGAGGGGCAGATCCAGACAACTTGGTCGAGTTCGAACGCGACTTCTCCGACCTCGGCCCGATCACCCGCTTCGCGCTGGCCCGATCGTTCAGGTGCCCGCCCGAGATCCTGCAGACAGCCCAGCGGCTTGCGCCTCACTCGATCGACACGACGCCGGCTCGGCATCGAGGCTCCGTCGAGGCCTACGTCTTTTCGCAGCAGTCGGAGGAATCCGAGTGGATCGCGGCGGAGGTTCAGCGGCTCATCCTCTCCGAGTCGGTGCCTGCTTCGAGCATCGCCGTTCTCGTCCGCTCCAAGCGGCGCCTGTTGACGGAGCTTTCGCGAGCCATGGCGAGGCGCCGCATCCCCCACAACATGCCGGACTCGCGCCTGGTCGATCACCCAGGGGTGCGACTCGTGTTCGACCTCGTCGCTGCGGCCGTCAACGATCGCGCCCCGGCCGCGTCTGGAATCGGAGCAGAAACCGACCAGGCGATCCGCCGCCTCCTGCTGGGGCCGCTCTATTCGCTGCCCCTCGGGGCGGAACGCCATGCGCTTCGCAGGCGTCGGGCGGAGGGCGCCCAATGGTCGGCGCTGGTCGAAGACGTCGTGCCAGATGGGGCCGGCCTGGCAGGCATCCTGTCCGACAGTCGCTGGGCAACCCACATGACCGCCGCTGACGGATTCTGGTACCTCTGGACATCGCTCCCTCGATTCGCCCAACTGGTCGAGCGACCGGACGACGGAGGTGTCCGACGCGCCCTGGCGTCGCTGAGCCAAGCACTCGGCCGCCTGGCAGAGCGGGACCCACAGCGCAGCCTGTTCGACTATTGGGCATTGGTAGACCGCGACGACTTCGAAGCCGACCCGCTCATTTCGCTCGACGAGCCCGAGGTCGAACGAGTCACCCTGACCACTCTGCATCAGGCGAAGGGCCTCGAATTCGACACGGTGTTCGTGGCGGATGCAACCGAAGGGGTCTTTCCGGATCTCCGCCGCCACCGATCTCTGCTCCAGCCCCACCTACTGTCGCACCGACCAGATCTGGACCACGATGTCGTCCAGCTTCACGAAGAGCTGCGCCTGGCGTACACGGCTCTGACGCGATCGTCGCGGCGATCGGTGTGGACCACCACCCAGGCCGGAATCGACCAGAGCGACCGAAGACCCAGTCGTTTTCTACCTCTGCTGGCAGATGGCCGTGACCTCGGCGCGCCAGGGCAAGACCCGGAGGCGATCCCTCTCACCTACCTCGAAGCCGAGGCGCACCTGCGCCGGCTCGCCACCGATGCGTCGGCGGCGGCCGCCAACAGGTTGGCCGCCGTCGATCGGCTGGTCGCACGGCCCAATCCGGGGTTGAGGCCGGTCGAATCCTTCACCGGAATCCGGCAGCGAGGTCCCGACACGGGAGTGATCGGACCGGATCTCCGCCTCTCGCCCAGCCAGGCACAGAGCTACGCCGACTGCCCGCGCCGCTACGTGCTCGAACGGAGGCTGGGAGTCGAATCCGACTACGGCACGTACGGTACATTCGGGCGACTCATCCACGACGTTCTGGAACGGGCCGAGAGGGCGGCACTCGAGAAAGGCCGCACTCGGGCGACCGCAGAAGAAGCGATCGACGTGCTCGACTCGCTGTTCCATCTCTACGATCTCGGGACCGGACAACGCCGGCTGGCCTGGCGCCGGCGTGGCATCCGCCTGGTCGAGCACCTGTACTCGACATGGCCCACTCCCGAAGCCGTTCCGGTGTTCCTCGAGCATCCGCTGCAGCTGATCATCGACGGAGTCGAATGGATTGGCCGGGCCGATCGGATCGAGGTCGAGCGCGGCATCGTGCGCATCGTCGACTACAAGACCACCACGTCGGTGCTCGGGGTGGCTGACGCGGCCCAATCATTGCAGCTGGGTTTCTACCTGCTCGCAGCTCGCCAAGACCCGCAGGTCGTCGCCGCCGGCGACCCTCGCGAGGCCCAACTGTGGTATCCGCTCGCCAAGGGCAAGAGCGTGGCGACCCGAGCACTCGACGTGGACGCGCTCCACGATGTGGAGCAGCGGCTGCGCGACATCGCCGCCGGGATCGCCGCCGAACGATGGGACCCCGCCATCGGGCCCGGATGTGAGCGCTGCGGAGTTCGGCTGGTCTGTCCTTCCTTCCCGGAAGGGCGAGAGGCCTATCTCCGATGACCGAGCCGCTCGTCCCCAGCTCCGAACAGAAGGCCATCCTCGCTGCGGGGCCGGGTCCACTCCGCATCGCCGCCGGAGCCGGAACCGGCAAGACGACCACGCTCGCTCTCAGGGTCGTTGCGCTCATCCGCTCGGGGATCGAACCAGGAGAGATCTTGGGCATCACCTTCACCAACAAAGCCGCTGCCGAACTGGCCACGCGAATCGACGAACTCCTCGATGACGATGGGCACACGCTGCACGGAGTGGACATCAAGACCTATCACGGATTCGCCCACGCCCTCCTCGAAGAATTCGGGCCCCTCGTCGGAATCGAGCGAGGCGCCGGAGTCATCACGCCGACGTTCGCCCGCCAGCTCATCTCACAGGCGATCGACGAAGCCCCAGTGAGCGAGCTCAACGTCACATGGGATGGCGTCATGGACGTCGCCGCCCAACTGGCTGCACGGCTCGCCGACAACCTGGCGAGCCCGAGCATGTTGCGAGAGAGCGATGCAACCGGCCCCGCCGTCGAACGCAACGACTATGCGGCCGTCCTCACTCGCTACGAGGAGGAGAAAGAACGGTTGGGCGTGGTGGACTATGGGGATCTGATCGCCAAAGCCCACCAACTGGCCACCGAGTTTCCGGACGTCGCAGCCCGCATCCGGTCTCGGTACCGGGCCGTGTTCCTCGACGAGTATCAGGACACCAATCCGGCGCAGCGGTTGCTCCTGTCCGCGATTTTCGGTGACGGTTTCCCCGTGGACGCCGTTGGCGACGCCGACCAGACCATCTACGAGTGGCGGGGAGCGTCGCAACGCAACTTCGCCGACTTCCCGCAGCATTTTCCTATGGCCGACGGCACACCTGCCCCGACCCTCTCATTGACCCTCAACCGACGGTCGGCCCGAAAGATCATCGGCCTCGCCAACACCATTCGCACCCGGATAGGCGACGATCCCGCAGGCGACCTCGTGCCGCTGGAAGACGCCCCCGACGGTTCGGTCGATTGCCGCTGGTTCTCAACGGCCGTCGACGAAGCCGGATTCATCGCCGACGAGCTCACCCGGCTCCACGAATCGGGCTTCGCATGGCGCGACATGGCCATTCTCTTCCGCAAGAATCGCCAGATAGAGCTGATCCGCCACGCCCTGGAAGACGCCGACATCCCCGTCGAGGTGGCGAGCGTCGGCGGACTCCTCGACATCCCCGAGATCGCCGATCTGCACGCGTGGCTGCGACTCATCGAGCACCCTGACGACTCCGCTGCGCTGCTGCGCATCCTCCTCGGGAGCCGCTACCGGATGGGATTCGGTGAACTACGCCCTCTGGCGGCATGGACTGAGCCTCCCAACCGGGACGATTCCGAAGCAGCGATGCCCCGGTCGATGATCGAGGCAATCGAGATCCGGGACACCCTTCCCGGGCTCGACGACCGCACCCGCCACACCCTGAGTGACTTCTGGTCGACCTACCGCCTGCTCGTCGAATCCGCCCAAGGTCTCAGCCTGGCCGAATTGGTCCGCCTGATCCTTGGCGAGACGGGAGCCTGGCCCGAGATCGAAGCCATGCCGTCCGCGGCCAGGCAATCGGCGAGACTCAACGTATATCGCTTCCTCGACCTCGCCGAAGACTGGAGCCCCCTCGAGGGCAGACCGTCGCTCGGAACGTTCCTCAGCTACCTGCGGCTGATGGCCGAAGACGAAGCCGAGGAGCTCAGCGCTGCCAACTTGTCGGGTGAGGACGCAGTGGCGCTCCTGACCGTCCATCGCGCCAAGGGCTTGGAATGGGAGGTGGTCGTCGTGCCGGCGCTGTACAAGGACAACTTCCCGGCCAAGCTGCGCGCGCACGACGACCCCTACACGCGCCCAGCCGCCCTCCCCTACGAGCTCCGCATCGACGAGCGGTCCGCTCCGCCTATCTCGGCAGACCAGCCCGAACGCGAACGAAAGGCAATCCTCAGCGAAGCCCATCTGCGGGCCGAATGGCGCCTGGCGTATGTGGCCGTCACCAGGGCCAAACGTCACCTGTGGCTCACAGGGGCATGGTGGTATGGCCACCCCGTGCCGACCAAGCACCCTGCCAAGGTGGGGGCACTGTATGAAGTCGCCGTCGAACACTCGGGCAGTCGCGACCACGGCACGGCGCCGGTTCCCGACGAGGCGCCGGCGTCACTCCGGCCTCCCCCGGGAGGTCCCGGGCCAGACCCCCTCTTCGGCGACGACGGCTTGAGCACCGCAGTGAACGCCCGCATGAACGACGCGGAATGGGCCCGCGACCAGGCGGTGAGGCACGACGCCGTCGGCGCCTATGACGCCGCCGTGGACGGGCTGCAACAGCTTCTGTTTTCACTCCCTCCACCCATCGAGCCAGATGAGGCCTCGTCTTCACGAACCATCTCTGTGACGGGACTGGTCACTTATGCCACGTGCCCGAAGCGGTACTTCTGGACAGACGTCGACCCGCTGCCGCGCCGTCCTTCGCGGGCCGCTCGGAGAGGGATCGAGGTCCATCGGCGGATCGAGCTTCACAACCGGGGGACAATCCCCTTGTCCGAGGCAGGAGTCGATTTCTACGACGCCACGACCGACGACACCGCAGATCCCGCCCGGACGGGACCGAGCCCGTTCGAGGTCTTCACCGCGTCACGGTTCGCCCGGCAGCGCCCCCTCCGCATCGAGGCACCGTTCGAGCTCGCCCTCGATTCCGGGCTTGTCAGGGGCAGAATCGACGCAATCTACGGCGGATGGGAGATCGTCGATTTCAAATCGGGTCGCCCGTCATCCAACCCGGCGACGAAACGGCAACTACAGGTGTACGCGCTCGCCGTCGACCAGGGTCAGCTCGGCGCCGCGACCCGCCCGCTTCGGGTCACCTTCGCTCACCTGGGAGGCGGTCGACTCACCGAACAAACCGAGGACGTCGACGCCTCCTGGCTCGAGGAAGCCAGGCACGCCGTCGATTCGGATCTGTCCGCCATTGGAGAGGGCAAGTTCGAGGCGACGCCGGGTGACCACTGCGTATCGTGCGATTTCCTCACATTCTGCGAGACCGGGAAACGCTTCGTCGAGTCATACGACACGACCGCCTGAAGTCTCCACGACGAGCGTCACCGGGCCCTCGTTGACCAGCGCCACACGCATGGCGGTCCTGAATCGACCGGTGGCAACTTCGAGACCCTCCCCACGGAGCCGTTCCACAAGCTCGTCGATGAGCGGCTCGGCAATCGCCGGCGGGGCAGCAGCGGCGAAGGAGGGTCGCCGGCCCCGGCGAGCGTCACCCAGCAAAGTGAACTGGCTGACGACCAACACGGCTCCCCCCACGTCGACGACGCTCAAGTTCATCTTGCCCTCATCGTCGGAAAACACACGCAGGCCAGCGAGCTTGCCGGCCAGTGCCGTCACATCGGCCGTCGTGTCGTCTCGAGCGACTCCGACGAGCACCACCAAACCCGAGCCGATGGACCCGACTGTGGCACCATCACTGTCCACGTGCGCCTGAACCACCCGCTGGACGACCGCCCTCATGCGATGAAGATAGCGGGGGGCTCGTCGTCGCAGGATTACCGCTTTCGCTGCGGACCCGACCGGCCAGCCATAGAATCGACGCATGGCTCGCATCTCCGACCTGAGGCCGGCCCAAGACCCGGCCTGGCCTGCATCGGCCGGGCGACATGTCGTCCTCCTGGTCGATGCTTCGTCCGCGCTCGAGCGGAGGCTGGTCGCTGATTGGGCCCGGCGGACCTGCCGAGGCTCCTACGAGATGATCGACATCGCCTCTTCGCGGCGCCGTCGCAGACATTCGGGATCGGATCCGCGCCTCGAAGCCCGCCTGGGTCGGTCGGACGACCCGTTGGTCGTCCCGGTGCGGGTGGCGTGGTCGGCCGCGGACCGCAACGGGACTCGCAGTGTCCGCATCGTGGATCTGCTCAAACTGGGCGACCCTCGCGATCCGGACCCAGTCCGCCAGTATGCGATCTTGGCGACGTCACCCGACCGAGTGCGGGTCCTGACCGGTGACCCCGCCGGCGGAGTGGAGCTTCGCGAAGCTTGGCGCAAGTCCCACGAAACGAGCTCGTTGGGCGACTTCGTCGCCCGCCGGGCATGGCTGGCGCTGGAACGAGCCGAGAGACGCTTCCGCGGCGACCGGTACAAGGTCCCCAAGTTCTTGCGCGAGGAGGTGCTACGCCAGCCGCATTTCCGAGACGGGTTGGCGGAGCTGGCGACCGAGCAGCAGCGGACGTACGAGTCGGTCCATCGTCAAGCGCGTCGGTACCTGGGGGAGATCGCAGCAAGTCACAGCCCGTTGGTGATCGACCTGATGGCCAACTTCATCCACTGGCTGTACCGACAGGGGTACAACTCCTTGAATTACAGCCGGCCGCGACTGATCGAGAGCTACCGGACGACGGAGTCGAAGCCGCTGGTGTTCCTCCCATCGCACAAGTCGCAGCTGGACCGCCTCGTGTTGCAGTTCATGCTCTGGGAAAACGATCTCCCCCCCAACCACACCGCCGGGGGCATCAACCTGAACTTCTTCCCAATCGGTCCGCTGATCCGCCGCAGCGGCGTGTTCTTCATCAGGCGCAGCTTCAAGGACAAGCCCGTCTACAAGTTCGCGCTCCAGTCCTACATCGATTTCCTGATCCAGAAGCGGTTCCCCATGGAGTGGTATCTGGAGGGCGGCCGATCCCGGTCCGGCAAGCTGCTTCCGCCCAAGTTCGGGATGCTGAGCTACGTCGCCGGCAGCCTCAGCCGCCAATGCGCCGACGACGTCGTACTCATGCCCGTGTCCATCACCTACGACCAGATCCAGGACGTCTCGGACTACGCCCGGGAGCAGCGAGGCGCGTCCAAGGAGAGCGAGTCGCTCACATGGCTCGTCAAGGCCATCCGTTCTCTGCGCAGGCGTTACGGCAATGTCTACATCCGCTTCGGCGAACCGGTTTCCATGGCCAAGGAGATCCCTCACGCAACCGAGCCGAGCCTGCAGGACCCCGAGGAGCATGCTCTGGCCGTTCAGAAGCTCGCCTTCGAGGTCATGGTGCGCATCGGAAGGGTGACTCCCATCACGCCCACAGCCGCCGTCACGATTGCATTGTTGGGCACAGGACGTGTCGTCATGAGCGTCGACGAGATCATCGAGGAGCTGACCGACCTGACGACCTACGTGTACCGGCGCCGGCTGCCGGTCACCGAACGAGTCAAGATGGACGGGCGCGCCCAGGTCGAGGAGACGCTCGAGCGTCTCGCCGAGCATGACATCGTGTCGGCGTTCACGGCCGGTCCCGAGCCGGTTTACCGGATCGCCGATGACCAGTACCTGGCCGCGGCCTACTACCGCAACACCATCGTGCACCACTTCGTGGGCGCCTCCATCACAGAGCTGGCGCTGGTTGCCGTCCTCGACTACGACGCAGCCGACCCGGCAGCCCGTTTCTGGGAGGAGGTCATGGAGTTGCGCGACCTCCTCAAATTCGAGTTCTTCTTCCCGGACAAAGAGACGTTCCGGGCGGAGCTGATGGCCGAGATGAACCTGCACGATCCGCAGTGGCAGGCCCACCTCACCGCCGGGGCAGCCCAACAGATGCTCGACCTCCGGACTCCTCGATTCAGCCGCTGGGCTCTCAAACCGTTCCTGGAGGCCTATCTGGTCGTCGCCGACCAGCTGGAAGCCGAGCCGGACGCACCCTTCAACGAGAAAGAGTTCACCCAGCGCGCCCTACAACGAGGCAAGCTGTATCGACTCCAAGACAAAATCAGCGCAGAGGAAGCCGTCTCGTCGGCGCTGTTCCAATCGGCGCTCCGGCTCGCCGAGAACCGCCAGTTGCTGCAAGGAGACGACGCTACGCAGGCCGCACGAAGGCGGTTCGCCACCGAGCTGAGAACGGTGCTGGCCAGAGTCGACCGCCTCAGCTAACCGAGCGAGCCAACCTGGCCCGCGGTTGGCTCCGCTCAGCAAAACCATGGTTCGGTGAGCCGGGGCCGTCCATCGGTCGCACCTGCCAGTAGCGACATCGGTAGATGCGCTCCAGTGACGTCGACGACAGCGGCCCATTGTTCGAGGATCGTCTGGCGGGGAGGAATCCCCCCGGCGGCACCTGCCTCGGCGAGGCCGGCGAGCTTCCGCTGCAACGCGTCAACGCGCGGATCCGGCGATCGCCAGCCGTGCCCCAGGCTCGCCGGGTCGTAGCCGTCCACTGCTGCTTTGGTTTCGTCGAGATCCAGTAGCAGGCTCCCGTCGGGGACGAGGAGCCGGATGGACAGTTGGACGGGATCCACGCTGTCGAGAAGATCATGATCCGACAAGAATCCGAACAGCTCGGGAATGTGTTCGACCCGCGTCCAGGGGGTGAACGGAAGAAGAGAAGGGCGTACATGGATGCCGGCGCTGTCCAGGATGCGTACTGCCCGAGCGAGATCGGCGG
This sequence comes from Acidimicrobiia bacterium, assembly GCA_041586155.1. Taxonomy (GTDB): domain Bacteria; phylum Actinomycetota; class Acidimicrobiia; order Spongiisociales; family JAENVV01; genus JBFGJH01. The sequence goes on from JBFHAT010000001.1 coordinate 145,316, forward strand.
AGGTGTGGCCCTTGTCCATCAGCTCGAGTACGTAGTCATCCACCGTCTCGAACGCTGACACTACGAACAACACTCCCAGACGTCGCAGTTCCTGCCACATCGCTTCGTACTGGATGATGTGCTCGACTTTGACGGTCACGTCGAACGTCAGGTCCGGATGGTTGCTGGAGATGGCACGGAGGACGCGCCGTGCATGAGCCGGCCCATTGAGGAAGTCTGGGTCGCCCAACGTGATGTGACTGGCGCCAAGGCCCACCAGCTGGTCCACGTCCCGCTCGACGACTTCTACGTCAACGGGTCGGAACCTCCCCCCGTAGACAGCAGGAATGGGACAGTGGCGGCACCGGTGACGGCACCCGCGTGTCGCCTCGGTGTACCCAACCACCTTATGGGCGCCACCGACCGCCAGATGGGCGTATTCCCCGAGCCCCGGCAGACCACGGCGGTCTGGCATCGTTGGCGCCGGCGAGCTCAGGTCGACCATTTGCGGTCGGGCGGCGCGAGCGGCACTCGAGCCGACCCAGGCTGCCAGACCCGTTTCGTATTCACCGGCGAACCGGGCGTCCGCCACCTTGGCCACTTCGCGATCGGAGCCCAGCGCCGCATAGAGCCCAAAGAAGGCGATCGGCAGATCAGGAACCAGCGCTCGCACCCGACGCGCCATCCTCACGGCCAACGCCATCGCCGTGTGCATCGGCACCGAGAATGCCACCCTGTCGTAGCGATCCAGGGCGTCCCAATCGAATGTCTCTACGGCCACGTCGACGGTGTCCACCGCGTGGCCGTCGGCTCGCAGGCGGGCAGCTGCCAGCGCCAGGTGCAACGGCTGGTGTCCGAGCTCGTATGTCGACACGATGAGCACTCGCATCATCGAGCCATCGTAGGCCGCCTCACACGTCTTGCTTGGCAAGCTCCCGTTCGATCGCAGACACCAGTTCGTACATCTCGAACGGTCGCGGCAACAACGCCGAGGCACCCGCGCCGAGAATTCGCGACTCGGTGTCGTGCTCGACTTGGGCAGTAACTGCGATGATGGGCACCGTCGCCCCGAACGGTGCTTGCCGGATCAGTCTCGTCGCCTCGAAGCCGTCGACACCGGGCATGTTCAAATCCATGACGATGGCGTCGTAACGATGCTCGGAAGCCGCTTCCACCGCTGCGCCGCCGTGGGCAACCGTTCGGACGGAGTGGCCGCGTCGCTCCAGCTGACGGCTGGCCGTCATACGCAACGTTGGGCTGTCGTCGACCACCAAGAGACTGAGCCGACGGCGTCGCTCCCGAATCCAATGGCGGGTGACGAGCGTCGTCAGGTCGTTGGGAGCCGGACCACAGATCACCTCTTGGGCGGCAATGGCGACGTCTTCGGGGGAATAGGGCTGGGTGAGGTAACCGGCGACGCGAAGCTCACGACACAGCGCCGCATCACCCCGTTCGCCGATCGGAGTCAGCAACATCAGATGTGTCAGATCGAGCCGACGTTCCGCCCGCAGCCGACCTGCGATCCACAACGGGTCGTCGCTGTCCACGATGGCGAGCGCAAACGGTTGATCGATCGCCTGGGCGAGCGCACGCTCCGCGTCGGCGGCGGTCCCCACCGTCGCCACAGCCGCCCCCCGCTCGACCAGCACACGGCTGAGGTCGTCTGCCCGATCCGAAGCGACGAGGATCGGCAGACCGTCGAGCTCGGACACAACGAGCACACTGGAGTGCGATTCGGCGTCGGTGGCAAGTACAAAAGGCACGCTGAGCGTGAACCGAGAGCCCACCCCCACCTCGCTTTCGACGGTGAGCGAACCTCCCATCAACTCGGCCAGCTGGCGCGAGATGGCCAATCCCAGGCCGGTCCCCCCGCGCTGCCTGCCGCCCGACTCGGCCTGTGCGTAGGGGTCGAAGACACGATCGAGCATGTCGGGAGCGATGCCCACTCCTGTGTCCGCCACCGTGAACCCAACCTTTGCAGCGTTGCCGCTGTGCTCCTCGATAGCGACCGTCAATACCACGTCACCCGAGTCCGTGAAGCGAACCGCATTGGACAAGAGGTTCGCCAGCACCTGCCGTACCCGTCCGGGGTCCCCCACCACCTGCTCGGGCGCGGCGTCGTCCCATTCGACCTCGAGCTGCAGTCCCTTGTCCTGGCATGAGGAACGGAACGTGCTGACGATATCCTCGACAGTGCTCGTCAACGAAAAGGGCACCGACTCGACCGTCAACATCCCCGCCTCGATCCGGGAGACATCGAGGAGGTCGTTCACGAGGGTCAAGATCGCATCACCAGAACGGACGATGAGGTCCATGAATTCGCGCTGTTCCTCGGTCAGGCGCGTCTCCAGGGCCGCCTGGGCGATGCCGAGCACGCCAGACAGCTGGGTTCGAATCTCATGGGAAGTGTGGGCGATGAGTTTCGACTTCGCCTGAGAATCGGCTTCCGCCGCGGCCTTGGCCGCCAACAGCGCGTTGATGTCGTCTTGGGTCACATTCGTCCTCGGGATGATTATCGGTCGGGTTCTTCGCCTCCTGTAGCGACTCCGGTAATGTCGGGCCGATGGCGGAAACCGGCGATCAGGGGCGGCCGAGGCGCCGCCGACCGAGCGTCGGCGCATTCGCCCGCTCGTTCGGCACGTCAGGTCGGGCGGCCGTGTTGGTCATCGCACTGACGGCCGCAGTCGTAGCGAGCCCGGTTGCATCCGGTGCGCAGTCCCTGCCCCCTGGCGGAACCTTCTTCGACGACGACGGAAACATCCACGAAGGCTGGATCGAGGCATTGGCTGCCGCCGACATCACCCGCGGATGTGGCGGCAAATACGAAGACGAGTACTGCCCGTCCGACGACATCACGCGGGCACAGATGGCAGCCTTCTTGGTCCGTGCGCTCGACCTGCGGAGAACAGGCGAAGGAGACTGGTTCACCGACGACGACGGCTCCATCTTTCAAGAGGACATCAACCGCGTCGCCGACGCCGGCATCTCGTTTGGCTGCCGACCCGATCTGTATTGCCCCACCCGCCCGGTCACTCGGGCCGAGATGGCGGCGTTCCTCACCCGTGCACTGGCGCTGCCGGCCGGCCCTGATGCCTTCGTCGACGACGACGACTCCCTGTTCGAGGCCGACATCAATGCGATGGCGGCAGCGGGTGTCACGCTTGGATGCAACCCGCCGGACAACGACCGGTTCTGCCCTGGCGACACCGTCCGCCGCGACCAGATGGCATCCTTCCTCGGGCGGGGCCTCGATCTCACCCCTCTCATGGTTCCGGAGCGCCCCGGCTTCACGGTGTCGTTCACCGGTGACCTTCTGCTGCACATGCCCGTGAACGTGGCAGCCGCCGCTTACGGAGATCAGTCCGGCGAGGCGTACGACTTCCGACCGATGTTCGACGTGGTGCGCCCACTGCTGTCGGACACCGACCTGGCGATCTGCCACCTCGAAGTCCCGCTGTCGCCGACGAGCACGGGCTTGTCCGGATACCCGTCGTTCCTGGGACCGGCGGAGATGGCCGATGCCATCGTCGACGCCGGATACGACGGCTGTTCTGTGGCATCCAACCACTCGTTGGATCGAGGCAGCACGGGCGTCGTCAACACCATCGACGTGCTCGAAGACCGCGGTCTGCAATTCGCCGGCATGGCTCGAACGGAACAAGAACGCCTCAGGACGCCGATGTACGACGTCGCCGGCATCGAGGTCGCTCACCTCTCGTACACCTACGGGCTCAACGGGCTCACGCTTCCCGCATCGCAGCCATGGCTCGTCAACCTCATCGACCGAGACACGATCCTCACCGACGCCGCCCGGGCCCGCGCCGACGGCGCCGAAGTGGTGATCGTGTCGCTCCACTGGGGAAACGAGTACCAGACGATGCCCACCAGCGCCCAGGACGACCTGGGGCACCGGCTGATCGGGTCAGACGACATCGACCTCGTCGTAGGACATCACGCCCACGTCGTCCAGCCGATCGAGTCGGTCGGCGACGAGTACATCGTGTACGGCCTGGGCAACTTCCTCTCGAATCAGCGATGGTCACTCCCGACGCAAGATGGCGTGATCGTGACCGTCGAGTTCGTGCTTCGAAGCGGTCATTGGGAGAGCAGAGATGTCACCTACACGCCTACCTGGGTCGAGGGAGGCTCGTATCGCATCTTGCCCGCCGCCGAAACACTCAACACCGGGCTCGAGTCCGCGTCGACACGCTCCAGTCTCGAATCGTCGTGGGCCCGCACGAGCAGCGCCATCCACCGTCTCCTCAACGATGCCGACCCAACCGCCATCCCCTGACCGTTTCGAGTCGCTCGCCGAACGGCGGATTCGCGATGCCATGGAGCACGGCGAGTTCGACGACCTCCCGGGAAGCGGCGAGCCCATCGCCGACTTGGACCGGCCCTATGATGCGAGTTGGTGGGCACGTCGGCTCGTCGTGCGAGAAGCGCTGATGGACGTCGCGTCCGATGCCGGGATGCGACGCACGCTCGTCGACGCCATGCGCGAGCGCACAGAACCTGCGCTACGTGCCCGGCTCGAGCCAACTCGCCTCTCCGACGACGATCTGGAGGCCATCGTACGGATGTGGCGACGCAGCCGCCCGTGAGGGAATGCACATGGCTCCCCTGACGTTGCTGCGAATCCCCCCTCAGGAGGCACCATGGCAAACGGAAGAGTCCGAGTGGAGCAAAGCGGCAAGAGGGTGAGGACGGTGCTCGCCGGCAAGACGATTGCTGACACACTCACGCCCCTCCTCGTCTGGGAGAAGCCGTACTACCCGACGTACTACCTACCCCTCGCCGATATCGCCGAAGGCGTCCTCGTCGACTCTGGTACCACCGACCGTAGCCCGAGTCGCGGGACTGCCGTGGTCTACGACGTGCTCGCCAACGATGTCCTCGCCCCCGGTGCGGCCTATGCGTATCCCGATCCCGAGATCGATGCGCTCGACGGCCATGTCGCCTTCAAATGGGAGGCAATGGATCATTGGTTCGAAGAGGATGAGGAGGTCTACGTCCACCCCCGCGACCCATACACCCGAGTCGATATCCTGCCGACGTCGCGGCGCATTCGCATCGAGGTCGACGGCGAGACCGTCGCCGACTCCACCTCAGGCCGAATCCTGTTCGAGACCGGCCTGCCACCTCGCTACTACCTGCCCAAGACAGATGTCCGGATGGAGTTGCTGACTCCAACCGAGCACGGAACGTCCTGCCCATATAAGGGCGACGCCACCTACTGGTCGGTCACGGTTGGTGGGTCGGTACACGACAACATCGTCTGGAGCTACCCATTCCCGACGAAAGAAAGCGCGGATGTCGCCGGCCTCGTGTGCTTCTACAACGAGCGCGTCGATCTCTACGTTGACGAAGTCCATCAGGAGCGACCGAAGACCCATTTCGCCTGATGGAGATCGTATGCCCGTCATGCGGCGAACGAGACGCGCTCGAGGGTGAGCAGCACGATGGCTCCATCGCCATGAGCTGTGGTGCGTGCCACCATCGCTGGGAGCGTGACCTGACCAAGCGATGCCGCACGTGCGGAAGTCTCGATATCCAAACGGTGCCGCTGGCGATCATCGAGAAAGGCCGGGGAACGCAGCTGTCGGTTGTCGGCACCAGGCCGATCGACCTCTGCTCGATCTGCGACGCAGCACGCCTGCGTGCGTATCACGACCGACGGCCCAACCCACTGATGCCGGACGACCTGCCGACAGTGGATCCGAATTCCTGACGCGTTTGCGTCACAGCGGACCGGTACCCTGCCGGCCATGACAGCGTTTCCGGGTCCTGTCGAGTTCGGTCGCGGGGTGGTGATCGACCGCGGTCAGCCCGCCCCTCCCGGGTTCGTCGACGCCCCGAGTGTGGTGGTTTCAGAGGACACGCTGCTCCACCCGGGCGCTGCGCTCCACACGCTGCACCGATGCTATGCATCTCGGCAGCCCGCATTGATCCAGCTGCAGATCGACCATCGTCAGCTCCTGGTTCAAGAGACCGAATCGGGCTGGCCCTGGGAGCTTTCCGCCGACTTCGAGTTCCCCATCCACCGCCTCCACTTCCTCGTTTGGGCGAACAACTACGACCTACGTTCCGGAGAGCCCGTGTGGTGGCTGACGCGCAAAGCGGTCCGCCTCGGCGCAGGGCCCGGTGCAGCGACCGACATCGTGCTCCCCGACGGCCGAGCAGCCTGGATCGATGGAGGGCCGCGCGGCCCGATCGCCAGCGACGAGCCCGTTGTCCACCGCGAGAGCATCGAGCTGGGTCGCCTCCACACGTCGCCCACCCACCCGGCGCTGGTGAGCGGCGACCTGGCGGACGACCAGCTCGCTGCGACGAGGCACCCGGCCGGTCCGGCTCGGATCATCGCACCGGCAGGCTCGGGCAAGACGAGGACCCTCGTCGCTCGGCTCGAGCACCTCCTGCGCGATCGCTGGACAGAACGGGAGCTGGTGACGGCTGTTGCGTACAACGCCCGTGCGCAATCGGAGATGACGCAACGGCTGGGGAGCGTGGACGCCAACGTCAGAACGATTCACTCCCTTGCCTACGCCGTCGTGCGATCGGCCCGGCCAGGAGTCACGGTGATCGACGAGGCAGACCAGCGGCGGATCCTCGCTCCCCTGATTCCCAAGACGCCCGCCGCCAACAAAGACATCACCGCCCCATATCTGGAGGCCCTGCGTGACGTGCGGATCGGGTTGCAGCGGCCCGAGGTCGTCGCCGAGGCTCGAGACGACGTGCCTGGATTCGCCGAACTCTTCTGGCAGTACCGCGAAGCGTTGCAGCACCGCAATGCCATCGATTTCGACGACCAGATCAGCGAGGCCATCCGGCTGCTGCTGACCGACCCGGCTCGACGGACTCACATCCAGCGATCGGCCCGCCATCTCCTGGTCGACGAGTTCCAGGACCTGACGCCTGCATTTCTTCTCCTGCTGCGTCTCGTCTCCGCGCCCAGCTACAACGTGTTCGCCGTCGGCGACGATGATCAGGTGATCTACGGCTACGCAGGCGCCACCCCCGACTACCTGATCGGGTTCGAACGCCTCTTCCCAGGTGCCGTCGAATACGCGCTCGATTCCAACTACCGCTGTCCGGCACCGGTCACCGATGCCGCTCTGAAACTCCTGAGCTACAACCGCCGTCGTATTCCCAAGACGATCGTTTCGAGATCGGGCCGGCCCGAGGGTCTCGAGCTCCGAACCGTGCCGATCGACCAGGCGGCTTCAACTGCTGCCGACGCCATCGAGGAGTGGCTTGCTGACCGGTCGGGCTCGGAGGTTGCCGTGCTCAGCCGGGTGAATCATGCGCTTGTCCCGATACAAGCGGTGCTCACGGCGCGCCGGATCCCGCACAACGCGCCCGTTGGCGAGGAGTTCCTCCGTCGATCGGCTGTCAATGCCGTCCTCGCCTACCTGCGCATCGGGCTGGCACCCCAAATGATAAGTGCCGATGATCTCCACGCCGTCGTCAATCGCCCGGCCAGGCGCCTCGCAACAACGCTACGGTCGCTCACACGGCGCCAGCGGCGCTGGACGATCGAGCGCCTACGTACCGCTGCCGATCAGCTAGGCGACAGTCACGGGGAGCGCCTTCACCTCTTCGTCGACGATCTCGAATCTGTGGTGAATGCGGTCCGCACGGAAACCACCGCCGATGCAATCGCAGTGATCCGGCACGCCGTCGGACTCGATCAGGCAGCCAGGATGCTGGACAGCTCACGCTCCACCGCTGACCGCAGCGGACACGGCGACGACTTGGATGCACTCGAGCAAGTCGCCCAGCTCTTCCCGGAACCACAGCGCTTCGAGATCGAATTGCGCGATGTGCTGGCCCGGCCCGGTGCAACCGACCACGATGCGATGGTGAATCTGTCGACCATCCACCGTGTCAAAGGCATGGAATGGCCGATGGTCGTGGTGCTGGGCTTGAATGCTCGGCTCATGCCCCACTACCGGGCCGCCGACCTCGAAGAGGAGCGACGCGTCTTCCACGTTGCGCTCACCCGGGCCGTCGAGAAGTCGGTGTTGATCGGTGACGAGAAGGAACCCTCCCGTTTCATCGACGAGCTGAGAGGCGCAGCCCCAGTCGTTGCTCTCGACCCAACACCGACCGGATCCTCGCCCAACCACGCGGGCGGAGTGCTGGCGAGGCTGGGAACGCAGATCGGGTGGGATGGACAGGCAGGTGAGGCAGTCGGCTTTGAACACGACGGCCTGCGGGTCGTACTTTCTACCGGGATCAAGACCATCGTCCCATACGGCACCATCGTCGACGCCGGAGGCGTTCAGGGCCGCCTTGCCAAACCGCCAGCCACCGACGCAGCTCCCGATCCATCGGTGTTCGAGGCGCTGCGTGCTTGGCGGAAGGAGCGGGCCAATCAGGACAGCGTGCCGGCATTCCTCATCCTGTCGGACAAGCACTTGAGAGGGATCGCCGCCGCCCGGCCGGCGACGCCCGAATCGCTACTGGCATGTCCGGGGATCGGCCCTACAAAGCTGGACCAGTACGGCGACGACATCCTCGACGTCATCGAAGCGTCGTCGGCGTGATCATCGCCGCTTGCGGTCGAGCAACCGCCCGAGCGTCACTTCCTCTTCGAGCGGTGGCGCATCGACTACGAGGCCAGTGTCATCGTCGACGACCACATCCGGAGGCCGGCGGCGCGAGGGCTGCACTGCTGCTTTCCAGACTCGCAGATCACCTTCGGAGAACACGAGCCGACGCAGCGCCACATCGAGCAAGAACAGCGCCAGCGCGGCGCCGGCCAGCCACGGCCACAGCTGGGCCACAGCGGAGCCGGCTCGGGGGGCACGGTCGAACACCATCGGTGGCTCCGGGTCGACCCGTCCTGAGGTGAGCGAGGCCAAATCCGTCGCCAGGGACGGGTCGGGCTCGCGGAACGCGAACTCCTCGTTGTAGCCCAGCACCAACCCAGAGCTGCCACCTGCCACGGTGGACGCTGCGTCCTCGACGGTCACCGAGACCCAATGTGCCCCTGCCTGACGAGCCGGCACCGACCCTTCGAAGGTGCTGGATGACGTCCGCAACATCGGCACCGTCGCCAGCTCGCCATCGGGAGTGCGGACCCGGGCGGTGGCCGTCGCATCGACCGAAACATCAGGCGCCGTATACCGAATCCGGAGCTCCCCATCCGCGAACCGGACCTCAGGTGGGGTGTCGAGGTACGGCGGAAGTACGTCACGCACGACGTTGCCCCAAAACGCCACGTACCCGTCCCAGCCGACCCAGTTGGCCGACCAACGGGAGGTGGCATCCGACGTCCACGCCGTGACACGACCGAGCCCGCGCTGCCAGCCGGCCAAGAGCGGGTCCTGCTCGCCGATCAGCAGTGGCGTCGTCGCCGTGGCTTTCGGCTTCGTCACCACATAGCCGAGAAGGGCCGGCGACGTCGTCAGGTCGGCGGTCACCTGTGATGGGGCAGCCAAGATGGGGAAGAACTGGCCTTCGACCGTCAGGTTGCGCTGCACGGTGAGCGTTTCCTCCACGAAGATGTCAGGAATGCTCTCCAGATCGGTGCCCGGGTAATAGCGACCTCCTCCCACCGCCGCCATACGCTGGAGCGTCGTTCCCGGACCTTCGCCAGTGCCCAGTACCGAGACGGTGATGCCGTCGTCGGCGATCTGACGAACCAGAGGCAGCAGCCCGCTCTCGTTGGGATCCCAGCCGTCTGTGAAGAGCACAATGTGCCGGAGTGCGTCGTCCACTCCTTTCAGCTCGTCGTAGGCGGCCTGCAGCCCGGAAGAGATCTGGGTGTCGCCCTGCGGAACCAGCTTTCCCAGCGCGGCGTCGGTGGTGGCGTCGTCGGGTTTGGGTGCGAGCGGCAGCACCCAGTCGACTCCGGTGGAGAACGCCAGGACGCCCACCTGATCGGAGGGCTGGAGTGCATCTATGGCCAGCGATGCCCCGGCGCGGGAGATGTCGGTCTTGTTGACCCCGCCCTCCTGAAACTCGCCTGCCCCGCAATGACATTGCCCCATCGAGCCCGACGTGTCGATGAGCAGCACCTCGGCCACCGGCTGGCGGCGCACCAAATCGTCCGGGTTCGATCGCACGGGCAACAGCTCCTCGATCGGGCTTTCGCCATACCCACCCATCGCGTATGCGCGGTCCCCTCCGATCACCACCAGCCCTCGCCCAAGGTCCTCGACGTACCCCGTCAAGCGCTCGACGGTTTGGGGATCAGGTGCCGGCATGTTCACCATCACGACGGCGTCGAACGTGAGCAGCTCAGCCTCGTCAGGAATCGACGCCACCCGTCTCGGCTCGACACCGCTGGCCCGCAGTGCTCTCATCAGCTCATCCGCCTCTCCCGCCACGCCCTCGACGACGGCCACCTGTGCCGGACCCAGCACACGCACGACTCCCTCGTTGCGGTCGTTCTCCGCCAGGCTGTCGCCTCCGACCTCGACCGACGCCGCAACCCGCAGTACACCCGCCTCGGTGGCTTCGAGTTCGACCGGCACCGTCGACCGGCCAGGGACCACATCGATCGGGATTCGCTGCGGGGTGCCCGATCCGTCATCAACCACCAACGTTCCCGACGCCGCGACGTTCGAGCGAACCTTGACCTCGGCAGTCACCGTGTCCCCCTCCCTGGCAGTTGCGGGAAGGTCAACCGATTCGACCAGCACGTCGGGACCGCGCCCACTCGCGAACTCCACCACGTCGACAGCCACTCCGGCCTCGGCGAGCTCTTCGGCAGCGGTGCGGGCACCGGTCGTCGTTGCTGCCATGTCGCTCAGGACCACGATCCTCCGAGACCCTTCTGTCGGCAGCAATGCGCCCGCTGCCCGCATCGCTCCGGCCAGGTCGGTGCCCGCCTCGTCGACCACCGACGCAATGGCGGTGTGTCGCACCTCTGACGACAGCGATGAATCGACCCGCACATCGGCGCCGAACACCACCACGCCAACACGGGCCGGCCGCCCGTCAGCCGCTGCGAACACTGCCGCCAAGTACTCGTCCTGCGCGTTTCGCACCTCAGGGGAGATCGATGCGGAACGGTCGACCAGCAAGATCACCGACAGGTCTTCGGATGGCCGTACAAGCCCGGGCGCGCTGAGGGCGGCCACCAACAGTCCGACGGCGATGAGCCTCACCGCCACCGCAATGCGATGCTGGCGGCGAGGGACCGTTCGGGTGCCCCGGCGCGCCACCCACATCACGAACCCCACGGCAGGGACCAGCAGTAGCCACAACCACGGGCGCTCGAAGGTCATTGCACCGTCACCGTGGCCCGGCGGGCTCGAATCGGGCGACGGTGCCCCACCCACCATTCGATCCCGAGGAACACCAGCAACGCCCCCAGAAACCACGGCGCCCATTCACGCACGAGCTGTCCGGTGAACTCGTCTGTCGCAGACGGCGCAACCGTCGCCAACTCATGGAAGTCACCCGCCGACTCGTTGGGGGCGAACTTGCGCAGCGCCACGTCCGAGGCAATCGGATCTCCGTCCTCGTCTGTGTACTCGATCAGATAGCCCCCGACCTCGTTTGTCTCGCGAAACAGCGTCGTGCCGGCCGGCAGGTCCCGCGTGACGCCTGAAGGTGTCGTCACCCTGGCGGTACTGCCCGGCGGCGGCGACACCACGATTGGAGTCCCGGCCAGCTCGGGCTCCACAACGATTGCGCCGCCCCCTGCCAGGAACTCGAGGATCCGGATTCCCAGCACGGGAAAGGCCACCTGCAAGGGGAGGTTCGAGTGCGTGATGTCAAAGGTGAAGTACACAACTCGCTGGCCGTTCACCTGTCCGAGCAGCACCAATGGCACGTCGCCGGCACGCACCAGCGGGAACCACTCCATCGTCTCCACGAGCTGCGCCTCGGCAACCGCCACCTGTGAAAGGTCGACTTGGTCGAGCATTGGTTCTCCAGGCTGCTGGAAGGAGACGGCAACGTTTTGCACGGTGCCGATTTGGTTCATGCCGCCCGGGACCTCGTCGGTGGCAATGATCCAGGCCGGCCGGTCGATCTCAGGGAGAGGACCTCCGTCGACCACCAGCAGGTCGGCCCCGTCGCCTTCCGCCACCTCGAAGGGTGACGCATCGATCAGCGATGTCAGAAAGATCGATCCCTCCCCGAGCACGGTGACCGAGCTGGAATGCGGTCGACCGACACTGATGGTGGCCGTGTCGTCCAGCTCCAGCCCGTCCGGGGCGCCGAGCAGGCGTGCCATCACCATATCGCCCGGACCCGCTTCGACAGGGATGGTCTGGCGGGCACGGCCGAGCGGAGGCATGTCCATCGTCACCGCCGCGACGACCAAGTCGTTGACACTGATCTCGACCTCGCGTGCCGCTGCGGCCTCGTCCCAGTTGGCTGTTTCGAGGAACAGCCGCGTCGCTCCTTCGGCGGACGGCTCGGTCGAGAACGCCGCGATGCCGATGTTGGGTTCGAAGGCGGTGAACGCGATGTGCTCGGCATTGATGATGGGCTCGGATTCCAGCGGTGTTCCTGTCGGACCGCCATCCGACAGCACAATGAGTTTGGTGGGACGATCGGGCGTCTCCAGCCCTCGAGCCAGCCGAATCGCCTCGTCGAGTCGTTCGACCCCGCCACCCGGCGTGAGCGACTCCATCGCCCTTGCCAGCACCTCGGGATCGGAAGAAAACGCCGTGACCACCCTGGGGTTCGGGCCGCCTTCGACGATCGACACGATCTGCGCCGGTGACGCGTCCGCGACCAGCCCGAGCGCCCGATCCTGGAGCAGTTCCCATCGGTTGCTCATCGCCATGGAGCCGGACGTGTCGACGACCAAGACGGTGTGCGGCCCGAGCAGGCTCTGTTCACTGAGGAAGGGTCGCGCCAACGCAGCGACGAAGAGGGACAAGACGATGAGCTGCAGGATCAGGAGTGGGGTGATCTTCAGGCGCTGCCAGGGCAACGCCGAGGAAACCGAAAGTCCGGCTCTCTCCCAGAGCACGATCGACGGCACCACCATCCTCGTCCGTCGGGACTTCAACATGTACAGCGCCACCAGGGGCCCGACCAGCGCAGTCAGCGCGAACGCGGATGGGGCCAGGAATCTCATCGGACCAGCTGGGTTCGGACGAGCGCTCCGACCAGTTGTCGGTGGGCGTCCGCCACGGCCGGTACCAGAACGTGCTCGATGCCGTTACGCCGGGCGCGCTGCGCTACTTCAGCAACGAACTCATCCACCGCCTCCCGATACGACGCCATCGCCTCGGGGGTCGTCGAGACATTCACCTCGTCGCCGGTTTCACTGTCGATGAGCCGGAGGTCTCCGCTGAAATCGGGATCCAGCTCGTCGGGTGCGAGCACGTGCAGCGCTACTCCCCCGCCGGCGTAACCGAAGGTGTCCAGTGCATCGACGCTCCCACCGCCCAGAAAATCGGAGATGATCACCGTCGGACCTCTTTGGGAGGTTTGACCGGCGACGAATCGCGCGACCGCCGGCTGATGGGCCACCCCCTCGGGTTCCAGGCGTTCGATCCAGTCCTCGAGCGCCGGCCACCCACCGAGGTGTCGCAGTGACTGCCGCGCGGAAAACGGCGCACCTGCCATCCCCGGTGTCGCAAGCGGCGAAAGCCGGTCGCCTCCGGCCAGCGTCAGGAACCCGACGACCGCGGCGAGCCGCTGCGCCGTCGGCCATTTCTCGCCGAAGTTCATCGATTGCGACCTGTCGACGACCACGCGGAGCGGAAGCTCGTCCTCGGCCTCGAACAACCGGACGAGCACCACCCCGAGACGGGCCCAGAGGCTGTGGTCGATACGCCGGAAGTCGTCGCCTGGGGTGTATTCGCGGTAGTCGGCGAAATCGAGTGACTCGCCTCGTTGGACCGATGCGTGGGAGCCCGACCACATTCCTCGCACGCGACGGTCCGACCGAAGCGCCAACCGCTCGAGCTGGGCGCGAAAGTCCGGCTCGAGGAGCATCAGTCGGCGGCGGCGGGTTCCGGGTGTGCCTCGAGGATGGCGTCGACGAGGGCATCGGGCACCACGCCGTCAGCGAACGCCTCATACCCGAGCACCATGCGGTGCCGCAGCGCATACGGGGCCACAGTGTGCACGTCATATGCGGAGAGGTTGGGGCGCCCGTCGAGCAGCGCGTTGGCCTTCCCGCCGAGGACCAGTGCCTGAGCGCCGCGGGGGCTTGCGCCGAACCGGACATATTTCTGTACGAGCGCCGGGGCATTTGGCGACTCGGGGTGCGACGCCTCAACCAGCTTGGAGACGTATTTGACGACGTGCGATGCGGCGGGAAGCTCGCGCACGAGGCGGCCCATCTCGCTGAGCTCTGCACCGGTCAGCACCGCCGACGGCTGCGCCTCGTGGTCCGTCGTCGTCCGGTTCACGATCTCGGCGAGCTCGTCCGCCGACGGAAACCGGACCAGCACTTTGAACAGGAAGCGATCGAGCTGCGCCTCCGGCAGCGGGTAGGTGCCCTCCATCTCGATCGGGTTCTGTGTGGCCATCACGAAGAACGGTCGGGGGAGGCTGTGGGTGGTGCCACCGAGGGTCACGCGTCGTTCTTGCATCGCCTCGAGCAGAGCCGACTGTGTCTTGGGCGTTGCTCGGTTCACTTCGTCGGCGAGCACCAAGTTGGCAAAGATCGGTCCCCGATGGAACTCGAAACGTCCATCGACGAGCACATTGGTGCCGAGGATGTCCGCCGGCATCAGATCGGGCGTGAACTGCACCCTCCCGAAGTCGACGTCGAGAACCGAGCCGAGCGTCTGGAGCAGCTTCGTCTTGCCCAACCCGGGGACTCCTTCGAGCAGGACGTGACCTTCGCACAACACGGCAATGACGACAGCTCTGACCAGGTCGGCTTGCCCGACGATCACCTTGCCGACTTCGTCGACGACGGAGGCGACTTTCACACCGAAGGATTCAGGGTTCACGGCTCGAGCTCCTTGTAGTAGTCACGGATCACGTCGGCGAGCGACGGAGGGATCGACAGCGTTGACAACGCACTCAGCGCTTGCTGCTCGTATTGGGCGAACTGTTCGGAGTAGGGAACGAGCGGCAAGTTACGGAGGCCTTGCCCTTCGACCTGTCCGGCGACGTCGCCCATCTCGTTCCCGTTCATGTCGACTCTCAGCTCGTCAGCCGACAACACCTCCGACAGGTCGGCGATCTCTCCTCTGGTCGGACCCACGATCGGATCGGCGTCGCTGCCTCCATCGCGGGGGACGGCTCCTCCGCCGGAGCTGCCCGATTGTCCGCCACCTTGATTGTTGGCGCCCGATCCACTGCCGCCTCCGCCGCCGCCTTGACCTTGACCCTGACCTTGGCCCTGGCCTTGCCCTTCGCCCTGGCCCTGGCCCTGGCCCTGGCCCTGGCCCTGACCTTGCCCTTCGCCCTGGCCTTCACCCTGCCCCTGGCCCTGGCCTTGCCCATCGCCCTGGCCTTCGCCCTGTCCCTGGCCCTGCCCTTCTCCTCTCGCGGCGTCGGCCAGCGCTTGCTGAGCATCGCGCAGCGTGGCACCGGCAGTCGACGCCGCCTGGGAGGCCTCCAGCTCCTGTGCAGCTTGGCCGGCGGTAGATGCGGCCGCGCCCAGCTCGGGTGCGCCGCCACCTTCGCGGACAGCAGCGGCCGCCGCGTCGAGCGCTTCGGACAGCTCGGGCTCCACCCCGGCAAGATCGGCGGCTCGTTCCTCCAGCTCGTCGGCCAGCGCCTGACGCTCCTCACCGGCCATCGCGTCGAGCTGATCCGCCAGCGAAGCGAGCTGTTCGGCGGCGGCGGTTCCTTCTGCGCCGGAAGCCTCCAATGCTCGCTGCAGCGCCGATTGAGCGGTGTGTCGAGCGAGCTCGTCGGGGTCTTGGGCAGCTGCCAGCTCCTGTCGCGCATCGGTCAATGCAGCCAGGGCTTCTTCGTATGTGGCGGCCTCTCGGAGCTGCGCAAGCAGCTCGTCGACGGCGGTCGCCTGGTCAGGAGGCAGGTCAGCCATCTGCTCTTCGATCTTGTCGGCCTGCTCTTCGATGACTTCTCTCACCGCTCTTTGTTCTGCTGCCACGATGTCTGCCGTCGACGGTACGAGCGCGAGAGCCAGGGCCGATGCCAACGCCACTCCTGCGAGGAGCGAGATACGTCGACCGGGTGTCACCCGACCGAGATCGTCCACCCGCCGACCTGTTGCCCAAACGCTCGACTGCTCGATTTGGCGGCGCTCCGGTTCGCTCGGGTCGGGTCGCTCGCCCAGCTCGAGGGCGGTCGCCACCAGATCGCGCGATTCGAGACGATTGTCCAGCTCTACGGCGGCCTCCGAACTGCTCGGTCGCTTCGCCAACGCCACCAACCCTGCAGCGACCACGATGACCGCCACGAGCCCAACAGCCGTCGGCTCAGCCCACGGGAGCACCCTCCATCGGGCGACGGCGAGCAGAACCGACGCGGCAATTCCGCCCACGGCCGCAGCCGTCACCAAGGCAGCGATCACACTCTTGATCGTCAGCCGTCGCCGGGCTCTCCGCAGCAGGTCGGCGATTGGCTCGGGCAGTGGCACGTCACACCCTCCGCAGCGGGACGGCGATGCGGCGAGTCGCTCTCCACAAGGCCAGCAGTGTGACGAACGTGTAGATGGCAAGGGTGCGCACCCACACGGGTCCCCGCCGCAACGGAACCCCGGCGTTGTTTGCCTGTCCGAGTTCGTTGAATCCGGGCTCCGCTACGGGTCCACCCACGAACTCCTCGGTGACGATGCCCACGAGCGACATGTCGCCGGCCTGCCGCCTCAGCAGGAGCTCGGACGCCAATCCGAACGGTGTATCCGCATTGGTGCGGATACTCAGCGGCTCCTCGACAGCCGATACCATGCCAAAGAAGGGGTTCGCCCAGATACTCACGACCTCTCGGCCCGTCCGCGGGAAGAACTGGCCGTTGTCGTCCTGGAAGGCGAACAGCTCGGCGCCCAGCGCCAACAGTGTTCCGAAGGTGATGATCCCGACGAACAGGAGCGAGGCTGCCACCGCTCCGCGGCTGGTCTTCACTGCCGACGACACCCAGATCGACACCGATCCGACCATCACCGCCGTCAATGCGATCATGGCGAAGGCAACCAGGATGTCGGCGAGGGTCACGCCACCGATCAGCAGGGGGAGTGTCAACACCGGTGCGACCGCCACGACGAGCAACAATAGGTAGGCGAGAGAACTGCCCAACTTGCCGAGCACGACCTGTCGCGCCGAGAGTTGCGACACTTGCAGCAGCTCCAACGTCAGGCGCTCCCGTTCACCCACGATCGCCAGCGCTGCGACCGTCGGCACGACCACCAGCACCGCACCCAGCAACAGCATCGCCAGCAGCTCGAACATGAGCGATCCCATGTAGGTCGACGCGAGCACCGACGAACCACCGGAGAACCGGAACCGGTCGGAGGCCAGCGAGCGTGCGAGCAGGAAGATCAAATAACCCGCGGCGCCCACCATCAACAGCCATACAGACACGGTGACAGCCGATCGGCCCGTCCGGAACCGGGTCTTGATCTCGCGCCGGGCGATCGGATTGATGATCATTCCTCACCCCCATCGGTGATCTTCAGGAACAGCTCCTCGAGGCCCGCCGACTCTGTCCGCCACTCGAACACGGGAATCTCAGCCCGAACCAAGCTTGCCAGCAGCTGAGCGCTGTCATGCTCGTCTCCGCCAAGCGAGAACCGAATCACGCCTCGCTCAGTCGCCACGTCGGAGACCACCGGGTTCGCTCGAAGCAGGTCGACGGCGGCGTCGACCTGATCATCAGGGACGCGGGCCCGTACGGCCGAGACACCAGTGAGAGCCGCCCGGATCTCGTCGATCGAGCCCTGTGCCATCACTCGTCCGCGGTCGACGACAGCGAGGTGGGTTGCGATGCCTTCCAGCTCGGAAAGGATGTGCGACGAGATGACCACGGTCTTGTTCATCCGCGACAACTCGGTGATCAGCGTCCTCAGTTCGAACCGAGCCCGAGGATCGAGCCCCGACGCCGGCTCATCGAGAATCAGCAGATCGGGATCGTGCACCAGAGACCTGGCCAACGACAACCGCTGCTTCATCCCACGGGACAGCACGTTGACATCGGTCGTCGCCTTGTGCGCCAAACCGACCAGCTCCAGCAGCGACCGGACGACGGTGGAGATCGCATGCGAGCGGACACCATGGACCGTCGCAAAGAACTCGAGGTACTCGTACGAAGTGAGCCCTTCGTACACGCCGAAGAAGTCGGGCATGTAGCCGAGCGATCGCCGCACCTCGCCACTGTCCACGGCCGGGTCGTACCCAGCCACGGTCACCTGGCCGCCGTCACGTTGCAGCAGAGAGCTCATGATCAGCATCGATGTCGTCTTGCCCGCACCGTTGGGCCCGATCAGCCCCATGACCGATCCCTGCGGCACCATGAGGTTGATCCCATCCGCCGCCCTGGTGGTGCCGTACCGCTTCTCCACGCCGATCATTTGCACGATCATGAGTTCCACTCCACACGCACCGTGTCCGGGATCACCTCGGAGAATTCCTCCGCCGGAGTCAGGCGAATCAGCAATTCGCCCGTCGGAGTGAACAGGCTGCCACCGGAGAACTCATTGCCGGCGGTGAGTTCCACGAACTCGCCGTCTTCCCAGTCGTACACCGCGAAGTCGTTGTTGAAGCCGACGTTGGCCGACTGGCGGATCGAGCCCGAGGTCGCCCCGTCGGGTGCCGACGTGCGCAAGAACACCGCCTCCGCGCCGCCGATGAACGTGGAGAAGCCATTCGGCTCGACCCAGTCGGCCCCCTGCGCATAGAGAAGCTCCACTCCCGTGACGCCGCCTTCCGAGAGCACGGCGTCGCGAAGTGGGACGATCACGAGCGACGTGCCTGACCCGGGCACGGGCTCACCGTCGACAGCCACGTCGAGGATGATGTCGTCGGTGAACCCAAACAGATAGACACCGTCGATCGAGTCGCGAAAACGAGCGGCGAGGTGCTGCGAGAGCGGGTAGACGACCTCCCACGGATCACGCGCGCCCACGTTGAAGTTGCCCCCCTGCAGTGTCACCCGGGCCATGGGCGGCTCCCACGGATCGGCATTGCCGGCCAGGCGCAGTGTGGCAGAGGCGGAATCTCCCGGGCGCAGCGTGACGTTGCGCCCTGCCGCGTCGAAGCCGGACACGACTCCCCACGCCCAGAAATCCCACGGTGACTCGTTGGTGACTGTCACCTCGTAGTTGTTGCCATCCGGCGTCACCTCTCCCCGCAACGCGGCTCCACTCGGCTGCCACCCGGCGATAGCTGTGGCAGCTTCGAGCGACTCGAGGTCGAACTCGATGGAGCTGGCTGCGTCGGTGGTGCTCGATCCCACCACGTTGCTGCGCCCAAATGTGGAGGTCGACGTGAGTGACCACCCGCCGGGTACGGAAAGTCTGTGGACACCCTCGGCGCCGGACACCATCACCAGACCGGTCTCTGCCCGCGAGCGGTCGCCATCGAACACGACGACGCTGGCGTGATTCACCTCCGCACGGTCACCGCGTGGGCCGTTGAGCCAGAACAGAGCGACGGCGAGAATGCTCACGGTCGGGATCGTCACCCAAGCAAGCTCCGGCCGCCTGAGCCGGCGCAGCAGGAAGAAGTTCACGGGGCCGACGAGGATGCCGTAGAACGCCAGCGCCGCCGCCAGCCATGGCAGCTGAGGTACTCCCACCGAACCGCCGGCTGTGGCCGGTCCGATGAGATTGAATTCTGCCTGGTTCGCTGCGTTGACGTCATTCACGTTACGAACCGACTGCGGCACATCGCGCAACAAGGCCGGCCACTCGTCCAGAGCGACAGAACCGACATCGGGCACGACGAGGATCTCGCCTCGGGCAACCCGCGCCATGTTCGCCGGTCCGAACGCACCTCGATCCTCAACTGGGATCGACAGACTGGCGGCGTCGGAGGGATTCGCAACGAGCCTGCCGCCGCCTTCGACCCACACAGCGATCGCCTCCCGCTCGTCCTGACTCAACCCGGCGAGTGCGCCGCCGTGGGAGACGATGTAGTCGAGCGCCGACAGCCGCTGATCGAAGTGCCCCGATTCCAGCGACACCGGCGTGATCGACAAGCCGAGCGGACGAGAGCGAACCTGGCCGAGGGTGGCCGAGAGCTGCCCGGAGCCGATCACTCCGGTGAGGATCTGCTCGAAGCCGGCATCGAGAGGAACCCTCAGATCTCGATCCAGCACCCGGTTACCCGATCCGTCCAGGATCCTCACCATCACGTTCGGCGACGAACCGGGCGGAGGCAACCCGACCACGACCTCCTTGAGGCCATCGGCGGGAACCTCCAGCGGAACCGACGTCTGGAAGTTGCGCATCGACACTTCGAGCGAGCCCACGAACAAGCTGGGACTGCGCACCGTGATGGTCAGATCAGTGGGCTCGTCCGGATCGACGTAGCCGTCGAGCCCGACGGCTCCCTCCACCTCGAGGGACTGCTGCGCCACCGCCGGGACGGCGCTCGAGAACACAGACACCACGAAGATGAGGGCCAGCCACCGGACGCGCATGGAGGTAAGACGTCGACGACCGCCAAAACGTTCCACGGCGGGATGTTACTCAGCGCCACCCGCTGAGCCGGCTACACCACGAGGTACGGATCGGCGACCACTCGCCCCGAATCGGGCGTTGGCGCGGCTCTCAAGGCGCCCCGGTTCCGCTCCGATACATCAATGACCCCAGAGGAGCTGATGGCCAAACTCGACGCACTGTTCCGGGCGCTGCACCAGCAGAACGGATCGGACCTCCACCTGGTTGCGGGCCAGGTGCCCATCATGCGCATCCACGGCGACCTGACGCGCCTGAAGAGCGAACCACTCAACGACCAGACGGTCCGTGTGCTGCTGCGCGAGATCACTCCCAAAGACACCTGGGAGCATTTCGAGCAGACCGGCGACGTGGACTTCGGGTACGAGGTACCGGGACTCGCTCGTTTTCGCTGCAACATCTTCATGCACAAGAACGGCGCCGGCGGGGTCTTCAGGCTGATCCCGTCGGAGATCCTCACATGCGATCAGCTTGGCCTGTCCAAGCCCATTCGCGACCTCGCCCAGCTCGCCAAGGGGTTGGTGCTCGTGACCGGACCGACCGGATCGGGGAAGTCTACGACGTTGGCGGCGATCATCGACGAGGCCAACCGCACCCGCAACGATCACATCCTGACGATCGAGGATCCGGTCGAGTTCGTACACACCAGCCAGAGAGCGCTCGTCAATCACCGTGAAGTCGGATCCCACACGTCGTCATTTGCCGCCGCCCTTCGAGCGGCTCTCCGCGAGGACCCGGACATCATCCTGGTCGGCGAGATGCGCGACCTGGAGACCATCCGACTCGCCGTGGAGGCAGCCGCCACCGGCCATCTCGTCTTCGGGACGCTCCACACGACCAACGCGGCCAAGACGGTCGACCGTGTCATCGAAGTCTTCCCCGCCGACGAGCAGCCTCAGATTCGCTCGACGCTCGCCGACAGCCTGAAGGCGGTCCTGGCCCAGACGCTCTTCAAGACGATCGACGAGCCGGGCAGGGTCGCCGCGATGGAGGTCATGATGTGCACGCCCGCGATCGGCAACCTCATTCGCGAAGGAAAGACGTTCCAAATCCCGTCGGCGATGCAGACCGGGCGCGGCGAGGGAATGCAGACTCTCGATGCGGCCATCTTGGAGCTCCTCAATGACAAACGCATCGATCCTGCCACCGCATATGAACGGGCCATCAACCGCGAGCTGATCATCCCGTTCCTCCCCGAAGACCACCCGGCCCGATCGTGAGTGACTATCAGGTCGACAAGATCGAGGTGCATGTATCTCTCTTTCTGGTCAACGGATCGGTGATGCGGGGATGGGTATACCTGTCGGCCGACGCCCCCTACCGCACCGGTGGACAGACGGTCGGCGACCTGATGCGGGAATCGGAGCCGATGTTCCCTGTGCGGGACAAGGCAGGACGGTTCGCGCTGGTTGGCCGTTCGGGAGTGGCGGCGGTGGAGGTCGAAAAGGATCGCCGACACGTCGACGATGCGACGACGCTGATCCCGGCCCATGTCGAGATGCTCGGCGGGCACCGGTTCTCGGGTAGGTTCCTGATCCAACACGGTACAGGCACCAGGGTGTCCGACGTCGTCAACGACGGCGACGTCTGGATGCGCTTCGACACCGGGGTCGCGTTGGTGTGGCTCGCCCGAGAACAAATCCTGACCGCCCGGCCGGAGGATCTGCCGGTCGCCCGCGCCGGCTGAGGAGAGGCAATGGACGAGCTCAAGGTGAAGAAACAGCCGATCCCCGTCACCATGTATCTGGCAGACGGAACAGTGGAGTCGGGGACCCTGTTCCTCTCGACGACGTCCCCCTCCCATTCGGGTGCGGCCACGATCCAAGATCTCATGGACGAACCGTCTCAACTGCTCCCGTTCAACCTTCGCGCCGAACGGTTCCAGCTGGTCGGCAAACGAAACATCAGCGCCATCCGTGCCATCTCGGGCCCAAAGCCAGCGGGCTTCTTCGAGCGCGTCGATGCAACCATCAAGCTCATCGGCTCTCACACCTTCAACGGACATCTTCTGGTCGAAGGCGGGCGCGGCGAACGGATCTCGGACGCGATCATGGAAGACGAGTGGTTGCGGATGGAAACCCAGGGCGGATTCGTCTGGGCGCAACGCCGCCAGCTGCTCAAACTCGAGACTCGCTGAGCGCTACTTCTTCTCGGACTGATAGTACGGGTTCTCGCCTGCGGAGTGGTTGGTCACGTCCACCACGGACACCAGCTCGGGAATCGAGTCTTTGAGGATCCGCTCGATCCCTTGGGAGAGTGTGACTGCTGCCAGACCACAGCCTTGGCAACCTCCCATCATCTGCAGGTAGGCGGTACCTTCGTCGACCGAGACGAGTTGGGCTGCGCCGCCGTGAGCGGCGATGGCCGGGTTGACGTGCCGATCCAGCATGACCTGGATCTTGTCGGCCAGAGGACCCTCCAAATCGCCGGGAGCCACCCCTTCGGGCATCGGGGGCGAGGGGGTGTTGGGGTTGTTGATCGACAGAGCCGGGTTGTCCGGGTCTGATCCCATCGAGATCTCGGCCCCGTCGAGATTGGGAGCATCCCGCCCTGGCATGATGACCGTCAAGTCGCCGTGCCGCTCCACGACGTCGTCATCGCCGGCATCAGCCGTCGGCATGAATGACAGCTCATACTTGTACTGAGGGCCGTTGATTCCCACGATCTCGAGGAACAGCCCAAATTCTTCGTCGCCCGGCTCGTTGTCGCGAATCTCGATGATCTTCGACATTGCTTCGGGCGTCACATGGAGGATTCGGTCCGGCATCACGCCCCATTGTAGGAGGAACGCGGGGCATCCCAAGCGCGACTTCTGTTTCCGTGGCCGTGGGAAGATGGTCGGATGCCGCGCGTTGCGTTGATCCTGCCTTCTGCGACCTACCGCGCCCGAGACTTCGTTCCGGCCGCAAAACGGCTGGGAGTCGAGCTGACGGTCGTCTCCGAGCAGCCCCAGACACTGGCGGAGCACATGGACAACGGTTTTCTGCTCGCCGACTGTTCGACCCCGGAGACCGCTGCCGAGCGAATTGTCACATTCGCCGCGCAGCATCCACTCGATGCGATCGTGGCTCCCGACGACGAGGGCGTCCTCGTAGCTTCACTCGCCGCCCGCCAGCTCGGCCTTCGTCACAACGAACCGGCCGCGGTCGCCGCCACGCGCAACAAGGTGCAACTGCGACGCGCCCTGCGCGGCGTCATCCGACAGCCCATCTATCAAGTGGCCGACGTCCACTCCGACCCGGGATTGGTTGCGGAGCACGTCGGTTTCCCGGTCGTCCTCAAGCCCATTTCCCTTTCGGCGAGCCGGGGAGTGATTCGAGCAAACGACGCCGACGCCGCCATCGCGGCTGCAGAGCGCATCCGCCTCATCCTCGCTCGGGCCGGCCGAAGTCCCAACGAGCCGATCCTCATCGAGCGGTTCGTGAATGGTCCCGAAGTCGCCGTCGAAGGGATGCTGCACGACGGCGAATTCGAGTTGCTCGCGGTTCTCGACAAGCCCGACCCGCTCGACGGGCCGTACTTCGAAGAAACGCTGTACGTCACACCGAGTCGGCTCCACCCCGAGGTCCAAGCGGCCGTCGTGGAGACGACATCTGCAGCCGCGCAAACGCTCGGCTTGGAGCATGGCCCCGTGCACGCCGAGCTGCGCATCGATGGGTCCTTCGTCGTCCTGATCGAGCTTGCTGCCCGACCGATCGGGGGGTTGTGCGGGCGCGCGCTTCATTTCGGTTTGTTGCGCACATCTCTGGAGGAACTCGTCCTCAAAGCTTCGCTCGGCATCGGCCGAGGCCGGCCGCGGCTCGGGCCGGCCAGCGCCGGCGTGATGATGTTGCCCATCCCTCGCACCGGCACACTGAAGGGCGTGACCGGCCGAGAGGCTGCGCTGGCAGTGCCAGGCATCACGGCGCTCGAGGTCACGGTTCCGGTCGGTGAACGGATCGAGGCGTTGCCGGAGGGAGATCGCTACCTGGGGTTCCTGTTCGCCGAAGCCTCTGATCCAGCTGCGACTGAGGAGGCTCTGAGGGCAGCCCATGCGCAACTGACGGTCACGATCAGATAGCTATCGTCTGGCGATGCTCACCGACCGAAGTGCCGGAGTGCTGCTCCACCCCACCTCGTTCGATTCGTTGTACGGGATCGGCGATCTCGGCCCGGCTGCGGGGCGATGGATCGAGTGGCTCCAGGCGACCGGATGCAAGTACTGGCAGGTACTGCCGCTCGGCCCGACCGGATACGGCGACTCGCCGTACCAGTGCTTCTCGTCGTTTGCCGGCAACCCGATGCTCATCAGCCCCGAAGCGCTCGCCGCCGAAGGGTGGCTCGACCGAGCAATGCTCGAACCACAACCGGTCGGCCCCATCGACTTTTCCGAGCTCATCGGCCGCAAGCTCGAACTGCTCGACGCCGCCGCCGCCGGTTTCGAGCCATCCGATGAGCTCGCGACGTTCTTCGAGGAGGAATCACACTGGTTGGACGACTTTGCGCTGTTCATGGCGATCAAAGAGGAGCAGGGCGGCGGACCCTGGATCAGCTGGCCGGTCCCGCTGCGCGATCGCCACGAGGTCGCATTGGCGTCGGCCAGAGAGCGCCTGGCAGGGCGGGTTCAAGCCCACATGTTTCGCCAGTACATGTTCTTCCGACAGTGGGACGGCGTTCGCAGGCACGCCGCCGAAGCCGGCATCCAAATCGTCGGTGACCTGCCCATCTTCGTCGCTCATGATTCGAGCGACGTCTGGACACATCGCCACCTCTTCACGGTTGACGACGCGGGCTCCCTCATCACGATGGCCGGCGTCCCACCTGACTACTTCTCACCGACGGGTCAGCTGTGGGGGAATCCACTGTACCGGTGGGAAGAGCACGAACAGCAGCGGTACGCATGGTGGATCCGGCGCCTGCGCAGCACGCTCCGGATGACCGACGTCGTACGCATCGACCACTTCCGGGCATTCGCCGACTACTGGTCGATCCCGGCCGGGGCGCCTACCGCCGAGACGGGGGAATGGCTGACGGGACCCGGCCACTCGTTCTTCGACACCGTCGGCGATCAGATGGGGAGGCTTCCGATCATCGCCGAGGACCTCGGTGACCTGTCGCCCGCGGTCCC
Organism: Acidimicrobiia bacterium; assembly: GCA_041586155.1. Lineage (GTDB taxonomy): Bacteria > Actinomycetota > Acidimicrobiia > Spongiisociales > JAENVV01 > JBFGJH01. The sequence goes on from JBFHAT010000001.1 coordinate 170,926, forward strand.
TGCGCTGAGAGATCACTACGGCCTGCCGGGCATGAAGATCCTGCAGTTCGCATTCGATGGTGATCCGGAAAACCCGTTCCTCCCACATCTGTACCCGGAGAACTGCGTGGTGTATACCGGCACGCACGACAACGAGACGGTGCAGGGTTGGCACCGCAACGCATCACCGGCCGAGCGGCAGGCGGCGGAGGCCTACGTGGGTGGACCGGACGATTTCGTCTGGCGAATGCTCGCCACCGCTTGGGGCAGTGTGGCGGCATGGTCGGTCGCCCCGCTCCAAGACTTCCTCGGGCTCGGGAACGAGGCGCGGATGAACACACCCGGGCAACCGGTCGGCAACTGGCGCTGGCGGTATCAGCCACACCATCTGAGCGAGACGCTCGCCGATCGGATCCGAGCGCTCAACGAGGCCACCGGACGCTGACGAGACTCACAGCGCAAGCACCCCCTGAATCTCTTCCATGCGGCGGATGCGCCGTTTCGTGACCTCGGACGAACCATCGAGCAATGCGCCGGTCTCCCGGAGCACGGTCTCGATCGGAAACAGGCGCACCATGGGATCTGACGTCGCTTCACCTCCGCGCACGGTCGTACGCCACGCGGTCATCGCATCTGAGGAACCAGCCAATAGCGCTTCGACCGCTACCAATCCGACTCGCCCCGCGAGCATCCGATCGTGAAACGATGGAGCGCCGCCCCGCACGATGTGTCCGAGGACGGTCGCACGGACGTCGATGCCGTGTGGCAGCACCCTCTCCTCGACTGCCTCGACGAGGTCCTCGGTCCCGAGCCGGACCCCCTCGGCTTTGATGATCAACACTTTTCTCTTGCGTCGCTCGGTTGCCAGGCTGGTGATGATGACATCAGAGACCGCATCCACGATCTCCCGATCGGTCCGCTTCTGTTCGGGCAACAACACCGCATCCGCTGCGGCTGCGACGGCGCTGGCCATTGCCAGGTAGCCGCTCTGGCGTCCCATGACCTCCACGACGAAAGCCCGCTTCAACGCCCGGGCGGTGTCGGAGATGCGATCGCACGCGTCGACGATCGTGTTGAGCGCGGTGTCGACCCCGATCGCATCGGACGTACATCCGATGTCGTTGTCGATGCTGGCCGGAATCCCGACCACTGGGATCGACGTATCGTTCGCGAACCTGTGGGCGCCGGTGATCGATCCGTTTCCACCGATCACGATCAAGCCGCCCACGCCGAGAGCAATCATGCGCTGCCCAGCCTCAACCCGTCCTTCGAGAGTTTCGAAACGAGGACTCCGGGCACTACCGAGCAGCGTTCCACCCGAGTTGCCCAGATCCTGCAGCTCTCCGATCGGTGCCAACCGACCGGCCACCACCCGAGTCAACTGACGTGTGTGGGCGTCGATGAGGCCGTCGAACCCCCGCTCCACGCCGAGCACTCTCACGCCCTTGCCCGCCGCGACCTTCACCACCGCCCGCAAGGCGGCGTTCATGCCTGGCGCGTCGCCTCCCGAAGTGAGAACGGCGATCGTCTCCATCGGAGCGAGGATAGACCCCGGCCACCGCCCCATTGAGCGGCCTAGGCTCGTCTGGTGGAGGAACACCGATTCGCCGCCTGCTGCCACTCGTGATCCTGACCAGTGCCTGTCTCGCGTCCTCCTCGACGTCGACGATCCCTGGGCCTACCGTCGAGTCCGTCCCGGCAACCACAGCGACCTCGCCAGCGCCCGACTTCACGGCGACGGTCGATCTCACCTCGTTGGGGGGACGGCTGGCGGTTGCAGGCGAAACGGTCACCGTGATGGACCCCGACGGAGACGGACCGATAGAGGTGTTTCCGCAAGGAGCGGGCAGCCAGCCGACATGGTCGCCGGACGGCAGCCGGCTGGCGTTCAGTGCGGTTCGCGACGGCGCCCCGGTCGTGGGAGTGGTCGAACCCGGTTCAGAGCCGGCCTTCATCGTCGCCCCATTCCCGGCGTTCTACTTCCACTGGAGTCCGGACGGACGGCAGATCGCGTTTCTCGGCAATGGCGCCCAGGGTCTCGTGTCGCTCGCCGTCGCCGCAATCGACGACGATGCGGCGACCATGGTCGACGAGGGGACGCCGTACTACTTCGACTGGGCACCCGACAGCAGCACGATGTTCGCCCATGTGGGTGGCACCGAGACGAGACTGGTGCCGCCGACTGGTCCGCCGGAAGCGGTGGAAGCCAACAGTGGCCTCTACCAGGCGCCGCAATGGACCGAACGCGGCGTCCTGCAGTTGATCACGCAGCCCGGAACCATCTCCGCCCGCGGCGCACGCCTGCGGGCCCAAACGGTGCAGACACTCGTGTGGGGCGAGCTCGACGAGCCACACGACGACGTGGTCGAGATCGAGGGTCTCGGCGCCTTCGAGGCGGCCGGTCGGCGGATCGCATTCTCCGACTCCACCGACCCGCCCACACGTGGCGGTCTCAGCGTCATCGACGGCGACGTGCTCGAAGAGGTGACCACTGGTCCGGTGCTCGTGTTCGAGTGGAGTCCCGACGGCCGGCGACTGTTGTACCTCGAAGCGGTGAGCTCGGGGGCGATACCCACCACGCGCTGGTCGGTGTGGCAGGACGGCGAGATCGTGACCTTCGGCGGCTTCACGCCGTCGCTCGTATCGCTCGCTGCCTATTTCCCGTTCTGGGACCAGTACTCCCGCAGCTTGACTCTGTGGTCCCCCGACGGCGAGGCATTCGTGTACTCGGCGCTCGATACCGAAACCGGCGAGTCGAACATCGTGGTGCAGCCGGTCGAAGATGGGGCGCCACCCGTGAATCTCGGGCCGGGAGGCTGGGCATCATGGTCGAGCTGAACCGCCTCGACGAGCCGGATGCCGCCATCGTTCTCGTCGGCGGCGACCCCGTCGATGTCTCGATCACCGACGACCTCCCGGACTGCGCATTCGTCATTGCGGCAGACTCCGGTCTGCACCAGGCCGAGATCCTCGGGCTCGAGCCGGATCTGATCATCGGTGATCTCGATTCGGTATCGGCTGCCGCCCTGGCGAGGGCCGAAGGGATCCCCATCGAGCAACATCCGCCGGAGAAGGATCGCACGGACCTGGAGCTGGCGCTCGATGCCGTCCGCCGGCTGGATGTCGAACGCGCCGTTGTGGTGGGCGGCGGCGGCGGTCGCCTCGACCACTTCTTGGTCAACGCCGCGGTCCTCCGCGACCCGGCCCTCGCCGGCATGCGAATCGAATGGTTCGCCAACGGCGCCCATGTCTACCTGGTACGGCACGAGACCACCCTCCATGGCGCGCCAGGTGACCTCGTGTCGCTGCTGGCCGTCGACGGCCCCGCCACCGGCGTCACCACGTACGGACTCAAATGGGAGATGCTGGAGGCGACCCTGGAGCCCACCTCCGGCAAGGGCATCTCGAACGTCTTCCTTCGTCCAGTCGTGTCGGTGAGCGTCGAGCAGGGGGCCCTCCTCGCGATCCTGCCGGCCGGGGGCTCCTGAGGCGTCAGTTGCGAGGAACGTCCTTCCACGGCACGTCTTTGTCGATGCGAGGCTCCCCGGGCAGGCCCAGCACCCGTTCGCCCAAGATGTTGCGAAGGACTTCGGACGTGCCGCCCTCGATGGAGTTTGCCCTCGCTCGCAGGAACGTCCGTTGCGCAGGCCCCGCGTTGAGCGGAGAGTCGGTAGGACGCTCCATCCGATAGCCACCCGGGAAGAGCAACGCCTCGGCGCCGAGCAGCTCCATCGTGAACTCGGTGACCTTTTTGTTCAGCTCCGCCCACTGCAGCTTCCCTGTCGACCCTTCCGGACCGGGAGTGCCTTTGCTTCGATTCTCGGCGGCGCGCAAGTTCGTCAGCCGCATGGCCTCGGCCTCGCACCACAAGCGCATCAGACGGTCGCGTAGCACCGGGTCGCCGTCTCCTTTGGCGGCATACAAAGCAACAGCCTGTCCGATCGCTCCGGATCCGCGGGGCGTCACATTGGACCCGATGGCAACTCGCTCGTTCATGAGCGTCGCCATCGCCACTCTCCAGCCGTCGCCGATCTCGCCGATCCGGTTGCCGTCCGGCACCCGAACATCGGTGAAGTACACCTCGTTGAACTCGGCATCGCCTGTGATCTGGTACAGCGGCCGGACCTCGACGCCGGGAGATTCCATGTCGACCACGAAATAGGTGATGCCGCGATGTTTGGGCACGTCTGGGTCGGTCCGAGCG
>JBFHAT010000002.1:0-125234 GCA_041586155.1 Acidimicrobiia bacterium
GCGCCCGCTCGCTCCTGCGTGAGCAAGGGACAGCCGGCTCCGCCCGATGTCGGGCGTTGGCAGCGTGGTTCGGGGCCGAGGTACACCGCGTGCCGCGATGACTTCACGGCTGAGGATTCAGTTTCCGCATCCGCGCCATGGCGGCCACGCCGAGGACCGGTCCGAGTGCCAGCACAGGGAACGCCCATCGCCAGGTGAAGGACTCGGCGATCAGCGGGACGCCGCGAATCGTGACGAGCGTCAGGAGAAAGCCGAGCGCCGTCTGCAGTGCCAGTGCCGTTCCGCGCGCTTCGGCCGCAGATGTCTCGGTGGCCATCGTGGAGAACTGGGCTGAATCGGCCACGACGGCGAATCCCCACACGATGAACACCGGCACCACCAGCCACGCCGGACGACCGAACAGGAGCGGCGTGACGGCGGCGCACGAGCCTGAAACGATCATTGATCCGCCGGCGATCTGTGGACGGCCGTACCGGTCGGCCCAGACGCCGGCCCGCCATGCACCGAACCCACCGACGGCGATGATGAAGAACGTCCAGACGCCGATTGGACCATATGCGGTGCCGGCGGCGGCTCCCGACGCAGCCAGGAATGCTGCGGTCCACGTCCACATTGCGTACAGCTCCCACATGTGCCCGAGATAGCCGAAGGTGCTCAGCCGATAGCCGCGGCTGCGAACCACCTGGCCCACCTGTCGGAACGAGAAGCGGGCAGCGGACGAGTCGTGCGGCCCGTCTCCGACGAAGCGGGCCATCACCACCGCCGCCAGAAGCGCCATGACCGAGCTCGCCATGACCACCACTCGCCATTCCGCCACGATTCCCCGCACCAGGTGAGGCGTGGCGCTGCCCACGGTGAGCGCTCCGACGAGAACGCCGAGGGCCATCCCCCGCTCGCGTTCGAACCAACCAGCCATGACTTTGAGGCCCGACGGGTAGACGCCCGCCAACGCCACTCCCGAGACAAATCGGAGCACGATGGCGAGCCAGACCTGATTGGACCCAACCACGACGAGCGACGCGTTGACCGCGGCTGCGGCGATTGCACTCGCCACGAACAGCGTACGGCTCGCCACCCGATCGGCGAGATTGGTCATCGCTGCGCCGAGTGCACCCACGACGAATCCGAGCTGCACCGCCAGCGTGAGTGCCGCCAGCTGGCCACCGTCGAGCGACCAGGCATCCTGCAGTTGCGGGGCAACCGCCGAGGCGCTGAACCACACGGTGAGCGCAAGGAGCTGGCTGACGGCGATCGCTGCCAACGCACGCCGGCGGGCCGTGGCAGACGTGTGGTCGGCGCCGCCCGGAGCGGGTCCGCGATTGGGTCTGGAGTCAGGCGCCACGAGCCGCACAACCGATCCGAGTCGCCACCTCTTCCTGCTGACCACCCAAAGCTCTGTCGCCAACCCGATAGTTCGCCGTCATTCACCCTATCCAAGTCGTTGGTACTGGGAGCATGAGCGGCATGAAATCGTATCGTCTCGCGTTCCTCGGGGCCCTGCTGTTGGTGGTCGGGGCATGCGGCAGCGCCCTCGACGGCGCCGACACCGGCCCCGGAGCGACGCCGCCTGCGTCTCCCGGCATCGATGCGACAGAAGGCGAGGTCGTGTCGGCGCTTCGCACCCGCACCGACCCATCGTTTCCCGAGCCACTCGTCGATGTAGATCAGATCTTCTCGGGAGGTCCGCCCCCTGACGGAATCCCGCCGATCGACGAGCCGCAGTTCACCGACATCGCCACCGCCGACCGTTGGATCCAGGACGACGAACCCGTCGTCTATCTCACCGTCGACGGTGACACCCGGATCTACCCGGTTCAGATCCTCATCTGGCATGAGATCGTCAATGACACGGTGGGCGGGCTCCCGGTATCCGTGACCTATTGCCCGCTGTGCAACTCGGCGGTGTCATACGTGCGTGTGGTCGACGGTCAGGAGACCACGTTCGGGACGTCGGGCAGCCTCTACAACTCGGCGCTGGTCATGTATGACCGGCTCACCGAGAGCTTGTGGACTCACTACGACGGTCGGGCCGTGGTCGGCACGTTGACCGGCACCCAGCTCGAGCCGCTGCCGAGCCCGCTGATCGCGTGGGCAGATGCCAAGAACCAGTTTGCCGACGCCCTGGTGCTCGATCGGACGCGAACCGGCGCCCGCCGCGACTACGGGACGAACCCATACGCCGGGTACGACAACCCGCTGGGCATTCCGTTCCTCTTTCGAGGCGATGCCGACGACCGGGCAGAGCTGATGCGGAGAGTCGTAGGTGTGGTCGTCGATGGCGAGGCCACCGCCTGGTCGCTCAACCTGCTTCAGGATGGGACGGCGTCGGCGACGATGGGAGAGGTTGGAGGGCTCGACATCGTGATCTTCTGGAAGGACGGCCAATCGTCGGCGCTCGATGGATCCGGCGTAGCCGGCGGGCGTGACGTGGGTTCTGTGGGCGTATTCGAGGCGGCGCTCGACGGGCGCTCCCTCACCTTCGGGGTGGATGGGGGCGGCTTCCGAGATCTCGAGACCGGGTCGACATGGACGATCACGGGCGCTGCCGTCGAAGGCGAGCTGGCCGGAGCCCAACTCAACCAGGTTGCCCACCTCGACAGTTTCTGGTTCGCCTGGAGCAGCTATCAGCCTGACACCGAGCTGGTCGAGGTCCGATGAGGAGACGGAGGCCCGAAGGCCTCCGTCTTGTTCGAGTGATCCGATAAGCCGGATTCTGTGACACCGGCCGATATGCCGGCGCCGGCGGTCATCCATCTGGGAGCACCGTCGCCGGTGCCCTCATGCGACCTACCCGAGGCTCGGACGGGCCACCCATCGCCTCTGCTTGGTCTTGCTCCGAGCGGGGTTTGCCTAGCCGGCCCGGTCGCCCGAGCCGCTGGTGGTCTCTTACACCACCGTTTCACCCTTGCCGATGCGTCAACCGCAGCGGCGGTCTGCTCTCTGTTGCACTTTCCGTCGGCTCACGCCGCCTGGGAGTTACCCAGCGCCCTACCCTATGGAGTCCGGACTTTCCTCAGCCGCCGACGTTCTGCGATCACCGCAGCCCGTCGCCAACCGCGACCGCCTGGCTCACTCGACGATCAGCGTACCTCATCACCGAGAGAACGAACAGATCAAGAGCGCCGGCGGCGCGTCGATGCCCAGCCACCGACGCCTCCGGCGAGGAGGCCGCCGACGAACAATCCCAGGAGACTCGCCACAGGGGCGGCGCCGCCTGAGCTGATGGCGACCAACGCGGCACCACCGGTCAGTGCCACGCCGGCCAGCGCTCCGTGAAACACGCTTCGCAAGGTCATCCGGCCGGCGACGTAGCCGCCGGCGATCGCACCCACGAGCAGACCCACCAGCGCAGCGGGCGTGGTCGGATCGTCCAGACCCAATGCCTGAAGGGCCAACCACCCTCCCACCGCCGAGAATGCCGCAGCGACGAAGCCGGCCGCCGCTCCGATGATGACGTGGAACCACTGAGTGACCATCTGGCTGTCGACCCGAAATCCTTGTAAACGAGGGCAGGTAACTCTAGAACGAGGGCCACCACGCCCACACGGGTGCGACTGCTGGAGGAACTGCGGAACATGATTGCGAACAAAATTGCGGCGGAGCTGGTTGGCACGTTCATCCTCGTATTTGTGGGAGGTCTATCCGTTCTCTCGGCGGTGAGCGCAGGCGTATCCCCCTTGTTGATCGCCCCTTGGGGCTTCGGGCTCGGCTTGCTGGTTGCGATCTATGCCGTGGGCCACGTCAGCGGAGGTCATTTCAACCCGGCCGTCACGATCGCCGCGTTCTTCGACAAACGTGTCGAGTTCGTGGACGTGGTGTCGTATCTCATCGCTCAGTTCGCCGGCGGTCTGGTGGCTGCGGCCGCCCTTCTCGCGGTGAACGGTCGCACCGGCGTGGCAATCACACAGAATGCGTTCCCGGACGGGAAGCTGTGGGGGGCGTTCTTGCTCGAGATGCTTCTCACCGCTGCATTCGTGCTCGTGATTCTCATCGTGACTCGCACGGATCCGTCTCGTGCTCCGCTGGCGATTTCGCTTGCGCTCGTTGCGGTTCACTTTGCGGCGATTCCGTTGTCGGGGGCCAGTGTCAACCCGGCCCGAACCTTCGGTCCTGCACTGATCGGCTCGCCCGGAGGGCACCTGGGCATCTACATCGCCGGCCCCCTGGCGGGTGCGGTGCTCGCCTACCTGCTCAACTACCTCTTCCGACCAGGCGCCGAACTCGAGACTTCCTGACGGGCCTCGAACGCAGGCGGGCGGGGCCCCCAGGTTCCAAACCGAGAGCGACGGCGGATCAGAGGAGTGGCTCCTCCACGTACTCCTCGATGCCTGCCACCCAGCCCATGGGCAGCTTCCAGTGGCGGCCGCCCGCCACGATCTGGGCCATGTAGGACCGGGAAGGGGGCCTCGCCGTCACGCCGTTGGACAACGCAACGTGGGTGACGACCGCGTGACGCTTGCCCTCTCGGTCGACAGCTTTGAAATCGTAGGTCTCGTGTCGACCCTCCGACGCCTCGTACGACGTGATGGCTTTCAGATCGCCGGAACCCACGCGGAACATCGCCCCCCAGACGGTGTTGCCCGGCTCTTCGATGACCGACGGCAGTGCACCGTCCCAGCGGTCGTTGTCGAAGGGGAAGACGAGCCTGGTCTCGGGAAGATGGGCGATGAAGGCGAACTCAGCTGCCGGCGCCACGGTGGTGATCACCGTGGGGTCGATCATCGCCGTATAGGCGAAATAGAGCAGCGAGTTGGCCATCTGAACCTCCGAAGTCCGTGAACCGCGAAATCCATGGTAGTGCGGTCCTTCCCGCCGTTGCGGAACCAGACAGCACCTTTCCGACGTATCAAAGGTGTGATGAGGTTCATCGCAATGCGAGGCTCGGGTGCCTGCTCTACCTGACGCCCCTTGGTCGGCGCGAGCCGCATGCCGGGGCTGCGATCCGGACATCTTCTTCCCGCCGCCAGGCGGTGACGAGCGCCGGGCGCTCGCCGTCTGCCGGAAATGCGACGTCCGGGTCGAGTGCCTGGTCTATGCCTTGGAGGCGGGCGAGCGCAATGGGGTGTGGGGCGGTACCACGCAGCGACATCGGCGGCGCCTTCTGCGCCAGCGGGCCCGCAGCGTGTCCTGATCGTCGCCGGCCACTTGACAGTCCGGCCCGGCGGCGGAATGCTGATCCGCCAACCCAGAGAAAGCGCCTCAATGTCCGCATTCGATTGGCCGGCGGTGCTCGCGACCCTCGCCGGTGGCGGCGACCTGTCCCGAGAGACAGCCGCCGAGGCCATGACCCAGATCATGACGGGTGGGGCCAGTCCCGCTCAGATCGCCGCCTTCGTGGTGGGACTCCGGATCAAAGGAGAGTCGGTCTCGGAGATGACCGGCCTGGTCGCGGCCATGCGACAAGCCGCCGTTGCCGTCGATGTCGGGGTTGACGTGGTCGACGTGGTCGGAACGGGAGGGGATCGGGCCGGAACGTTCAACATCTCCACGACGGCTGCGCTCATCGCTGCGGGTGCCGGAGCGACCGTGGCCAAACACGGAAACAGATCTGCGTCGTCGCTGTGCGGATCCGCCGACGTTCTCGAAGAGTTGGGCGTCGCCATCGATCTTCCCCCTGAGGCCACCGCCGCCCTGGTGCGGGATCAGGGATTCGGCTTCTTCTTCGCCCGCAGCTATCACCCGGCGATGCGCCATGCCGGCCCTGTGCGAGCCGAGTTGGGGATTCCCACCGTGTTCAACTTCCTCGGTCCGTTGACCAATCCGGCCGGGGCGCGCCGGTATGCAGTCGGGGTGTCCGATCCGGTGATGGCCCAGAAGATGATCGAAGTACTCCGAAATCTCGGCGCGCACACCGCATTCGTCTTCTACGGCGAGGATGGCCTCGACGAGCTCACCACCACCGGACCGTCATACATCTACCGGCTCAGGGACGATGAGATCACCCATGCCGAGTTCACCCCCGAGGATTTCGGGGTGGAGCGAGCCAAGCTCGACGACCTTCTCGGTGGCGATGCCGCCGCCAATGCCGAGATCGTCCGCTCTGTGCTGGCGGGTGCCACCGGACCCAAACGGGACATCGCCTTGGTGAACGCCGCTGCGGGGATCGTGGCCTTCGGCATAGCCGGCGGCTTCGAGGAAGGCATGGAGAGGGCGGCGGAATCCGTCGACTCGGGCGCGGCTGGTCGGGTCCTCGACACCGTCATCGAACGCTCGAACGAGCTGAAGCCGTCGACGTCGTCGTGAACAATCCGTGAACACGTCGAGCTGAGCTGGGCATTCCACGACCACCCCCATACACTGCCAGGCGGATGACCACGAGAATCACGAGTGCCGCGGTCGCACTTTTGTTGTTGGCCGTCGCATGCGGTGGAGCGGTCGTTGAAACGTCGAACGCCCCAACCGTCGAACAAGAGACGCCGGCAACGGACGGGGGAGGGGAGTCTGCTTCGGCGACGACTCGACCCGCCCCGGCGACCTCGGAGACGTCCGGCACCCAGCCCCCTGCGACTGATCCTCCCGAATCGGCCTCGCCTTCGGGCGTCGACGGTCCACCTGCCCCTGATTTCTCACTGGCGCTGGCCGATGGGTCGACCTACCAGCTGGCCGCCGAGACGAAACCGGTCTATCTGATCTTCTGGGCTGAGTGGTGACCGACCTGCAAACGGGAGTTGCCCGTTGTCGAATCGATCGCCCCCGACTACGCCGACCAGGTGACATTTCTGGCGGTGGCGTGGAAAGGCACCCTCGAGGATACGAAAGCCGAAGCTGAGCGCCTCATTCCGTCGGGCACCATCCGTTGGGGCCTCGATGACGACGAATCGATCTTTGCGGCGTACGGCGTGCCGTATCAGCCGGTCACGATGCTGATCACGCACGACAAGATCGTGAAGACGGGCTGGCCGGGCGTCCTATCGGAGCAGGAGATCCGAGCGGAGATCGAGGCGTTGATCGCCACGGCTCCCACCTCCTGAGTGCCTTGCGGTCATGGTGAGCCTACGGAGCCTGGAATGTCTCTCCAGTCGACGCTTCACCCGGCACCGCTCCCGCCCGAATCGCCTCGATCGTGCTCAAGATGATCGGTAGGTCGACGCCGCCGCTGACCTTCCCGACGACGACGCCTTCGGGATCGACGAAGAACGTCTCGGGGATCCCGAACAGGCCGAATTCGATCGCCGCCCGCGATCCCGGGTCAGTGACGTAGCTGGCCGACTCGGCCCGTCCGAACTCGTCGAGGAAGCGCGAAGCGTCGTCCAGGTCGTCCTGATACAACACCGCGACGAAGTGGACTCCCTCGCCCGCATAGCGATTCGCTGCCGCCACCAGCTCGGGCTGCTCATCGCGACACGGCAGACACCACGACGCCCAGAACGTGACCACCAGGATCGAGCCGCGTCGATCCGAGAGTGACACCGTGCCGTCGCTCTCCATCAAGGGAAGCTCCAAGTCGGCGACCTGGCGACCGATCAGCGGCGTGGCGACAACCGTGTTCTGATCGCCGGCGAGCTGGATGCCGAAGACGACAGCGATCACCGCGCCGACGGCGACTGCTGTCCAGCCGAGCCACTCGAGGCGCGACCGGTCGTTCACCGGCCCTCCTCCACTGCGGCGATTGCATCTCGTGCCACCTCGCGGACATTGTCGGGCAGAGATGGATCGTCGGCGATGGCCGACCACACGTCGATTGCTTCTGCGGGACGGTCGGTGTCGGCATAGAGGCGTCCGAGGAAGAAGGCTGCGTCCAGATTCGCCGGTGCAAGCTCCAGCGCCCTCGTCAGGGACTGCTCGGCCAGCGCCGTGTCACCGGACACGAAGACGAGCCAGCCGATCCGTCCCAATGCCTCAGACGCTTCGGCTTCGGTCGGTTCGCTCTGCAGCACTTCGTCGTACCAACGGAACGCGGCCTGCTGGTCTCCCGTCTCGAAGTACCGGCCCGCGAGAGCGAGCCGCATTCTGTTGATGGCCGGATTGTCAGGATTGGCGGCGATGACCTGGGCCATCTCCTCGTTGGAGACGGAGGCCAAGTCGACCCCGGTGTCGGCACCTGTGCCGGTGATGAATCCTCCTTCTCGTTGCCCAGCGGACTGCACCACCGCCACGGTGATCGCAACGACTGAGCTCACGATCAGCAGAGTGCCGAGGAGCGCTCGTCGCCCGCGGCGTGCTGGTTGGACGGGAGCGAGCTCGTCGTCCGTCAGCTCTCGGGCGCTCGAAGCCTGTAGGGCGGCAATCTCGTTGCGGTACACCTCGCGCAGATGTTCGGCGGTGGCGGCGTCGAGCTCACCGTCGGCCGCCTGTCGATCGACCTCGATCAGGTCGCGATTGGCCTGTTCGAGGCGCTCCTCCGTCTGGTCAGGCATCGCCATGCTCCCGCCGTCGGGTGCCAAGGGCGAGGTACGCTCCTGCGCCGGCCACGCCGAGCGGCGCCAGCCAAAGGAGCAGTCGGCTCGAGTCGGCAGGAGCATCGAGCCGAATAGCATCGGTGTAGCGAGCCTCGAAGTAGGTCATGATCTCTTCGTCGCTCCATCCTTGGGCGATTTGCTCCTCGACGAGGCTCAACATGTCGCGGGCATAGGTCGACGGCGAATCGGCGATGGAGGCGCCGTCGCACACAGGACAGGCAATCCGGTCACCGAGAGACGCCAGCCGCTCGTCGGGGGTGGGATGATCAGCAATCACCCCGAACACGACGACGGCGAGGAGAACGACTGTGACCAGCCCGCCGGTCCGACGACGAAAGTCAGCCATCGATCGTCACCGGGCGGACCGAGGATCGGGTCTCGACCCGCTGGGCGCCGGCCCGGCGCATCACCGTCGACCACATCCCACCGAGTCCGGCGATCAAGCCGCCGAGCCAGACCATCCACTGCAGCGGGAACCACCAGACATCGAGCGTGACACCGGTCCCGTCGATGGCGATGATCGTGAAATACAAGTCACCCGAGACCCTCGACAGGACACCTGGTGTCGGAACCGCCTGCGCCTGTCCCTGGAACTCGTTGACGCGGGGACGTACGATGCCCAACCCGGTTTCTCCCCGGGCGACCTCGATCGATGCGCCGGTGACGACGCGATGATCGTCTTGCGACGTGAAGGGACGGACGTATGTGAACTCGTAGCCTGCGAATTCGCCTCGCTGGCCTGGCTCGAGGCTGACCGTGTGGGTGGATGCGAGGCCGCTCGAGCCGGCGATGCCGATGGCGAGCACGGCCACTCCGATGTGGGAGAGCTGGCCGCCCCAGAACCCGGCATCCGATCGAATCACGCGGAGTGCCGACGACCCAAGCGATTCATCCCGCTTGGTGGCCCCCGCACGGCTGAGCCGAAGGAGGTGGGCGCCGATGGCGGCGATCACGTACGACGCCGCCACGATGCTGAGCAACGGCCAGGCTTCGCGCAGCCCCAAGATCACCAACGCCGCCCCAACCCCGAGCGCCAGGCGCAGCGGTACTCGGATCCTTTCCCAGACGATGCTGGCACGGGCGATGCGGTAGGGCATCAGCGGCCCCGTCCCCATGGCCAACAGCAAGGCAAACGACAGCGGCACGGCGAAGCGGTCGAAGAAAGGTCTACCCACGCCCACCGTGTCGCCCGTGAACGCCTCCACGAACAACGGGAACAGAGTCCCGATCAAGACAACCGCACCGAATACCGTCAGCAGCAGGTTGTTGGCCAGGAACGCTCCTTCCCGGCTCATCAACGACTCGAGGCGGGGGCTCTGCGCCACCACATGGGCCCGTCGAGCGAACAACCCGAACGAGCCGATCAACACGAGCGCCAGGAAGCCGAGCAGGACCGGCCCGATGGAGCTCTGCGTGAACGAATGGACCGAGGCGATGGCCCCCGACCTGGTGAGGAAGGTTCCGAGGATCGTGAGGGAGAACGCACCGATGATCAGCACGAAATTCCATGCCTGGAGCATTCCCCGCCTCATCTGCACGAAGCTGGAGTGAATGAACGCCGTTGCTGCCAGCCATGGTAAGAACGATGCGTTCTCGACCGGGTCCCACGCCCAGTAGCCACCCCAACCCAGCACTTCGTAGGACCACCAGCCGCCCAACAGGATGCCTACGGTCAGGAAGCTCCACGCAGCCAAGGTCCATGCCTTGGTTCGGCGGGCCCAGGCGATCCCGGGCTGCGCCAGGGCCAGCGCCGAAATCGCGAACGCAAAGGGCACGGTGAGGCCTACATACCCGACGTAGAGCACCGGTGGATGGATCGCCATCAGCAGGTGGTTCTGCAAGAGCGGATTGGGCCCCCGCCCGTCGGCCACCACGATCGCATCCGCCCATGGAACCGGCGTCGAGTCGACGCATGAGGCCCCGATCGCCTGGGTGCAGAGTTCGAAGGGATTGGCGATCGTGGCCATCATTCCGAAGAAGAAGAGCGCCACCCCACCCAGCACCATTAGCGCACCGGCCCCGAGTGGGTCGGGATTTCTGCGGTGCTGGCGAAACACCATGAGCGTGAAACCAGCGAGAACCAGACCCCACAAGACGATGCTGCCTTCCAAGGCCGCCCACGCCGACGACACTTTGAACACCAACGGTGTGGTCGATCGGCTGTTGTTGATCACGTAGGCGATCGAGAAGTCGTCCGCCAGCAGGGCAAGCTGAAGCGCCAGCATGGTCACCGCGGCTCCGCCGACCAGCACCACGACGGGCCTGGCAACCCGACCGACGGCGCCCTTGACCTCGCCACGGGCGGCAACCACCAGCCAGGTCGCTCCGACGAGCGCACTGAGTATCCCCAGCTCGCCGAGCGCAGCGTTCACGAGGCCGCCTCGGATTCGTAGCCTTCAGGGGCGCGATACTCCTCATTGTGCTGGATGATGAGCTGGTCGGCCCGAAATCGGTCGCCTTCCCAATACCCCTCTGACAGCACCGAGATGTCTTCTTGGAACAGCTGCGGAGGTGTGGTGTCGGTGACCACACGGATGACGTCGACACCGTTGGTGACGTCGAATTCCAGGTCGCCCGGTCCCTCCTCGATCGAACCCGGTACCACGATGCCGGCCAAACGGAACCGTTCGCCGTCAGGGAACTCGGTTCGCCGTTCGAGCGCCTCGTCGACGAACAGGTAGTAGACGGTGTTGTCCGCCAGGCCGCTGAAGAGCACGAACGCGGCGATGACTCCCATGACACCGATCGCCGGTAGGACGAACCAACGATTCGTCATGTCACTCCTCCCGACGGTCGGCCCGGAGTCGGCGGTCGCGGCGAACGAGCGACACGACGTAGGCGATCATGAAGCCGTAGGAGACCGCGAATGACATCCACACGGCCGTCTCAGTCACGGTCTACTCCGATGGTCGGCGGCGAGATCGCAGCTCCGGCCAGGTCGTCCACCCGCGCTCGACCGAGTTCCGCCTCCTGGGCGGTGCGCCAGACCACGAAGGCCAGGTAGACGAGCGAGTATGCGGCCAGGTTCGTGAGCATCGACACCACGATGGCGCTGCTCTCGATTTGCCAGCCATCCGGCCGGGCAGACTGGGTTTGGTGCAGCGAGCGGAAGACGTTGACCGAGAAATAGACCACCGGCACGATCAGAAAGCCGAGTGCGCCCACGACTGCCGATCGCTTGGCTCGCTCCTGCGGATCGGCCAATCCGCGCCGCAAACCGAGATAGCCCAGATAGATGAACAACATGAGGGCCGTGGACGCCATCCGAGCGTCGCCCCAATCCCAGGCGATGCCCCACGTCACCTGGCCCCAGATCATGCCAGTGAGCAGAGAAAGCGCGGTGAAGAACACGCCGATCTCGGCCGACGCGGCTGCGAACGAATCAAAGCCCGACCGGCGGGTCGCAAACCACCCCAGGCTGCCGACGAGCGTGCCGGCGAATGCCAGGAACGCCAGCCAAGACGCCGGCACGTGCACGTTGATGATCCGAACGAACTCGCCCTGGACGGCGTCCGGTGGATGCTGCGCCGCCAGCGAGAAACCCACTCCCAGCGCCAGAGCGGCCAGTCCGGTGAGGGCGTAACGCAACTTCATTGGGCGGATTCCTCCAGGGGCCCGGCGGTGAGCACTCCGACCACCGCCAAGCCCAGCACGGTGAACGCGATGATCAGGGCGGGTAGGAGGATACTGTCGCCATTGGCCAATGATTCCGACGCCTGTGCGGCTGCTACGAGCAGGGGGGCAGACAGTGGTGCCACCAGCAGAGGGGCGAGCGCCGTTCGTGAGCGCAGACCACGCGTCACATCGGCCGCGATCGTGCCGACAACGGCCAAGCCGAGGCCGACGCCCAATCCCACCGGGATCAAGAGGCCCCATGACGGAGGAAGGGGCGTCTGGTACAGGACGAAGGTCGCCGGTGCCAGGACGATCTGAAAAGCCCACAGCAACATGGAGGTGGCGGCGACCCGCCCGGCGAACCGGGCCGCCGGGTCCACTCCGAGCAGCCGCAATGCGTCGCGTTGCGGCTCGGTGGGAACGGCCGAGCCGCGCAGTGCGATGGTCATGCCGAACAAGAGGAGGACCACCCAGTACATCGGGCTTCCCACCCTCGCCAACAGTGGATTGTCGAGGGGAAGCGCGAGGGGCACCAGGAACAATGCCACCACCCCGAACGGGATCGTGATCCACAAGACCTCTCCGGACCGCAGCTCCACGCGCAGGTCCTTGCGGGCGATCTCGGCAGCAACCGTCCACGCCGTCATACGAGGGTCCCCAGGTCGAGGCGAAGGCGCCGTCCGGTGACATCCCGCAGGCGAGCGGCGTCATGCGAGACGACCACCGCACAACCGTTGCGAGCGCGAACGTCGGCGATGAGTGCAGCGATCAGCTTCTCGGCATCGGTGTCGAGGCCCGCGTGGGGCTCGTCGAGCAGCACCAGGGTGGGCTCGAGCAGGAGCAACCGCGCCAGATCGACCCGCCGCAGCATGCCCTGGCTGGCATCTCCCGCTCGACGATGGGCGGCTCGTCCGAGACCGATCCCGTCGAGCAACTCGTCGACCCGGCCGGCCGGCCGGCCTGCCAGTCGAGCGTAGAACCCGAGATTCTCGTGCAGTGTCAGCTCCGGATACACGGCCGGCTCGTGGGCCAGGAGGCCGATGTGAGCGCGTGCCGCCCCCACATCGTCCGAACCGAGGCGGGCGCCGAGCACCGATCCGGCGCCGGACGCCGGCCTGATCAGGGTGGCGAGCAGACGGAGGAGTGTGGTCTTGCCGGCACCGTTGGCGCCCTCGATGCCCACCGACTCGCCGGAGGCGACCTTGAGGTCGAGACCGCGCAGGATCTCCGTTCGTCCCACACGGACGGAAATGTCGACGAGATCGACCGGATGTGTCATCACCTTCGAGTGTAGAGGTGCCTCGGTGCGTCTCCATGCGACGCGGGCGCGGTCGAAGGCCGTGAACAAACGGGAAACAATGGGTTCTCTCGTTGAGGTGCCCGGCTGGTTCGCAATACGATTGGCGCATGCAGTCCAAGCGTGTGCTCGTCGTAGACGACGAGCCCATGGTGCGTGACGTTGTCGCCCGCTATCTCGAGCGCGACGGCTACTCGGTCGACCTCGCCGCCACCGGTGACGAGGCCCTCGCCAAGCTGGCCGGGTTCCGGCCCGACCTGGTGGTCCTGGACATCATGCTGCCGGGCCCCAACGGCTTGGAGCTCCTGGGGTCGATCAGAGCGGAGGGCGACCTACCGGTCATCATGTTGACCGCCCGGGCGGACGAGACGGACCGAGTCATCGGGCTGGAGCTGGGCGCGGACGACTACGTCGTGAAGCCGTTCTCGCCACGAGAGTTGACTGCTCGGGTGCGGTCGGTGCTACGCCGGGCGGACGGGTTGAGCCGACCGGACGCCGGGGTGCTCGAGTTCGGCGAGTTGCACATCGACCTGGGGAGTCGCGAAGTCAAGGTCGATGGCGTGTCTGCCCACCTGACCGTGAAGGAATTCGATTTGCTCGCCTTCCTCGCGTCGGCGCCTCGCCAGGTGTTCAGTCGCGCCCAGATTCTCCGCCACGTGTGGGAGTCGTCGCCGGAATGGCAGGATCCTTCGACGGTGACGGTGCACATCCGGCGGATTCGAAACAAGATCGAGGCCGATCCCGTGGCCCCGCGCTACGTGGTCACGGTGCGCGGCGTGGGATACAGGTTCGAGCCATGAGGCTGGTTGGGCCACTGCTGGTTGTCTCGGCCGCCGGGCTGCTGGTGGCCGAGGCGGCGATGCGGCCCACGACCAGAGACCGGCTCGTGCTGTACGTCATCTTCGGGTCCGTGGCGCTGGTCGCGATCGGCATCTCGTGGTGGATGACCGCCGGTTGGGGACTCCGTTCGTTGCGCACGACGCTGCAGATCGTCGCAATCTCCTCGGTGTTGATCGTTGGGGTGGCCGTGGCGGCCGCTGCGTGGTCGATGGTCCTCAACGTTCACGACCTGCGGGTTGTGCTCGTCGCGCTCGGGTTGGGCGTCGCCTTGGGTGTGACGGTGGCATTGACGGTCACCCGCCGGCTCACGGCCGACCTCGATGCGCTGGTGCGCACCGTGCAGGCCGTGGGGGACGGCGATCTGACGGTCCGGACAGGCATTGCCCGCGCCGACGAGCTCGGCACGACTGCGACCCAGGTCGATCAGATGATCGATCGCCTGGCCGAGGCGCGTCGAGTGCGCGAAGCGGATGAGGCAGCTCGGCGAGACTTCCTCGCGGCAGTCAGTCACGATCTCCGTACTCCGCTCACCGGAATGCGGGTGGCGGTCGAGGCCATCGAAGATGATGTGGTCGACGATCCCGACCGCTATCTCAAGCGGATCAAGGCGGACATCGACACGATGGCCACGTTGATCGACGATCTCTCGGTCCTCACTTCGTTCGAGGCCGGCGGGGTCAAACCCGATCAACTCGTCGACTTGGCTGAGCTCGCGGATGAGACAGTAGAGGCGATGGCTGCGCTGGCGGCGGCCGGCAACATCGATCTGGTGGTGAGGGCATCCGACGCGCCGGCGGTGGCGGCCGATCCGGCGGCGCTGGGGCGCGCCCTTCGCAACCTGGTCGATAACGCCCTCCGTTATGCCCCGGACGGGTCGCAGGTGGTCGTCGAGGTCGATCGCGAACCCCGCCGGGCACTGCTGACGGTGCAGGACCAGGGGCCTGGGTTCCCGGCTGATTTCGTCGACCGCGCCTTCGAACGGTTCACCACGGCCGATCCGTCGCGGCGTCGGGGCTCGGGTACTGGGTTGGGGTTGGCGATCGCCCGGAGCGTCGTCGAGGCCCACGGCGGGGAGATCTGGATCGACCCATCGGGCCCTTCGGGCGGCCGGGTGGCCTTGGCGCTGCCTATTTCCTGACCAGCCGCCTACGGTATCCGCCGATGTCGAGCTTGGAGAAAGAGTGCCATGAGCGGCCGGGATTGGTACCGGTCGCCGGCGCCCCGAGTCGCTCGATTCAGGTGGCCAGCCCGTACCTGCGCTCGAACGCCTGCGCTTTCCGCTCGATGGTCTGGGGAAGCGCCATGATCTTCTCCTGAATCTCCTGTGCGGTCGTGCTCAGGCCAGTCAGCGATTCGATCCTCCAGTCCCGCAGCAGCGGTTGCACGACACGATCGTGATGCACCCTCATGTTGTACACGCCGGCCTTGGCCATCTCGACCGCCCGGCGGAGGTAGTTGGGCATGCCGACGCCCGGCATCTCGAAGTTGGCGAGCACTTTGTAGATGTTGGGCAAAACCAGCGACGGCGCTTCCTTGAGCATCGCGGTGACCACGCCTCGATAGAACATGAAGTGGTGGTTCTCGTCAGTGGCGATCCGGCTCATGATCTCGTACGCCGTCTCGTCGTCGGTGAGACGGCCGGCGTTGCGGTGGCTCACCCGGGTCGCCAGCTCCTGGATCGCCGTGTAGGCGAACAGCATCGCCGGGTTCTCGGATCCGGAGTGGTATCCGATTTCCATGGTCGCCAGCCGGTCGTCTTCGAGCTCCCGAGGATCGCAGTTGCGGCTGGTCAACAGGTAGCTCCGGATGGCGATGGCGTGCTGTCCCTCCTCGGCCGTCCACAGGTGGTTCCATTCTTTGAGCACCTCGTGGGTCATCGAATGCGATTCGATCTCTGCGTGGTAGTAGGGAAGGTTGTCCTCGGTGAGGAGGTTGAGCACCAGCGACGTGCGGGCCTCGGGCGAGATCGTGCACTGCGACTCGTCCCACGGCTCATCGCGGTAGTTGCGGCCCTGCTCCCACGGAACATATTCGTGCGCGTACCAATGCTCGCGGCGTTCACGGTGCGAATCCATCAGCTCTTTGACTGCGGGGGTGACAGTGTTCAGCAGCTCGTAATACTCGTCGTGGTCCGGCTGCTGGGTCTGGGGTACGTCGGGCATGACGTGCAGCTTACGCGATGGCACTAAGTTGGCGTAATGCTCGATGGGCCTCGTGTTGGTTTCTTCATGCTCGTCGTCGGGACGATCGGAGCCGTTGCGGCGATCACTGTGGCCGTTGCCGGGGTGTTGCTCGTCGACCGATTCGCTCGCGATGCCACCGAGACACTCGACGTCGTCGAGACCGCACTGTCGACGGCCACCGAGACTGTCGCGCTTGCCTCGGAGTCCATCTCGGACCTGGAGGCTGCGATATCGACCGGCGCCGACGCCGCCGCCGACGTGGGTCTTTCGCTGCGCGAATCGGAGGTGCTGATCGCCGAGATCGCCGACATCACGGGCACCGACCTCCCCGTCGCGGTGGAAGCGATCGATGATGCGCTCCCCGCCATCCAGCGAGTGGCGGGGGCTGTCGACGGCGCATTGTCGGCTCTGCGCTTCGTCGGGGTCGACTACAACCCCGACCGACCGTTCGACGATGCCGTGGCCGATCTTGACGTGTCGCTGGATCCGATCCCCGAGCGGTTGCGCCGGCAGTCGGAGCTCCTCACCGACTCGGCCGCAGGTCTCGAAGCCATTGCGGGAACGAGTGACGAGCTGAGCGTTGAGCTGTCTGCCTTGGAAGCGCGCCTCGAAGACTCCCGGACGCTCGTCGCCGACTATGACGCCGCCGCCGCCGACGCCGTTGCGTTGATCGACGAGATGCAGGAGAGCATCGCCGGGTCAGGCCGGCTCGCCAAAGCCGTCGTCGTGCTCGCCGGGCTCGCCTTGCTCGCCTCCCAGGTCACTCCGCTCTACCTCGGTGCGACGCTTCGCCAGAGTGACGAGCAGCGCCACTCCGCCGATCGCGACGCCGATTCCGTACCAGACGAGACGACTGCCGGCTAGCGACAACCGCAGGGGCTCGGTGATGAACCGTACGCCCGCAGCGGCAAGCATCGCGGCTGCGGCCGCCGATCCTGTGCGGCCCGTAGAGCGTCGGCCGACGACCCAGGCTGCGACCGACAGGAGCAGGGCAGCGTACAGCTCCACCGGATGGCGCCCGACCGCCGAGCCCGGCGCTGTCATAGCCCAAGGAACGCTGGTGGCGGCGCCGAGACACGACGCGGTGACGACACACGCACCATGCCACCCCGCCAGGCCCACCAACGCCGGGGCCGCCGCTGCATCGACAAGTGCAAAACCGTGACGGCGGGCGCTCCATGCCGTCGCTGCCAGTGCGCCGATCGTCGCTCCGATCGGATCGACGCCGCCTCGGATGATGAAGGCGTCGCCGAGATGTGTGAGCGGGTTGGTGCCCGTGCCGATCATCGACCATATCCGTCCTGTCACCAGCCCGATCAACATCGCGTTCAGCAGCGCTTCGAACACCGTCCGGGGGGAATACGTCACAGACTGCCGGAACACGCGGGTGGCCGCCCACATCGACCCGACCGCCACGACCGCCGCTCCCAGCAGGGTGAACTCCATCAGTCGGCCAGGATTTCCTCGAGACCCAAGACGAGCGCCCGCTCGTCGATGATGCCGGCGTGGACTTCGACGGATCCGTCTCGCTTCACGAAGTACGTGACCGGCACGCCGAAACCACCCAGTTCGGCTCGTACCGCGCCCGGTTGATCGAACCAGTGCTCGAACTCGAGACCGAATTCGGAGATGAACTCGCGTGCAGGCGTTCGGGCGTCCTGCGTGTCGATACCGACGAAACGCACCGCATCGCCGAACCGGGCGTGGGCAGAGGCCAGCAGGGGAGCCTCTGATCGACAGGGCCCACACCAAGACGCCCACACGTTGATGACCAGCGGTCGGGGCTCCTCTGCGATCAGGGTCCGGATCCCCGGGCCATCGATCGTCGGCAACTCGGGGGCGTCACCGGCGGACCCGGCCGACCCGTCTGCCGAGCAGGCGGCGACGAGGAGGGCGAGCGCCAGAACGGGAGCGATCCAGGCTCTCATGCGGTTCGTCCAACCAAGCCGGCAGCTGCTCCCAACCCGATCAGTGTGAATCCCGACACTCTCGACAACCAACGGCCCACCACATCGGACCGGTTCAGCATGTCGCTCAACGCTCCGGAGAACACCCCGTACAACGCATCGCTGACGAGGGCGATCAGTGTGAATGTCATGCCCAAGATGAGGAGCTGCGGCGGGAGGGGGCCAATGTCCGGCTCGGCGAATTGGGGTAGGAACGCCACGAAGAACCCGATGGCTTTTGGGTTGAGAAGATTCACCATTGCGCCTCGCCAAAACCGAGCGCGATCGTTGGGTAGGGCAGCGGCGGCGACGGGGCCGGTGCCGCCACGCACCAGGGTCTTCACTCCGAGATAGAAGAGATAGACCGCGCCGATCCACTTCATCGCCGAGAACAACGCACCCGACGTCGCCAGGATCGCCGACACACCGGCGACCGCCGCCGCCACGTGGACCAGCCCGCCGGCAAAGATCCCCAGTGCCGACACCACTCCTGCGCGACGACCTCCATGCAGCCCTTGAGTGACGATGAAGATGACCGCTGGACCTGGGCTGACGACCAGCAAGAGTGAAGCCAGGGCAAACACGCCCAACGATGGCGGAAGCGGCATCCGGCCACGGTACCAACAACCACGGACGGCTAGGTTCACGGCATGGTTGCGCGCCCGCACATCATGACTCTGGTCCTCGCAGGCGGCGAGGGCCGTCGGCTGTACCCCCTCACGAGGAGCCGGGCGAAGCCGGCGGTGCCCTTTGGCGGCCAATACCGTCTCATCGATTTCGTGCTGTCCAACCTGGTCAACGCCCGCTTCATGAGGATCGCGGTCCTCACCCAGTACAAGTCGCATAGCCTCGACACTCATCTCGCCCGCACCTGGCGTTTGTCTGCAGTGCTGGGCAACTACGTGACACCAGTCCCGGCGCAGATGCGCCGCGGGCCCCGCTGGTACTCGGGATCGGCTGACGCCATCTTCCAGAACTTCAACTTGCTCGACGACGAGGAGCCCGATCATGTCATCGTGTTCGGCGCAGATCACATCTATCGGATGGACCCCGCCCAGATGCTCGACCAGCACATCGAATCGGGCGCGGGAGTAACGGTGGCCGCGATCCGGGTCGACCGCCGCGAGGCGTCGAGCTTCGGCGTCATCGACTCCGACAGCGACGGCCGGATCCGCAACTTCCTCGAGAAGCCCACCGAACCTCCGGCGCTTCCCGGCCACCCCGACCTCTCGTTCGCCTCGATGGGGAACTACATCTTTCGGGCCGATGTGCTGCGCAAGGCAGTGCTGGCGGACCAGGAGCGGGACTCGGCCCACGACATGGGGGGCAACATCATTCCGGCATTGGTGGACGAGGAGCTGGCTCACGTATACGACTTCGCCGACAACGACGTTCCCGGGCAGTCCGAACAGGAGCGAGGGTACTGGCGGGATGTCGGGACGCTCGATGCCTACTACGCCGCGACCATGGATCTCATCGCCGTCGAGCCCGAATTCGACCTCTACAACGCCGAGTGGCCGATCTTCACGTGGAACTTTCCGCGCCCGCCCGCCAAATTCGTGCACGACGTCGAGAACCGTCGTGGGGAAGCGGTCAACTCTCTGGTCGCTTCGGGAGCCATCGTGTCAGGAGGTTCGGTGCACGGCTCGATCGTGTCGGGCAATGTTCGTGTGAACTCCTACTCGTCGGTCAGCGATTCGATCCTCTTCTCGGGGGTGTCGATCAGTCGGGGTGCAGTGGTGCGGCGCGCCATCATCGACAAGAACGTTCATGTGCCGCCCGGATGCGAGATCGGAGTCGACCCCGTCGCCGACCGAGAGCGTTTCACCGTGACGGACAGCGGCCTGGTCGTGATCGGCAAAGGGGACGTGATCGAGGGGTGACGCCCGTCAAGTGAAATGCGCGCCGAACTCGTCTCGATACCCCTCGAGCAGACGCAGCCACACCTCGCTCATCGTCGGAAAAGACGGAATGGCGTGCCACAGAGTGTTGAGGTCGATCTCGCCGACGATGGCGATGGTGGCGGCATGCAAGAGCTCGCCGGCGCCGGGACCCACGAACGTGGCCCCCACGATCACGTCCCTCGCTGCGTCGACGACCAGCTGACTGGTTCCGCGGATGCCTTGGCCCAGGGTGGAGGCGCCCGCCGTGTGCCCGAGGTCGTAGCGGATGGTGCGAACATCGAGGCCCTCCCGAATCGCCTGTTCTTCGGTGAGGCCGACCGCCGCCACATGAGGGTCGGTGAACACGACCCGGGGGATCGCTCTGACGTCACCCCAGGCGCGGGTGTCCACTCCAGAGATGTGAGCTCCGGCGATCCGCGCCTGGTATTTCCCGGCGTGGGTGAGCAGCGCACGTCCGTTGACGTCCCCCACGGCATACAACCAACCACCGTCGACTCCGGCAACGACCATGTGGTCGTCGACCTCGAGGTAGCCACCGGGGTCGAGCCCAATCGATTCGAGCCCGAGGTCACTCGTCAACGGTCTCCTACCCACTGCCACAAGCAGTTCGTCCGACTCGATGGAGCTGCCGTCGTCCAGGAAGCTCGTGATCGGCCCGTCGGGCACTTGCCGATCGACACGCACGAGGCTCGTCCGTGTGCGTACGTCCACGCCGAGCTTCTCGAGCGCAGCTTGCAGCTCTTCGCCGGCGAAAGGCTCCTCACCTGGAAGCAAACGAGGTTCCAACTCGATAATGGCGACCTCCTCGGAGCCGAGATCTTTCCAAGCCTGCGCCATCTCCGCTCCGATGACGCCACCCCCCAGCACCACGAGTCGCCGCGGAACCTCTTTGGCGGTCGTGATGTCGCGGTTGTCCCACACTCGCACGTCCTTCAATCCTTCGACGGGCGGGACCGCAGCACCAGTGCCGGTCGCAACGACGACCGCGCGGGAGGCGCGATAGTGCGTGATCGCCCCGTCGTCGTCGGTCACCTCTACCTCACGAGGGCCGGTGATGCGTCCGTGACCACGAATCAGGTCGACACCAGCGTCTTTGAGCCATGCGACCTGGCCGGAGTCGTCCCAGTGGGCGGCGAGGGAGTTGCGACGCGCCAGGGCCTTGTCGACGTCGAGCTCGCCCGTGAGGGCCGCCCTCGCCCCAGGGACGCGCTGGAGCATCCGGAGCGCTTCGCCGGGGCGGAGTAACGCCTTGGATGGCATACAACCCCAGTACGAGCACTCACCTCCCACCAGTCCTTTCTCGATGATCGCGGTCTCGAGGCCGCCGCGGGCGGCGATGTCGGCGGCGTTTTCACCGGCCGGTCCTGCACCGATGACGAGTACGTCGTAGGCGATGGGGGCGTCGTTCATCGGTCCTCCCTGGGAGCTGGTCTGACGGGCGTCCTTTCGGTCAACGCAGTCAGGCGGCGATCTCTTCCCGGGGTGCCCGACCCGGGTGCGCCAGCAGCTCGGCGTCCAGCTCGGCCCCCACCAACACGCTGAGCGATGTGACGTAGATCCACAGCAGCATGACGATCACACCACCGATGGCGCCATATGTCTCGTTGTACGTGCCGAACCGAGAGACGTAGAGGTTGAGCCCTGCCGACGCGACGATCCACAGAAGAGTGGCCGTCACCGCCCCCCAAGAGACCCATCGCCATTGCACGGGGCGCCGATTGGGCGCATATCGGTAGAAGATGGCCAGACCGACAAGGGCCCCCACCGCTACGAGCGGCCATCGGGCCGCCTGGATGGCCGCCGCGACCGTCTCGGACAAACCGGTGCGCTCCAACCACCGAGGCAACCCGGCGATGACGTACACCGCCCCTGCCAGACCGACGAGCAGGACGACCGTGAGGGTCATCGCCAGCCCGCGGAGCTGCAAGAACGACCGATCCTCGACTTCGTCGTAGGTGAGGTTGACGGCCTTGATCAGCGCCGCCATCCCACTGGACACCGACCACAACACCCCAGCCAGCGAGAGTGCCAACCCGATACCCAGCCCGCCCGACGACGACGAAACGATGTCATCGAGCTGCTCACGCACCAACTCGCCGGCCGCCTCCCCGGGCAGCACCGCGCTCAACTGATCCACTTGCCGTTGGACGTCGGCCGGGTCGGCGACCAGGCCGTAGAACGAGACGAGGGCGATCAGGGCCGGGAACAAGGCAAGGAACCCGTAGTAGGCCATGGCGGCTGCCACCGTCGGGACGTTGTCGGCGCGGATCTGCGAGACGAGGCGTTTGCCGAGGGGCTTCCAGCCGGAAACGGGCACCGCGTCGACGGCGCCGGCCGGCGACCCAGGGCGGACACCGGGCCCGGCTCGCTCCACGGCCGGGCGCGACGCCCGAGCTGCCGCGACGATCACGCTGATCGTCGCGATCCATCGTAAGAATCGGTCCATCATGGTCAGGTACCCAGTCGACCGCCCGGCCCAAACCGAGCCCGGCCATGGTGGGGTCGTTGGGTCAGGCCGGCGGGACGAGAGGTCATCGGTGCCGCTTGCGCAGTTCGGCGATCACGTCAGCCGGGTCGATTTCACGCTCGTGGAGCAAAACCAGGGTGTGATACAGCAAGTCGGCCGCTTCCTCGACCAGTCTGGTAGCCAGCTCGGTGCGGTCCTGCGGGCCATATGTTTCGTTGGACGTGCCCGACGCGTGATTCTTCGCGGCGAACACCAGCTCGCCGGCCTCTTCGAGGACCTTGCGGGCGGGGCCGTCCACGCCAGCGGCGGCAAGCGCGGCCGTGTAGCTGCCGGCGGGTCGCCGTTCCATGCGGTTGCGGACGGTACGGCTGAGCCGGTCCAGCCAGGCGAAGCCCTCTGGATCATCGGTCTCGAAGCACGAAGTGGCGCCGGTGTGACAGGTCGGGCCAACTGCCTCGGCCGTGACGAGCAGGGTGTCGGCGTCGCAATCGGCGACGATGTCGACCACCTGCAACGAGTTGCCGCTCGTCTCGCCCTTCCTCCAAGAGGCGGACCGGCGACGACTCCAGAAATGCACCAGGCCGGTGGACAGTGACGCCTCGATCGCCGCCCGATTCATCCAGCCGACCATGCGGACCTGACCCGTCATGTGATCCTGGATCACCGCGGGGATCAGCCCATCGCCATCGAACGTCAGCTCGTCGATCTCCATCAGCTCGACCGAGATGGGATTCCGGCGCCGGCGAGAGCGTCTTGGATCGCAGCGATGGAGATCTCACGCCGGTGGAAGATGCTGGCGGCGAGCACCGCCTCGGCAGAACCTTCGGCGATGGCGGCGACACAGTGATCGACCGTACCGGCGCCTCCAGAAGCGATCACCGGAACCCGTACGGCATCGCTCATGGTTCTGGTGAGAGGAAGGTCGTAGCCGTCTTTGGTCCCGTCGCGGTCGATCGATGTGACGAGCAGCTCACCGGCTCCGAGCATCACGGCCTGTTGCGCCCATTCCACGGCGTCGAGCCCGGTAGGAGTGCGACCTCCGTTGACGTAGACCTCCCACGATTCTCCTCGGGCGGCGGCGTCGATCGACACGACGACGCACTGCGAGCCGAACGCGACGGCACATTCGCTGATCAACGCCGGGCGTCGCACCGCAGCGGTGTTGATCCCCACCTTGTCAGCTCCCGCGCGCAGCACTGCCCGCATGTCGTCCACGGACCTCACGCCTCCGGCGACCGTCAGAGGAATGAACACACCCTGGGCCGTTCGGCGGACGACATCGAGCAAGATCGACCTTCCCTCTGGCGACGCCGAGATGTCGAGGTATACGATCTCGTCGGCTCCCTCCGCTGCATATCGGCGGGCCAAGGCGACCGGGTCACCCTCGTCGGTGAGGTCGCGGAAATTCACACCCTTCACGACCCGCCCGTCGCGGACGTCGAGGCAAGGGATCACTCGTTTACGCAGCACGGGCACCTGCCCGGGCGAGTTGCACGAAGTTGGAGAGCAAGATCAAACCGGCCGGTCCGCTTCGCTCAGGGTGAAACTGCACGCCCCACAGCGGACCGTGACGCACGGCAGCCACGAACGAATTCCCGTGGTGCGCAGTGGCGACGACGACGGTCGGGTCGACGGGGACGGGTGCGTAGCTGTGCACGAAGTAGAAGAGCGCTTCGGCGGGCACGTCGACAAAGAGGGGATCGCTGTGGGCGACGTCGAGCTGGTTCCACCCCATGTGCGGCAGCCGCGGCGCGAACGTGAGCTCCTCGACGGAGCCAGCCATGAGCCCGAGGCATTCGGTGTCGTCTTCGGCGGAGCGGTCGAAGAGCACCTGCATGCCGACGCATATTCCCAACAGCGGCCGGTCGATGGCACGGAGCGTTTCGACGAATCCGAGGTCTGCGAGTCGAGTCATCGCAGCTCCGGTGGCGCCCACACCGGGCAAGACCACGCCGTCGGCGTCCTGCCAGTCGGGATCCGTGATGATGGTCACCTCGGCGCCGACATGCTCGAGTCCCTGACAGATGGAAACCAGATTGCCGGCCCCGTGGTCGACGACCGCGATCCTCGTCACGTGACGACCCCTTTGGTCGATGCGACACCCATCCGCCGGTCGTCGATGGCGATCGCCTGCCGCAAGGCCACGGCGAGTGCTTTGAACGCCGCCTCTGCAACGTGGTGGTCGTTTTGGCCGGCCGAATGGAGGTGCATGGTCCATCCGGCGTTTTGAGCCAGCGACTCGAGCGCATGAGGGAGGTTTTGGGTGGTCAAGTTGCCGATGTAGGGAGTTACCAGCGCAAGATCGACGACGGCATGTGGTCTGCCGCCCACGTCGAGCGCACAGGTGGCGAGCGCCTCATCCATCGGTACCGAAGCCGATCCGAACCGGGTGAGCCCGGCTCGATCGCCCAGGGCCTGGCCGAACGCATCCCCCAACGTCAGCGAAGCGTCCTCGACGGTGTGGTGGTCGTCGACAGCGAGATCGCCCGCAACGGTCAGTTCCAGGTCGACCAGGGCGTGGTGGGCGAACGAGGTGAGGAGATGATCGAAGAAGCCGACACCGGTGTCGACGGCGGCCACTCCGGTGCCGTCGAGCATGATGTGGACGGAGACGTCCGTCTCCAGCGTCTTGCGCGTGGTGCGGGCGGTCCGGGATTCGCTCACGACGGTGCCTCCTTCGCAAAGCGGATGGTCGCGGCCAATGCGTGGGCGGCCAGCCCTTCGGCCTCGGCGAGCGATGTGATCGTCGGAACGAGCTCAGCGAGACCGGATTCCGTCATCCGCTGGATCTGGCGCCACGATCCGAAGTCCTCGGTGGACAGCGGGCCGTACGAAGCGGGAAGCCCGCCGGTCGGCAACACGTGGTTGGCTCCCGTTGCATAGTCGCCCGCCGATTCGGGTGACCATCGACCGACGTAAACGGAACCCGCAGACGTGACTGCCTTGGCGTCTCGCTCGGGGTCATCGGAGACGATCGAAAGGTGTTCCGGCGCGTAGGCGTTGGCAAAGTCGATGGCGTCCTCCCACGAGGCGGCGATCACGATGAGGCCGTGGTGTTCGAGGGCCTCTGACAGGATGGCGCTCCGCTCGAGCCGGCCGAGCAAGCGGGTGAGCGCGGACGCGACCTCGCCGGCCAACCCCTCGTCAGTCGTGACGAGCACCGCGGGAGATTCGGGACCGTGCTCGGCTTGACAGAGAAGGTCGGCCGCAACGAGCTCGGGTTCGGCGGTGTCGTCCGCCAGCACCAGTACCTCGCTTGGCCCGGCCGGGAGATCGATGCCACAGTCGCCGAATACGGCCAGCTTGGCGGCGGTGACCCACTGATTGCCAGGGCCGACGATCTTCTGGACCGCGGGGACGGATTCGGTTCCGTACGCCAGCGCGCCGATCGCCTGGGCCCCGCCCATTGCATACACCTCGGTGATGCCGACCAGAGCAGCGGCAGCCAGCGTTACGGTCGCCACTTCTCCTCGTTCGTCAGCCGGTGTGGCAACCGCGATCTGCTCGACACCGGCGATCTTGGCCGGCACGGTGGTCATGATGAGCGTCGATGGGTAGGCCGCCTTGCCTCCGGGGACGTAGGCGCCGATTCGCCGCAAGGGGCTCCAGACGCGGGACACGGTGACCCCCGGAGCGGTCTCCACGTCGATTGGGCGTGGCAGCTGGGCCCGGTGGAAGGCCTCCACGTGGGAGATGGACCGCCGCAGTGCGTCGACGACAGGTGGGTCGATGGCGTCGACCGCGGCATGAAGCTGTGCCGGGGGGACTCGGACACTGGCCGCGGAACCTCCGCCGTAGCCGGCGGACGCCTCGGCCAACGCTTCGTCTCCGCCCGTCCGAATGCCTTCACATATCTGAGCGGCTCTCTCTCGGACCGCTCGGTCGGGGACGGGAGATCGTCGGACCAGGGCGCGCCGTTCGGCGGCATCGAGGTTGGCGAGTCGAACTCGTTTCATCAGGGAATCAGCTGGGTGATGGGCATGACGAGGATGTCACGGCCGCCGGCTGCCCGCAGGCGCGGCAAGAGGTTCCAGATGGTGTCTGCCTCGACCACGGAGTGCACGGCGACCATGCCATCCTCGGCGAGGGGCACGATCGTTGGGGCGCCGAGCCCGGGGATGAGTTCCACGATGGTGGCGATGGAATCGCTGGGAGCGTTGAGCAGGACGTACCGCTTGCGTCGAGCCGACGTGACGGCGGCGATGGCCAAGGTGAGGCGATCGATGTCCTCGGCCTGCGCGCCCAGCGCCTCGTCGTTGGCCACCAGCACCGCTTGGGAGTTCAGGAGCACGTCCACGGGGCGCAGCCCGTTGACGAGCATCGTCGAGCCGGTCGACACGAGATCGACGATGGCGTCGGCGATACCGAGCTTCGGCGCAACCTCTACCGAACCATGCAATGGGACGAGGGTCACGTCGATGGACCGGTCCGCGAAGATCCGGCCCGTCGCCGCAGGATGGGCGGTGGCGACACGAAGGCCGGCCAGATCTTCGAGCTTCTCGACGGGTGATGACTTCGGCACCGCCGCGGCCAGCTGGCAGTGTCCGAATCCGAGCTCGAGAAGTACCGGCAATGCGGCGCCGTATTCGGCGACGAGATCTTGGCCGGTCACGCCGATGTGCGCCACGCCGTCGTCGACCAGTTCCGCCACGTCGTCGGCGCGCACGAACAACAGCTCGATGTCGACGTTCCTCACTCGAGCGGACAAGGCCCGTGCGGACTGTTCGAAGTCGAGTCCCGCCTCGGTGAGCAGATCGTTGGTTCCCTCGACCAGCCGGCCCTTGTTGGGGACGGCGAGGCGCAAGAGTGGGCTGCTCATGATGGGTGCTTGACCCGGTCCAACACGGTTCGATATCCGCCCATACCGTGGTTGAGCCATTGCGCAACTCGTGTCACCGTCGCCGTGGACGCGCCGACCCGTTCGGCGATTTCCCGATAGGGGATGCCTTCGTCGAGCAGCCGGACGATCTGCCAGCGGTGGGCCATATCGGTGATCTCTTTGTGGGTGCAGAGATCGCGGAGAAACATCGCCGCCTCCTGCGGATCGGCAATGGCGACGATCGCCTCACACAGCTCGTCGGTATCGGATGTGCGCCAGTCGGTGAGGTCGGTCATCGCATTACCGTTCGTCAATGCCTTCGTCATTGCGCAATCACCGTCGCGCAGGTGTTCTTCTGTTGTAGCATGGTAAAACATAAGCACGGTATCGGCAAGAGCCGATGGGGAGGAACCAGGTGCAGATCATTCCCGCAGTCGATGTGCTCGGCACTTCGGTGGTACGGCTGTTGCAGGGCCGATTCGACCAGGTCACTCTGTACGGCGCCGATCCGGTGGCGGCGGCTCGGCGGTGGATGGACGAAGGGGCGGAGCTGGTTCACGTCGTGGACCTGGAGGGCGCCCGCACCGGAATTCCCGACACGACGATGTGGTCGAAGCTGGGCGACGCCGGCATCCCGTTTCAAGTTGGGGGCGGCATCCGCAGTGTGGCGGTCGCCGAGGAGGCGCTGGCGATCGGGGCGGAAAGGGTGGTGCTCGGCTCGGCCGCAGTGTGGGATCCGGACCTGATCGGCTCGATCGTCGGAGCACACGGCCCCGACGCGCTCGTTGCCGCGGTCGATGTCAAGGCGGGTCGGGCGACCGGATCGGGATGGCTCGATCAAGGGCGGGCAGTGCCCGCGGTGCTAGACGCACTCGGCAAGAGGGGTTGCCGCTGGATCATCGTCACCGGAGTGGCGCGTGACGGAACGATGCACGGTCCGGATCTCGACCTCACGCGCAGGATCGTGGCTCACCCGCACGGGTTTCGAGTGATCGCTTCGGGCGGAGTCGGGACGATCGACCATCTCGTGGCACTCGCCGAACTCGGAGCGGCGGCGTGTGTGATCGGCCGGGCGCTCTACGACGGGTCGCTCAACCTGGCCGACGCGATCGCCGCCACGGGGTGATCACGGCGTGTCGAAGCCGGCCTCGGAGCCGTTGAATCGGTCCAGGGCGCCTGCGACCTCGTCCCACCCGACCTCCAAGGCGTGGTCGTCGCTGCGCAACGTCGCCAGCGCCGCTTCACGAAGCAGCCCGGTGAGATCGGCAAACGACATTCCGTCGGTGGCGGCGGCGAGCCGATCGAGGTCGACATCGGCCGAGAAGGGCACGTCGCTGATCTCCAGCAGGGCGCGGCGCGCCTCGAGGTCCGGCAGCCCGAGCTCGATGTGGACCTCGAACCGCCCCGATCGGAGAAGCGCCGGGTCGATGAGGTCCTTGCGGTTGGTCGCTCCGACGACGACGACGTCGCCTCGTCCGCCGAATCCGTCGATCTCGGTGAGCAGGGCGGCAACGACAGAGTCGGTGACGGAGCTCGTCGACGTCCCCCGGACGGGAGCGAGCGCGTCGATCTCGTCGAAGAACAGCAACGAAGGTGCCGCCGAGCGGGCGCGAGCGAAGATCTCTCGTACGCCCCGTTCGGATTCTCCGACGAACTTGTCGAGCAGCTCGGCGCCTTTGACCGGGAAGAACGCTGCAGCTGCCTCGTGGGCGAGCGCCCGAACAACGAACGTCTTGCCCGTGCCGGGCGGCCCATGCAACAGGATGCCGCGCGGGGGCTCGATGCCGAGTTGCGCGAAGCGCTCGGGCTGAGTCATCGGCCAAATCACGGCCTCGGTCAGCCGCTGCTTCACGTCGATCAGGCCCGCGACCCGCTCGAAACCGTACGCAGGAATCTCGCCGAGGGAGGCACTGCCGAGCGACGGCGTGGTCTCGGCGATGGCGGCGACCAGGTCGTCGGTGGTCAGCGGCTCGCCGTCGCGTGCCACCGACGCCGATGCATGGACCACTGCGGCGACGATGTCGGCGCCCGAGAAACCGGCCGATCGGGCGGCGAGGAGACCGTAGTCGATGTCTCCCGCCGGTACCCGGGCGAGGGCTGCCTCGAACAAGAGCTTGCGCCGGTCGAGGTCCGGGGGAGGAATCGTCAGGGTGCGGGGGAGGAGGGGTGAGCCCGTGATCGTCGAGTCCAAACGTGCCACCGATGCAACGCCCAACACTGCGGCGATGCCGGGCTTCTCAGCAACGGCGTCCAGGAACCATCGAAGGATGGCGGCGACTTGGGTGCGGAACGGCGAAAGCCCGTCCTCGCCGGCGACTGCTTCGAGGCGGTTGACGAAGATGACGGTCGGCGGCGAAGTGGTCTTGACGGCCTTTTCCAGATGGTCCAAGAGCCGCTCCGGCTTGAAGACCAGGTCGAGATCCACTTCGTGAACTCGGGCCCGGGCGGCTGCAGCTGCCTTGGCCACCAGTTCTGCCTGTCCGCAACCCGGTGGCCCTTGGAGCAGCATCCCGGCAACCTGAGGGAGGCCCCAGGCCGAGGGCAGGTCGTCGACCGAGGTAAGGAGCGACAACCACCCCGTCATCAGGTCGAGCTCTGTCTCGAGGCCTGCCAGCAGCGCCTCGGCCCGGGTTGGGCGGCGTGGGCCCGACTGGGCGTCCAGGGCTGGTTGCGGCATCGTTTGTTCCACCCCGGCGTTGGGGGCCGCCACGTCCGCCTGGCCAGACGCAGCCTGGTACGGATTGGGAGCCGCACGGTCGGCTTGCTCGCCCTCTGCCACGATGACGGTGGCGACACCCACGGTGGCTGCTTTGGCCGGCTTCATCTCCACGACCTCGAAAGAGATCGCAGTGCCATCACCGTCGGCGAGGTACGCCTGATCGATGGTCACCCGGTCGCCGGGGGTGACTGGTGCCCCGTGAAGCGCAGCAATCAGGTCCTTGGCTCCGGCAGGGAGTCGATCGCCGCTGATGACGATCCGTTGGGCATGGGGGAGGATGGCGCGCTTGGCCTCGATCGCCTGCCCTTCCGATACGTTGGCGTTACGCATGCCGTTCGGGCCGAGGAGAAGGGCGGTGGATTCCGGTACGGAGCCGGGACGGACCATCACGTGGGTATCACCGATCGCGATGATCCCGCCACCCGGAAGCCCCATGGCGGCGAGGAGGGTGGCGTCGGCGGACGCCACCGGATCGGATCCTGGTCGGACGGTGAACCGCATGCCGCAATGGTAGATGCGGGCAGGGACGGGGTACGAGGACGGCGGGCGCAGTCAGGCGGCCAAGAGAGGTGACCGGATCGGGAATTGCCAGACGCCGGTGGTGTCGACGATGCGCACGTCATCGCTCTCGAGCCACGACCAGATGAGGTGGGCTTCTTCGGCCTCCAGCACCGACGACGGGACTTCCATGAGCGCATCGCCGCTCACTGCGACGGCGTGGGGGAGGGGAGGGGTGAGCCCGCGCCAGGAGGCTTCGAACCGACCGTGGTCGATCGCGGCCGAGTCGCCGTTGCGGTGTTGCGCGACGATGCGCCCAGCGCCCTGAAGCGCTCGCCACGCCGCTCGCCGGTCGATGCTCCTCGCCAGTGCTTTGTAGCGATCACGCAGCCACCCCGCCTCTTCGTACCGCTGATCGGCCGCGAAGGCCCGCATTCGCTCTCTGAGCGGCTCCAGCAACAGCTCGGGGCGGTCGTCCAGGCCACGCAGCAACGTGGTGACCACGTGCCCGTATTCGGCGGCATCGGCCGTCCCGGCGCACGGACAGCTCGCCACGCCGAGTTGGGCGAATGCACACGGCGCCGAGCGCGATCCGGGCCGGTTCAAGCACCGCCGGATCGGAATCGCGTCCCATAGGGCGTTCATCACCTGTTCTGCCGACTTGCGCGAGCGGAACGGGCCCAGGTAGGCGAGCCCGTCCGGCTTCAGTGTGCGCACGACGCTGAGACGCGGGAACTCCTCATCGGTGACCTTCAGCCAGTGATTCGATTTGGGCGGCTTGGATCGTCGGTTGTAGCGCGGCCGATGAGCGTGGATGAGGCGGAGCTCGGCGATCGCTGCCTCCAGCTCCGTCTCGCATACCCGATAGTCCACTCTGCGCAACTCATTGAGCATGTTGGTGACCGTGCGCCGGTTGTCTCCGTAGAAATACGCCCGGACCCTCGTCCGCAGATTCTTCGCTTTGCCGACGTAGAAGATCGATCCGTGCTGATCGATGAAGAAGTACACCCCTGGTCGCCGGGGGAGGTCATCGGCCAGGGTGATCTTCCGATAGGAGGCCGAGCCCCGGGCAGTGGGGAGCTGGAGGAGGTCTTCGAGCGCCGTCACGCCGACGGTGCCGGCGCGCTCCAGGAGGCAGTGGAAGACATGGGCGGTGGCCAGGGCGTCGTCGAAGGCACGATGGGTGGGCGCCACCGGAGATCGGAAGTGGGCAGCCAGGGAGGACAGTTTGAGATTGCGAAGCTCTGACCGCACCAGGCGGCGAGCAAGGCCCAGTGTGTCGATCACCGGGTTGTCGAGGCGGGGGTATCCGAGCCGCAGTGCGGCGCCACTCAGGAAGCTCATGTCGAACCGGACGTTGTGTCCGACGATGACGGCGTCACTCAGGAACTCCACGAATGCGGGATAGACCTCCTCGATCGTCGGGGCTTCGATCACCATTGCATGGGTGATCCCTGTCAGCACCGTGATGAAAGGCGGGATCTCGGTCCCCGGGTTGACCAGGGTCTGGAACGTCCCGACTTGCTCTCCACCGACGAACTTGGCCGCCCCCACCTCGGTGATGGCGTCGCTCGCCGCCGACCCTCCGGTCGTCTCCAGGTCGAGGACACAGAACGGCACCGAATGCAGCGGCGCTCCCATGTCGTCGAACGAACGCTGGGCCAGCGGCAGAGAGGCGTCGGGCAGGGTGGTCTCCTCCACACGGCGATGCCTCCGAAGCTACATCGAACACATGTTCGATGTCAACGAGCCGGTGCCGAATTCAGTCCGGTGAGAGCGACCGTTGCCGTACCGCTTCGTAGAGAACGATGGCTGCGGTGGTGGCGGCGTTGAGTGAATCGACCTCACCGACCATGGGCAATACAAGCGCAAGGTCGGCTGCTTCGAGCCAGGAGCGCGACAGGCCGAGCTGTTCCGGGCCGACCACCAACGCAACGTCCTGGGTCAGGTCGGCTCGGTGCCAGGGGAGGGAGGCATCCGGGCTGGTGATTGCGATTGCCGTTCCTCGCCGGCGGAGCCAGGAGATGGCCGAGGCCGTGTCGGTCACCGAGACGGGGACGGTGAACACCGCCCCCATCGACGCGCGGATCACATTGGGGTTGTAGAGATCCGTCGCCGGGTCGGCCACGATCACGGCTCCCACCCCGGCGCCATCGCATGTGCGCAAGATCGCTCCCAGGTTGCCGGGCTTCTCGAGCGACTCCACGACGAAGAGCATCGAGCCTGCCGGAGGGTCGACCTCGTCCAGCGCGATGGATCGGGCAGATCCGACCAACACGGGGGAATCGCCCCGTACTGAGAGCCGCCGTAGAGCCTCGCCCTCAACGAGGGTGATCCGGCCGCCGGCCGCTTCGACGGCGACCGCCAGACCGCGGAGGTCGCTCGTTGAGTCGGCCGGAGTGAACAACTCCGCGGGATCGACTCGGCCCGATTCGATCGCTCTGGCGATCTCCCGGCCGCCTTCGATCAGGATCGAGCCGGTTCGGTCGCGTTCGCGACGGTCGCGCAGTCGAGCAACCGCCTTGATGCGCGGGTTCGTCGCCGAGCTGATGACGTCGCTCACCCCGAGGCGCTCGCGGTCGCAACCGTGAAGGCGGCGACGGCATCGTCGTCCACGCTGACGCCGATCCCGGGGCCACTTCCCACGTGAATCACTCCCCGATCGGCGCACCATGGCTCGGTGATGTCTCGGTCGAAGTAGCGAGCGCTTGCCGCCAGATCCGCCGGCGCGGTGAAGATGGGGGAGCGGGCCAGCGCCAGCGAGTGACCCCTTCCGATCCCGGTCTCGAGCATGCCACCCACCCACACTCCTATGCCTTCGGCACGCGCCTGGCCAGCCAGCTCGAGTGCGCGCTCGACCCCTCCCACCATCCCGTGTTTGATCGTGATTTGGTCGACGGCCGCCGCCCTCGAGGCGGCCAGCAAGTCGGCCGGAGCTCGTACGGACTCGTCGAGGCACACAGGTGTGACCGCCGTGGCCCTCAACCGAGCGTGCGCCGCGAGGTCGGCCGGGGCGAACGGCTGCTCGACGAACGCCAAACTCAGGTCATCGAGCCGGTCGACGTTCAGCTCGGAGGGGGTGAGGGAGCCGTTTGCGTCCACGGCCAACATGGCATCGGGAAATGTGGAACGGACGGCTTCCACCGTGCGCCATCCGTTCGGTCCCACCTTGAGCTTCACGCGTCGGTAGCCCTCGTCGAGGGCAGCTCCGGTGCGGGCAAGCGTTGTCGCGGTATCGCCGGTGCCGATGACGACCCCCACCTCGACCGGACCGGGCTCGCCACCCAATTGCTCGACCAGCGGGCGGTCGGCCGACTTGGCGCGCAGGTCGTCGAGGGCAGCGTCGATTGCGGCGTTCGTCAGCCGACCAAGATCGGGCCGGAAGCCCGCCACGAGGTCGGCGAGGCCTCGTGCGTCCAGCGACTCGAACACAGAGCGCGCCGTGTCGGGAGCGGTGTAGGGGGTGACATCTGCCACGCACTCACCCCACCCGCTCCGGCCGCCGGGCCCGATGAGCTCGATCAGCGTGGCCGTGCGGTGCGTCTGATGCGCCGTGCTCGAGCGGAACGGGTGCACCAGCGGCAGCCGAACCAGATGGGCGTGGGCGGCAACGATCCTCAAAGGGCCGCCAGGTAGAGAGACTGGAGGCTGCGACCGATCGGGCCGGCCTCGTCGGCCAGCTCGCTCTCCGCCAAGCCGATGCCGGTCGGGTTCCACTCACTGCGGGCGTGGATCCTGATCCAGCGTCCGACCGGTTGCCGGTGTAGGTACACGGTGAGGTCGGGGTTGACGAATGTGACATCGGACAACGACCACCAGCTGATGCCGTTGCCGCAGTCGGCCAGCGGAATGACCCATTCGGCCGGAGAAGTCTCCTCACCCTCGACTGTGTCGACCAGAGAACGCATCCACAGGGTGCCGGGTCCGGGGCCGATGGCGGAGCCGGGCTCCCAGTGGATTTCCACCGATTCGGGAAAACCGCTCGGTTCGTCATGCTGAATCGGCAGCGGGAACGAACGCTCGGTGTCGACCGGGCGTTCGTGGATGATGCGCTCGTAGTGAGGCACCGGAACAGAATCGTCGCGCCTGATATGCAGTCCCATCGCCCGGGCGACCACCGTCGTCCCGGTGCGCAGCTCCGCCGTCGTGCCGCAGACCCGCACGCCGGGTCGCACGACCTCCGACTGGGCTGTGAGAGGCCCCATGGGGACTGGCCGCAACAGCTCTACCGTGATCCGGGCCAAATCCATGTGATCCGGCGCCGCCCCGATCAGGTGCTTGGCGAGGAGGGCAGACGGAGGGCCGCCGTGCTGCGAGTCACGATCCCACGGTCCCCGAGTGAGTTCGGTTGGCTCGAACCCGGTCTGCGAACGTACAAAGTAGGCATCGGACATCCGGCCAGGAGCCTACTCAGAGCCACGAGACTCGCTGAAGCCGAGGGCGCGATCGCTGGCGGCCCGGTCGGCGCGAGGAGGGAGCTTCGTGACCGACCGTGACGATGCCGAGAGCGGTGACATCGGACCATCCGACGTGCTCGGCCAATCCCGGGATCGCGTGCTCACCGAGGAATCCGGCTGCCAGCCCCTCGGCCACCGTCGCCAGCAAGACGTTCTGCAGCATCGCCCCGGCGTCGACCCACCAATACGGAACACTCCACCCCGACGGTGGTGTGGACCGGGTCTTGTCGGCTTCGGCGTATCGGCGGTGGTAATCATCGACAGCCACACCCAACCCCAAGAGCACGGGGGCGGTGCCCAGCCAGGGGGGATAGCCGCGCCCGACCCACGCGTCCTGGCCGGCAGCCGATGCAATGGTGGCCCGGAGATCGGGGTCCCGTACCACGGCGAGGCGCTGTCCGCGGGCGTCGCCTGCCGAGGGAGCGCGAAGGCCCGCACGAACGATGCGTTCGACGGCGGCATCGGAGACTGGTGCGGAGGTGTACTCCCGCACCATCTTGCGGGCGTCGAGCACGTCGGCCAGGTTCATCGTCCACCTCGGTCGGGGACCGCATCGTATCTCCCGCCTAGGGTTGCTCGAGTGGACAGAGCACGACATCCGATCGCGCAGGTGCTCCTCGGATTCACCGTGGCGCTGGCGCTGCTCGCCAGTCTGTTCGCACCTCTCTGGTTTCTGGAGCTGAGCCTCATCGGGCTGTCGACGTGGTTCGTCTGGTGGGTGAGCACCACTCCGCTCGATCGCCTGTCGTCGACCCGTCGCATCCCACGATTCACCGTGTTCTTCCCCCTCGGCATCGGGATCGCCGCCAACCTCTACCTCTTGAGGATATCGGGGCGAACCGGCCTGCTCGTCAACCTGATCCTGTTCGTGACGGCGCTGGCGATCGGAGCATTTCGTGTGGCGAAAGGCGACGTTCTCGGCGAGCTGACGTAGCGAAAACCGTCGAGAGCGGTAACCTACGCATTGGGCGGCAGGAGGGCGCCGACCCGAATATGTGGGACCCGTCGGGTCGCCGAGACGAGGCAGGGAGCCGTCTTTGTTCGACATCAGATCCACGGAAATACCTCTCCGGGCGGTCTGGACGCGTGGGAAGGGCTGCGCAGATCTCGCAACGGCATTGGATCCGGACGCCGTTCGCGTCAACGGCGACGTCGGTGATGCCTGCATCGAGCATCGCGCCTCGCTGCTGGTGACGCGCAGACTCTCGACCAAGTTCGACCTGATCCCTTCGGCCGTTCCCCACGATCTCGATCTGGCGGCGATGACCGGCGTGGCAGCCCTCGTCGGGGGTGGGCCTCATTCGCTGCTGGTGGCCGAGGTCACCGCCCGGCTCGCCGAGCGGACCAGCCTGCCCGGGCGGATGCTGTGCGCATACCGCACACCGGGTGAGCAGGCTGAGGCGCTCACGACGGTGGAGTTGCTGTACCGGGCGGTACCACAGCTGGAGTACCGCACCGTGCGGGTGGATCGGGCACAAGAGGTCGTCGACCAGCTCGCGGAAGGCGAGGCGATCGTGGTCGGGGCGCCGGGTGGCTCGTGGTTGCAGCGGCAGGTGTTCGGCACTGGCGCACGTCTGGTCGCCAAGGCACCCGCAGGCGCGGTGGTCGTCAAGAGCGCCCCGGACCGGGTGTTCCAGTACATGACCGAGCCCCACTATGTGAGCCCGCACATGTCGGTCGCCGACGTGCAGCGCCTGTTCGATGTGGCGACCCTCGCCGTGGTCGATCAGGGTATGTACCTCGGCATGTTGCGCATGGACGCATTGGCAGGTGCGTCGCGCCAGGAGTCGGTGTCCACCTATGTGGCTCCCGTCGATGCGGTTCGGCTCACCGACCCATTGCCGGACGCCGAACCGGAGGTTGCCGAATCGATCCCGGTCACCGACGAGAGCGGCAAGCTGTTGGGCGTGCTCGCCTACCCGCTCGACTCCTGAGCGCCCGATCGCGTCACTCCTCTCTCCGGGCACCTCATCAGTGGACGGCACGCAGGCCGAACAACGCAGCAGTCAGCACTGCCACGCCGATCACGAGAAGGCGAGCATCGGGGCGCCGTCGTGCGAACCACAGGGCCAGACCGATGATGACGACCGCCACGACGGCCTGGACGACGACCCCGGCATCGGTGCGGGGGAGGAGCAGCTCGATCACAGCGACACCCTAGAGCCGGGTCCGCTTGGGGATCTCTCGTCGTTGACACGTTCCGCGACGAACTAGCCTCCCCGCCGTGGCGAGCGTGAAGGGCTATTACCGGTTCCCGTCGGTGAGCAAGGCGACGGTCGTGTTCGTCGCCGAGGACGATCTGTGGACGGTCCCCCTCGATGGCGGGGTGGCCCACCGGGTGACCGCCAATCCTGGCTCCGTGTCGTGGCCCCGCATCTCTCCAGACGGGGACAGGATCGCCTACACCAGCCGCGACGAAGGCCAGCCGGATGTATGGGTGATCGACACCGATGGGGGACCGGCGAGGCGGCTCACGTACTTTGGAACCTTGGCGCGGTGCGTGGGATGGGACGGAGCCGACCGGGTGATCGTTGCCACCGACTGGCACCAGCCGTTCGAGGGATGGCTGCATCTCATGTCCGTCGATGTCGAATCTGGCCACTTCGAGCCGCTGGACGTGGGACCGGCCGGCGCGTGGGCGCGAGGTCGTCCAGGCACGGTCGTCGGAAGGCTCGGCCGTGATCCAGCCCAGTGGAAGCGCTACCGGGGCGGCCGCAAGGGTCGCCTGTTCGTCGATCGAGCCGGAGAGGGCCTCTACGAGCCGTTCGACGGGCCCGACGGCAACCTCTCCAGCCCGATGTGGATCGAGCGCAGGCTGTACTTCCTGTCCGACCACGAAGGGCACGGCAATCTCTATTCGGCGACGCCCACGGGTCGGAACGTCGAACGTCACACACACCATGAGGGGTTTTACGCCCGCAACGCCGCCACCGACGGGCGCACGATCGTCTACCACCAGGGCGCGGAAGTGTGGCGGTTCGATGTTGCGGCGGGTCGGTCCGATCCGATCGACGTGCGCCTGCCCTCTTCGCAGCCGCAACGTGCTCGCCGGTTCGAGCCTCCCGGCAAACGACTCGAGGGCATCCAGCTTCATCCTGAAGGCCATTCGGTGGCGGTCGTTGCACGTGGATCGGCCACCACGATGCCGTTGTGGGAGGGCGCACCGCGCGCCCTTCGTCGTTCGCATGGGGCGCGCGATCGTCTCGTCTCGTACCTCTCGGGCGGAACCCGACTGGTGGGAATCACCGACGAGGCCGGCGAAGAGGCGGTGTTCGTCGTCGACGCCGACGATCCTCATTCACGACGCCTCGTCCTCGAGGGCATCGGCCGGGCTCGAACGCTCACGCCCGCTCCCCACGGTGCCGATCGGGTAGTGATCGAGAATCACCGCCACGAGCTCCTGATCGGCAACCTCGAC
Source organism: Acidimicrobiia bacterium (assembly GCA_041586155.1). GTDB lineage: Bacteria > Actinomycetota > Acidimicrobiia > Spongiisociales > JAENVV01 > JBFGJH01. The sequence continues at coordinate 38,563 of JBFHAT010000002.1, forward strand.
AGCGGCAACGTCCGCAGAGTCCATCACAGCCCCTACTCGTGGACCCATGGCGCAGCCTGGTCGCCCGACGGGCGGTGGGTGGCGTTTGCTGCTTCGGTGTCGCCTCGTACTGCGGCGGTGTTCGTCGCCGACGCCCGTACCGGGCGGACCCGCCAGGTGACGAGCGGGGCGTTCTTCGATGCGCGACCGTCGTTCTCGGCGGACGGCAAGTATCTGTACTTCTTGTCGAGTCGTACCTACGAGCCGATCGCCGACTCGATCTTCCACGATTACGGCTTCCCGCGCTCGTTCCGGCCCTACGCACTGCCGCTCACCGCAGCGACCGTATCGCCGTTCGCTGCGGAGCAACGCCTTCCGCGGCCACCGGGAGGCGGTGCGAGCAACGACAACGCCGCCGACCAACCGCCCCGAGTGACGATCGACTTCGAAGAGATTTCGCAGCGCGTAGTCGCGTTCCCGGTGCCCGCCGGTAGGTACGGTCGGGTCGAGGGCGCATCCGCAGAGCGGGTGCTCTTTTCGAGCTATCCGATGCGCAGTGCAACCGACCGTGGTCCGGTCGGTGGCAAGATCGAGATGTGGGACCCGGCGTCAGGAAAGGTCGAGCAGGTAGCCGATGGCGTCACCGACTTCACCGTTTCCTCCAACCGAGCCGTGCTCGCCTACCTTGCCGAAAAGAAGCTCCGGGTCTTGCAAGTCGGTCACAAGGGCGGCGACAAGAATGGCACCGACGCGCCCGGCCGGGAGTCGGGCTGGGTCGATCTTTCCCGGGTCAGGGTCGAGGTCGACCCGCCGGCCGAGTGGCGCCAGATGCTGCGGGAGGCATGGCGCCTCCAGCGTGACCATTTCTGGCGGGAAGACATGGCCGAGGTCGACTGGGAAGAAGTCCTCGTCCGTCACATGCCGCTGGTCGATCGGGTGGCGACCCGGTCGGAGTTCTCCGATCTCGTCTGGGCGATGCAGGGTGAGTTGGGGACGTCTCACGCCTACGAGATGGGTGGCGACTATCGGCCGGAGCCCCCGTGGAAACAGGGGGAGCTGGGGGCGGACCTGCGCCGCCTGCGCTCGGGGGCGTGGGAGATCGCGCGGATCCCGATCGGTGATCCGTGGGACGAACGGAGGACGAGCCCGCTGGCTGTGCCTGGACTGGACATCCGAGCTGGTGATCGCATCCTCGCCGTCGACGGAATCCGTGTCGATGGCGACGTATCGCCTTATCAAGCTCTGGTGGATCGAGCCGATGCCGCCGTCCCGCTGACGCTCCGACGAGGTCGAGGTCGGAGCCGCCACGTGGTGATCAAGGCACTGGCGTCTGAGACTCCGCTGCGGTATCGCGTCTGGGTCGACGAGAACCGCCGGCGGGTACACGAGGCGACGGACGGCGCAGCCGGATACCTCCACATACCCGACATGGGACCCAACGGATTCGCCGAGTTCCACCGGAGCTGGCGTGCAGAGGTCGACAGCCCGGGACTCGTCGTCGATGTGAGGTTCAACCGTGGCGGCAACGTGTCTCACCTGCTGATGCAGAAGTTGGTACGACAGAGGATCGGCTATCGGGTGACCCGGTGGGGCGAACCGCGCCCCGTTCCACCCGATGCCCCTGCCGGTCCGATGGTTGCGCTGACCAATGAACTGTGTGGTTCCGACGGCGACATCTTCTCGCACACCTTCAAGCTCTATGGCCTCGGTCCGCTCATTGGCGTCCGCACCTGGGGTGGCGTCGTCGGGATCTGGCCGCAGCAGTCGCTGGTGGACGGCACGATCACCACCCAGCCCGAGTACGGCAGCTGGTTCACCGATGTCGGGTTCGGCATCGAGAACTACGGAGCGGAGCCCGACATCGAGGTCGAAAACCTCCCGCAAGACCATCGCGAGGGCATCGATCGTCAGCTCGAGCGGGCGATCAGCGAAATCATGGAACTGATCGACGGTTGGGACGCTCTGTTACCCGAGTTCGGATCGCACCCGTCGATGCGCGCACCCGAGCTGCCGCGTGTCGAAGACGAAGGAGCATCATGACCATCACCACCGGCGTCGCTGCCCGAGCGGTCGACGCCTCCAAGGTCTACGGCGAAGGAGAAACCGCCGTACACGCCCTACGTGACGTCAGCGCCGACTTCGCCATCGGCGAGTTCACGGCCATCATGGGCCCGTCGGGGTCGGGCAAATCGACGCTCATGCATTGCTTGGCGGGCCTCGACACCCTCACGTCGGGCCGAGTATTTCTCGGCGAGACCGAGCTGGGCCTCCTCACCGACAAGCAACTCACCGAGCTGCGGCGAGACAACATCGGTTTCGTGTTTCAGGCCTTCAACCTGATACCGACGCTCACCGCGTACGAGAACATCGTCCTCCCCATCACCATCGCCGGTCGGGCGCCCGATCAGAGCTGGGTCGATGGGGTGATCGACGTACTCGGCATTCGCGACCGGCTCGAACACCGGCCCAGCGAGATGTCGGGGGGCCAGCAGCAACGAGTGGCGGTAGCCCGAGCTCTGGCGAGTCGGCCTGCGGTGATCTTCGGTGATGAGCCTTCGGGCAATCTCGATTCCAACGCCTCGGCCGAATTGCTCGGATTCTTGCGGCGAGCGGTGGACGAATTTGGCCAGACGATGGTGATGGTCACCCACGAACCGACGGCGGCGGCATATTCCGATCGCATCGTGTTCCTGTCCGACGGGCGAATCGTCGACGAGATGCGCGAACCCACCGCCGAGCGGGTGCTGGATCGGCTCAAAACGCTGGAGGCCTGATGGTCCGGGCGAGCTTGAGAGGGATCTGGGAGCACAAGGTTCGTACCCTCCTGCTGGCGGTGGCAGTGGTGGCCGGCGTGTCGTTCGTTTCCGCGTCATTCGTATTCACCGACACCATCGGAGACGCCTTCGCCGGGGCCTTCGCCGACGCCGCGGCCGGGTTGGACGCCACCGTGACCATCGACCCCGACGCCGTCGAAGAGGACTTCGCATTCGGCCAGCAGAGGATCGCGGCGTCGATCGGCGACGTCATCGCCGCCGTCGATGGAGTGGACCAAGTCTTCGTCGACCTCACCACCTTCGTCCAGATCGTCGACCCCGATGACGAGGCAGCTCCCGCCACGTTCGGAGGTCCGCCGAACTTCGTGTTTGCCTGGAACGACGCCCCGGGCTTCTTCGAGCTCACCTCTGGCCGCGCCCCGGCGGGCCCCGGGGAGATCGTCGTCGACGCCGACAGCGCCGCCGATCGAGGCTGGTCGATCGGTGACGCCGTCGAGTACAGCAGTCTCGGGCCGGTCGAATCGGCCACCATCGTCGGCGTCGCCGACGTGGAAGGCGGCAACCCCTTCGGCGGCGCGGTGTTCCTCTTTGCCACGCTGGACGAGACGCAGCGCATCGCCGACGCGGCCGATCAGGTCGACAGCTTCTCGGTCACGTTCGAGGCCGGCGTGGATGCCGAAGCCACGATCGACGCCATCGCCGCCGGCCTTCCCGAGGGCGTCAGGGCGCTGGATGCGCAATCCGCAGCAGAGGAGGCTGCCGCCGACCTCGAGGAGGGTCTCAGCTTCATCACCATCTTCCTGCTGATCTTCGCCGCGGTGGCCGTGGCAGTGGGCACGTTCGTCGTCTACAACGCGTTCCGTACCGTGATCGGTCAACGGACACGGGAGCTCGCCCTGTTCCGGCTGCTGGGGGCGACCCGCCGTCAGGTGCTGACGTCGGTGCTCGTAGAAGCCGGTGTGATCGGGGTGCTGGCGTCGATCATCGGCATTCCCGGTGGCGTTGCGCTCGCCCAACTCCTGCGGCTCGCATTGTCGGCTTTCGGTGGCGAGCTGCCGGCCGGCGACATCACGCTGACGCCCCGGACCATCCTCGTCTCGGCGACCGTGGGAGTGTTCACCACGCTGCTCTCTGCGCTCATTCCGGCGATCAGGGCGTCGCGAGTCCTGCCGATGGCCGCGCTCACCGACATTCATCCCCGGCGAGTCCCGGCGCTCCGGCGCTGGCTCATCACGGGCATTCTCCTCGCCGTTGGGGTTGGGCTGGCCTTTTGGGCCCTGGCAACCGATCGAGCACTGTGGATCGTGGGCGCAGGCGCCCTCCTCATCATGGCGGGCACGTACTCGCTCGGCGCCGCCGTCGCCACGGTGGCGATGCGTGCGGCCGGTCGCATGATCGACACCGTGGGGAAGCCGCTGCGGGGAGCCCGGACGACGATCACCCGCCAAATGGCGATCGAGAACGCCCGGCGGGCTCCTCGCCGGACCGGTGCGACCGCAGGCGCGTTGATGATCGGCGTGGCGCTCGTCACGGCGGTCGCGATCATCGTGTTCTCGATCCAAACCACGGCGCGGGACGCGCTCGAGCAGGCGTTTCCCGCCGACGCGGTGGTGTTCCCCGGGTTCGGGCCGGTGCAGGCGCTTGCCGAGGGCGTCGGCGACGTCGTGGAAGACCTGCCGGAGGTGCAAGCGGCTTCTACGCTGAAATCGGCTCCCGCCCGCATCAACGGACAGACCGACTTCTTGGTCGGGGTACAGCCGGAGGAGATCCCTCTGTTCGCGGTGCTCGACGTCGTCGAGGGCTCATTCGACGACTTGGAGGGAGCGACGGTTGCGGTGCAGAAGAGCGAAGCGGACCGAGTCGACCTCGCTCTGGGCGACCCGGTCGAGATCTTCGTCACGGGGGAGCCGGTCGACCACGAGATCGTCGCCATCTTCGAACTGGGATCCGACGTCTCCGACAGTGCCAGCTTCTACATCGACTACGACCAGTATGCGGTCCTCGACCCGTCGCTTCCCGACGTGCAGATGTCGGTGATCTTCGCCGACGGGATCTCTGTCGAAGAGGGCAAGGCGGCAGTCGAGACGGCGTTGCAGGACTTCGGCACCGTCCAGGTGTTCACCCAGGAGGATCTCCTCGGTCAGATCGAGACCGCTCTGCTGGGCGTTCTCGTGCTGATCTTCGGTTTGTTGGGCATGTCGATCCTGATCGCCCTCGTCGGCGTCGTGCTCATCCTCAGCCTCAGCGTCTTCGAGCGCACCCGCGAGATCGGACTGGTCAGGGCCATCGGTATGGTCCGCCGTCAGGTGAGAGCCATGGTGCGTTGGGAGGCTTTCCTGGTGGCGTTGCTGGGGGCCGGTTTGGGCGTCCTGGCAGGGCTGGTGCTGGGGTGGTTCGGCTCCTGGGCGGTCTTCGGGCCCGGCTTCTCCTTCGACGTACCGTGGCTTCCCGTCATCGCCGGGTTCATCGGAGCAGGGCTGGCAGGTCTCGTCGCGGCTTGGTGGCCGGCCTACCGGGCCGCCAACCTCAATATCTTGGAAGCCATCGCCTACGAATGATCGGCTGAAGGGAACGTGGAGCGAGCGGACCAGTCCGTCGCGGCCAGCCGTTCCGCTCGTCGACCAGGGACAGCAGCACCGGATTGGGGCGTCGCTGCGCCGGGCGCTAGGCGTGTTCGGCGACGAGTTCGGCGATCCGAGCTCCGATCTCGGAGGTGGACATGCCCATGTTGGGCCCGCCGGTCGACTTCAACTCAGGGAGGACTCCGGCGGCTGCGGCTTCCACTGCGGCGGCGGCCTCGGGCTCCCCGAGGTGTTCCAGGCACATCGCCGCAGACAGCACTGCGGCGACCGGGTTGGCCCAGCCCCGTCCGGCGATGTCGGGCGCCGAGCCGTGCACCGGCTCGAACATCGACGGGAACCGGCGCTCGGGGTCGAGGTTGCCCGAGGCGGCCAGACCCAGGCCGCCCTGAACCGCGGCGCCGAGGTCGGTGATGATGTCGCCGAACAGGTTGTCGGTCACGACGATGTCGAAGCGGTGAGGCTGGGTGACGAGGTAAAGGCACATTGCGTCGACGTGGACGTAGTCGACCGTGACGTCTTCGAACTCGGCGGCTACTTCGTCGACGGTGCGCTGCCACAGGTCTCCCGCAAAGCCGAGGACGTTGGTCTTGTGACACAAGGTGAGGTGGCCGCGCCGCTCGCGAGCACGACGGAAGGCGTCCCGGACGACCCGTTCGACTCCGAACCGTGTGTTCACGGATTCCTGGGTGGCGACTTCGTGGGGGGTTCCGGTTCGCATGGATCCGCCCGCCCCAACGTACATTCCTTCAGTGTTCTCTCTCACGACGACGAGGTCGCAGTCGTCGGGCGACAGACCTGCGACCGGCGACGGAACCCCGGGATACAGCTTGACGGGTCGAAGGTTCACATATTGATCGAAGGCGAACCGGATCCGGAGGAGCAGTCCGCGTTCGAGCACACCGGGCGGCACTTCGGGAGTACCCACCGCCCCCAACAGGATCGCGTCGTGGTCAGCCAGCTCGTCGAGCACCTCGTCGGGGAGCACCTCGCCTGTGCGTAGATACCGAGCACCGCCCAGATCGAACGGGATGTGCGCCACCTCGAAGCCGAACCGGCTGGCGGCGGTGTCGATGGCCAGGCGAGCCTGCGCCATCACTTCGGGGCCAACCCCGTCACCATCGATCGAGGCGATGCGATGAGCCATCACGCCGACTGGTCGGTTCGGACCATGAGATCAGGCGTCCTCGCCGAGCACCCGGTTGAGAGCCTGCACGAATGCCCGGGCTGACCCCTCGACGACGTCGGTGTCGACGCTGCGGCCCGAGATCGAATGATCACCGACCTGCACCACGACGTTGACCTCGGCCATGGCGTCAGCTCCGGACGTCACCGGTACCACCCGGTAGTCGAGCAGTTTGGCGTCGAGGCCGAACGCAGCACGCAGTGCTGCGAAGGTGGCGTGGACCATCCCGTCTCCGGTGCCCGTGAACTGCTTGGTCTCGCCGTCGACCTCCACCGCCACTCGTGCTTCGGGCGTCACGGTGTTGCCTCCCGAGACGTGGAGCGACACCAGCCGCACGGGCGTGCCGGGCGACAGGGGGGCGTCGGCGCAGATCACGCGGATTTCCTCCTCAGTGATCTCCACCTTGCGGTCGGCCAGCTCCTTGAATCTGTCGAAGGCCCGTTGAAAGTCCCCGTTTTCCAGAACGATGTCGAGTTTGTCGAGCGCATCGGCGAAACCCGCTCGTCCTGAGTGCTTGCCCAAGATGATTTGGCTGCCCGACTGCCCTACGGCGGCCGGATCCATGATCTCGTACGTCTCGCGGTCGCGCAGGACGCCATGCTGGTGGATGCCCGACTCGTGGGCGAAGGCGTTCCGTCCAACCACGGCCTTGTTGAACTGGATCGGGTATCCCGTGAGCCGCGACACCAACCGGGAGGTTTCGAAGATCTGGGTGGTGTCGGCCCCGATCTCGACTCCGAATCGGTCCTGGCGGGTCTTGACCGCCATGATGACCTCCTCGGTGGACGTGTTTCCTGCCCGCTCGCCGATGCCGTTGATGGCACCCTCGATCTGGCGGGCGCCGGCGTCGATGGCGGACAGGGAGTTGGCCACGGCCAGGCCCAGGTCATTGTGGCAGTGAGTGGAGATGATGACATCGTCCCGGCCCGCCTTGACCTTCTGGTAGATGGCCGACAGGATCTCGACGAAATCATGCGGCGTCGCATAGCCGACGGTATCGGGAACGTTGATGGTGGTGGCGCCCGCCTCCACCGCCGCCTCGCACACGGCCAAGAGGAAGTCGTGGTCTGAACGGGTGGCGTCCTGAGGAGAGAACTCCACGTCGTCGCAATACTGCGCCGCTCTCCGGACCCCCTCCTTGATCGACTGCATCACCTCGTCGGGAGACATCCGCAGCATTCGCTCCATGTGGATCGGCGACGTCGACTGGAACACGTGGATACGGTTGCGGTCGGCGTGTTTGATGGCGTCCCAGGCCTGGTCGATGTCATCAGGCACACAGCGGGCCAGCGTGGCGATGGTGGGGCCATTCACCTCGCGAGCAATGCGGCTGACCGCCTCGAAATCACCAGGCGACGCAGCGGCAAACCCGGCTTCGATGACGTCGACTTTGAGCTTGGCCAGCTGGTGGGCGATCGCCACCTTCTCGTCGGGGGTGAGCGCGATTCCTGGCGCCTGTTCACCATCGCGCAAGGTGGTGTCGAAAATGATCAGTCGGTCTGACATGGAAAGGGTCTTTCTCGTGAGCGGCGAGAGCGCCGCGGACGTGCGGGGAGCCTAGACGCCGGGTCGGCTGGCGCCGCCCGGCTTCGTAAGGATCAGGGTTTGGCTCGCACCGCGCATGATCACGAGATCGCTTTCAGGCGCTTGGCTTTGTTCTCCCGGCCGAGGGCGATCCGCCCCGACTTGGCCATGTCGACGATTCCATATGGACGGATGAGCTCGAGAAAGTCGTTGATCTTGGAAGGGGTGCCCGCAACCTGGAAGGTGATGGAGCTGGCGCCCACATCGACGGCGATGGCTTTGAAGATCGAGGCGATCTCCAGCGCTTCAGAGCGGTTTCCCGTCTGGGCGGAGACCCGAACCAGCATGATCTCACGCTCCACCGAGCGGTCGGGCTCCAGTTCGGTGATCTTGACGACGTTCACCAGCTTGTGTAGCTGCTTCTTGACCTGCTCCAGCTCGGGTGCCTCGACAACGATGGTCATCCGGGACATGCCGACCTCGGCGGTGGGACCGACGGCGAGGGAGTGGATGTTGAAGCCTCGCCGAGCCAAGAGGGACGACACACGGGCCAGCACACCGGCCTTGTCCTCGACCAGAACCGACAGCGTGTGCAGCATCAGCGAGCCTCTGCCGGCGGGATCACAGGTCGTCCCGACTCATGAGGATGATGTCGTTCGAGCCGCCCGCCGGAACCATGGGAAACACCATCTCGTCGCGGTCGATGACGAATTCCATCACCACCGGCCGGTCGTTGATGGTCATCGCCTTCTCGATGATCGGAGCGACTTCTTGGGGATGCTCGGCCCTCAGCCCGGCACAACCCATCGCCTCGGCCAGCTTCACGTAGTCGACGGCGCCTTCGCCCAGCTGGCTCGCCGAAAGGCGCCCGTTGTAGAACAGGTGCTGCCATTGGGTGACCATCCCATGCTGGCTGTTGTTGAAGAGTGCCACCTTGATCGGGATCTTGTCGACGGCGGCCGTGATCAACTCTTGGAATGTCATTTGGAAGCATCCGTCCCCGTCGATCGCCAGCACCAGCTCGTCGGGCATTCCTGCCTTGGCGCCGACCGCGGCAGGCACGGCGAATCCCATCGTGCCCAGGCCACCCGAGTTGATCCATCGATTGGGTCGGTCGAACTTCCAGTACAGGGAGGCGAACATCTGGTGCTGGCCGACTCCACCGACGAGGATCGCGTCGCCGCCGCTGACCCGGTACAGCTCCTCGACAACGAATTGTGGCTTGATGGGCCCCTCGGGCGACTGTTCGTAGCGGAGCGGATAGTCCCGTTGCCAGCGCTGGACCTGCTCGATCCAGTCTTTACGATCGGGCGCCGGGCGGGTCCCCCATGCCTCGGTGAGGCGCTCGATGACCGCCTTGGCGTCGCCGACGATGGGCACCTCGGCGGCTCGCACCTTGCCGATCTCGGCCGGGTCGACGTCGGCGTGGATGACTTTGGCGCCGGGCGCGAAGTAGTCGGGGTCGCCGGTCACGCGGTCGTCGAACCGCACTCCGAGGGCGATGAGGAGGTCCGACTTCTGGATCGCCGTGGTGGCGGCATATGTGCCGTGCATCCCGGGCATGCCGAGGTGGAGCGGATGAGAGTCCGACACGGCGCCCCGGCCCATCAGTGTCGTCACCAGCGGGACCGACGTGGCATCGAGGAGGGCACGCAGCGCGTCGGAGGCGCCGGCCTTGATGATGCCGCCGCCCACGTAGAGCACGGGTCGCTCGGCGGCGGCGATCAGTTCGACAGCCTCGCGTATCCGGCGAGGGTGCGGTTCGATCGTCGGTTTGTAGCCCGGCAGCGCCAGATTCTCAGGATCGGCCCATTCGAGTTGGGCGTTCAGAACGTCTTTGGGGATGTCGACCAGCACCGGCCCTGGCCGGCCCGACGATGCGATGTGAAATGCTTCGTGGATGACGTTGGCGATGTCGTTCACGTCGGTCACGAAGTAGTTGTGTTTCGTGGCGGGCATGGTGATGCCCGTCGTGTAGGCCTCCTGGAACGCGTCGTTACCGACGGCCGTCGTCGGGACCTGACCGGTGATCGCCACCAACGGCACCGAATCCATCAGCGCATCGGCCAGCGGGGTTACCAGATTGGTCGCGCCAGGCCCGGACGTGGCGATGCACACACCAACCCGTCCCGTCGCCCAGGCATACCCCTCGGCCATGTGTCCCGCTCCCTGCTCGTGACGGGCCAGTATGTGCCGTATGGGTGAGTCGTAGAGGGGATCGTAGGCGGGGAGGATGGCGCCGCCGGGCACTCCGAACACGACGTCGACGCCTTCGTACTCGAGCGCTCGGATGAGGGCTTCGGCTCCAGAGATGGTCATGAGTGGGTTCCTTGGTATGAAAAAACCCTCCGAAGGGAGGGCAGGGGGGACACGCACGTCGAGCTGTGACGTGGTGCCTATACAAGTACGAGGATGAGGGACGTCATGTTCGACACAGGAGTATGCAGAAGCTGCACTGTCCTGTCAAGGTGCCGGATCCACCCTGGCGCTCGGTACCCTGTCCGCAGTGACCATCAGATGGGACGCCGATCTGCTCGGACCCGCCGTGCGGGCGGCCAGGCGTGCGCTGGCGGACATGGAGACGGAAATGGTGCCACATTCGCTGGCCAAGGTCGTCGCCAGCTCGGCCCGCAGGCTACCCCCGCCGCTCGCCCAGGCCACGCTGCGCGAACTGGATGAGTCCGAATCCCTGCGAGCCTCGGCCCTCGGCTGCCTTCCCTCCGAGGGTTCGGACCCGAGGTTGGCTGCGTCTCGAGCCTTCCTCGAGCGCCGACCGGGTTGGGAAGCCACGCTGGCCGACGCATCGGCAGCGTTCGGCGGGATGGCGACCGAGCAACTGCTCGAGTCAGCTCGTGACGAGCTGGACTCGGTCCGTGCCGAGCTTAAGGCGACAAAGCACAAGCTGACCGATGCCCGCCGCGCCGCCCGTACCGAAAGGGAGGCCCTCGAACGAAAGTTGAGTGAGGCGAGGCAGCGGTTGGCCGAGGTCCACGCCGCACCGTTCGATTCGGCCGCCGACACCGACAAGCGCCTGCGGGAAGTCGAACGTCGCGAGGCCGAACTGCGGCGGGCTTTCGACCGATCCGAGAAGACGATCGAGCGACTCAAACAAGAGCTCCTCCGTGCCCGCCGGGCTCGCACCGGCGAACCTCAGTCGTCCGAAACACGCGGCGTCGCCACTGATCCAATCGGCCTGGCGAAGTCGATCGATGCGTTGGCTCGCGCCGCCACGCCGGGTGCGGCAGCGGACCGTGACGGGCAGGTGGCGCCTGACGGCGGTGGGCCCGGCCTGGTCCTTCCCCTCGGCATCGCCCCCGATCATCCCGAGGCGATCAAGTGGCTGCTCGAACGGGAACAGCCCACCACACTGGTGATCGACGGCTACAACGTTGCGTGGCAAATCCAACCCTCGGGTTTTTCCAGCGCGGCCGTACGCGACGACGTGGTGAGGCGGGCGGCGGCGATGCGATCGACCGCCGTCGGGCCGCTCCGAGTGATTGTCGTGTTCGACTCTCGTCACGGAGAGTCAGAACCGGCCCCGCCCGGTCCCGTCTCGTTGCGTTGGGCCGAGAACGCCGATGAGGAAGTGGTGCGTTTATCGGCAGAACTGGACGGACCGGTGGTCGTCGTGAGCAGCGACCGCGAGGTGCAGGACGCGGCGGGGGCGGCGGGGGCCCTCGCTCTATGGAGCGAGGCATTCGTCGGCTGGTGACCGGGAATCTGTCACAGCCGTCCGATACGGTTCCCGGCATCAGTGGTCGAGACCACCGGAGGACGGACATGCTGATCGATTGCGACGCATGCGAGATGCAACACACCAGCGCCTGTGACGATTGTGTCGTGACTGCGATCATCGGAATCGAGTCCGGCGAGATCGACCTGATCGAAGACGAGAGCGCCGCCCTGGAGGCATTGGCCGGTGAGGGGCTCGTCCCGGTCTTGCGGCTCGTACCCAAGCGCCGAGCCGGCTGAGCGGCTTCTGCGCAGGGGCAGCGCCCGACAGGACGGAGCGGGCCCTACGCTCTCATCATGACGGAACGCTTGGCCTCCGAGCTGAAGGCGCTCGGCGTGGCGGCCGGCCTCGATCTGGTCGCCACCACTCGAGCCGACCCCTTCCCGAGCGTCGCAGTTGACCTTCAGCGCCGGAAGAAGGAGGGCCGGGCAGGACGCTTGCGGTTCACCTACACGGATGCCCGATCGACCGATCCCACCCGGACCCTCGCCGGGGCACGCAGCCTGGTGGTCGGCGCCCGAGCCTACGTGCCGTGGGTCGGCTCTGCGGGCCCAACGGACGGCCGAACCGGCCGAATCGCCAGGTTCGCCACCGATGACCACTATCGGCCCCTCCGCAGCGGTCTCGAGGCGATCGCCGAGCGACTCAGCGCCGAGGGCTGGGAGGCCATCGTGCTGGTGGATGACAACCGGCTCGTCGACCGGGCCGCGGCGGTCCGCGCCGGACTGGCGTGGTGGGGCAAGAGCACGATGGCCATCGCTCCGCGGTACGGCCCGTGGCTTCTGTTCGGCTCGGTGGTGACCGACGCCGTCCTGGACCACGATGAGCCGATGGTTCGCGACTGCGGCTCGTGCGTTGCCTGCATCCCTGCGTGCCCCACGGGCGCCCTCGACGTTCCCGGAGTCCTCGACGCCGACAAGTGCATCGCCTACTGGCTGCAGACCGCTGGCGTGATCCCCGCCGACATTCGCATGGCCATCGCCGACCGCGTCTACGGATGCGACGACTGCCTCGATGCATGTCCGCCCGGGCAGCGGCTGGCAGGAACGAACCCGAATCCGGACCGAACCGGACGGGTCGAGCTGACCCATCTTCTGACCGCCTCCGACAGCGAGCTGTTGGTGGAATTCGGGCGTTTCTACATCCCCCGCAACGATCCGTCCTATCTGCGTCGCAACGCCCTCGTGGCGCTGGCCAACGTAGGCACGTCGGCAGACATCCCGCTGGCAGCCCGCTGGCTCGCATCACCCAACCGGGACCTCCGAGCGCATGCAGTGGCCGCCCTCGTCGCCCTGGGGTGCTCGCTCGGCGACGACCCGTTACGCAGCGCCCTTCGAGATGAGACCGATGACGTCGTGATGGCAGAGGCCCGGCGTCACGTCAACAGGACCGGGCCTGGCGCCTGAGTACACTCGCAGCCATTCGAGAGGGAGCGGCCGTGGCCGACATCAACGCCGTCAGCGCCAACATCACCCAGCGCAAGTCGCAAGGTGCGTCGCAGGCAATGCTGTACGCCACCGGCCTGTCGTCCGAGGACATGGCCAAAGCGCAAGTCGGTATCTCGTCGGTGTGGTTCGAGGGCAACAGCTGCAACATGCATCTCAACCTGCTGGCGGAGTCGGTGAAGGAGGGCGTGGAGGCCGCCGGAATGGTGGGGATGCGCTTCAACACCATCGGTGTGTCGGATGGCATGTCGATGGGCACGGAGGGGATGAGCTACTCGCTGCAATCACGCGACCTGATCGCCGACAGTATCGAGACCGTCATGCGGGCGCAGTGGTACGACGCCAACGTGTCGCTCCCCGGCTGCGACAAGAACATGCCCGGGACGATCATGGCGATGGCTCGGGTCAATCGCCCGGCGATCATGGTCTACGGCGGAACCATCCAGCCCGGCCATGCCGCAGACGGTCGGCCCATCGACATCGTCTCTGCATTTCAGAGCTACGGCGAGCTCATCGCAGGCAACATCGACGAGGAACAGCGGCTCGACATCGTCCGCAACGCTTGTCCCGGAGCGGGGGCATGCGGAGGCATGTACACCGCCAACACGATGGCCACCGCCATCGAGGTCATGGGAATGAGCCTGCCCTACAGCTCGTCGACGCCTGCGCTCGACCCGGCCAAGGCCGCCGAGTGTCGGGCGGCCGGGAGTGCCGTGCGCCGGCTTCTCGAAGAGGGCATCACCCCCCGCGACATCATGACTCGGGCGGCGTTCGAGAATGCGATGGTCGTGGTGACGGTGCTCGGCGGATCGACGAACGCCGTCCTCCATCTGCTGGCGATGGCGCAGGCGGCAGGCGTGCCGCTCGACATCGAGGATTTCCAGGCTGTGAGCGATCGGGTTCCCCTCTTGGCCGACCTCAAGCCGAGCGGCCGCTACGTGATGCATGACCTGCATGGCATCGGTGGCACGCCCGCGGTCATCAAGTATCTCCTCCACCACGATCTGCTCGACGGTGATTGTGTGACTGTCACGGGCTCGACGCTGGCCGACAACGTGGCCGAGCTTCCCGATCTCGCCGAAGGACAGGATCTGCTGAGGCCACTCGACGATCCCATCAAGTCCACGGGCCACATCCAGATCCTGCGTGGGAGCCTCGCCCCCGATGGAGCGGTCGCCAAGATCACCGGCAAGGAAGGGCTGGCGTTCTCCGGACCCGCACAGGTGTTCGACTCGGAGGAGCTGATGCTCGCCGCTCTCGAACGGGGCGCCATCGAGGCGGGCGCGGTCATCGTGATCCGCTACGAGGGTCCCAAGGGCGGGCCCGGGATGCCGGAGATGCTCACTCCGACTTCGGCGATCATGGGCGCCGGCCTCGGCAACGACGTCGCCCTCATCACCGACGGCCGTTTCTCCGGCGGCTCACACGGATTCATCATCGGCCATGTCACGCCTGAAGCCCAAGAGGGGGGACCCATTGCGCTGGTCCAAGACGGCGATCGGATCGCGGTCGACGCCGAAACGAGACGCATCGATGTCGAGGTGGATCCAGACGAGCTGGCGCGCCGGGCCGAGGCATGGTCACCGCCGCCGCTCAAAGCCACCAGCGGCACGCTCTACAAGTACATCAAGCTGGTCCGGCCGGCGTCCGAGGGGTGTGTCACCGACGCGTGAAGGCCTCGACTACGATGCGCGTCGATGTCGACGCAATGCTCGTCATGTGGGGCCAACAACCCGGACGGCGCTGCGTGGTGCAACCAATGCTTCGCGGCGCTCTCGCCAGGGGGTGTTGCGAGCAGCCCCGCCGCTCCCGAGCCGGCCCTTGCGGCTCCACCAGCACCGACCACCACCGCCGAGTCGGTCGATCCCGTCACGGAGCCCGCCGGGGATGGAGTCGCCGAAGACTCATCAGGTGCCGATGAGCACCTGTGGACATGCACCCGCTGCGAAACGCCCAACCCGCTCAGCTCCAACATCTGTTCGGTGTGTCAGGCCCCGATCTTCGTGTCCTTCGGAGCCGAGCAGACCCCCGAACCAACGCTCAGCCCAACCGAGGCGGCTGTGAATGCGGTCGTTCCCGGATTGGCGCACATCCGGCTGGGCCAGACGATGATGGGGGTCACCATCGCCCTGCTGGCGGTCATCCTCCTCGGCTTCGCGCTGCTCATCCTCGTCTCGGCGGGGCGGGTTCTCGGCCCGATCCTCGGCGTGCTCGCAACGGTCGTGCTCGTCCTCATCTCCGCATATGACGCACAACAGATCGCCAACCGCCGACCAGGCGCCGTCTTGCTGAAGCCTCGCGTCTTGACGTTCTACGCGGCCGGCGCCATCGGCCTCGTGGTGGTCGTGGTTTGGATTCAAGGGCTGGCGGGAGCCGCCACGGCGCCCTGAGTGAACGTCGTCTCGGACATCCACGGTGCATTCGAGGCGCTCAGGCGCGTCGTCCAGGCAGGCGAGCCAACTCTGATCCTGGGAGATCTCATCAATTTCGTCGACTATCGCACCGGTGCCGGCGTGGTGTCTGACCTCTTCGGGGTGGAGTTCGTCGGCGAGGTCCGCCGTCTGCGGGCCGCCAACGACTTCGACGGAAGCCGCCAGCTGTGGCGGGAGAAGGCAGCCACCATGGGCGTCGACCTCCGCGAGGCCATCACCGAGCACGTCGGGCTCCAATACGAACAGTGTCGAGAAGCGCTCGAAGGCGGCGAGTCCTATCTGATCCACGGCAACGTCGACTCACCCGATCTGTTGACCGCTCATCTGCCGGCCGGAGCTTTCTACGTCCAGGGTCAGGTGAAGGAGATCGAAGGGTGGACCGTTGGATTCGCAGGCGGGGGAGCCGCCACCCCGCTGGCCGCGCCAGGTGAGGTGGGCGACGAGGAAATGGAGTCGCTTCTCGACGCCCTCGGACCGGTAGAGGTGCTCTGTACTCACGTTCCGCCGGCGATCGAGCCTCTGGCCTACGACACGGTCACCGGTCGGCCGCAGCGATCCTCCCGTCCGATCCTCGATTATCTGCGCCGTCACCGGCCCCGCTATCACTTCTTCGGCGATGTGCACCAGCCGCGTGCCACGCGGTGGCAGGTGGGCGCTACAGGGTGCCGCAACGTCGGGTATTTTCGGGCCACCGGGCGGGCTCACCAGCTCGAGCCCAAACGCTGACCGGCTCGGGCGGTCCCCGCTCCCGGCGGGCGGCACTACCATGGCTGGCACACGCCCAAAGACGAGGAGCCATGGCGGAAGGCACGGTGCAGAGCATCGAGATATCTGCGGAACCCGACGCCATCTATCGCGTCGCCGCCGACCTCGGCGCCTACCCCGAGTGGGCCGAAGGGGTGCGGTCCGTGGAGATCAAGGACCGAGACGGCGACGACCTGCCGCTGCGAGCGGAATTCGTGGTCGATGCCATGATGAAGAAGATCAGTTATGAGCTCGTCTACGAGCACGACGCGCCATCGTTCATGTCGTGGTCGGCCATTCCCGGCGCCGACATCAAGATGATGGAAGGGTCGTACGAGCTCACGCCGGGAGAGGACACGACGACGGTCGTGTATGCGCTGAAGGTCGACCCCGCCTTTCCGGTGCCGGGCTTCATCCGACGTCAAGCCGAGAAGACCCTGGTCAACATCGCATTGCGGGGACTGAAACAGCGAGCCGAGGAAGTCGCAGGCACGCGGTGAGAGTGGTCCTCGTCACCGGCAAGGGTGGCGTTGGTAAGACCACCATCTCGGGTGCGACAGCCCTCGCCGCCGCTGACGCCGGATATCGCACCCTGGTCACCTCGACCGACCCCGCCCACAGTCTGGGCGATGCATTCGATATGCCGCTGGGCGACGAACCACGATCGGTGGCTCCTGGCCTCGTGGCCCAGCAGATCGACGGTCAACAGCAACTGGAGCGTCATTGGGGAGAGATTCATCGCCAGCTCATGGCGGTCTTCGACTGGGGCGGCGTCACTGGGATCGAAGCCGAGGAGTTCCTCGTGTTCCCCGGAATGGACGAGCTGTTTTCGTTGCTCGAGGTCGAACACCATGCCGCATCGGGGGATTACGACGCCATCGTGGTCGACTGTGCGCCGACCGCCGAAACGCTGCGGCTCTTGAGCCTGCCCGAGGTGCTGTCGTGGTATTTCGAGCGGGTCCTCCCCACCGAGCGACGCATCATGCGCGCCGCTCGCCCGGTGCTGACGAAGGTCTCCAACCTGCCCGTACCCCAGGACACGGTGTTCGATGCCGCCGAGGGGATCTTCAGCGGCGTGGAAGCGGTGAAGCGCCTCCTGTCCGACAGCTCGGTCACCAGTGCTCGCCTCGTGGTGAATCCCGAGAAGATGGTTGTCAATGAGGCTCGGCGCACCTACACGTATCTGAGCCTGTTCGGATACGGTGTCGACGGTGTGATCGTGAATCGTGTCTTGCCGGATGAGATCGACGACCCCTACCTCTCGCGATGGCAGTCGATCCAGGCGAACCATCTGACCACCATCCGAGAATCGTTTGCCGAGCTACCCGTGCTTCCCCTGCGACTGTTCGACGAGGAGATGGTTGGCGTGGACCGGCTGCGGCGCCTCGCCAAGGAGTTGTACGGCGATCGAGATCCGATCGGCGGATTCGAGGCGTCGATTCCGTTCACGGTAGAGGAAGGCGCGGGCGGTACGATCACGATGCGGCTGGCGGTTCCCTTCGTCGACAAACAGGAGATCGACGTCATCCGCCACGGCGACGAGCTGTATGTGACGATCGATCCCTACCGGCGATCGTTCGTATTGCCGGACACGTTGCGACGCCGGCCAGTGGTGGGAGCCACTCTCAGCGAAGGCGTGCTCACGGTCGAGTTCGGGATCACGCGATGACGCCGGTTGCCGAGCGGTTGATCAGGGCAGCCCGACGAGCTTCGGTGCATCTCCTGAAGGCGTCCATCGAGACGCTGAAGGCAGTGGAGGCAGTCGTCCAGGAACTCCGGGATGAGGCGCCCGATCCGGCTCCGGCTCCGGAGCGGATCACCATCGAATGACCACCACGATCGGAATCGATCTGGGCGGCACCAAGATGATGGCTGGGCTGGTCGACGACGAAGGCCGGATCGTGGAGCAGCGCACGGTGGCGCGACCCCGCGACCCCGATGCCATGGCGGCCGCACCGATCGAGCTGGCCGACAGTCTCATGGCCGACGAGGTTGCTGCGGTCGGTCTGGGCGTCGCAGGCTTTGTCACCGATGAGGGCGTCCTGGTCTGGGGCCCGAACGTGGTGGGCGAGAATATCCCCTACTCCGCGATGATGGCGGAGCGATTCGGCCTGCCGGTGACGGTCGACAACGACGCCAACTTCGCCGCGCTGGGAGAGGCGCGGCTCGGAGCGTCGCAAGGCTATCGCCACTCGATCATGATCACGCTCGGTACCGGGATCGGTGGCGGCATCATCATCGACGGGAACGTGTATCGAGGCAGCGGTTTCGCCGGTGAGATCGGCCACATGATCGTCGACGTCGGTGGAACTCGCTGCACCTGCGGCCAGCGGGGATGCTGGGAGACCTTCGCCTCCGGCCGCAGGCTCGATCAGCTCGCCCGGGATCTTGCAGCGCGGCGCCCGGCCGGCCTCGTCGCCGAGCTGGCCGCCGGCAGCACGGCCGACGGCGTTCACCTCACCGATGCGGCGCTGGCCGGGGACGAAGAAGCGGTGGCGGCGCTCGTCGAGATGGCCGGATGGCTGGGCCTAGGCATCGCCAATCTGGTCGTTGCCTTCGCTCCCGAGGTCATCCTCATCGGCGGTGGCGTCTCCCGAGCCGGAGATCTGCTGCTCGAGCCGGCCCGCGCCGCAGCCGCCTCCTCGATCGAAGGCGCTGCACATCGCCCTGAAACTCCTATCCTGGGAGCGACGCTGGGAGCGAACGCCGGGCTGATCGGCGCGGCCATTGCTGCAAAGGAGCTGCTTGATGAGTGAAGCCATCAGACCCGACGGTGTGTACGGGCCGGACGGCGAGCCTGTCGACGGCTACGGCGCCCTCGTCAAGGAAGGGATCACCGCGCTTCCGAATTTCGTGAAGCTCTTGTGGCGGCTCGGTCGTGACGACCGCGTCCCCACCGCCTCGAAGGCACTGATGTTCGGCTCTCTGGCGTACGTGCTGTTCCCGATCGACGTGCTGCCCGACGTCATTCCCGGTCTCGGCCAGATCGACGACGTGCTCCTCGTCGTCTATGCCGTCAATCGGATCCTCCGCAGTGCCGGCCCCGACGTGGTGGTGGAGCATTGGGACGGCTCTCAGAATGTGCTGCGTCTCATCCAGGGCATTTCCGACATGGGCGCCAACCTGATGCCGAAAAAGGTCCGCACCCTGCTCGACCGGGTCGGTTGACCAGGCCTAATCCCATGACCCGTGGCCGGCAGCGGTACACTGCGCTGCGATGGAATTCCGCCGCATCGGGAGCCTGCCGCCGTACGTCTTTGCCCAGGTCAACCAGCTCAAGCTCGAAGCTCGGAGAGCGGGCCAGGACATCATCGACCTGGGGTTCGGGAACCCCGACATTCCCACGCCGGACTTCGTCGTCGACAAGCTGGTCGAAGCGTCCAGATCCGGGAAGAACCACCGTTACTCCCAGTCGAGGGGCATTCCCAACCTGAGACGGGCTGCGGCGGAGCGCTACTCCCGACGGTTCGGGGTCCACCTCGACCCAGAGACAGAGGTCATCAGCACCATTGGCGCCAAGGAGGGTCTGGCGCATCTCATGTGGACCCTCGTGCAGCCGGGCGACGTCGCGCTGGTGCCCGAGCCCTCGTATCCGATCCACATCTATGCGCCACTGTTGGCAGGTGCCGAGGTCCGCAAAGTACCCGTCGGCGCTCCGGCCGAGTTCTTCGATGCGCTGCGGGCCTCCTTCATGGACTCTTGGCCCAGGCCGCGGGTCATCGTCACCTCGTTTCCGCACAACCCCACGACAACGTGCGTCGAATTGGACTTCTTCGAGCGCCTCGTCGAATTCGCCCATCGCAACGGGGTGTTCCTGGTCCACGATTTCGCCTACGCAGACGTTTCGTACGATGGCTACCTGCCTCCGAGCCTTCTGCAGGTCGATGGCGCCAAAGAGGTGGGTGTGGAGCTCTATACCCTCACCAAGGGCCACAACATGGCGGGGTGGCGGGTGGGATTCGTCCTCGGCAATCGTGCTGCGGTCGCCGCGTTGGCGAAGCTGAAGTCGTATCTCGACTACGGCACGTTCCAACCCATCCAGATCGCGTCGATCATCGCGCTCAACGAAGGAGACGACAACGTGGTCGCCACCGCCGATGTCTACCGGAAACGGCGCGATGTGCTGGTCGACGGACTCAACCGGTTGGGATGGAAGGTCGAGAAGCCCGCAGGGACGATGTTCGTCTGGGCAGAGATCCCTGGGCCGTACTCCGAGATGGGCTCTCTCGATTTCGCCATCCTCCTCCTCGAGCAGGCCAAAGTGGCGGTTTCGCCCGGCATCGGCTTCGGGCCCACCGGCGAGGGATATGTCCGCTTCGCGTTGGTCGAGAACGACCACCGTATCGGCCAAGCCGTTCGCGGGATCCGCCAAGCGCTCACCTTGCTTTGAGCCTCGTTCGCACACGATAGGGGCCGGGCGGCGCCCGACCCCTATGGTGAAGCGAAGGTTCGTCTCAGCTGACCAAGCGGAGCGTCAAGGGGTACCGATAGACCTCCCCTTCGGAGGCCTTGATCGCCCCGATGATGGCGAACACGATCCAGGCGATCGTCACGATCGGCAGGAGCAAGAAGCCGATCAACACGAAGACCGTGAGCCCGGCAACGATGCTCCATATGGCGAAGCTGATGTTGAAGTTGAGCGCCTCCAGGGCGTTGGCCCCGACGAACTCGCTCTTCTCCTTGTACACCAGCCACATGACCAGTGGGCCGATCACCGGCAAGCCGATGAACGCCGATGCCGCCGAGGCGTGGGCCAACATGCCCAGGTTGCGGTCCTCGGACGAGACCACTGACGAACCGGATGTCACCGGCTGTGGCATGGCTTCTGTGGCGGGAGCGGCCACCGCCGGGGACTCGCCGAGATCCACGGGGGCCGGGGTGCCGCACGAGGGGCATTCAGCCGCAGCCGCGTCGAATTCTGTTGAACAAGTGGTGCAGGTGACCACGTCGATTCCTCCCTGTTCAGCCGTGTTGCGTATCACGGCGTAAACGCTCGATAACGGTCAGCGGTTCCGTCGGCCGGAAGCGGCCAGCGGCAAATACCCGAGCTCGGTGTAGTCCTTGACCATCCGATGTGTCGAGAAGTTGCCACCGCACGAGGCCATCGATTCCTTCATCAACTGTACCCAGCCCGCCGGGACGCCGTTGTCGTCGCGTTCGTAATACAGCGGCACGATCTCGTCCTGCAAGATCTGATACAGAGCGACCGCATCCTCGTTGTCCTGGCGATGATGGTCGCCG
This sequence comes from Acidimicrobiia bacterium, assembly GCA_041586155.1. GTDB lineage: Bacteria > Actinomycetota > Acidimicrobiia > Spongiisociales > JAENVV01 > JBFGJH01. The sequence goes on from JBFHAT010000002.1 coordinate 60,200, forward strand.
ATGTCGTGGCCGTGGCCGAACGCCCAGCCGTTCTTGCCGTCGTGGCCCTCGAGCCACCAACCATCGAGGACGCTCAGGTTGAGGACGCCATTGACGGCGGCCTTCATCCCCGATGTCCCCGACGCCTCTTGCGGAGGGCGCGGATTGTTCAGCCAGACGTCGACCCCCTGGACCAGGAATCGACTCATCCGCATGTCGTAGTCCTCCAGCAGGTACAGGTGTCCAGCCAGCTCCGGTGTGGCCGCCAACTCGTGGATCTGGCGGATGTACGCCTGGCCCTGTGCATCGGCGGGGTGGGCCTTCCCGGCGAACACGATCTGCACCGGCCGGTCCGGGTTGGTGAGGATCGCCTGCAGCCAGGGAACGTTGTGAAAGAGCAGATTGGCGCGCTTGTAGGTGGCGAACCGGCGGGCGAACCCGATGGTCAGCCGGTCGGAAGGAAAGAGCCTCTCGACCGAGCGCATTTCGTCGGGTGAGGCGCCGTGCCGGGCTCGTTGGGCGCGCATCCGTCCCCGGGCGAACTGGGTGAGGAGGTCTTTGCGGCTCTGGTGTGCCTGCCAAACGTCACGATCGGGCAGATCTCGGAGGGTGTCGGCCACTTCGGGCGTCTCGATGAGCTTCGTTGGCCAGTTCGGTCCGACCGTATCGACGAACAATCGTGCGATCGGTCGGCTCAGCCAGCTCGGGGTATGCACGCCGTTGGTGATCCCGAGCGCAGGGGAGTCGAGCAGGTGGGACCAGTCGGCATTCGCGACCTCTCCGTGGCGCCGGGAGACGCCGTTCACCACCGACGCAAGGCGGATCGCCAGCGCCCCCAGGTCGAACATGCTGCCTTCGTGATCCGCCGACGATCCCAAGCTGTTGAGGTATCCGATGTCGGCGCCGACGGTGGCAGGCCAGGCGCCGAGGTATTTCTCGGCGAGCTGGAAGTCGAAGCGCTCGTTGCCGGCCGGCACCGGCGTGTGGAGCGTGAAGATGGTGTTGGCCGTGACCCGATCGCGTGCTTCCTCGAGTGTGGCGCCCGCTGCCACGTGCCGGCTGAGACGCTCCAGAAGCGACATGGCGGCGTGGCCTTCGTTTACGTGCCACACCGCAGGCGCGATGCCCAGCGCGTCCAAGACTCGCACGGACCCCACCCCCAACACCAGCTCCTGGCAGAAACGCATCTCCCGTCCCCGCACGTACAGCGAGTGGGTGATGGGCCGGTCGGCGGGCTCGTTGACGGGCAGGTCGGTGTCGAGCAGGAGAATCGTCACCCGCCCGACCTGCAACGACCAGACGGCAGCGACGACGCTGCGGCCGGGAAACTCGACGGTGACCCGCAGATGCCCGCCGGTACGCGAAGCCACCGGGCGGACCGGCAGCCGGGACAGGTCGAGAATGGGATATTGCTGCTGCTGGGCGCCGTCGGCTTCGACGGTTTGGCGGAAATAACCCCGCCGGTACATCAGGCCGGTTGCAACGAACGGAAGTCCGAGATCAGATGCCGATTTGGCGTGATCACCCGCCAGGATCCCCAGGCCGCCCGAGTAGATCGGCATCGAAGAGTGGACGCCGTACTCGGCGCACAAGTAGGCGATGATGCCGTCGCTCTGCTCGGCGTGATGGCGGTCGTACCACGTCTCGGTGGAATCCATGTAGCCGTCATATGCGGCGATCGCCTCGCCGTAACGGTCGGCGAATATCTCCGACTCGGCGAGGCGATCCCAGGAGTCCCGATCCACGGCCGCCAACAATTCGATCGGATTGCGGTACTGCTCCCACAGCTCCGGCGAAATCGACCGCCACACGTCGGTGGCGGCTTCGTCCCAGCTCCACCACAGGTTGTAGGCGAGGTCGTAGAGGCGGCTGAATCGCTGAGGAACGGACAGCTCGGTGGTCGTGAGGACGGGGACGTCGACGCGCATTGATCGTGCTCCCAGATGGCGAGGGAGGCATCGTAGCGGTGTCGTGGTGCGGTATCGTCACCCGATGCCTTTCAGCGACGGCGTGGCCGATTTTCGCTCGGATACCGTCACCCGCCCCACCGATGAGATGAGAGCCGCGATGGCTGCAGCCGACGTCGGCGACGACGTCTACGGCGAAGACCCCACCGTGAACTTGCTCCAGGAGCGGGCGGCGGAGCTGGTGGGCCACGAGGCCGCGCTGTTCGTGCCGTCGGGGACGATGGGCAATCAGATCGGCATCGCCATCCTCGCCCGTCCCGGGGACGGAGTGGTTTGCGTCGAGACGGCTCACATTCGTCGGTTCGAGGCGGGCGGGCTGGCCGCCAACTCCGGAGTCGAGACCATTCCCGTACCAAGCCCCGACGGGGGGATCACGGTCGAGCAGATCGAGCGCGTGAACGAAGATGATGCCCACCTCCCTTCGCCGGCAGTGCTGGCATGGGAGAACAGCCACAACATGTCGGGCGGCCGCGTCATCGACCTCGAGATGTTCACCGCCTCGACGCAGGCCGCTCGTCGACGGGGCTGGTCCGTCCACCTCGACGGGGCCCGGATCTTCAACGCTGCGGTCGCCGCCGGAGTGCCGGTCACCGACTACACGCGCCAGGCGGACACCGTGCAGTTCTGCCTGTCCAAGGCGCTGGGCGCTCCCGTGGGATCGATCCTGGCGGGCAGCCGGCAGCTCATCGACCGGGCCGTGCGGGTGCGCAAGCGCCTCGGCGGCGGCATGCGACAAGCCGGCATCGTCGCCGCTGGCGGTTTGGTCGCGCTGGATCACCGTGCCGACCTCGTGGCCGATCACGCCCTGGCAGCCCGACTCGCCAAGGAGCTCCACGCCCTGGTGCCTGATGCGGTCGATCCTGGCTCGGTGGTCACCAACATCGTCTTGGTCGATCAGGCGGCGGTGCCCTGCAGCAACGAGCGCCTCCAGGCCGCGTTCGACGAACAGCGAGTCAAGGTCGCTCCAATCGCCGGCTCGATTCTGCGGTTCGTCACACATCGGGATGTCGGCGACAGCGATGTCGAGCGGGTGGTGGCCGCCTTCCGCGCCGCAAGCGGCCATTGAGGGTCGTCTGACGTGTTCGCGGTGCTCTTTCCCGGACAAGGCAGCCAGACCGTGGGCATGGGCGCCGACCTGTTCGACGCGTTCCCCGATCTGCTCGGTGGCCAAGCTGACGCCGCCCTGGGATGGAGCCTTCGCGATGTGTGCCTCACCGGCCCCGAGGAGCGCTTGACGAGGACCGAGCACGCCCAGCCTGCGCTGTATGCCTTGTCGGCTGTCTTGTGGCGTCTGGCGGCCGCTCAACTGGAGGCGTCTGGTTTACGGCCGTCGGCGATGGCGGGGCATTCGCTCGGGGAGTACACCGCTCTGACGGCGGCGGGGGCGATGGGATTCGAAGATGGGCTCAGGCTCGTCGCCACCCGTGGTGCGGCCATGGCTGCCGCTGCGGATCTCGAACCATCCGGTATGGCTGCGCTCATCGGAGGCGGATCCGACGACGCCGAGGCGCTGTGTGTGGCTCGACGGGGCGACGGGGGTCGGCTGTGGGTCGCCAACCGCAACGCCCCCGGCCAGGTGGTGGCGGCGGGCGGCTCAGACGACCTCGACTGGGCGGCCGCCAATGCCCGCGAATTCGGCATCCGCCGGGTGGTTCCATTGGCGGTGGCGGGGGCGTTCCACACACCGTTCATGGACTCGGCCGGGGAGCGACTTCGGTCGGCGCTGGCACACACGCCGTTCTCGGGTCCGGTTCCCCCGGTGTGGAGCAACGTGACCGCTGCGCCGGTGGACGCGACAGAGATCGAAGCGCTGCTGGCGCAGCAGGTGACGGCGCCCGTTCGGTTCGAAGAGACGCTGGTGGGCCTGCGAGCGGCCGGGATCAGGGTCTTCGTGCATGTGGGCCCCGGAGACGTCACCGCCGGCCTCGCCAGACGAACCATCTCGGACGCAGCGACGGTGACAATCAGCGAGATCACCCACATCGAGCCGGCGGTCGACGAGGTGGGCAAACTCGTTAAGATGCTGCCCGACGAGGAGGACTGATGCGCAACGCCACGATCACGGGCTGGGGCAAAGCACTTCCGCCGGCAGTCTTGTCGAATGCCGATCTGGAGGCGATCGTCGACACCGACGACGATTGGATCACCACCCGCACCGGGATCAAGGAGCGCCGTATTTCACACGTGGAGACCTCGGACATGGCGGCGATCGCCTCCCGGCGCGCCCTCGCTGCGGCAGGCAAGGACGCAGCGGATGTCGACCTGATCATCCTCGCCACCTGCACCGCCGATACGGTCATTCCTGCCGCCGCTGCTCATCTCCAAGCAAAGATCGGGGCGTCCAACGCCGCGGCGTTCGATCTCAACGCCGCCTGTTCTGGATTCGTGTACGGCCTCGTCGTGGCCGACAGCATGATCAAGGCCGGCACCAACCACACCATCCTCCTGGTAGGTGCCGAGAAGCTCCACTATGTGATGGACTTCACAGACCGCTCGACGTGTGTGCTCTTCGGCGATGGCGCCGGCGCGGTCGTCCTCGAAGTAACCGACGCTGATTGTGGACTGCGGTCATCCGAACTGGGGATGGATGGCACCACCGCCGACCTGCTCTGTATCCCGGGAATGGGGACCGTGGGTACGGTCGGCCCCGACGATCCGATCGAGATGGGCATCCGCATGGAGGGCAGTGAGGTCTTCCGCCGGGCGGTGACGATGATGGGAGACGCCTCGGAGCGGGTGGTCGCGGGGGCCGGCCTGGCGCTGGAGGACATCGATCTCCTCGTTCCGCATCAGGCGAACGTCCGGATCATCGATGCGACGGCGCGAAGGGTGAAACTGGATCCCAGCAAGGTGTACGTGAACATCCACGCCTATGGCAACACCTCGGCGGCCACCATCCCCATCGCCCTCACCGAGGCTCTCGAGGACGGGCGGATCGAACCGGGCGCCAACCTCCTGTTCGCCGCATTCGGCGGCGGTCTCACCTGGGGAGCGGCAGTATTCACGTGGGGCGATCGGGTGGAGCCGATCGGGCAGAGCGATGCCGAGTTTCCTCATTCGACCGCTACCGCCATGGAGCTGCTGCAACCCAACCTGGAGTTCTTCGGGGTCGAGGCTCGATCGGAATGAGCCGCGTCGCCCTCGTGACGGGTGGCAGCCGGGGAATCGGTCGGGCCATCTCGCTTGCCCTCGCCCAATCCGGCCATGCCGTTGCGGTGAATTACGCCGCCAACGCCGCGGCCGCCGAGGAGGTGGTCGGCCTTATTGCCGCCGGCGGGGGAGAGGCGGTCGCCGTGGGCGGTGATGTGGGCAATCGCGCCGACGTCGACCGCATCTTCGCCGAAGTCGAGGCAGCGCTTGGGCCCGTCGACGTGCTCGTCAACAACGCCGGCATCACCCGCGACGGACTGCTCCTGCGAATGGGCGACGACGACTGGAATGACGTCCTGACCACCAATCTGAGCTCGGTGTATCTGTGCACGAAGACGGCGATGCGCTCCATGGTCCGCAGCAAGTGGGGTCGGATCATCTCAGTGAGCAGCGTCTCGGGCATCGCGGGGAATCCGGGCCAGTCCAACTACGCAGCCTCGAAGGCCGGGATAATCGGCTTCACGAAGTCCGTCGCCAAGGAGGTCGGCAGCCGGGGCATCACCGCCAACGTAGTGGCGCCGGGGTTCATCAGCACCGACATGACCGCCGCACTGGGAGATGCCGCCGAGTCCGCCGCCGTAACGAGCTCGGCCATCGGCCGCCTGGGCTGGCCCGAAGAAGTGGCGGCGGCGGTCGATTTTCTCGCATCGGACGCTGCCTCGTACATCACCGGGCAGGTGCTCGTGGTGGACGGTGGGTTGGCGCTGTAGGTTCAGTCGCAAGAGCGAAAGGAAACGGAACATGGATCGTTCAGAGATCGAGTCTCGGCTCAACGGCCTGCTCGTATCAGAGTTGGGTCTCGACGAGTCCAAGATCAGGCCTGACGCCCGATTCGAGGAGGACCTCGAGGTCGATTCGCTGGGTGTGGTCGAGCTGCTCATGGCACTCGAGGACGAGTTCGGCGTTCAGATCCCCGACGAGGAGGCAGAGAACATCGGGACGGTGGGTCAGGCCGTCGACCTCGTCGCCAACAAGCTGGCGGGATGATGGGCTCCGGGGCAGAGAGGCGGCGGGTCGTCGTCACGGGCCTCGGCACGATCAACCCGCTCGGCCACACCGTAGACGACACCTGGAAGGCTGCGCTGGCCGGCACCTCGGGAGTGGATCGCATCACCGCGTTCGATCCGAGCCGCCTGGCCACTCAGATCGCGGCGGAGGTGAAGGACTTCGATCCGGAAGACCACTTCGAGCGAAAGGATGCTCGTCGGATGGACCGGTTCACGCAGCTCTTCATGGTGGCGACCGCCCAGGCCTTGCAGGACGCCGGGATCGCCTTCGATCCCGCAGACCCCGACGCTCGCCGGGCGGGCGTGGTCATCGGAGCCGGGATCGGTGGCATGCTGACGTTCGTGGAGGGCATCGACACGCTGCGCGAGCGGGGACCGAGCCGGATCAACCCTCTCACGATCCCCAAGCTCATCTCCAACATGGGGGCAGGCATGGCCTCCATCGAGTTCAACCTCTACGGACCGACCAACTGCACCGTGACCGCGTGTTCTGCGTCGGCCAATGCGATCGGCGACGCCGCCGAGATCATCCGGCGGGGAGCCGCCGACGTCATGGTCGCCGGTGGTAGTGAGGCGGTCATCTGCGAGTTCGCGGTGGGGTCGTTCAACAGCTCGAAGGCCTTGTCCACCAACAACGATGACCCGCAGGGCGCGTCTCGCCCGTTCGATCTGAACAGAGACGGGTTCGTGCTGGGCGAGGGCGCCGCCACGCTCATCCTCGAGGAGAGAGAGCGAGCGTTGGCCCGTGGTGCGGACATCCACGCCGAGCTGATCGGCTACGGAATGTCGGCGGACGCATATCACATCACGCTGCCCAGACCGGGTGGTGCGGGCGCGGCGGCCGCAATGGTGGCCGCGATGGAAGATGCGGGCATCGAGCCCGCCGAGGTGGACTACATCAACGCCCACGGGACGTCGACGTCGGCGAACGACGCCACCGAGACCGCGGCGATCAAGCTGGCGCTGGGCGACCGTGCCGGTTCAGTGGCTATCTCATCGACGAAGTCCATGACCGGACATCTGCTCGGTGGTGCGGGGGCGATGGAGGCCGTGTTCTCGATCCTGGCGATCAATCGTTCGACGCTGCCGCCCACCATCAACTACCAGACGCCGGATCCGGAGTGTGACCTCGACTACGTGCCGAACACCCCGCGGGAAGCGGACGTCTCCACCGTGATGAGCAACTCGTTCGGGTTCGGGGGCCACAACGTGGCGCTGGTGTTCAGGGCGGCCTAATCGTCTTGGGGCTGCTCGCAGCCCACTTCGGGAGGAGTCGAGCCCTTCTCGGTTGCCTCCCGCCACTCGCCGATCGATCGGATGGCGAGCACCGCCACAGTGCCGAACCCGACTGCCGTCAGACTGCCGAAGACGAGCGCGGCGGCAAGGCCCGAGCCACAGAAGCCGTCGCAACTCGAAAGCGCATAGGCAATGGCGCCACTCAAGGTCCCTCCGACGACGGCGGGACCGAACACCCAAGGATTCGGATACCTCCTCACAGAGGCCGCCCGCGTTCGTCGATTCCGGCCACGCGGCGCACCTCCTCGGGAGCCATCTCGGGGAATACCGGTTTGGGGTCGACCCGGCGGGGCTCGAGCGGCGCCACAGTCAGCAACGCCGCCTCGTTCCACGCCCAGATACCCGTGGTCGCGGTGACTGCGGCGATGGCCACCGTGCCGGCCACCGAACCCGCAGCGAAGGCCGCGATCACGCCCAACGCAGGCACGATCGCGCGGGCGGCCCACAGCGCGGCGACGTAGCCACGCCCGAACGCCCACGCGGTCACCACGGCGACGATGCTCCATCCGATGCCGGCTGGGCTCGCTCCTGCGACGCCGGCCACGAATGGCACTGCAAGCAGGCCGAGCGCCAACAGGATCGAGGGGGCCGGCAGGGGAGCTGGCGGCGGGAGCCGTCTCGTCCACCGGTCCAACGGCGGCCCCACCGCCACTGCGAGCGCCAGGCCGTCGAGGGCGACCGCGGCCCACCACCAATTGGTCGCCGGGACGAGCACCAGGGAAAAGAGCCCACCACTCACCGCTGCGACGAGCGCTCGGCGCGCCCAGCGACCGTGGGTGACCACGAAACCGACCACGGCAACCGTCGCAAACAACCCCAACCCGATGGCAGCGAGAATCCAGCGACCGGACGTCTCGGTGAGCAGCAGCACTGCGGCCGTCGCGACCAAGGCGGTCGTGATCAGGCCCACCTGCCAGAACGGTCCGGTGAGGGCATCAGCCGCCGGGTCCTGCGGCGGGAACGAACGTGCGGGTCGCACCACCGTGCCATTATCGCGTGACTTGCCCTGGCCGCTGACGAGGCGCAACCGAACGGGCTCTCGGGCGACGACGGACCCTATGATCGGCGGCGTGGACCAGGCCTGGCCGGGTGAATACACCTTCTGCCCTCATTGTGCAGCACCGCTGGAGATGCGACAGGTGGGTCGACGAGAACGCATGCGCTGCCCGCGCTGTGAATTCGTCCACTGGCGCAATCCGGCGGTGGGTGCTGCCGTCGTGATCATTCGCAACAAGAACGTGCTGCTCGTCAAGCGGGGACCGGGTACCGCCCGCTCGGGCTACTGGGCCATACCGGCCGGGTTCGTAGACTATGGAGAGGACGTCCGGGCTGCCGCGGCCAGGGAGTTGCGGGAGGAAACCGGTCTGGAGGCTGAGATCGGCGACGTGTTGTGGGTCGCGTCGAACTTCCATGACCCGGCCAAGCTCACGGTGGGCGTGTGGTTCGAGGGACGTGAGACCGGTGGCGAGCTTGCCGCCGGCGACGACGCCGTCGATGTCGGGTTCTTCTCGTTCGATAGGCTGCCGGAGCTGGCGTTTGAAACCGACCGGGCTCTGTTCGGGTGGCTGCACCGCCGATTCGGCTGAATCACTGCGGCGGGAACGCCTCCTGCTCCTCGGGATCGTGACGGGCTACCTCTTTCCACGGAGTGCCCCGTTCCAGCGTGAGGACCGTGGCGTGACCCGGTTTGGTATGGTGCTGATCCGCCAGCGATCCGCCGGTGAGCAGCAGGCGTGCTGCCTGCACCGGATCCTGGTGCGACACGACGACGACATCGCCGCCCGGGTGTCGATCGTCGATCGCCTCGATCGCCTTGCCGAGCCTGCGGGCGCAATCCTCGAGTGACTCACGAGCGAACGGCAGGTCCCATGGGTGGGCCAGGTATGCCTCCAATTGCCCGGGAAGCGCCTCCGGCAGGTCCTCCCAGACGATTCCTGCCCAGTCATCGGCGAGCTTCCACTCGGTCAGCTCATCGTCGACCAGGACCGGGAGTCCATGCGGCTCGGCGAGCACCCAGGCCGTCTCGAGCGCCCGTTGGAGGGGACTCGACCAGACGGCAACCACCGGTCGGCGAGCCAGGTAGCGGGCGGCCTCGGTAGCCTGCCGCCGGCCTCGGTCCGACAAGCCGAATCCGGCGAGCCGGGCGTAGACGACGTGCTCGGGGTTCTCCACCTCGCCATGTCGTATCAGATGAACGTACGAAGCCATCCGGGGGACGCTAGTCGCCCTCGCTCGGGTCCCCACCGTCGAAGGCCGGGCGGGCTACCGTCTGCGCATGGTGTTCGCCGAGCCGATCATCCATGTCGACATGGACTCCTTCTTCGTCGAGTGCGAGCGGCTGCGAAACTCCGACCTGCGGGGGATCCCGGTGGCGGTGGGGGGCGGAGGCCCGCGAGGGGTGATCGCGGCCGCCTCCTATGAAGCGCGAGCCTTCGGCGTCCACTCGGCGCAGGCAACGGCTCGAGCGAGGCGATTCTGCCCGCAACTGGTGCTCGTCCCCCCCGATCACGGCTGGTATGGACGAATATCCGAGTCGGTGTTCGCCATCATGCGGAGCATCACCCCAATGGTCGAGGGACTGTCAGTCGATGAGGCGTTCTTGGACGTTGGCGGACTGTCCAGGCACCATGCAACGTCTGTCGAGATCGCCGACCTGGTACGTCGACGAGTACGAACCGAGGTGGGTATCCCCTCCTCGGCGGGCGTCGCTGCCACGAAGTTCATGGCCAAGCTCGCTTCACAACGTGCGAAACCGGATGGTCTCCTTCGCATTGCCCTCGGCGAGCAGCTCGCGTTTCTCCACGCCTTGCCCGTCCGGGCGCTATGGGGTGTCGGGGAAGCGACTCACGCCAGCCTGGAGCGCCTCGGAATCGCCACTGTCGGCGATCTGGCGGCAATCGAACCCCGAGTGCTGGCGAGACAGCTCGGTCCCAGCGCGGGGGCGCACCTCTCCGCCATCGCGCGGGGCGAGGACGCTCGACCGGTGGTGCCGCACAGCGAGGCAAAGTCGGTTTCGGTGGAGGAGACCTATGCAACCGACCTCCACGATCCAGCGGTCATCCGGATCGAATTGCTCAAGCACGCCACCGCCTTGGCGGGACGAGCGAGAAGGGCCGGCGTGACCGGCCGGACGGTGACGCTGAAGGTGCGCTACACCGATTTCGACACGCCCACCCGGTCGGTGACCCTTCCGTCCTCCACCGACGTGGGCCGTGACATCCACCAGGCTGCCGTGCGGCTCCTCGAGCGCATGCCGAGGCGAGGGGTGGGAGTTAGGTTGTTGGGGATTGGACTGAGTCATCTGGAGTCGGTGGATGCGCCACGCCAGCTGCTCACGGACCGGGCTCCCAAGTGGGACGAGTTGGAAGACGCCGTGCACGGGGTCCGCGAACGGTTCGGCCAGAGCGCAGTGCGACCGGCTGCGCTGATGGAGGGCACGCGTGCCACGGCCGATGAGTCTGGCGACTCATTTGACGACGAAAATGGGCGAAACTCGTAGCGAGTAGCCGATCGTCGGTGCGTATACTGGCGAGGTGTCGTCTGGCCGATGGCACGAACGGGAGTAGTCGATGGGTTTGGACGACCGAGAGCAGAGAATCCTCGCCGAGATCGAGCGTCGGTTCTACGAGGAAGACCCCGACCTGGCCGACGCGGTTCGGAACATCACACGTCGCGTGGCGTCGCCGTGGAGGCAACGGATGCTCGGACTCGGTGTCCTGCTCTCTGCGGTCTTGGTCGCCACCTACCTTTGGAACGTGTGGACGGCACTCCTCGGGTTCGTTGCGCTGGTCGTCACCGGCTTCCTGTTCGTGCGGGAAGCCCGCAATCGATCGGGTCGCTTGATGCTGCTCGATCCATCTGCCGAGGCGGAGCCACGGCAACGGCGGTTCCGTCGGCCCGACTGATTACGATCGACTAAGGTGACCCACCCCACGGCAGTGGGTTGGGAGCGACCATTCAGCTGGCACCCACGGGTGTAGGTCGCACGTGGTGAGAGCGTGTCTCTCGCTTCAGAGGTAGGACGGCCCCGCACCCCGGCCGTCAGAGGTTGGAGGACATTGCTTTGCATGATGGTTTCACGGCGCAACAAGCGTCAAAGCTGACCGGTTGTACACAGCACCAGTTGCGCTATTGGGACCGAGTGGATCTCGTCAAGCCGTCCGTCCAATCGACCGGAGGTCGTCCCGGTGTTCGGCGCCTCTACAACTTTCGCGATCTCGTGGCGCTGCGAGTGGTACGTTCGCTGCTCGACAACGGCATGAGCGTCCAGCGAGTCCGTCGGGCGTGGGACTACCTGCGCCGTAACGCCGACATGGATGACCACCTCGCCTCGGTCAAGCTCGTGACCGACGGCAAGACCATCTTTCACGTGGCATCCAGCCAAGAGCAGCTCCTCGACGCCCTACGCGAGGGGCAGCTGGCGTTCTTCGTCGCGATCGACTCGATTGCCCGCGAGGTTCAGGAGGACGTCACCCGGTTCGAGCTCGACCGGGAACAGTTCCTCGACGTGCTGCGGAGGGTCGAAGAAGACGTCGTCAACGGCTGACCGTTTCCGCTCGCGCCTTCGATACGCCGGCAAGATCCCTGCCTCCACCAAGTCCCGCTCAGCGCCGCCTGAATGGCCGCAGCGCTCGCTTGACCACCGATCGAGGATTCCACCAGCCCAGCACACGCCGCGGCCAGCTGACGGTGGCGTGAAGCGTCCGTTCGGTTTCGTGGAACGCTTCGGAGCTCTCGCGGATCATGGTGGCCGTCACCTTCCCTGACTCGCTCCAAAGCTGCTCTCCGTAGTGTGCGGCCAGCGCTTCCATCTGGGGGAGCGACGCTGCCGCGAACTCCTGGGGCGTGACCATCTCCGGGATGCGCCACACGCCGACGTCACGCAGCTGGTCCGTGACTTCGTTCCACGCGGCCTCGATGTCGCCGTTGAGGAGCCGGCGGAGCCGCCAGCGACGGCGAATCCATTTGACCGCAGGCACCAACACCAGCACGACTGAGCTGGCCGGGATCCGCCACCACCACTCGGGAAGCCTGACGGGGCCCACGCCCACTTGTCCGGGCGTCACCGCGTTGGCGCCCTCGAGTTGCGCTTCTCGAGCGGCCAGCAACTCGGGGATGGGGATGTTGGGCAGGCCGTCGTCAACTCCGGGGAGGCCGCTGGGCAGCTCGGCAAGCGGATCGTCGGGGGCCGGGAGTGCGTAGTCGGACGGATCGAACGCCAGCAGCGACGTCGTGCCGGGATTCACGCCGTCTCCTCGAGGCGTCGGATCGAACTGCACCCAGCCGTGGTTGTCGATCCACAGTTCCACCCATGCGTGGGCGTTCTTCTGACGGACCGTGATGAGGCCGTCGTCGGTCACCTCGCCGGGCGTGAAGCCCAGGACCACTCGCGCAGGAATGCCGATCGCCCTGGCCATCACCGCCATCCCGGTTGCGAACTGCTCGCAGTATCCCGTGCGAAAGTTGGCCGATTCCGGGTCGAACAGCCAGGCCGCCAGATCGGTGGCGGAATGGCCCGGCTCGATGTCGACGGAATAGAGGAACTCGCGAGGGCTGCGGTAAAAGGCCTCGAGCAGTAGGCCACGCTCGAAGTCGGTCACACCCAGCTCGGTGACCTCGACGGCCTTGTCGACGATCCGTTCGTCGAGCGTGGCGGGTAGATCGACGTATACCGAGATGTTCTGAGGTCGGCTGCGCTGTTCACGAAGAGCGGATGGCGTTCCGGCGAACTGGCCGTCATTGGCGGCGAGCTGGAACATCGGAGAGAACTCCCCGTCTTCCGAAGCAAGCTCCGTCAGCGGATCATCGGGAACGACCGAGCGGACGGTGTACTCCAGGCCTTCCGAGGTGAGCGCATCGAACTTGATGGCGCCGTCTTCGCGTATCCGGTAGCTCTCGGCGAGGATCCGGTTGTCGGTGGCGATGTCGATGGGGGAGTACACGTGCGGGATGTAGTTCTGTTGCAGCGAGAGGATCCTGATCCGTTGATCGATCACCTGGGTGTTGCCTTGGTACGTGTGATCGTCGCGCTCCCAGCGGCCAACGTCGGCAGGCTCGCCCGTCCCGAGTACCCCGGGAAACCAGTTGGTGCCGTCGTATCGCTCCAGCGTGATGAGGCGCCAGAAAGTGCGCCTGGCCCCATCCGGATCCGAGGTGCGGGCGATGAACACCGGTTCCTCGCTCAGCGAGATGAGGTCCGTCTGAATCGTCGACACGAACAGGTTGTAGGACACGCCGCCGTAGATGCCGGTGCCGATCCCCGACCGAGACCTCCAGTCGAGTAGGCCACTGGCGGGAACCATCGTGGCGACCGTCAGTGCCACCACGGTGACCACGCCGACCAGCGCGGCCAGGTATCCCAGCGATCGGCTCATGGCGGTCCGCCGCAACAAGGCGCCCGAGCGGGCGTGGAGGCGGCCCGTCGAACGGCGACGCTCGTCGATCTCGGTGACGAGCAGGGCCAACGCGATCATGACCAGGAAGGCAGCGATCCACCGCGGCCCCGACGGAGTGCGGTCGATGGTGGCGAGCTGGAGGTAGAGGACGGAGGGTCCGACGATGGCCAGGAGCGCCCGGCTGCGGTCCAACGTCCAGGCTGCGATGGCCCCGAACAGCCAGAAGAGACCTCCGAGCGCGCCGATCAGCCCTGACACCGGCAAGACAGGAGCAGTGCCGAAACGGAGCAGCTCGAGCGCGAAGCCCAGCTCCTCGGACAGCACCGGGATGGTGGCCGCAGTCGGCAGGACCCCCCAGGTGGTGCCGGGAGCCAGATACGTGACCAATACCAAACCGACGGCCACGAGATTGATGCCGAGGATCAAGAGGAGTGAACGGCGGTATGCGGCGATCGTCCAGGTCAGGAGCATGCCGAGCAAAAAGCCTCCCGCCACCAGGAAAGGCCACTGCGTCGAGGCATCGAATCGAATGAGACGCGTCATTCGGACGATCGGCAGCGCCGCCGCCAGCAGGGCCGTCAGGAGGCCGAGGCGGATGACCATGATTTGTCCATTGCCCGGCCCCACGCCGCTGCCCACGGCTCGCCGGTGCCGACCTGTACGGCGGTCACTCCCACCCGACGCATCGCGTCGGTGACCTCACTGTGATGATCGGACGCGGACAGGAACAGCGCAGTGCGATAGTTGGCGGTCAACACCCGGTGGGCCGCCATGAGATCGGAGTCCGGTTCTCCGCCCACGAGGATGAGCGTGCCGCCGCGGCCGGCCCTTTGGATGCGGGCTGCTGCCGCGGCGAGATCGAAGCGGCGAACCGGCTGGACATCGGCCAGCGTCTCCATGGCGGCGATGTAGTGACCGACCGTTCGTCGACCGAGCAGCTGCTCGCCGGCCCACAATTCGGCGTCGTAGCCGTGATGGTGGAGATGGTGGATCACCGAAGCAGCTCCCCGTACCGCCTGCTCGAACAGCTGGCCGCCGGGATACGACGTGTTGCGCGTGTCGAGGAGCACGAGCGCTCGAGACTGCCAGGGGGTTTCCATCTGGCGGATCATCAGCCGGTCGCGCTTGGCCGAGCTGGGCCAGTGCACTCGGCGGAGATCATCACCGATCTCGTAGTCGCGGATCGCGAAGAAGTCCTCCCCACCCGATTGGGTGAATTCGGGCCGGGCCGCCAAGTTGGTGGGGTCCCGGCCTTGGGCGCGGGGGAAGCCCTGCAACGACTCGACCGCCGGATAGACGACGAGGGTGTCACGGGGACCGACGGCGCCGCCGGATCTCGTCAACCGAAAGGGGTCGGATGTCCAGATGCGGGCCGGTCCCACCTCGAAGCGGCCGCGTGGACGGCACAAGATCTGGTACGACGCCACCGCTGGGGAGGCCTTGCTGATCTTTGCCGTCACGAATCGAGCCGAGCCCAGCCCCGAGACGTGGTCCTCCACGACCGGGTTCCACAGCCCGAGCCGGGAACTGCTCGTGATCGTGGTTTCCACCATCGCCACATCCCCTTCACGCACCACCGTCGGCGCCAGGTGCCTGGTCACGGTCACTTGGGGGCGGTTCAAGCGCACGAATGCCCAGCCCACGGCGATCGCTCCCAGCAAGAGAAGGGCGCTACTGAACAGCTCGAGCTCACCGAGGCCGAGCCAGAGGATTCCCAGCGCGAGGGCGAGCCCGAACGCGATCCAACCGCGTTCGGTGAGCATCAGTCGGAATCCCGCCCGGGGATCGGAAGCTGGTCGAGGATCGCTGCGATCACCTCGCGTACCGATGTCCCTCGCATGGTGGCTTCCGGCCGAAGGGCCATACGGTGGGCAAGCACCGGCTCTGCGAGTGACTTCACGTCATCGGGCGTCACGTAGTCGCGACCCTCCTTGGCTGCCCACACCCGGCACACTCGTTGCATGAACAGCGCTGAGCGCGGCGAGGCTCCGAGCAAGATCTCCCCGTGCTGTCGGGTGGCTTCGATCAGATCGACGATGTATCCCTTGACGCCCTCGGCCACGTGTACGGTCCGAGCCGCTTCGATCATGTCCCGGACTTCCTCGGCGCCCACCACCGGCTCGAGCTTGTCGAACACCGATGCGGTTCCATGGGTATCGAGGATTTCGAGCGTGTGCTCGCGATCCGGATAGCCGATGACGAGGCGCATCATGAACCGGTCGAGCTGGGCTTCGGGCAAGGGATACGTGCCTTCGTGCTCGAGGGGGTTCTGAGTAGCAACGACCATGAACGGCGGGGGCAGAGGCCTGGTCACCCCATCCGAGGTGACCTGACGTTCGGCCATGGCTTCCAGTAGGGCCGACTGCGTCTTGGGGCTGGCGCGGTTGATCTCGTCCCCCACGACGATGTTGGCGAAGATGGCACCCGGCTTGAACTCGAACGCCGCGAGCTGACGGTTCCACACCGAGACGCCGGTGATGTCGCTCGGGAGCAGGTCGGGCGTGAACTGGACCCGCTGGAACTCGCAGTCGATCGAACGAGCCAGGCTCTTCGCCAGCTGGGTTTTGCCCACTCCCGGAACGTCCTCGATCAAGAGGTGGCCTTCTGCCAGCAGACAAGCGATCGTGAGATCGATGACGGATCGCTTGCCTTGGATCACGTGCTCGATATTGTCACCGACCGCTGAGAATCGACTGGTGAACTCGTCGAGCGCAACGAAAACGCTGGCGGTCGTCAAGGCGCAGAACTCCTTCGGAATGGGTCCGACCAGCCTATCAAAGACTCTGAAACACGCATCCCGCGTGGTCGCTTGCCCGACGGTCGCCACCGTATACTCGCCTCGGTCGGTTTGGAGGAGGGCGAGTGCTGAAGGAGGCGATCTGGCCGGTCGTCCGTCGTCCGGGCACTTGGCCGGAAGCTGTCAGGTTGGCACTGTCCGTACGTCGGCGCGGCGGAATGGGTCCAGGTGAGGACTATGTCCGCTGGCGAACCTCCACGGCGTATGGAAGTCCCGACGCCGAAATCGATCCCGACGATCTCATCGCCTTGCTCCGTTGGCGTCGGCGCCAGAGGAGCATCGTTCGATGACGCTCGAGAGCGACCTGCTGCGGGTCGAGGGCGTGCGCAACGCTTCGGTGACGGTCGAGCCCGACGGCCCGCTCGGAATCCGCATCGAAGTCGACGACCGGGCTGATCGGGACGATGTGGCCCAGGCCGTGCGAGCTGTGCTCGAAGCCCGAGGCCTGAGTGCCGCCTTCGCCTCCGCGAAGGAATCGAGCGGTGCTCGACCGTCCCAGGCCGCGTCGGCGGTGACCTCGAGTCCACCGGTCCGCGAGCGTCCTCCGGCGGCGGATCGACATCGGATTGGGCTCGGATCGGTGGCGATCGCCGAGAGCGATCGTGGTGTTGAGCTGGCGGTTCGGATGGTGGATGGTCGGCGGGCGACTCGCCGCTGCGCCGGGAGGGACCACGCAGTTTGGCAGTGCCTCGCCGAGATGCTGTACGACCTGGGCGACCGGGCGACGGCGCGGCCCTACGTTCAGGCTGTCGACTGGCTCACTGTCGACGGTACACCGATCGTCACCGTCGTGGTCGACGTTGGTGATGGCCACCGACGGATCGGTGCGGCGCCGGTAAGGGCGACACGCGGGCTGGCGGTGGGCAAGGCGATCTGGTCGGCGCTGGGCTGATCAGGCGGTCGCTTGGCGCAGCCGGCGAAAGGTGTGTTCATCGACGAGCTCGACGATGACGTCGGGTGCTGGTTCCGGCCTCGTGGAAACGGGCGCCATGCCGGCGGGGTCGTCGAGCCAGCTGCCGACTGCGACGGCCCGATCGAGCACCGTCCGAATGAATCGCCGGGCCGGGTCGCTCGGCTGAGCCGACAACGCGTCCACGTCTGCCTCCTCGGTCGATGCCACGGCGACTCCCGTCGACCGCAGCTGATGAAGGATGATCTCCTGCACCACTTTGTCGGCCGACAACGCTTCCAGTGTCGGCACAACGACCAGATCCGCCTGGCGAGAGCGAACCATGACGAGCATCGCACGCAGTCCCTCGCGAGCTGCCGTCGGGTCGCCCGGCATCATGTCCTGGCAGACGGCGAGGAGACGATAGCCTCGCGATGCCACCCAACGGCGCACACGCTCGGCCTGCATGAACGACGTGTCCGTATGATCTCGGCCGGGTGACTCTCGGACGTATGCGACGACGCGCAAAGGGGGCTTCTCTCGTCAGACTGCGGCGATTGTGGCACCGGATCGTTGCAGGGCCAAGTATGGGTTGGGGCCACCCCACGGCGCCGATTTCGTCACTGCTGGTGGTAACGTCATCGCCGGACTGCGTCCGATCATCACAGAGCGGGCGCTGGGAGCGGAACCGTCGTCGAGGTCCGCCCCGCCCAGGAACGAGGAACGCTCCACGGCCTCGCGGTTGTGGGGTCACACGAGCGGAGGATGGACCACGGTGCGACGTGCACTCGTGTTGAACGCCACCTACGAACCGTTGTCGGTCGTGAGCGCACGCCGGGCGACGGTCTTGGTGCTGCGGGACAAGGCCGTCCTGCTCGAGTCGCAGGACTCGGCCTTCCACTCCGAACGGCTCGTCATCGATGTGCCGTCTGTCGTGCGGCTCATTCGCTACGTCCGGGTGCCATACGGCCGTTCCGTTCCCCTGACGCGCAACGCCGTGTTCGCCCGTGACGACCATGAGTGCCAGTACTGCGCTGCGCCGGCCGAGTCGATCGATCATGTCGTGCCACGTTCGCGAGGCGGTAGTCACACGTGGGACAACGTCGTCGCCGCCTGTCGGCGCTGCAACCTGCGCAAAGGCGCACGGCTCCCGGAGGAAGCGGGCTTCAGGCTGACGAGGACACCTCAACAGCCGACACGCCATGGATGGGTGTACGCCAGAGCGGGCCCACAGGTGGACCCGCTCTGGCAGTCGTACCTATACGCCGAGTCGGCGTGAGAGAGTGGTGCGATCTCTCCCGGTACTCATGTTCCGCCGCTTCCGGAAATGGTGTCACCGGTGTCCTCGGTGACCTCTTCGGCGGGGACCCTGAGATCCAGCAGCTTCCTCTGGGGTTCCCTGGTGCCGAGTTCGACGCTCGGCGTGGCGATGCCGCATGACGGGTTCTTGGCCTCTTCTGGCGTGTCGGTGAAGTTGACGGCTTCGGTCAGGTCCAGCCAGACGGGGTCGGCGTCGGTCGGCAGCAGATAGACCGCAGCCGGTGGCTCGAGCACGTCGGCGAGTCGACTGTCGCGGGCGGCGACGAACAGAGAAGAGATCGAGGCGTTGCGAACCTGGGGTGGGACCAGGTTGAACTCGGGTCCTGGCCGCTGGTTCATTACCTCCAACCGGATGAGGTCCTCTTCGAGTTCGTTCAGCCGGCTGGCGAAGGCCGAGAAGTTGACGATATCGCTGGTGCCTTGATCGACGAGACCCACACTGAAGCTGTGTTTCGAAGACGTTCCGTCTCGCCATACAGCGATCATCGGCACGTCCGGGTATTGGACTGCCGGGAACGGGCGCTCGACGACGTCACTGTTGTCGACTTCGAAGACGACCTCGCTGGATGTGGCGCTGTGCACGAGGTCGGCAAGGCCGCAAGCGACCGTGCCCTTCCTGGCGAGACGCAGCGTCAAGGCATCGTCCCATGTGATGGCATCGCCCAGTCCGGCCTCGACGGCACCGGCGGGCGCGTCCCAGCCCTGCAGAGGGCGCGGCGTGGACAGCAGATCCCACTCGGCCACGACGAATCCATCCCATACGGCCTGCATCGTCAGGTCGCTGCTCTGCTCGCTCGACGCTTCGAAGCCCAGGGTCCAGTGCGCGGGGATCCCGGCGGGAATGCTCGACAGGTTCGAGGCCGCAACGGCCATTCGATATGGATCGGAACGATCGAGCTGCTGGATGACGCCCTCGTCGTCCACGAGTTGAAGAGAGGGGTAGCCCGGCTCACCGCTCAGCGCGACGGGCGAGAACGGCAAGGGCTCGTCGCCCCGGTTCTGGAAGGCCACGGCGACTCGGATGTCGTTGAAGTCGGTTCGAAGGACGGACGGAACGATGAGCACGTCCTGGACCTCGAGGGCGAACGCGTCGCCGACGAAGCGCTCACCCAGCGCCAGGCTCTGGATCTCCGGGGGGGCGACCGGCTCGTCCTGTTCTTCTTGAAAGGCGGCGTTGACCGGCACCGGTCGGGCCGCAGCAACGGGTAGCGCTGCGAATGCGACGGCCGCAGCCACCGCGAGCAGCATGATCTTGCGCACCATTGTCTTGCATCTCCTACCTTGCGTGACAGCTGGATGCCGTGTGGACCTTCAATCGTCGCAGATCGATCCGCCCATGAGCGATTTGTTACGTTGTTTGTGAATACTCGACACGTAATTACAACCGTGTGGTTCAGCGGTGCTGGCAACGTCGCACATCGTCGAGGAGACCGGCGTTTTCCCCATCTGGTCGGAGACATCGCCGCCCGGCAGGTGCGGTTCGCCTCGGAGCCTGGGGTCGACGAGGGTCTCGGCCCGCCTCGCCAAGTTTTTTGGAGGTGCGGGGAAAAATGGTTCAAGGTGGTTGACATGTGGGTCGATGTGGTGCAAAGTGGGGCGTCGTGGAGGGAACCACGGTCGCACCGCCAGGACGACCTGTCCTACGAGATGGACGACGACATGGATGACAAGGACACCACAACGTGCTGCTCGGCGAGTACAACCACACGCTGGACCCCAAGGGCCGGCTCGTGCTGCCCTCCAAGTTCCGTGAGGACCTCGCCGACGGCTGCGTCATCACGAAGGGACAGGAGCGTTGCCTCTACGTCTTTCCACTCACGCAGTGGGAGATCGAGGAGGCCCGCGTGAGAGCTTTGCCCCGCACGGATCAGCGCGCTCGCCGCTACAGCCGAGCCTTCTTCGCCAGCGCCGACAGCCAAGGCCAGGACAAGCAAGGCAGGGTCCAGGTCAACCAGAAGCTTCGTGATTATGCCGGGTTGCAGAAAGAAGTGACGATCGTCGGGGTGTCCGATCGCCTCGAGATATGGGACACGGCAACGTGGGATCGGCTCCAAACGGAAGCCGACGAGTACTACGCAGGCATCGAGGAGGCGTTCAGCGAATACGGAATCTGACGGCGGCGATGACGGGTTCATTGCCAGCCCCCCGGTTACCAGATTGGAAGGCCCCTTACTCCGCCCGCTTCCGTTTGGTGCCAGCGCCCGGGGGGCTGGCAATGCACCAAGAAGACAGCCGCTATCACGTTCCGGCGATGGTGAACGAGGTACTGACGATGTTCGAGCAGACCAGCCACGGTGTGGTCCTCGATGCCACCTTCGGAGGTGGAGGGCACAGTCGTGCTCTCCTGGAGGCGCTCCCAGGGATCGAGCTGGTGGCCGTCGACCGAGACCCCGATGCGGCGGCCAATGCGGACTGGCACCTGGCGACCGGTCGTTTCTCGCTGATCCAGGGCGACTTCGCAGACTTGGCGACGATCTTGGCTCACGCCGGCGTGTCCGCGCTCAGCGGAGCACTCTTCGACCTCGGGGTGTCGAGCCACCAGCTCGACGACGCCGGACGCGGGTTCTCCTACCACCGGTCCGGCCCCCTCGACATGAGGATGGGGCCGGACGCACCTCACCTTGCCTCCGAGATCGTGAACGAATGGTCCGAAGCCGATCTGGCTTCGGCGATTCGGCGATTCGGCGAGGAGCGTCACGCTCGGCGTATCGCACGGGCGATCGTGCGTGCGAGGCCTTTGAACGACACCGCGGCGTTGGCCGATGTCGTGCGGGCCGCCGTTCCCGCCGCCGCCCGATACGGCGGCGCCCATCCCGCTCGTAGAACGTTTCAGGCCATCCGGATCGCCGCCAATGACGAGTTGGCCGCGCTCCGCGCCGGCTTGGACTGCGCCCTGGGAGAATTGGCGACACTCGGTCGCTGCGTTGTCATCTCCTACCACTCGCTGGAAGATCGGATTGTCAAACGCCGATTCGCCCAGGGCGCCCAAGATTGCATTTGCCCGCCGGATTTGCCCGTGTGCGGGTGCGACCGGGTCGCCGAGTTGCGGATCCTCACCCGCAAACCGCTGCGCCCAGGTGAGGACGAGGTGAAGCGCAATCCACGGGCGAGAAGCGCCCGCCTGCGCGCCGCCGAGAAGGTGGCAGCGTGACTGCCCAGCCGATCGTTCGCGGCCGGCCCCGCATCCGGATCGTGGCATCTCGACGGCTGCCTGCCCAGAGGATCTCGGGGTGGCTCATCTCGTCGGTCGTGGTCGCGCTCGTGTTCTTCGGCCTCATCTATTCTCATACGCGCCTCAACACCAGCGCGCTCGAGCTGCAGCGACTCGAATCCGAGATCGGCGCCGAGCTGGACAAGATGGAAACGCTCAATCTCGAGGTAGCCCGACTGCAGTCCCCGGCCATCGTGGCTCCCGCAGCCGAGCAACTTGGCTTGGTGTTCCCGACTGAGATGCGAACCCTCACGGCTCCCGGCGTCGTCGTGCAATCCGATGCGGAGGTCGAGCGGCTGGCCGACCTCAAGGCGGCATTGGGAGAAGTCAGATGAGCAGACACGAGGCCCGACCTGGCGCTGGAGGGCGAGCTGACGGCGGGTATCCGCCTCTTCCGGCGGTCCGGGTCCGGCGAAGACGATGACCAAGCGCGGGAAGCCCCGCGCCTCCCGTCGACTCCGTGCCAACGACACTCGCGTGCTGGCGGTTGCGTTCGTCATGCTCGCAGCCTGGGCGACCGTGGGGTATCAGCTCTTTCAGATCCAGGTGGTTCGGGCGAGCGATTACGAGGAGAGCTCCCGTGCTCAGCGAGAGCGCGAGTATGTGCTGCCGGCTCGTCGAGGGCACATCTATGACCGCAACGGGCACGAACTCGCGATCACCATCGACGGTGTCACCGTGGTCGCCAACCCCACCGAGGTCGTCGATGTGGAGGTCACCGCCGCGTTGGTCTCAGGTCTCTTGGATCTCGATCAGGCCGAGACCGTCGACAAGCTGACTCGTGATGCTCAATTCGTCTATCTGCGCCGACAGATGGAGCCCAACGACGTCGCCGACCTGCGGGAGCTGGAGCTCCCGGGTATCTATTTCACCAACGAGCCAAAGCGGGTTTATCCGGCGGGACCCTTGGCCGCACAGGTGGTGGGGTTCGTCAACATCGACGGGCAGGGCCAGGAAGGCCTCGAATACTTCTATGACGACCAACTGGCCGGGATCGACGGCTTCCAGCGGATCGAGCGCGATCCGGCCGGCCGTTTGATCCCCCAGGGGGTGCTCGAAGTGGTCCCGGCGCAGCCCGGCCTCGATCTCGTCACCACCATCGATGCCAGCATCCAATTCACCGCCGAGTCGGCGTGCAACGACACCATCGAGCGCACCGCCGCCGCCGCGTGCACGATCGTCGTACTCAACCCGACCAACGGTGAGGTTCTGGCGATGGCCGTGGTCCCGAGCTTCGACCCGAACGAGGTCGGCCAGGCGGACCCAGAATCTCTGACCAACCGGGCGGTACGTCACACCTATGAGCCCGGCTCTACCCAGAAGCTCGTCACGGTGGCGGCTGCCCTCGAGGAAGGCGCATTGGATTGGACCACGGAGTTCGAGGTGCCCTATTCCAAGAACGTGGCCAACTGGACGTTCACGGACTTCGGCAATCCCCGCCCAGCCGAGACGATGACCGTGAAGGACATCGTGACACGCTCGTCGAACGTGGGAACCATCCTGGTACAGCAGGCGCTCGGTGACGAGTCGCACCGCCGTTACCTCGATGCGTTCGGGTTCGGCCATGCGACCGGAGTGGACTTCTCCGCCGAAGCCGAAGGAATGGTGTCCGTCGACGAATCGTGCGGATCGTGCACTGCATCGGCGGCGATCGGATATTCCGTCACCGCAACGCCGCTGCAGATGGCGGCGGTCTACGCCACCATTGCCAACGACGGCGTGTGGGTTCAACCCCACTTGGTCGCCGACACGGTTGACGGGAACGGCCAGGAGCACGAGGTAGTGCCCGACACCCGCCAGGTGGTGTCAGCAGACACGGCCCGCACGATGCGGTTCCTGCTCGAGACGGTGGTCGCGGAGGGCACCGGTCAGAACGCATCGGTCCCCGGATACTCGGTGGGAGGCAAGACGGGGACGAGCCTCATCGCCGTCGATGGCGCGTACACAGACCGCCACATGGCGAGCTTCATCGGCATGGCCCCGATAGCCGAGCCGCGGCTGGTTGTCGCAGTTGTCGTCGACTCGCCGATCAACGGGTATACAGGGGGGCTCGCTGCGGCGCCGGCGTTCGCAGACGTGATGGAAAAGTCACTGCATCATTTGGGAGTCGAACCCGATGCCGCCGATTGAGCTGAGGGAATTGTCCGAGGCTGTCGGAGCCACGCTCGCCGGGCCTTCCGGCGGGCTGATCGACGATGTCGTTCACGACAGCCGCGATGCTCGTGCGGGTGCGCTGTTCGTGGCGATTCGAGGATTCACATCGGACGGACACGACCACGTCGAGCAAGCCGCCCTGAACGGCGCATCCGCCGCTTGCGTAGAGACGCAGCAAGAAGTGGATCTCCCCCAACTGATCGTGCCCGACACTCGCCGGGCTCTGGCGAGGCTGGCCGACATCGTCCACGGCAGGCCTTCTCGCGCCCTCCAGGTGATCGGCGTGACGGGTACGAACGGAAAGACGACCGTGACGCACATGCTGGAGTCGATCGTTGTGGCATCTGGTCGACGTTCGGGAGTGATCGGCACGGTCGGCGCCAAATCGGGAGACCGCTCGATCCGGCTGGCCCGCACCACGCCCGAGGCGTCGGATCTGCAGCGACTTCTCCGCGAAATGGTCGAAGACGGCGTGGAGGTCGTGGCGATGGAAGTCTCATCGCACGCACTCACGCTCGACAGAGTCGCCGAGATCGACTTCGCCGTCGCCGGCTTCACCAACCTCTCGATCGACCACCTGGACTTCCATCCGAGCTTGTCGGAGTATTTCGAGGCCAAGGCGTCGCTGTTCGAGAGCTCGCGTCACAAAGTGATCCACCTGGGAGGATGGGGCGACGAGCTCGCCGCCCGCCATCCCGATGCCCTGCTCGTGGGCGCCGGCGGTGCGGTACAGGCGACGAGCGTGCTCGAGCGGCCCGAAGGAACCTCGTTCGATATCGTCGCCCCATCCGGCCGTGAGCCGGTGAACTTGCCGATGGCGGGCAGGTTCAATGTGGAGAACGCGCTGGTCGCAACCGGCTGCGCGTTGTCGGTCGGAGTCGGGCTCGACACCATTGCCCGCGGTCTGGAGAACCTGGCGGTGGTGCCCGGGCGGATGGAACGGATCGCGCATTCCGGCTCGTTTGACGTCTACGTGGACTATGCGCACACGCCCGACGGTATCGAGCGAGCGATCGAGGCCGCTCGCCGGTTCGCCACCGGGCGCATCGTCGTCGTGGTGGGGGCGGGAGGGGACAGAGACAAGGCCAAGCGACCACTCATGGGCCGAGCAGCCGGTGCGGCGGATGTCCTGTGGATCACCTCCGACAACCCCCGCTCCGAGCCGCCAGCGGTCATCATCGACGAGGTGACTGCCGGCGTGGATGAAGCCTCGGTGGAGCTGAACGTCGAACCTGATCGCCGTCTCGCCATCGCGGCGGCGTTGCGGTCGGCCGGCCCAGGCGACGTCGTCTTGATTCTCGGCAAGGGTCACGAGCAAGGACAAGACGTGGGTGGGGTGGTGACCCCGTTTGATGACCGGGCGGTGGCACGAGAGGTCCTGGGAGCGGGTGCCCCATGATCAGCATGTTGATCGCAGCAGGCCTCGCCTTCCTCGTCTCGATCTTCGGAACGCCGTACGCCATCCGGTTCCTCAGGCGCCGCAACATCGGTCAGTTCATCCAAGAGGAACTCGAGGGCCACATGCACAAGCACGGCACCCCCACCATGGGCGGGATCGTGATCGTTGCGGCCGTCACCGTCGGATACTTCCTCTCCCACATCTCCATCTCGGTGGCCGACGGCATCTCCTTGGTGCTTCTGCCGGTCCGTACCGGCGGGATGCTCGCCATGCTCGCGTTCCTGGGAATGGGAATCATCGGCTTCATGGACGACTATCAAAAGGTCTCTCGTGAGCGCAACCTGGGTCTGTCCAAATCGGGGAAGTTCGGAGGCCAGCTCCTGATCGCCGGCGTGTTTGCCTGGGCCCTGTGGCGCACCGACATGGTGCTGGATGTCGGGTTCACTCGTCCGATTGGCATCGGCCTCCCGATCTGGGCGTTCATCGTCCTCGTGTTGCTGATGCTCATTGCCACCGCCAATGCGGTGAACCTCACGGACGGGCTCGACGGGCTGGCGTCGGGGAGCGGGGCGCTCGTCTTTGGGGCGTACATGATCATGACCTTCTGGATCTTCAGGAACCCGGCTTTCTACGGCGAGTTCGTGTCCCAGGACTTGTCGGCGCTCGACCTCGCACGCTTCGCCGCCGCCATGCTCGGGTCGACTCTTGGGTTTCTGTGGTGGAACACGGCGCCGGCCCAGATCATCATGGGCGACGTCGGATCGCAGAGCCTGGGCGGAGGGATCGCCGCGCTGGCGCTGCTCACGAACACTCACCTACTGCTGCCGATCCTCGGCGGTCTGTTCGTCCTGGAGACGGTGTCGGTGATCCTCCAGGTGGGCAGCTTCCGAATGTTCGGGCGGCGGATCTTCCGTATCGCTCCCGTGCACCATCATTTCGAGCACGTCGGGTGGCCCGAGACGACGATCATCGTACGGTTCTGGATCATCGCCGCGATCGGCGTGGCGTTGGCGCTTGGGATCTTCTACGGCGACTTCATCACCTCCGGTGGGTTGTTGTGAGCCGCCTCCTGGTGCTTGGCAGCGGGATCTCGGGCACGGCCGCCGCGAGGCTGGCAACCCGTCGCGGTCATCGAGTCACCGTCTACGACTCCGATCCCGGTGCGGGCTTCCACCTCCTCAGTGAAGGCATGGCGGTCGTGACGGGCGATTGGTCCGACGACCTCCTCTCGGGAATCGATGTGGTGGTCACCAGCCCGGGAGTGCCGGAGCGATCTGCTCCTCTCACGGCGGCGCTCGAGCATCGGGTCCCGGTGTGGAGCGAGCTCGAATTCGCCTCGCATCATCTCGACAGTCCGATCGTGGCGGTGACGGGTACCAACGGCAAGACGACGGTCACAGGTCTCGTCCACGACATGCTGGCGGGATCGGGAGTGCACACGACCGCCGCAGGGAACATCGGCACGGCGTTGAGCGACGTCGTCGACGAGGCATGGCAGGTGGTGGTGGTCGAGGCGTCCAGCTTTCAGCTCCGTTTCATCGATCAGTTTCACGCAGAGGTCGCAGTTGTCCTGAACGTCGCCGACGACCATCTCGATTGGCACGGCAGCTTCGCCAACTATCTGGCTGCCAAGGCACGCATCCTCGAGAATCAGACCCCCGAGGATGCCTTCGTCTACGACCGCGACGACGCGGCGGCCGCCGGACTCGCCGACCAGACACCGGCCAGGTGGATCGGCGTTTCGGGAGTGGAGGCGGGACCCGACGGCATCGGCCGGACCGGCGACGTCCTCAGCCTCGGTCGGGCGAAGATCCCGCTCGACGAGCTGTCGGTGTCCGATCGGGCATACCTTGTCGACTTGGCCGCCGCGGCAGCTGCCGCCGGGTGCGCCGGCGCCTCCGAGGAAGCGATCGAACAGGTCGTGCGCAGCTTCCGCCCCGGGGCGCATCGGCGTGAGGTCGTGGGGGTCATCGACGGCGTTCCGTACATCAACGACTCGAAGGGGACCAACCCTCACGCCTCCTTGGCGGCCGTGGAGGCCTACCCGTCGGTCGTGCTCATCGCCGGCGGCCGCAACAAAGGCCTCGATCTGCGACCGCTGGCCGTCGCTCCGGCGATCCGTCACCTCATCGTGATGGGCGAAGCCGCCGATGAGCTGGCCGCCTCGGCCATCGCCCCCTCGTCACACGTGGACAGCATGGATGACGCAGTGGCCGAGGCGCGCAGAATCGCGCGGCCCGGGGACGTGGTGCTGATGTCACCCGGCTGCGCCAGCTTCGACATGTTCACCGACTACCGCGACCGCGGTGAGGCGTTCGCGTCGATCGTCGCCGAACTCAACGGGGAGGAGGCATCTCCATGACAGCCGGAGTGACTTCGATCGCCAAGGCGAGGGCGGTAGCGCGGCGGACGGCCGAGACCAAGGTCGCCAATGCCCGCACCGCGGTATTCCTCATGGCGGTCGTCGGAGTGCTGTTGGTCGTCGGCCTGGGCGCAACGATGTCGGCGTCGTGGATCGTGGGCCTCGACGATGGCGACCAGTTCGGCTTCGTGCGTCAACAAGCCGTGGCGCTGCTCGTCGGCCTGATCCTCGCCGTGGTCGCCAGCCGCACTCCCTATCAGTGGTATCACCGGCTGGCCGTTCCGATCTTCGCGGTTGCAGTGGCGGGTCTCATCGCGGTGCTCGTCATCGGCGAGGTGCGGGCAGGAGCTCGTCGGTGGATCAGTGTCGGACCCATGCAGATGCAGCCGAGTGAACTGGCCAAGTTCGGCCTCGTCGTTATCGTTGCCTCGATCCTCACCAAGAAGGAGAAACGCCTCGGCGACCTCCGCCATTTCCTCATTCCCATCGGCATCCCCATTGCGATCGTGTCGCTTCTCCTGATGCAAGAACCTGACTTCGGCACGGCGATCGTGGTGGTCGCCGGGGCCTTCACCGCCGTGGCGCTCTCCGCCGCGCCGCTCCGATACATCGTGACCCTCATCGGAAGCGGGCTGGCAGTCGCATCGCTCTTTGCGGTGACTGCGTCATACCGACTGGCGAGGGTCACCGCCTTCTTCGCCGACAACCCGGACCTGTTGGGCGACGGATATCAGTTGGATCAGAGCCTCAAGGCGCTGGGTACAGGCGGTCTCGGCGGTGTCGGGCTCGGTGAGAGCCGGGCCCGATGGCTGTTCCTGCCCAACGCCCACACCGACTTCATCTTCGCCATCATCGGCGAGGAGATCGGGTTCATCGGGGCGTCGTTCATCCTGGTGCTGTTTGCGGCCGTCACCGTGCTGGGCCTGATGATCGCATTGCGGGCGCCAGACCGCTTCGGGCGGCTTCTGGCCGGTGGATTGACGGGCTGGATCGTGGCGCAGGCGCTCGTCAACATCGGCGGCGTGGTGGGTTTGCTTCCGATCTCTGGCATCGCGCTGCCGTTCGTCTCGTACGGCGGGACGGCGCTCATCATGGCACTGGCGTGCGTCGGCGTCCTGATCAACATCGCCTCCCAGGGGCGCACCGGCGGACTGCATGGGTCCGGCCGCAACCGACGGCGGTCATGACCTACGCCATCGCGGCTGCAGGCACCGGGGGCCACGTCTTCCCGGCGATCGCAGTCGCCGAGGCGCTGGTCGACCTCGGCGTGGACGGCGACACCATCGTGTTCTTCGGCGGAGATCGACTCGAGACCGAGCTGGTGCCGGCGGCCGGCTTCGGGCTCGTCTCGCTGCCGATGCGAGGCTTGGCCCGACGGCTGACCGCGCAGAACCTGACCTTGCCGGCGGTGGTGAACGCAGCGCGGAAGCGGGCCCGCACGGAGTTCCGTACGCGGGACGTACGTGTGTTGCTCGGCACCGGTGGGTATGCAACCGTGCCGACGACCATGGCTGCCCGTGGCCTCGGGCTTCCGTACTTTCTCCAAGAGCAGAACGCTCACGCCGGGTTGGCCAACCGGCTCATGGCGCGGGGTGCTCGTCGAGTATTTACGTCCTTTCCCATGACGCAAGGACTTGCAGAGGCGACATACGTCGGCAACCCGGTCCGTCGACGGCTCTCCCACTTCTCCCGGCCCGCCCTCCGCACCGATGCCCTTGCGAGGTACGGGTTCGAACCGGGACGGGTCACGGTAGGGGTCGTTGGTGGAAGCCTGGGCGCCACGGCGCTCAACGAAGCCGTTGCAGCGCTCGTGGCGGGGTGGAGCGAGCCTCCCATTCAGATCGTCCATCTTGTCGGTACGCGCAACGCCGACATATACACCCGGCTTCGTACGGATACCAGGAATGTGATCTGGCGCGTCGTACCATTCGAGGATCACATGGAGTTCTTCTTTGCCGCGAGCGACTTCGTGATTGCCCGATCGGGCGGGATGGTTGCGGAGATCACAGCCACGGCCACCCCGTCCATCCTCGTGCCCGGAGGCTTCGGCTCCAAAGGCCACCAGGCCGCTTCCGCCCGGCACCTCGTCTCCGAAGGAGCAGCGCTGATCGTCTCGGAGGAGAACCTGGGGCAGCTGACCGAGATGGTCACAGCGTTGTCGATAGACCCCGATCGGCGCAGGCGCATGTCGGAGGCGGCAGCCAGGGTGGGCAAACCAAATGCAGCCCAGGTCATCGCCAGAGCCATGGTCGAGACGCATGCCTGATCTCACCGTCTCGACTCGGATCCATGTGGTGGGTGCCGGCGGGGCCGGCATGAGCGCCCTGGCCAAACTTCTCAGTCAGCAGGGCCACATCGTGTCAGGGTCCGATCTCAAGGCGAGCGGCGGTCTCATGGGACTGGGCGATCTCGGCCTCGATGTCTGGGAGGGAAGTCGCGCTGATCGTCTGGAGGGTGTCGAGCTGCTGGTGGCGTCGTCGGCCGTCCCACCCACAGACGCCGAGTTGCAGTGGGCGCATGAGCACGGAATCACCATCTGGCAGAGACCGCAGCTCCTCGAGGCCCTGACCCGAGCCACTCCGGCCCTGGCCGTGACCGGCACGCACGGCAAGACCTCGAGCACTGCAATGCTGGTGACGGCATTGCGAGCTTGCGGGCGCGATCCGAGCTTCATCGTCGGCGGGACCATGCACGACCTGGCCACCAACGCACACCTGGGTGAGGAAGATCTCCTGGTCGTCGAGGCGGACGAGGCGTTCGGCACGTTCCTGCACCTTCACCTCGTCGGCCTGATGGTCACCAACGTCGAGGCCGAGCACCTTGAGTACTACGAGTCTCTGGACGAGATCGAAGATGCGTTTACGACCGTCGTTCGCGCCGTAACGGGTCCGGTCGTGGCGTGTGTCGACGATCCCGGATCTCGCCGGTTGGCGGAGCGCACCGGGACCATCACGTACGGGACCCACGCCGAGGCCGACTGGCGGGTCGGAGCTCTCACCCACGAGGCAGATCGGGTCAGTTTCGCTCTTCACCACGGCGGGCACGAATGGGCTGTCACCGTTCCGCAGCCCGGTGTCCACACTGCGCTGAACGCGGCCGGCGTGATCGCGCTGGCGGCCGAGCGCGGATTCGATCCTGCCGCCGCCGCACAAGGGCTCAGTAGGTTCGCCGGCGTGCAGCGCCGGTTCGACGCCAAGGGGGTCGTTTCGGGTGTCGCGTTGATCGATGACTACGCCCACCACCCCACGGAGGTGGCCGCGACGGTCAAGGCTGCGCTGGGCGGTGACTGGCGCAGGGTGTGGGCGGTGTTCCAGCCTCACCTGTATTCGCGGACTGCCGAATTCCATCAAGAGTTCGGAAGCGCCTTCGCTGGTGCCCACCACGTCGTCGTCACGGATGTATTCGGGGCGCGAGAGGCACCGGTTCCCGGCGTGACCGGACAGCTGGTCGCCCACGCGGCCGAGGCTCGCACCGACGCCATCGTCCATTACGTGCCTCACCGTTCCGACCTCGCCGCCTATCTGTCCGAGCGGGTCGGTCCCGGTGATCTCGTACTCACGATGGGGGCCGGAGACATCACTCTTCTCTCCGACGAGCTGGCTTCGATCCTGGCCCGATCATGAGCTTCCAGCAGATGGTGGACGAGCTCCGCATCCAGATCGACCAGCCGCTGCACGACCTGACGACGTACAAGAGAGGAGGGCCGGCGGCGTACTACCTGGAGGCGACAACGGTCGACGACCTCGAGGAGATCGTCCCCGTAGACCTTCCCGTGATCGTGATCGGCAAGGGCTCCAACCTGGTGATCGCCGACGCCGGTTTCGATGGCCTGGTGATCCGGCTGGCGGGTGATTTCACCCAGATAGCCATGGAGGCCGACGGCATCGTCCGCGCCGGAGGCGCTGTGTCGCTTCCCGCTTTGGCCCGTACTGCTGCTCGCCACGGTCGAGGCGGTCTGGAATGGATGGTGGGGGTCCCCGGATCGGTGGGTGGTGCAGTCCGGATGAACGCAGGATGCTTTGGACATGACACCGCCGGGTCGATGCGCGAGGCAACGATCGTCGACCTCGTCGACGGCCGGATCGAACGAATGACCCCCGATGATTTGCTCATGACCTACCGGAGCACGGTCGTCCGAGACCACCAGGTCGTGGTGGAGGCAACATTCGACTCCGCGCCGATCGATCCCTCCCAAGCCGAGCTCCGGATGAGGGAGATCACGCGCTGGCGGCGTGACCACCAACCGGGCGGAACCTACAACGCCGGATCTGTGTTCAAGAACCCGCCAGGCGATGCGGCGGGGCGGATCATCGACGCCGTCGGCCTCAAGGGGTTCACCGTCGGGGGTGCGTCCGTTTCCCGAAAGCATGCCAACTTCTTCGTTGCTGGCCCCGAGGCGACTGCGGCCGACATCCACAGCTTGGTCTTTGAGGTGCAGCGCATCGTCGAGGCGAAAACGGGGGTTCGGCTCGAGCCGGAGATCAGGTTCGTGGGGTTCGAGCGTCCATGACCAAGATGGATCCTCGCCTGGCCGCCCGTCGCCAAGCGGTACTCGAGGAACGCGCCCGATCGGGGGCTCGCCGGGTCGTTTGGCTGATGGTGCTGGTCGCCGTTGCAGGCGCGGCGATCTGGGTGCTGCAGAGTCCGTGGTTGTCGGTTCGTGAGATCGTCGTGACCGGAGCCGAGCATGCGAACGTCGATGACGCGTTGGCTGAAGCGGGAGTCGAACTCGGCCAGCCGCTGGTCCGCAGCCCGGCGGGAGCGGCTCGGCGGGTGTTGCTCGAGGATCCATGGGTCGCCGCCGCAGAGGTCGATCGTCTGTTTCCCGACGTGGTCGAAGTGCGAATCGTCGAGCACGAGCCGGTGTTGGTGCTTCAGGCAGGCACGACCAGTGTGTTGGTGAGCCAGGATGGCCACGCCCTGACGCAGGGTGATCCACCGGAGTATCCGCGGATCGTATTGAACCTCCCGGTCCCGACCAGCGGCGCGCTGATCGACGACGACCGGGTCGTGGGGGCCGCCGAATTCTTCACTGCACTACCCGCCAATCTGCACCAAGGAGCCGTGATCGAAGAGATCGACGGAGAGCTGTGGCTGTCATTGGAGGCGGTCAATGTGGACGTGCGGTTGGGGCGGGCAATCGAGATGGCCCAGAAGGCCGCGGCCGTCCAGGCGGTGCTCTCCGACGGCCAGATCGATGGGGTCGTCATCAATGTGATCGCCCCCACGCGGCCCACGGTACGGCCGGCAGATGACACGATCGAGCCTCCGCGTTCTGATTCACCCACCACCTCCACCGTCGGCGAACCTTCGAGTGAAGATTGAAGGTTGCTCTCCGGCAAAGCTGAACCTCTAGATGATGGTGAGAGTTTGGGGTCTTTACGGATCCGGATTTCAATGTAAGGTTCTACATAACCCTTACGCTTGGTAGGAGCGAATATGCCCAATACACCGCACAATTACCTGGCGGTCATCAAGGTCATCGGCGTCGGCGGCGGCGGCGTGAACGCCGTGAACCGCATGATCGAAGCAGGAATCCGCGGCGTCGAGTTCATCGCCATCAACACCGACGCCCAGGCACTACTGATGTCTGACGCAGACGTGAAGCTGGACATGGGTCGCGAAATCACCCGCGGCCTTGGCGCGGGCGCCAACCCTGAAGTGGGCCGAGCAGCAGCCGAGGCGCATCGCGAAGAGCTCGAAGAGGTCTTGAAAGGCGCCGACATGGTGTTCGTCACCGCCGGCGAGGGTGGAGGCACCGGCACGGGCGGCGCCCCCGTCGTGGCCGACGTGGCCCGCAATCTCGGTGCGTTGACCGTCGGCGTCGTCACCCGACCCTTTGGATTCGAGGGCCGGCGCCGGTCGCTCCAAGCCGAACAAGGTATCCAGAATCTGCGCGATGCAGTCGACACCCTGATCGTCATTCCCAACAACCGCTTGCTGGAGATCGCCGACGCCAAGACGCCGATGATCGAAGCGTTCCGGATGGCGGATGAGGTCCTGACGAGCGGTGTTTCGGGAATCACCGACCTCATCACGACGCCCGGGCTCATCAACGTCGATTTCGCCGACGTGAAGACGGTCATGCAGGACGCCGGCACCGCGGTCATGGGGATCGGCCAGGCGACCGGCGACGAGCGCGCCCCTCAAGCTGCCGCCAAGGCGATCAGCAGCCCGCTGCTCGAGACGTCCATGGAGGGCGCCCGCGGTGTCTTGCTCTCGATCGCCGGGCCATCGTCGATGTCTCTCTATGAAGTGAATGAGGCCGCTTCGGTGGTGGCCGAGCACAGCGATGGCGACGCGGAGATCATCTTCGGTGCGATCGTCGACGACAAGCTCGGCGAGTCGATGCGGGTCACCGTGATTGCGGCAGGGTTCGACGGTCGCAAGAGCAGCACCCGTGGATTGAGCTCCGGCACGTTCACCGCCTCAACGCTGGCGGGATCGGGCGGCAGCACCGACAAGGGCGACGAGCTCGAGATACCGAGCTTCGTCCAAGGATGATCCGTCCTCCCCGCGCCAGGGGAGCTGCCTTCACCACCGCCGCCGACGGCGACATGAGACACGGTCCGAGAGCGACCGTGTCTCATGCCTTGGGGATTCCATCCGAATGGGCAACCGTCCATCAGGTGCATGGCACGTCCATCGTGGAGGTCCAGCGGCCTGGCGATGCAGGGGAGGGAGACGGTCTGGTCACGACAAGGCGAGCGGTTCCACTGGCGGTCTTCACGGCTGACTGTGTCGGCATGGTGATCGAGGGCGAAGGCGGCGTCGCCGTCGTGCATGCGGGCTGGAGAGGGATGGCGGGAGGCATCGCGTCTCGCGCCGTCGAACGGATGACCGAGGCCGCCATGGCACCCGCCCGAGCGTTCGTCGGCCCGATGATCGGCTCGTGCTGCTTCGAGGTGGGACCAGAGGTGATGTCGCAGTTCGATCCCTCAACCCATCGCTCCACGACCTGGGGCACAACGTCCGTCGACCTCGCCGAGGCGGCACGGCATCAGCTCGCCGGACTGGACGTGTGGCGTGCCGAGACCTGCACCCGGTGCGGCGACGACGCCTACTCCCACAGACGGGACGGCACGAGCCGGCGGATGGCGACCATCGCATGGCTCTGACGGTCCCTGAGCGCCTCGCCGACGTGAGGCGACGAGTCGCCCGCGCCGCCGAAGCGGCGGGCCGTGAGCCCTCGTCGGTCGACGTGGTGGCGGTCTCGAAGGGCCAGCCGCTGGACCGCATCGTAGCGGCGTACCGACACGGCCATCGCACCTTCGGCGAGAGCCGCGCCCAGGAGCTGCAGGTGAAGGCAGCCGAGCTGCCCGATGACATCGTGTGGCATTTCGTCGGCCCCCTACAACGGAACAAGGTGCGGGTGGTGCAGCCGCTCGTGCGTCTGCTTCACAGCCTCGATCGTGACAAGCTGGCCACGGCATGGGGAGCGGGGCCACCCGCCCTCATTCAGGTTCGTCTGGGGGGAGAGCCGACCAAACACGGCTACGAGCCTTCTGAAGTGGCGGCGGCGCTGGCCCACGCGGCGGCGGCCGGTGTCATGGTGGCGGGCCTCATGACGATCCCTCCGCCGGCGTCCAAACCCGCCGACGCCCGCCCCTGGTTCGCCCAGCTGCGATCCCTCGCCGAGTCGCTGTCGGCCGAGCACGAATTGACACATCTCTCTATGGGCATGTCCGACGACTTCGAGGACGCCATCGCCGAGGGCGCGACGATGGTACGCGTCGGTTCGGCTATCTTTGGGCCGAGAACCGAGCAGTAGCGGAGGCGATCTTGGCGTCGCTATGGCAGAAATCGATGATGTACCTCGGGCTGGTCGACGAGGAGACGCTCGACGACGTCGCTCCCGAGCAGCCGCGGCACGCTGCCCAGCCTCGCCGCCAAGTCGTGGAAGACACGGGCCCGATCGGCACGACGCAGATTCGTGGCCGGCGAGTCGAGCCACCTGCCAACATGCGGCGGCTCCAGGATCAGCAGTTTGGGGCCACTTCAGGAGCGTCGTCGGGAGCGGTCCGACCCGTGCCGGCGACAGACGCCCAATGTGACATCGTCGACGTCCTCGACTTCGACCATGCCAAGCTGCTCGCCGACCGAATCCGCGACCGCACCCCCGTCCTCCTCAATCTTCGCGAGACGGAACCCGACCTCGTTCGGAGGA
This sequence comes from Acidimicrobiia bacterium, assembly GCA_041586155.1. GTDB lineage: Bacteria > Actinomycetota > Acidimicrobiia > Spongiisociales > JAENVV01 > JBFGJH01. The sequence continues at coordinate 96,293 of JBFHAT010000002.1, forward strand.
TCGTCGATTTCGCCACCGGTCTCACCTACGCGCTCGACGGATCGATGCGCAAGGTCGCCAATGGAGTCGTGCTGGTACTTCCGCCCCGAGTGAGCCTCGGACGGGAAGAGAAACGTCGCCTGGCGAACCTCGGCATGTACGACCTCGACGACAACGGTCGCTGAGCTCGATGCTGCAGACGGCCGTCTGCTATCTCCTCCAGCTGTACATCCTGCTGGTCGTGGCGGCGATCGTGCTGTCGTGGTTCCGGGTCCCGCACGATCATCCGGTCTATCGCGTCGAGCGCGGGCTCCGTAAACTGGTCGACCCACTGCTGGTACCGATCCGGAAGGTCGTCCCTCCACTACGCACCGGGTCGTTCGCGATCGACCTCAGCGCCATCATCCTCATCATCGGCCTCCAGATCATCTTCGCCGTGGTCTGCTGACGCCGGAGAGTGAGCCGAGCGCACCTACACCCGAACGAGTGCGGGGTCGTCGACCCAGGCGCCGAGGTGAGCCGGACCCGCCGAGATGCGCGGTGACTATGCTGCCAGCAGGGTCCTGCACAGTGGGTCCATCGCGGCGCGAAGGACATGACGCGAAGGACATGACGCGAAGGACATGAAGGGACAGTCACATACATGTCGCTCACACCCATCGATGTTCAACAGAAGACCTTCCGGCAGGCGTTCAAAGGGTATGACGGCGCCGAGGTGGACGAGTTCCTCGACGAAGTCGTGGTGGCGCTCCACCAGTACGAGCAGACCGCCCGTGACGCCGAAGACCGAATCGCCGTCCTCGAGGAGCAGCTACGAACCCGGCGCGACTCGGACGACTCGATCAAACGAGCATTCGTCTCCGCTCAACGAGCCGCTGATGAGCTGGTCACCGAAGCCAAGAGTGAGGCCGACGCGCTTCTCGCCAGGGCTCGCGAGGAGGCGTCCTCGCTCACCGAGGAACAGGCTTCGGAGAAGGCGAGATTGCTCGCCGAACTCGATGCGCTGCGGGACACGGCTCATGAGCTGAAGGCCAGGTTCGCCGCATTCAGCCAGGACGCAACGGCCAGACTCGAGCCGATCATGGCTGAGCAGGAGGAGGCGATGGACCGTTTCGCCGGCTTGGGCGAGACCTCGCCCGCCGACGACGAGCACGTCGACGCGCAGGAAACGGTTGCTGCCGCAGCGGGCAACGGACCGGAGTCGTTGACGCCGTGGAGTGATGACACCGCAGAGATTCGAAGCGTCGGAGCGGAGGCGATCGAAGACGCCTCGGAATACTCGACCGACGAGGTTCCCACCCTCCGTCGACCGTGGGAACGGGGCGCCGACTAGCCGGATTCGGAGGGGTCGACCGGTAGGCGCTCGACCCGGATTCCCCGCGCAGGCTCGGCAATGGAACCCGACGGAAGCTGCTCATCGCGAACGATCTCGGCGGCGAGTACCTCCCGTGCGATCAGAGCAGCATGCGTGCCGAAGACTGCGACGACTTCGTCATCGCCATTCCAGGAGAGCCGCACACGGTCACTCACGGAGAGGCGTGCATCCCGTCGTAACTTCTGGATCTCGGCGATGAGATCGCGAGCGTGTCCTTCGCGGATGAGCGCCTCGTCGAGCGTCGTGTCGAGCGTGACCGACAGATTCTCGTCGGCTGCCGCAGCCAGGCCGGCGCGGGGAGTGCGAACGATGGTCACGTCGTCGGATCCGATCGAATGACCCTCGATCTCGATCTCCCCTCCGCTCAGAAGCACCCGCACCTCCGACTGACTCAATCCTTGCAGCGCTTCGGCGATCGCGGGCATCGCCGGACCCAGCTTGGGGCCGAGCTTGCGGAAATCCGGCTTGGCGGAGAGCGTGACGAGTGAGGTGTCGTCGGGTCGCCACTCCACTTCGCGGATGTTGAGCTCATCGGTGATGACATCGAGGTGCGACTCGACGGCGCGCCGAACGGCGTCGTCGGTGGCGAGGACCGTCAACGACGCCAGCGGTTGGCGAACGCGGAGGCTCTCCCGCTTCCGCAGGTTGTGACCCAGGCTGACCACCCTGCGCACGATCGCCATCTGCTCCTCGAGGTGCTCGTCGATGACCGCCGCATCGGCCTCGGGGAAGTCGCAATGATGGACGGATTCGGGGGAGTTGGGCACTCCCACATCCACAATGAGTGACTGATAGATCGTCTCGGTGACAAACGGAAGGACCGGGGCGAGCACCTTGACGAACGTCACCAGCACCTCGTACAACGTGGCAAACGCCGCGATCTTGTCGGTGTCGTCGCCTGATCGTGATCTCCAAAAGCGCCGACGCGACCTGCGGATGTACCAGTTGGTCAGGTCGTCGATGAAGCCGAGCATCGGGCCGACCACGTTGTAGAGGTAGTAACCCTCCATCTCGCGGTTGACGTCGGCGATCAGCGACTGCAGCACAGAAAGCACCCAGCGATCGAGCTCCGGCCGGTCGGCCGCCAGGGGAGCGGCGTCGAGGTCGGCTTTGGTGATGCCATCGGCCTCGGCGTAGGTCGTGAAGAAGGAGTACGCGTTCCACAGAGGGATGAGCACGGTTCTGACCACCTCGTGCACTCCCGATTCGGAGAAACGAAGCGGTTCGGCGCGAAGTGCCGGGCTGTTGATCAGGTAGGCGCGCAGCGGGTCGGCACCGAACGTATCGAGGATGTGGCGGGGATCCGGATAGTTCTTGAGGCTCTTCGACATCTTGAGCCCGTCCTCGGCGAGCAACATCCCGTTCACCACGCAGTTCTCGAACGGTGGTTCGTCGAAGAGCGCGGTGGCCAGCACCACCAGCGTGTAGAACCACCCGCGCGTCTGGTCCAGCCCTTCTGCGATGAAATCCGCCGGGAATCCTCGATCGAAGGTGTCGGCGTTCTCGAAGGGATAGTGCTTCTGTGCATAGGGCATGGAGCCGCTCTCGAACCAGCAATCCAGCACCTCGGGAACCCGGCGCATCATCCCATCGCACGACGTGCACGGGAAGGCCACCGGATCGACGTGATGCTTGTGGAGATCGGTGAGCCGCTCCCCCGATCGCTCCTCGAGTTCGTCGATCGAGCCGATGCAGACTTGTTCGTCGCACCCATCGCATTCCCATACCGGAATGCAGCTCCCCCAGTACCGATTCCTCGAGATGGCCCAGTCGCGAGCGTTTTCGAGCCAGTTGCCGAATCGTTTCTCACCGACGTAGTCCGGCACCCAGTGGATCGCCTTGTTGTGGCGCACCATTCGATCGCGGAACGACTCGACCCGGACGAACCAGGTGGGGATTGCCTTGTAGATAAGCGGCGTTCCCGTACGCCAGCAAAAGGGGTAGCTGTGGCGGATCTGCTCGTGCCGAAGCACCAGGTCACGCTCCTTCAGAAGCCGGATGAGCGTCCTGTCGGCGTCCTTGACGTACATCCCGGCGACGTCTTCGACGGCGTCGGTGAAGCGTGCCTCCTCGTCGATCGGGTCCACCAGCACGTCGAGACCGGCGCTTTGCAGCGCCACGAAGTCGGCTTCGCCGTAAGCGGGCGCCATGTGGACCAAACCGGTGCCTTCCTCGGTGTTGACATCGGTCGAAACGATCACCCGGAACGCTCCCCGATCTCGTTCCTCGGCGAAATACTCGAACGGGGGTCGGTAGGAGGTGCCGAGCAGATCGGCGCCGCTTGCCCGCGCCACGGGTGCGGGTTCGTCGTCGAAAAGGTCGGCCGACCGGCTCTCGGCGACCCAGTACCGCTCACCGCCCCGCTCGATCGCCACGTATGCGATCTCTTCGCCGACTGCGATCGCAAGATTGGCGGGCAGCGTCCAGGGTGTGGTGGTCCACGTCGTCAACCAATCCCCCGCTTCTGCCGGACCGGTGCCTTCCACCACCTGGAGCCGAATCGTGAGCGACGGATCGTCCACGTCCCGATAGTCGAGGTTGGCCTCGAAGTTCGACAGCGGAGTGGTCGCCCCCCACGAATACGGCAACACCTTGAAATCCTGGTAGATGAGGTCTTTGTCCCAGAGCTGCCGGAACACCCACCACACCGTTTCCATGAAGTCGGGATCGAGCGTCTTGTAGTCGTTCTCGAAGTCCACCCAGCGACCGATGCGGGCAGTGATGTCCTCCCAGTCCTCGGTGCTGGTTTGCACCGCCGCACGGCACGCTTCGTTGTAGCGGTCGACGCCATACTCCTGGATCTGTCGCGGTCCACTGATACCGAGGTCCTTCTCCACCTCCATCTCGACGGGAAGACCGTGAGTGTCCCAACCGAATCGTCGCTCGACCCGATAACCCCGCATGGTCCAGTAACGGGGCACGATGTCCTTGATGATGCCGGCCAGCACGTGGCCGTAGTGTGGCGAGCCCGTGGCGAAGGGAGGTCCGTCGTAGAAGCTGTACTCTCGCTCGGCGGGCCGGAGCTCGATGGACGTTCGGAACGCGTCGATGCGGTCCCACAGCTCGAGGACCGCCTCCTCTTGGGCAGGAAAGTCGACGGACGGCTCGACCCGTCGAAAGCTCGACGCTGCTTGTGGCATGTTCCTCCTGATCGGGCAGGAATAGTAACGCCGCCTTCGCGGTCGCCATTTCGCCGCCGGTTCGCATGCTGGCGTTCGACCGGATGCGGGGCGACGGCGCGAGCCGATCTCCGGGCCGACGTGTGCCTGAGTACCATCGGGCGCCCCATGCAGGACGACCTGACAGAACGAGCGGCTCCGTCCCGAAACGTCGGCCGCGCCCATCGGATCTTCGTGATCATCGTCGCCGCCGTTGTTGGTCTCGACCAAGTGACGAAGGTGTGGGCGGCGCGGCGACTGCCGGGTGATCCCATCCGCCTCCTCGGCTCCTGGCTCGAATTGGAGTACGCCGAGAACACGGGAGCTGCGTTTTCGATGCTGCAAGGGAGAGGGGCGTTCCTGGGCGTCGCCGCCGTCGCCGCGGTGATGATCATCGCCGCGGCGGTCACGCGGCTCGATCGCACGAGTGAGGTGGTCGCCGTGTCGCTCATCGCGGGCGGTGCGATCGGGAACCTCCTCGATCGGATGACACGTGGTGAGGGGTTCCTCGATGGGTTCGTCGTCGATTTCGTTCGCCTTTGGTGGATCCCGAATTTCAATGTTGCCGACAGCGCCATCACCATCGGGGCGGCGACGATGGTCGCGCTGGCCCTGTTTGTGCCACAGGAACGCACGTGAGTTCGGTCGAGATCGGCGACTCTGACGACGGGTCCCGGTTTGACAAGACGCTCGCCGAAGTCGCTGGATTGTCGCGGGCCGGCGCCCGCGCCCTCATCGACGCTGGTGAGGCGACGCTGAACGGGGCGACGGCGCCGGCCAAGACCCGGGTGGCAGCGGGCGACACCATCGCTTGGTCCGATCCGACCCGGCCCGACGCCATGCCGGCCCAGGCCGAGGTGCCGTTCGACGTAGTCGCGCAGCTCGATCGGTACCTCGTCGTCTCGAAGCCGGCGGGGGTGGTGGTGCACCCCGGTAGCGGTGTCGAGGATGGAACGTTGGTGAACGGGCTCCTCCACCGGTTTCCCGACATGCGGGGGGTCGGCCAGCCCGGCCGCTGGGGCATCGTCCACCGGCTCGACAAGGACACCTCGGGCCTGATGCTCGTCGCGCTGACCGAGGACGCCTACCAGGCGCTCGGGGAGATGCTCCGCCGGCGCCTGGTGCGACGCATGTACACGGCCCTGGTGGCAGGACATTTCGAGACGGCCACTGGCACGATCGAGGCGCCGATTCGACGCGACCCGGCCCGGCCCACCCGCATGGCGGTCCATCGCGACGGCCGCCCCGCCCGTACCCACTATCGCCGCATCGATGAACTGGGCCCTGCAACCCTCCTCGAAGTGACGTTGGACACGGGCCGCACCCACCAGATCAGAGTGCATCTGTCCTCGATCGGCCATCCGGTCGTGGGCGACCGCGTGTATGGCGGGCGCGACCCGGTGCCCGTGCCACGGGTGTTTCTTCACGCTTCCCGACTCGAGCTCGACGATCCGTTCGATGGGTCTCACCGTCGCTTCACGTCGCCCCTGCCCGACGATCTGGCCGTGGTCCTCAAAAGGCTGCGCTCGCCCTAGGATCGCGGGCATGGTCGACACCACGGTCTGCTACCGGCACTCGCAGCGCCCCACCCGGTTGCGATGCTCTGAGTGCGAGCGCTACATCTGCGCGGAATGCTCGTACGACGCTCCGGTCGGCCAGCGGTGCCCTGAATGCCACCGCCAGGTCGGCACCACGGAAGTTCGCAGGATGCGCGATCTCAGTGCGCTCTCCGGGGCATCAGTCACTCGGGCGCTGCTGCTCCTGATCGTCGCCGGCTATGTCGCCCAGTCCGTGATCCCCGGGTTGGCCAGTCCGATGATCCAGACCGTCGATGCCATCGACGACGGTCAGCTGTGGCGGCTCGTGACCACGGCGTTTCTCCATGGCGGCCTGTTCCACATCGCTCTCAACGGCTACGCCCTGTACATCCTCGGCCCTCCTATCGAGCGGGGAGTCGGCGCTGCGGCGTTCGCCGCGTTGTGGGTTGTGTCGGCGATCGGTGGCGGAGTCGCTGTCCATACGATCGGGGGATACACCGCAGTCGTAGGCGCCTCGGGCGCACTCTTCGGGCTGTTTGGCTATTTCCTGGTGCTGGGGTGGCAGCAGCGCTCGACTCGCGCCGGCCGAGGCCTGTTGCGCCAGTTCGGCTATCTGTTGCTGATCAACGCCGCCGCCCCGCTGCTGTTTCCGATCATCTCGTGGCAAGGTCACCTCGGCGGACTCTTGACCGGCATGGCGATCACCGCCTTGTGGGCGCGATTCGGTCGGGCCGGGTCTCGACCCAAAGTGGCGGCGGCGTTGCTGGTCGGGGTGTTGCTGATTGGCGCGATCGTCCTGATCTGAATCTGGTAACGTGCGAATCTCAGACGTGTAATTCCCCCGCGGAGGGGCTGTGGCCCGGGACTCGTTTGCCCATCTCCATTTGCATACCGAGTTCTCCATGCTCGACGGCGCAGCCCGCGTCGCCGACGTTGTCTCGACGGTGTCGGCCGACGGACAGCCGGCTGTGGCCATCACGGATCATGGAGTTCTCTACGGAGTCATCGACTTCTACAAGACGGCGACCGCCGCCGGCGTGAAGCCGATCATCGGGGTGGAGGCCTATGTGACGACTGGGAGTCGGTTCGATCGCCCGCGAGGTGCTGAGAACCGTCGCTTCCACATGACCCTCCTCGCCGAGAACCAAATCGGCTACCAGAACCTCATGAAGCTGGTGTCATCCAGCTACCTCGACGGGTACTACTACAAGCCGCGGATGGACCTAGAGCTGCTCAGCCGCCACTCGAGCGGCATCATCGCCACCTCGGGTTGCCTCGGTGGGCAGGTCGCGTCGCTCCTCGCCCCCGATGCGTCTCGCGAAGAGGGCAACACAGGAGTGACGAGGGACTTCGACGCTGCGGTCGAGGCGGCTTCCACATATCAGGACATCTTCGGGCGTGACAACTTCTTCATAGAGATCGCCGACCATGGCATCGAAGCCCAGCGCCGGATCCTTCCCGATCTGGTCGACATCTCCAAGCGACTCGGAGCGCCGTTGCTTGCCGCCAACGACGCCCACTACATCCGAGCAGACGACCACGAAGCCCACGACGTCTTGCTGTGCATCCAGACAGGGTCCACCGTCGACGACCAGGACCGCTATCGCTTCGAGGGTCGTGGGCTGTACCTCAAGTCGGCGGCAGAGATGCGAGCGTTGTTCCCCGACCACACCTATCCGGCCGCCTGCGACAACACGCTGCTGATCGCGGACAGAGCGGACGTCGAGCTTGACTTCGATCGAATCCTCCTTCCTGCTTTCGATGTCCCCGAGGGTCACACCGAGGCCTCCTATCTGAAGGAGCTGGTCTACGAGGGCGGCAAGCGTCGTTATGGCTCGATGCTGCCGATCGAAGTGTCGGAGCGTATCGAGCACGAGCTGGGGATCATCGAGGACATGGGCTTCCCGGCGTACTTCCTGATCGTGTGGGACCTGATCCGCTTCGCCAAGCAGCGGGGCATCCGCACCGGCCCGGGTCGCGGGAGCGCAGCCGGGTCGATCGTCGCCTACTGCCTGGAGATCACCGACCTCGACCCGATTCGATACGGCCTCATCTTCGAACGCTTCCTCAATCCCGGCCGCCTGCAGATGCCGGACATCGACATGGACTTCGATGAGCGGTATCGGGCGGATGTGATCCGCTACGCGGCGGAGCGGTACGGATCCGACCACGTCGCCCAGATCGTGACGTTCTCGACGATCAAGGGCCGTCAGGCCACCCGCGACGCTGCCCGAGTACTCGGCTACCCATTCGGCGTGGGGGACCGGGTGTCGAAGATGCTTCCCGCCCCGATCCTCGGTCGGGAGGCGTCACTCGATCAGTGCTTGACGCCACCGCCGCCCGACGCCGACCCGATGTTGCGCGACTTTTACTCGAACGCCGCCGATCTGCGCAACGCATACGAACAGGACGCCGACGTCCGTCGGGTCGTCGATACCGCTCGCGGTCTCGAGGGTCTCCGCCGTCAGGATTCGATCCACGCTGCCGCCGTCGTCATCTCGCCGCAACCCGTGACCGAGCTCGTGCCTGTCCAGCAAAAGGGAGAAGGCGCCGAGATCGTCACCCAGTATGAGATGGGGGCGGTGGAGAGCCTCGGCCTTTTGAAGATGGATTTCCTGGGGCTCCGTAACCTCTCGACGATCGAACGCTGCCTGGAGCTCATCGAGCAGGGCACCGGCAAGCGCATCGACATCGACCGTATCCCGCTCGATGACGAAGCCACGTTCGAGCTGTTGCGGCGAGGCGACACGATCGGCGTGTTCCAGTTGGAGAGCACGTCGATGCGGAGCTTGATCCGCAGTCTCCAGCCGGAGAGCTTCGACGACATCATCGCCGTGAACGCGCTGTTCCGTCCCGGGCCGATGGGTCAGAACATGCATCATGCCTACGCCGACCGCAAGAACGGCCGCGAGCCGGTGACCTACCCGCATTCGGCGACCGAGAAGTTCCTTCAGCCGACCTACGGCATCATCGTTTACCAAGAACAGGTGATGCAGGTGGCCCAACAGCTCGCCGGCTATTCGATGGCAGAAGCCGACATGCTCCGTAAGGCGATGGGCAAGAAGGTCAAGTCCATCATGAAGGCCGAGAAGGAGAAGTTCGTCAACGGCTGCGTCGCTCAGGGCCACGACGAGCAGCTCGGCCGCGAACTATGGGACTCGATCGAGCCGTTCGCCGGGTACGGCTTCAACAAATCGCATTCTGCCGCATACGCCTATGTCGCCATGCAAACCGCGTTTCTCAAGGCCCACTTTCCGGCCGAGTACATGGCGGCGCTGCTCACGTCGACCAAACGCGACAAGGACCGGACAGCCATCTACCTGGCCGAATGCCGGGCGATGGGGATCGAGGTGCTGGTGCCCGATGTCAATCGTTCCTCGACTGACTTCGCCACCAGCGACAACAAGATCGTGTTCGGACTGTCGGCCGTACGCAATGTCGGTGAAGGGGTGGTCGAGCGAATCGTCGACTCTCGTGGCGACCGTCCGTTCACCGATTTCATCGATTTCGTCGATCGTGTCGACGTCTCCGCACTCAACAAGCGGACGCTCGAATCCCTCATAAAGGCCGGCGCGTTCGACAGCCTCGGGTACACCCGCAAAGGTCTGCTGCTGTCGTTCGAGGGCATTCTCGACGCCACGCTGACCCGGCGTCGTAACGAGGAGATCGGCCAGTTCTCGCTCTTCGGGGGGAGCGAGAGCCCCCTCGAAGTTGCGATGCCGGAGATCTCCGACGCCGAGTGGGACAAGAAGACCAGGCTGACGTTCGAGAAGGAGATGCTGGGTCTCTACATTTCCGACCACCCCCTGCTGGGGATCGAGCGCGCCCTGCGTGCGGCGACGCACACGACGATCGCCGGCCTGGGCGAGCTGGCCGACGGCACCCGTACGATGGTTGGGGGAGTGGTCGGTTCGATTTCGCGGCGGTTCACACGCAAGGGCGACCCGATGATCTTCTTCGAGCTCGAAGATCTCGATGGCGCGGTCGAGGTGCTGTGCTTTCCGAAGGTGACCGAGCAGTACGCACCACTGATTCGCGAGGACGCCATCGTCATCGTGTCGGGACGAGTGGACAACCGTGGTGACGAGGTCAAGGTGGTCGCCGCCGAGATCAGCGAGCCCAACCTCCGGCCGGCGGACGTCATCCGCTTGGAGATCCCCGCCCGAGTGCTGTCAGCCGACAAGGTGAAGCGGCTGCGCGAAGTGCTCATCAACCACCCGGGCGACACTCCGGTTCTGCTCCACATGACGTCCGAAGCCGGCCACAAGGTCGTGAAGATCGGTGACGACCACCGGGTGGCGCCCCGCACGGCGCTGTACGCCGAGCTCCGCGAGTTGTTCGGCGAGCACGCGGTTCTGTGATCAGGCCAGCGCCAGCGCTTCGGGACGGAGCCCCTCTACGCCGTCGATGAGCTGGGACAGTGCCTTGAGCGTCGTCGGGGCGACCGGCGTCCACGGGACCGTCACCACTGGGGTCCCATACCGGGCCGAGAACTCCGAACGGACTCGGCGCTGATGGGTCGCCTCTCTGCTCCACCGCTCCAGATTGGCGACCAGGGCTTGATCTGCGCCTCGTGGAGCTCTGGCCTGCTCCCACGACGCGGGGAGGGCCCGGTTGAAGACGACCGCCCGAGGCGGCTTGGCGATCTCGGGCAGGCTCCGGTAGAACCTGGCCGCCTCGGCCACCGGAGCCGGGTCGGATGTCGTGACCACCAGGGTGATTGCGCGACGAAAGTGTCGATCGATCTCGCCGGCGCGCCGCCGCAGGCCGTCGTAAGTGGTGCGGAGATCGAACAGAAACACGGTGACTCGCTCGAGCAGGTCGGATCCGAGGGCGGTGTCGACGATGCGCAATGCCGGCCGGGCCGCGAGGTTGAAGAGCTCACGGCGCCCGGGAAGGCTTCCGCCCGTGATCCAGCGGAAGAGCCGGCCGCCGATGAGGTCGGTGAGCTCGGTCGGGGCGGTGAAGAATTCGATGCCGCCGGCCGACGGCGGGGTGTCGACGACGACCACATCCCATTTGTTGGCTTCCAAATAGTCGGCCATCGTCTCAGCGGCGGCATATGACTGGCTGGCCGGGAAATGCCGGGTGATCGTCGAAAAGAACTCGTTGTGCACGAGGCGCTCGGCCACGTCCGGCTTGGCGTGCCGGCGAGCGATCTCTGCCCACGAGCTCTCGGCGTCGAGCATCGCCGCCGATAGGGTCGGCAGCGAATCGTGCGCCCGAGGTTCGTTTCCCAGCTCGTCGAGCCCCAGTGCCGCCGCCAGGCGCCTCGCCGGGTCTACGGTGAGCACCAGCGTCCGTAGACCATGTTCGGCGGCACGTATCGCTACCGCGGCGGAGATCGTCGTCTTCCCAACCCCCCCAGCACCGGTGACGAGCAACGGAATGCTCACATCGACTCCAGTTCGTCGGCGAGCCGCTCGGCCACCTCGCCGGGGCCCGTGGCTCCGAACAGGTAGGGGAGCTGCGGACCCTCCGGAAGCTCCGCCAGCCAGCGTTGCTGTTCATCGTGCACGCCGGCGTGGAGGGCAGCTGCCGCTCCGATCGGAGAGGTCACGTCGGCAGGAACCGTCGCCCCGAGGGGTTCGAGAACACGGTTCGTGATCACCTCGGCGACGTTGGTCACTGCTTCGGCTTCCAGCCAGGCGAGGGTTTCGGTCGTCTCGACGACGGGCAGCTCTTCGGCCAGGGTCACCAGCACCAGTCCAGTCAGGTCGGGATCGGCCAGATACTCGCGCATCCACTGCACCTGCTCCCTGACCTTGCCGGCGCCCACCAGTTCTGCCACGGTGCGCGGGGCGCGCAGGTGAGAGCCGATCTGTCCGGACGGGGGAGCGTCGGCGACGACGAGATCCCATGCGTTGGTGCGCGCCTCGTACAACACCTTTCCGATCGTCACCACTTCGCGAATCCCCGGAGCCGCCGAGGCGAGCGCATCGAAGGCGCGGGCAATCGGGCCGATCCTCGTGACCTTGGGGACGCCGAGCTGTAGGCGGAGGTATTCATCGAGCGCAGCCGGCCGGTCGATGACGAGCGCGTTGATCCCTGCACGAGCCTCGATCGGTCGATATTCGAGATGGTCGAGGCCCAAATGCGCTGCCAGGCCCGTGTCGGCCATTCCGATGGCGAGCACGCGCCTCCCGCGTCGGGCTGCGGCGATGGCGAGCGCTGCCGCGACGGCCGATTTACCGACACCGCCTTTGCCCGAGACGATCAGCAGGTTCTGGTGCACCCTCCAAGGCTAGACCCGGGGCAGGGAACTATCGTTCTCCGATCGGCGCGGTATATCCTGAGGCCTCCATGGTGTACTTCCGCCTGCTCTTCTTCGCAATCAGCTTCCTGGCGCTTGTCGTCGCGTCGGTGCCCCTGATTGTCCTCATCAATCTGGCGTCGGGAGATACCGGCTACGGCATCTGTCCCGGCGGGCTGAGCGCGTGCGATCTCAGCTATCTCAGTGGCATCGAGCTGGCTGTGCTGTTGACGATGATCCTCTTCACCTTCATCGCGCTGGTCCGGATTGCCGTGGTCTTGCGCCGGAGGATCGACGACTCCTAGCCCTGCGCCAGCGGGATCTCCAGGATCAACGTGCCATCTTCGGCCCGCCATCGGGCGTTGCCGATCAACGCAAAGTCGGTGTAGTCCCGCTCAGCTTGCTCGATGAACCTCTGTCGCTCCTGGCCGGCGACAGGAGGTAGCGCCCTCTCCTTGACGGCTTCGGCCCGGTCGCGAAACCGTTGGATCATGGCATCCACGTCGTATTCAGCCATCCTGACCTCCTGGGACGAACACTAACCTTCCCGTCGCGAGCGTCGCCGGAGCCGAATGCTCACCGCTCCCAACCTTCGCTCTCGAGAAGTTCGGTTACATCTTCTGAGATGAGGTACAGCCCGCTCGCCGTCACAGATGCGCGCGACTGGTTCTCTGCGTGGAGGGTGCCGGCGACACGTAGGCGCTTTCCCCGCACCTCGTCGACCCGTCCCGACACGATGAAGGCATCGTCCATCGTGGCCACGGCCGAATATCGAAGGTCCAATGTGCCGGTCACCGACATGACGCCGAGGCCGAGAATGCCTGCCCACACCATGATTTCGTCGAGGGCGGTGGCGGCGATGCCGCCGTGAAGCACACCGAACGTCCCCCGGTAATCAGGGCGGGGCCGAAAGCGCGCGGTCACGGCGCCGTCGGGCGATCGGTCGAAGTGATCGAGGTGCATGCCCAACGGGTTGTCTCGGCCGCAGGCGAAGCAGCCATCGTCGTACTTGCGCCGAATCACGTCGACGAAGCGGGCGACATCCGCTGCGCGATCGGAAGCGTCGCTCATGTCGATGGTCGTGTTGACCGGTCCACGGCCTCGCATCGTAGTGGTGCACCTCCCGGGGTTAGCATCCGCCGACGGCAGGAGAGGAATGGCCCGAGGGTTTCGACGAGCCGACGGAAGCGTCCCATCGCCGGCAGCGCGCGGCCAGGCCAGAGCCGTGGCAGCGCGGCTCGAGCGCCGGTACCCGGAGATCGGCACGGCGCTCAGCTACACCAATCCGTGGGAGCTGCTCGTGGCGACGGTCATCTCGGCTCAGACCACCGATGACAACGTCAACAAGGTCACGCCGATTCTGTTCGCCCGATACCCGGACCCTGAGGCCCTGGCCGCAGCCGACCCCTCCGATGTGGAGGAAGTGATCTTCTCGACCGGTTTCTACCGGCAGAAGACTCGCTCCATCATCTCGCTCGCAGCAGATCTCTGTGAGCGCTTCGGCGGCGTGGTGCCTGACTCTATGGACCAACTCGTCACGCTGCGTGGTGTCGGACGTAAAACGGCCTCGGTCGTACTCGCCGAAGCGTGGGGACTGCCCGCCATCGCAGTCGACACCCACGTCAATCGAGTTTCCCGCCGGCTGGGACTCACCGCCGAGTCGGATCCCGTGAAGATCGAACAGGATCTGAAGGCGCTCTTCGCGCTGAGCGAGTGGCCCTCCCTGTCGATGCGGATGATCCAGTTCGGCCGCGACGTATGCGACGCTCGGCGGCCGCTGTGTGGTGAATGCCCGCTGGTGGACATCTGTCCGTATCCGGACAAGCTCTTGTGAACCGAGACATCCTGCGGCTGGCTGTCCCGGCGCTGGGGGCGCTGGCGGCAGATCCGCTCGTGTCGCTCGTCGACACGGCGTTCGTTGGCCGGCTCGGTGAGATACCGCTGGCGGCCCTGGGAGTCAACGCGGCGATCTTCGGGGTGGCGTTCTTCGTATTCAACTTCCTTGCGTACGGGACGACGCCGCTCGTTGCGGGCGCTGAAGCGCGTCGCGAACACGACCAGGCCCGAGGGGTCGTTTCGGCGGCAGGGTTGATGGCCGTCGCCCTGGGCCTCGTCGGCCTCGGCGTGCTGGCCACGGCGGGGGAGGCGATCCTCGATTTGATGCAGACGCCAAGGCAGGCGCTCGCCGATGCCCTGGTGTACCTGCGCATTCGGAGCCTTGCCGTCCCGGCGGTGCTGCTCATCTTGGTGGGGCATGGAGCCTTCCGCGGACGCCAGGACACGAAGACGCCGCTCGTCGTCACGGCGGCGCTCAACGCAGTGAACCTGGTTCTCGATCCGATTCTGATCTTCGGCTTCGGTTGGGGCCTGGCCGGAGCCGCTGCAGCGACGACGATTGCGCAGTGGATGGGCGCACTTTGGTTCGTCATATTGCTTCGCCAGGACTGGGTTGGAGTCTCGGCCGCGAGCCGGCGGCTCTCACCACTCGTTCGGGTGGCCGGGGATCTCACGATCCGGACGCTGGCACTGCTTGCCGCGCTCACATTCGCGACCGCCGTCGCAGCCGACGCCGGTGTCTCCGTCGTAGCCGGACATCAGGTGGTGTCGCAGTTGTGGCTCTTCTCCACCCTCGTGCTCGACGCGTTGGCGGTGGCCGGACAAGCATTGGTGGGCAGGGCCGCCGGGGAGGCTGAGCCGAATCGGATCGACGATCTCGCTCGCCGACTGGCGTCGTGGGGTCTGCTCGGCGGAGCAGTGCTTGGCGTGGCGTTTGCGGTGGGGCTGCCGCTAATCCCGTCCCTGTTCGGCGTGGGCGGAGGCGCGGCGGACGAGATCGCCGGCGCTGCGCTGACGGTGGCCATCATTCAGCCGATCGGCGCCTTGGTGTTCGTCGGAGACGGTTTGTACATCGGCGCGTCGCGGTTCCGGCTGCTGACGGTATCGACGGTGGTGGCGGGCGCAGCGGCCGTGGGATATTTCTTTGCCGCCGATCCGACCTCGCTGCGTGGTATCTGGGTAGGGATCGCGATCCTGCTGGTCGTCCGTCTGGGATTTCAATTGGGTGACTACCTCAGAAACGGCGGGCTCCTCCCGGCAAGTTCTGTCGGCCATGCGACAGAGGCGCGCTCATGACTCGGCACAGCATCGCCGTTACGCGAAACTGACGGTTGATGGAGACGCTATCGCTCGTGTCGCTCGCTACCGCCGTGCTGTTTGGCGGGCTGTCGTTCATCTCTCCGTGCGTTCTGCCCCTCCTGCCCGGCTACCTGTCGCTCATGTCCGGCTATTCGGTCGCCGAGCTGCAGTCCGGCGAAGGCTCGGTGCGGCGCATGCTGGTGGTGACGTCGCTGTTCGTTGCTGGTTTCACAGCGGTGTTCGTGGCCCTGGGAGCCACGGCGACGAGCTTGGGAAGGTTCGTGCTCGCCAACCTGACGACCGGAACTCGCATCGCCGGCTGGATCGTGGTGGTGTTCGGGCTGGTCATCTTCTTCTCGGCTCTCACCAACGCATCGTGGCTGCAAAACCTCATGCGAGAGCGGCGGATGGACGTGCGCCCCAGCCGGTTCGGGAAGTTCGCCCCGCCGGTCATGGGTGTCGCCTTCGGGTTCGGATGGACGCCGTGCATCGGACCCGTCCTGGGAGGCATCCTCGCGCTGGCAGGGACCCAGGAGACCGTCGGTCAGGGGATCGTGCTGTTACTTGCCTATTCGGCGGGTCTGGGCGTCCCATTCATCCTGGCCGGCGTCGGCATGACGAGAGCATTCAAGACGATGACGTTCTTCCGCAAGCATCTCCGCACGATCAACGTGTTCTCGGGTGCGCTGCTGGCGGGGTTCGGCGTCTTGATGATCACCAACCGGCTGTTCATCGTGTCGGGCTGGGTGACCGAGGTGCTCGAGCGGATCCCCGGACTCGAACGGCTCGCCGCCATCTGATGCTGTCGGGTTACCCTGACGTCCCCTCATGGACGTTCCACTGACCTTCGACGAGTTCAAAGCGTTGGCCGAGCGCTTTCCTGTCGTGCCTGTCTCCACCAAGGTGCTGGCCGATCGAGAGACACCGGTGTCCGCGTTCGAGAAGTTGGTCGGTGATGCGCCGGGATTTCTGTTGGAATCCGTGGAAGGTGGCGAATCGTGGGCGCGATGGAGTTTCATCGGCTGGGACCCCGCATTCACGCTGCTGACCGACGATGGTCAATGCCGGTTCGAGGGCCGCGTGACTCCAGAGGTGGATCCGTCGGATGATCCGCTGACCGTCCTCGAACGCGTCCTCTCCGCCTACCACGTGCCCGACTTGCCCGAACTGCCGCCGTTGCACACTGGCGCGGTCGGCTACCTCGGCTACGACATCGTCCGCTACGTCGAGCATCTGCCGAATCGGCCGCCCGACGATCTGGGACTACCGGAGATGCTCTGGATGTTCGCCGGCTCGGTTGCGGCATTCGATCGATTCGAGCAGACGATCACCCTGGTCCGGAATGTCTTCGTCGGAGCCGATTCTGCCGCGGACTACGAGCTCGCCGTCGCCGACCTGACGGCGGCGGTCGCCGCTCTCGGTCAGTCAGCTCCGTATCAACCCGTCTCGGCCACGATGACTCATCCGCCTGACCTGACCGCCTTGGACAGCACGCTCGATCGGGCGGCGTTCGAGCAAGCGGTGAAGGTGGCCAAGGAACACATCCGACTGGGCGACGCGTTTCAAGTCGTCCTGTCACAGCGCCTGGGAGCTCATTTCGATGGGGACCCTTTCACCATCTACCGGGCCCTCCGGGTGATCAATCCGAGTCCGTTTCTCACCTTCTTGCGTCACCCTCGGGTGACGCTGGCCGGAGCGTCGCCGGAGCTGATGACCCGAGTCCGCGACGGCCTCGTCTATTCACGGCCAATCGCAGGCACGCGACCGCGTGGCGGGGATCCCGACGAGGACCAGCGCCTCGCAGACGAGTTGCTTTCCGATCCCAAGGAGCGGGCGGAGCACGTGATGCTGATCGATCTCGCCAGGAACGACGTGGGACGAGTGTGCGAATTCGGGACCGTCGAGGTCGACGACCTGATGGTGATCGAGAAATACAGTCACGTCATGCACATCGTCTCGCAGGTCAGCGGGCGCCTCCGGTCAGACGTGAGCAGCGTCGACGTCATTCGGGCGACCTTTCCGCACGGGACGGTGTCGGGCGCCCCCAAGGTGCGCGCCATGGAGATCATCGACGATCTCGAGCCGGTGGCGAGAGGGCCGTATGCAGGCGCCGTGGGCTACCTCGACTTCTCAGGCAACGTCGACACGGCCATCTGCCTCCGCACGGTCGTCGTCGCCAACGGGCGCGCCTGGATTCAGGCCGGTGCCGGCTTGGTGGCCGACAGTGATCCGACCCGCGAATATGAGGAGACGATGAACAAAGCAGCTGCGTCCTTGGCTGCGGTGGCGACGGCCCGGCCATGAGCCCGGCGAGCTACGGCGACACGACTGCCGAGTATGTGGCCGTTCACGACACGGCAGGCCTGATTCCCGGGCGCTACGACGTCGTACGGGTGGTCGGTGGGGACGCCGTCGGCTTCCTCCAGGACATCCTCAGTCAAGAGATCGCCGGTCTGGATCGTGGCGAGGTGGCGCGAAGCTTTCTTCTCCAGCCGCAGGGCAAGCTGGTCGCCTTGTTGTGGGTGTTGCGTGGCGACGAAGAGGTCATTCTCCTCGCCGATCCCGGGTACGGCGGTGCCACGTCCGACCAACTGCGCCGATTTCTGATCCGCGTCGACGCAACGGTCGACCAGGACGGCGAACCGGCCGGCGCCTTGGTCGGCCCTTCGGCGGCCCAAGCGCTGAGGCATGGCGGTCTTCCGATGCCAGATCGAGGTTGGCAACGGGACGGAAACATCATCGTTGCTCGCCTCTCGCCCGCGGGCTCGTCAGATCGCTTTGCGATCATCGGCGCCCACGCCGACATGTCGGGACTTCCCATGGTGGGAGAGGTGGCTGCGACCGCGCTGCGAGTCGAGGCCGGTGAGCCGATGATGGGCATCGACGTGGACGAGCGGACCATTCCGCAGGAGACGGGCTTGGTCGCCGAGTCCGTGGCGTTCGACAAGGGTTGCTACCTCGGCCAGGAGCTGGTGGCGCGCATCGACAGTCGCGGTCATGTCAACCGGCGCCTCGTAGCCGTTCAGGTGCTCACGAATGTGATGCCGCCGGCGGGAAGCGAGGTTGTCGCCGGAGACGATCGAGTCGTTGGCCATCTCACCTCGCCTGCCGAGTCGCTCGCCCTCCGCAGCCCGATCGGCCTCTGCTTGCTCCGACGCGAGGTGGAAATCGGTTCATCGGTGCAGCTCCGCTGGCCGGGTGGTACGGCGCCCGCCCGGGTGCTCGAGGTTCCCGTCTTCACAGACTCTTGACATTTCCCTTACACCGCCGTCGGGGATCGTGCCGATGATCGAAGGTATGGCCGAACGAGGCACCATCGTGCTGATCGAGGACGAGGCGAGCATCGCGGAGATGTTGCGCTCCTTCTTTCGAGCTGAGGGGTATCGCTTGGTGTGGGCCGAGACAGGCGAAGACGGCTTGAACCGAGTCGGAGAACGCAGCGTTCTGGCTGTGCTGCTCGATTTGAACCTGCCCGGGATCGATGGGATGGAGGTGTGTCGGAGATTGCGGGCCCGTTCCGACGTCCCCATCATCATGTTGACCGCCCGTGACGACGAGATCGACAAGGTGTTGGGTCTGGAGCTCGGCGCCGACGACTATGTCACGAAGCCTTTTTCGCCCCGTGAGCTGCTGGCAAGGGTACGGGCGGTGGCGCGCCGCGGGCTGGCCTCACCCGGCGATGTGATCACGGCCGGCAAGTGGACGATCGACCGAGGCAGGCGGGCGGTGACGTCGGCCGAACGCCTGGTCCGGCTTACCGCCAAGGAGTTCGACCTGTTGTGGTATCTGGCCGAGCACGCCGGGCTGGTGATGACTCGCGCGCAGATCCTCGAAGCCGTGTGGGGCTTCGAGTACTTCGGGGAGACCCGAACGGTCGACGTGCACATCCGGCAGCTCCGCAAGAAGCTCGACGACATTCCCATCGAGACCCATTGGGGTGTCGGTTACCAACTCGACGCCTGATGCGCTGGAAGCTCTTCTGGAGCATCCTCGCGGCTTGCATGACGTTGGTGGCGACGGTGACGGTGGCGGCGGAGATCGCCCAGCAGGCTGCAGCCCGCCAGCGCGAGTTCGAGTCTCTGGCAT
The DNA here is from genome assembly GCA_041586155.1 of Acidimicrobiia bacterium. Taxonomy (GTDB): domain Bacteria; phylum Actinomycetota; class Acidimicrobiia; order Spongiisociales; family JAENVV01; genus JBFGJH01. The sequence goes on from JBFHAT010000002.1 coordinate 115,817, forward strand.
TGCAGGGCGCGGTGGTGGCCACTCGTCTGCAAGGAGTGGGGACGGAGGCGAGTCGATCGACGGCGAGGCGGGAACTGGCCGACTTCCTCGAGGGCGTCGAGGCCGGCACCGAGTTCGCCATCAGAGTGGGGCGATTGGCCGGTCCTTCCATCGAGTTCCTCAACGGGCGGTCTGGTTCGGTCGGCGAGGCTGCGGCGGCCGAGTTGCTCGCCGGCGAGACCGTCATGACGCGGTCGCGATCGGGGACCAGGAGCGAGACGCTGACCGTGATGGCTCCGTTCGACTTCGACGGCTCGGTTGGGGTCGTCACCGTCCAGAGGGAGATCCGGCTCTGGTCGATCGGCTCGGTGGTGGCCACCTGGCGGATTCCGTTCTTGGTGGCGGTCATGGTCTCAGCGGTCGCGGCCATGCTGGTGGCGGGTCGTTTCACGCGGCGGCTCCGAGCGCTGGTGTCGGCCGTCGAGGGCTACGCGGCGGGTCGCAGGATCGAGGTCCCCGTGGCGGGGGCCGACGAAGTGGCCGAAGTGGCGGCGGCATTCAACTCTCTCTCGAAGCAGCTCGACGATGCTCGCGTGAGAGAACGGGAGTTCCTCATGGACGTCTCTCACGACCTTCGAACCCCCCTGACCACGATCGTCGGCTACTCGGAGATGCTCGGCCGGCACGACGATCCGGCCACCGCCCGTGTCGGAGAAGCGCTGGCGCGGGAATCGCACAGACTGAGCCGGCTGGTGGACGATCTCATGGTGCTCGGACGGCTGCAGGCGAGCCAGTTCGACGCGGTAGTAGACGATGTGGACCTTGCTCCCGTTGTCGACACCGCCGCACGCGGTCTGGCTGCGCGAGCGGCAGCCAAAGAAGTGTCGGTCGTGGCCGAGACGCATCCGACCCCCGTGAGAACGGATGCCGGACGAGTGACCCAGATCCTCGGCAACCTGGCCGACAATGCGCTGCGCCACACCCCGGCAGGAGGGCGCATCGAGCTCTCGGTGCGGCCTGGTGCTGCAGGGGGCGCCGTCCTCACGGTGACCGACACGGGCAGCGGAGTGGCGGCCGACAGGCTCGCTCATCTGTTCGACCGTCTGACCGCTGGGCCGGAGCGTCCGGCCGGTTCGGGACTTGGATTGGCCATCGTTCGTGCACTCGTCGATCTGCTGGGTGGAACCGTTCACGCCCACAACCGGGATGAAGGAGGGCTGGTGGTGACGCTGGAGCTTCCGGCTGCCCCGCCGGGCTGAGTGGCTGCGGGCTCTGGAGCATTCGCCGGCGAATACCATGACCGGGATGATCGATGAAATCGTGGCGCGTGTCCGACAGGACCTCGATCCGGGGCTGTTTCCGGATCTGAGGCGCGCCGTGTTGGAGCGAACCGACCTGCCGGCACCTCCGTCTTTGGCGACCGCGCTCTCGGCCCCCGGCCTGTCGGTGATCGCCGAGATCAAGAGACGGTCGCCCTCGCGAGGCCCAATCGATACGGCTCTCGATCCGTCGGCACACGCTCAGCGATACGTCGCCGGAGGCGCCGCCGCCGTGTCGGTGCTCACCGAGCGCGCATTCTTCGACGGGTCGCCCGAAGACCTGCAGCTGGTCGCGGCCGAGGTGGATGTGCCGGTGTTGCGCAAGGACTTCATCGTCCACCCGATGCAAGTGTGGGAGGCGAGATTGTGGGGAGCCTCTGCGGTGTTGCTCATCGTCGCAGCCCTGACCGATGATGCGCTGCACAGCCTCCTCGCCGAGGCCGGGCGCCTCGGCATGGAAGCTCTCGTCGAGGTGCACGACGAGGCGGAGCTGGATCGAGCACTGTCTCAGGGAGCCTCGATCGTCGGGGTCAACAACCGCGACCTGACGACCTTCGAGGTCCAACTCGAGACGAGTGAGCGACTGGCGGTTGCCCTCGGTGACGAGGCCGTGAAGGTTGCCGAAAGCGGCATTTGGACGGCCGACGACGCAGCACGCATGGCATCGGTCGGGTTCGACGCCGTGCTCGTCGGGGAAGCGCTCGTCCGGTCGGACCACCCCGAGCTCCTGATCGAGGCACTGCGATGTGGGTGAAGATCTGCGGGATCACGAACCCCGCCGACGCAGAGGCGGCGGTCGAGGCCGGGGCCGATGCCGTGGGAGTAGTGCTCGCCGAGTCGCCGCGCAGGGTCACCGTCGACCGTGCGGGCGCGCTGATCGAGAGCCTCCCGATTGCGGCCTTTCTGCTCACCGTCGACGAACCGGTGGCCACGGTCCTCGATTGGGCGACCCGCACGAAGGCCTCCGGCGTCCAGCCGTACGGCGCCCACGCCGCAGAGGTGGCGAGAGCGGCGATCGAAGCCGGGCTATCGGTGCTCCGTCCTGTTCGGGTTCATGAGCAACGCCCCGACATCGACGGGATACCCCGCGATGAGACCGTGTTGCTCGACGCCGGGTCGGCAATCGTCTGGGGTGGCTCCGGTCGGGTGTTCGACTGGTCGCTGGCCGCGGGCCTCGGGCGACCCTTCGTTCTCGCCGGCGGCTTGACTCCCTCAAACGTCGAGACCGCAGTTAGCCTGTGCCGCCCGGCCGGTGTGGATGTCTCCTCCGGGGTGGAGGCAGCCCCGGGTCGCAAGGATCACGCCAAGATCGTGGCGTTCGTCGAAGGAGCTCGCGCATGACCAAACTCGACCGGCCGGACGAGCGTGGTCGGTTCGGAGCGTTTGGAGGGCGATATGCCCCCGAGACCTTGATGCCGGCCCTGGACGAGCTGGAGCGGTCGTTCGAGAAGGCCTGGGCGGACCCCACGTTCGTCTCCCGCTATCACCGATTGCTGGAGGACTACGTGGGGCGGCCGACCCCATTGCACCGTGCGCCTCGGCTGAGTGAGCGGCTCGGTGTTGATGTCCTGCTCAAACGCGAGGATCTCGCCCACACCGGCGCTCACAAGATCAACAATGCGCTCGGTCAGGGCTTGCTGTGCCAGGTGATGGGCAAAGAGCGCATCATCGCCGAGACCGGAGCGGGCCAGCATGGCGTCGCCACCGCCACGGCCGCCGCATTGCTGGGGCTCGAATGCCGGGTCTACATGGGCGAAAAGGACATCGAGCGGCAAGCACTCAACGTGTTCCGCATGCGCTTGCTCGGAACGGAGGTGGTGGCGGTTCGGAGCGGTGCGGGCACGCTGAAGGACGCAGTGAACGAGTCGATGCGGGCGTGGGTCTCGTCCGTCGAGGACACTCACTACATCATCGGGTCGGTGGTGGGACCCCATCCCTTTCCGTGGATCGTGCGCGAGTTCCAACGGATCATCGGAGACGAATGCTTGCGACAACTGGGCGCCGATCTGCCTGACGTGGCCGTGGCATGCGTCGGCGGTGGCTCGAACGCCATCGGCATGTTCTATCCGCTGGCCGGCACCGGCGTGGAACTGGTCGGGGTCGAAGCCGGCGGTCGGGGGATCGCCTCAGGCGAACATGGAGCATCGATCGGGGCGGGCAGCCCCGGGGTGCTTCACGGCAGTCACACATATCTCCTCCAAGACGCCGATGGTCAAGTGCTCGAAGCCCATTCCATCTCGGCCGGGCTCGACTATCCGGGCGTCGGCCCGGAGCATGCCTACTTCGCCGAGACGGGTCTGGCGCGCTACGAGTCCGTGACGGACGAGGAGGCCCTCGATGCCGTCGAGCTGCTGGCGTCCACGGAAGGGATCATCCCGGCGCTCGAGTCGGCGCACGCCATCGCCTGGGTCCACCGGGAGGCCTCGGCGCTCGCAGGCCGGTCGGTGCTGATCAACCTGTCGGGGCGAGGCGACAAGGACGTGCAGCAGATCATCGAGCATCGTTCGTGAGTCGTCGTCAGCTCGAGGAGCTGTTCGCGTCCGCCCGGGCCGAGCGCCGGGCGCTCTTCCTTCCGTTCATGACCGCAGGGCTGCCCGATCCGGAATCATCCGTCGGCATCTTCGAGGCCATGGATTCCGCCGACGGGTATGAGGTGGGGATCCCCTATTCCGATCCGCTGATGGACGGTCCGACGATCCAGGAAGCGGGCCAGCGTGCCCTGCGCGCCGGCACCGACCTGGCGGGCGGTTTGGACATCGCGTCGGGCGTGGTGGCGAGCACGGGAAAGCCGGCGCTCATCATGACGTACTCGAATGTCATTTTTCAGGTCGGACCCGAGCGGTTCGCCAAGAGGTCGGCGGCAGCCGGAGCAGCGGGGGTCATCGTGGCCGATCTCCCCCTCGAGGAATCTATCCCGATACGAGACGCCCTGAACGAGGCCGGCGTGGGGATGGTGTTGTTCGTGGCGCCAACCACGACCGACGAGCGTATCGAACGGGTTGCGGCCGCCGAGCCGCTCTTCATCTACGGGGTCGCCGAGATGGGAGTCACGGGCGAGAGGGAGGAATCGGGAGGACGCATCGCCCGGCTCAGCGAGCGGGTCAGAAGAGTCACGGACACGCCACTCGTGCTGGGCGTTGGCATCACGACACCCGACCATGCCAAGGCCGCCGCCCTGCACGGCGATGGGGTCATCGTCGGCAGTGCACTGGTCCGTCGAGTCCTCGACGCGCCCACTCCGGAAGCGGCGCGGGCGGCCGTGGCTGCGGACGCCAAGATGTTCGCTGCTGCGCTGCGCTGAAGTCGCCCGCATGCGTCGAACCGCGCCCCTGGCGCCCGGCGCCGATCGAGACGCGCAACGACCATCCGCCGTTTGGTACTGACCGTCTCGTCCTAGGGAGTGGGGGGAGTGGGGATCGGCGAAACAGTCCGGTCGGATGGTCGTTGCTGCCGGTATTGTATCGCACCGCGCCGCTCGTGCACGTGTAGACCCGTAAGAAGTATTTGTGAGCATTCAACCGCGCTCTGCGGCCGAGAACGATGAGGCACGCGTCTGATAACCTCAACCCTTCCTGGACCCCGGCCGGGATGGCGGAATGGTAGACGCGACGGACTCAAAATCCGTTGTCCGAAAGGACGTGTGGGTTCGAGTCCCACTCCCGGTACCATCGGGCACATGACGATGTTGGGACGAATCGAGCGAAAGATCATGCGGCTCAACGATCAGTTGCAGGCACTGGCGGACGAGGAACACCTCGTTCGCGAAGAGCTCTCGTATCACCGGCACATCAACGATGACGCCCAGCGAGACGCCGCCGTCGGCAGCGCTGACGATCGGGCGTTCGCCTATGACTCGGCCAACGACGTGGCAAGATTCGAGCGTGTGCTCGCCGATGTTCAAGCTCGGCGTCAACGTATCGAAGCAAAGCGTCAGGCGCTCCTCTCTCGGCTCCCGGACTGACGCGGCCGGCGCCGTACACTCCTGACCGTGCCGACGCTCGCTCTGCTCGACGGACATTCGCTCGCCTATCGGGCGTTCTTCGCACTTCCCCAAGATCTGGGCACCACGTCTGGGCAGATCACCAATGCCACCTACGGGTTCTTGCGTATGCTGATCAAGCTCCTCGGTGACCACCGACCCGACCGGCTGGCAGTGGCCTGGGACACGGGGCGAGCCACCTTCCGCAGCGAGCAATATCCCGAGTACAAAGCCCAGCGAGACAAGACGCCGGACATCTTCGCCAGCCAGCTCCCGTTGATCGACGACGCACTCGAGGCATTGGGCATCACCCAGTTCCGCGTACCCGGGTACGAGGCCGACGATGTGATTGCTTCGCTGGCGCGCCAAGCCGAACGCGAAGGTTGGAATGTGCTGGTCGTGACCGGCGACCGTGACGCCTTCCAGCTCGTCGACGACCATGTGACCGTTCTCTACACCCGCCGCGGCATCACCGACACCGTGCTCGCCACCACGGACTGGATCACCGACAAGTACGGCATCGGTCCCGAGCAATACGTCGAGTACGCCGCCCTCCGCGGCGACACATCCGACAATCTTCCCGGCGTCGACGGCGTCGGGGAGAAGACGGCGGCACGCCTCCTCAATGCCCATGGGTCGCTCGAAGGGATCTTCGCCGCGCTCGACGAGCAGACTCCCAGACTGCGAGAGAACCTGGCGGCCGCCAGGGAGCAGGTGTTCCTCAATCGCCGGCTCATGGCGCTCGTCGCCGACCTCGAGCTCGGCGTGGAGCCGGACGAGCTCGAGTGGACGCGCTGGGACGAATCGACGGCACGGGAGCTCTTCGAACGGCTCGAGTTTGCCAGCCTCTGGGCGGATCTGACCGAAGTGCACCCCACGTACACCCCCACCGGCGAGGTGCTCGACATCGACGTGGTGGTGGCGACCATGGAAGATGTCGGAGCGCTCACCGGACCGCTCGCCGTCGAGCCGGTCGTCGAGGACGGGCGGTTGTCGGGCGTGATGGTGGCCGCCGGTCCTGACCGCGCCCACTACCTGGCTCGCGACGGAATTCCCGAGCGTTGGGAACTGGGGGAGTGGTACGCCCACGACGCCAAGGCCCTCCTCAGCCACACGGACCTCGTGCCCGGAACACCCGTGTTCGACACGGCGCTTGCAGCGTATGTGATCAACCCGACCGGACGTGGGTATTCGCTTCCCGAGGTGGCGGAGCGCTATCTCGGGATCGAGGTGACGTCGCCCGACGCCGAAGAGCCAGCCGGGCAGGGATCGTTCTCGTTCGGCGATCGGGCCGTCGACCTGGAAGCCCCAGGTAAGCGTGCAGTGGCGATCTGGCGTCTGGTCGAGCGGCTCGGCGCCGAACTCGAAGACCGGGCGGCCATGCAGTTGTTTCGCGACATCGAGCTTCCGCTGATCCCCGTGCTGCTGGAGATGGAACGCCGAGGGATCGGTATCGATCGCGCTTATCTGGAGGAGTTCGGGCAGCGCCTGCGGGAAGAGCTGGCCGACTTGGAACATGCCATCCACGAGGCAGCCGGGGCCGTGTTCAACGTGAACTCTGCGAACCAGCTACGCGAAGTGCTCTTCGAACAGCTGGGCCTGCCGGTGATCAAGAAGACCTCCAAGGGCGCGCCGTCGACCGACGCATCGGTTCTTCAGAAACTGGCCGAAGAACATCCGATCGTCGAGTCTTTGTTGCGGTACCGGGAGCTCGAGAAGCTGCGAAGCACGTACATCGACGCCTTGTTGCCGCTGATCGGACCGGACGAGCGGATCCACACGACGTTCAACCAGATGGCTGCGACGACCGGCCGCCTGAGCTCGGACAATCCGAACCTGCAGAACATCCCCGTCCGCTCCGAGACGGGGCGGCTGATTCGGCGCGCCTTCGTGCCTGCGCCGGGGAATGTCTTCCTGGTAGGCGACTATTCCCAGATCGAGCTGCGGATCCTGGCGCACATGAGCGGCGATGCGGGCCTGCTCGAGGCGTTCGTCGACGAGGATCGGGACATTCACACGGCGACGGCCGCTTCGGTGTTCGGGCTCGACGACGGGGAGGTCACGCCGGAGCTTCGCCGTCGCGCCAAGGCCATCAACTTCGGGCTCCTGTACGGGATGGAGGCATTCGGACTGGCCGACCGCTTGGGGATCTCGCGTGACGAAGCACGCGGTCACATGGACGCGTACTTTGCGACGTTCCCGAGCGTGAAAGCCTTCATGGAGTCGATCGTGGAAGACGCCAAGGCACGCGGATACACCGAAACGATGTTCGGGCGAAGGCGCTATCTGCCCGAGCTTCGCTCTGATCGCTGGCAGGTGAGGCAGATGGGCGAGCGAATGGCGCTCAACGCCCCTATCCAAGGCACTGCCGCCGACATCATCAAGATGGCCATGCTCGACGTCGATCGGCTCGCCTCCCGGCTCGGGGCGTCGCTGCTGCTCCAGATTCACGACGAGCTGGTGCTCGAGATGCCCGAGGAGCGGTTGGATGAGGTCCGCACCGCGGTCGTGGGGGCGATGGAGGGGGTGACGACGTTGCGCGTTCCCCTTTCGGTGAGCACTGCGTCGGGCCACTCGCTGGCCGACGTGAAGACCTGACAGGTTGGATTCGACCCCGGGAATTGCTAGCATCGAGACTGCCTCGCGGCTGCTTTGCGCGCCCTGAGAGCTTCTCTGAAAGGTCCTTAATACACTCCATGAGCAACGAACCAACAACCGCGTCCGAGACGCCTGACGCCCTTGCGTCCGAACCCACCGCGCCGTCGACCGACGCGCCCCAGCCGACCACCGAAGCCGCCGAGACGTCCGCCGCGGTTGCGCCGGCTGAGTCAGACGCCGCCATCGCCGACGAACCAGAGTCCTCAGCGCCGTCGACACCCGCCGATGCGGAGGCCCCTGCCGCAGGGGCCGAGTCGGACGCGGCGGCCAGTGAGACGACCGAATCCGACGAGTCGACGCTCGAGGCCTCGGCACCGACGGATTCCGCATCGCCCGAGCCGGCCGGCCCTCCGACCAAGGAAGCACCCTACGAGGGCCCGGCTGCCATCGTCGCCAAGCGGATCTCCGACCTGCCCGACTCGATCGCCGATGACTTCGAAGCCGCTCTCGAGCACACCATGCTCGAGTTCAGCGAGGGTGACATCGTCGAGGGCACGGTGGTGAGCATCGACGCCGACGAGGTGCTCGTGGACATCGGCTTCAAATCCGAGGGTGTGATCCCTCTTCACGAGCTGTCGATCCGCAAGGCAGTCAACCCCGGCGAGGTGGTTTCGGTTGGCGAGCGGTTGGAAGCGCTCGTCCTGGACAAAGAAGACGACGACGGTCGCCTCATCCTCTCGAAGAAGCGAGCGCAGTACGAGCGCGCCTGGGGGCGGATCCAGTCGATCACCGATGCCGGGGGCACGGTTTCGGGGCCGGTGATCGAGGTCGTCAAGGGAGGGCTCATCGTCGACATCGGATTGAGGGGGTTCCTGCCGGCGTCACTCGTGGAGCTGCGCAGGGTTCGTGATCTCGAGCCGTACATCGGCACCACGATCGAAGCCAAGGTGATCGAACTCGATCGGAACCGCAACAACGTGGTGCTGTCGCGCCGTGCGCATCTCGAAGAGGCTCAGGCCGAGCAGCGGCAGGCGTTCTTGGACGATCTGGCGGTCGGAGAGATCAAGAAGGGTCAGATCTCGTCGGTCGTCAACTTCGGCGCGTTCGTCGATCTGGGTGGTATGGATGGCCTGGTCCACGTCTCAGAGCTGTCATATCAGCACGTCAACCATCCCAGCGAGGTGGTGAAGGTGGGCGACGAGGTCACGGTGCGGGTCCTGGAAGTGGATCGAGAGCGGGAACGAATCTCGTTGTCGGTCAAGCAAACGCAAGAGGATCCGTGGGAGGCATTCTCCCGACAGCACCACATCGGTGATGTAGTCGAAGGCAGTGTCACGAAGACGGTTCCATTCGGCGCATTCGTGTCGGTAGGTGAGGGAGTCGAGGGCCTGGTGCATGTGTCCGAGATCGCAATGCACCGCGTCGAATCGCCCGAGTTGGAGCTCTCGCTCGGCCAGAAAGTGACGGTCAAGGTCACCGAGATGGACGAGGAGCGACGTCGGGTGAGTCTCTCGATCAAGCAGGCGCTGCCTGGATACCAAGA
>JBFHAT010000003.1:0-123173 GCA_041586155.1 Acidimicrobiia bacterium
ACACGTCGGCGCCGCTGCCGACGCCCACCTCGATCATGCGCCGATTGATTGCCCACGTCTTCAGTGCTCTGCCCTGCCTGCCGAGCAGCGCCCGCACGACCCGGAACCCGAAGCGCGCCACGTGCGCCACTCCCCGCAACAACGGTGTCGTGAGAGAGGCCCACGCCCGGGAGGTCGGCGAGGGAACGCCGGACGGCGCACGTCGCGCTTGCGGCACTTCGGCTGGACGGTTGGCTCCAGGGGTGGCCGTGGAGGCTGGCATGATCTGGCCGAGCTCTGCGACCTTGGCGACGTCGATCGGATCGCCGGTCAGACGACCATGGCGCTGCTCGATGGTCCCGGCGTAGCGGCCGGCCAGCTTGGAAAGCGCGCCCAAACCAAAGTGCATCCGAGAAATCCGCACCACCTCGATCCCGTCCGCAGTGGTCTCGTGCTCCTTCGTCACTTCGGGAACGTGGATGGCGACCACGGTCACATCGTGCCCATGCCCGATCAGCGTCCTGGCTTCCTTGGTCACACGGGCGTCGTACTCGAAGGAATTCTTGACGAACATGCAGATGTTCATGCCTCGCCCGCTTCCACCTTCGCCCGAAGCGCGGCGACCACCTGGGCTTGGTGCAACCGGAACTTCTCGACTTGATCGTTGACTCGTCCGAGCGCCGTCCCGTCGTCGCCCAGCACGAAGTCCACGAGTTCGCTGAGGCCACCGATCGCATCGCTCTTGATGAGCCAGCTCTCGGCGGAGATGCTGGCGGCGAAATCGGCCGTCTTTGGTCGGTATTCGATCGCCACGAACGGGACGCCGAACGCAGCCGCCAGCACGACCGCATGCAGGCGTTCGCCGATGACGAGACTCGACGACGCAATGGCCTCCAAAGCGTCCGATGGATCCCGGTGGCCGGCCACGAAGGGGGCGGCCGGGAGCCCTGCTTCGCGCATGATCTCGATGATCCATGCATCGTCTGCGGCGAACGCCGACAGGAACCACACCTCGTGACCGCGGTCGGAGAGCCGCTGGGCTTGCGCCGCCATCTCCCGCAGCACCGGTTCGTCGGCGCCACCGTGGAGGTTGCCGCCTGCGTGCAGTGGTGACAGCAGGACGCGGCCCGGCACCATCGTGGCTCCAGGCCTCGGCAGCGACAGCGCGGTGTCGCCGAAAACGTCGATCGGGCCTTCGTAGCCCAGCGTTCGGAGATGCTCGACCGAGTGGGGTCCCCTCACTCCGGCATAGAGGCTGTGCTGGATGAACGAGAACCACTCGTCCATGTTCTCGGTGACTCCCCAGTACTCCGGGTTCCTCACGCCCGTGCCAAGCAGCACCCGCTCCAGATGGGGGGCATCGCGTCGAAGCACTCGCGTGAGGTAGTAGTTGCGGCCGTTGATGAGGGTGCCTCCCCCCACCATCAGCACGTCGGCGTCGTCGAGGTCGCGAGCGAAGCGCGCCCATGGCATCAGAGCCTCGGCCGCCAGCAGGACGGCTTCGTCGCCGAGGTTCCCCTTGCCGCTGAATCCGATGTAGTCGATTGCCGTTCGATCGTCACGTGGCTCGTCCGTGTGGTCCGGTGCGACGGCGGCGTTGCGGCGCGCCAGGCGGACGGCGAGCCGAGTGGCTTCGCGGGGTGAGAGGGCGACAAGGTCGCCTACGCCCGGAAGATGCGACGGCAGCGGAGCGACGGCGGTGCTGGACGCATGGTCGTTGATCAGGAGTTCCACCTTGGCTCGATCCAGGGCTGACCGCCACGCTGCGCCGAAGTCCCGTTGCAGCAGGGGGCCATCCTTCATGAGCTCCCGTTTCTTCATTGCAGCCAGCAGGGGGAGCCCATCCGCTCGACACGCCTCGTCCACGGCTCGCAAATCCGCCAGTGTGCGATAGACGTCGTCGGTGAACCGGTAGGCACACCGGACGACCGACAGACGCGGATCGGCGGTGAGCTTCCGCGCCATCTTCGAAGCCAAGTTGCCGTCGATCTGCATTCTTCCGTCAACCAACAGGAGGAACTCGCCGCGCGCAGCCAGTACCGCCGCCTCCGGATCGGAGTGGACGTGGATGCGGTCCGACCGGTCGGCCAGCGCCCCGAAGTAGTCGACGAATCCGACGAATCGAACTTCGACGTCGGGATAGGCGTCGGCGCCGATCCGGTCGATCCACTGCTCGGTCTGCGCGGCGGAATCGACCGCAACGATCCAGGTCAGCTTGGGAACTGTCCACAGCGCGGCCGGGCGTTTCCGATAGAAGCGATGGGGCACGACGTCGGCCATGATCGTGAGCGTGGCTCGCCGGCGGCGCGTACGGCTCTCGGGGTCTTGATCGGTTGCGACCTGATGAGCTACCGGAGCGTGCGGTTCAGGGACGATGAATGCACCTGCGTTCCACAGCCGCCAACCGAGCTCGGTGTCCTCGCCGCCCCACGTTGCGAAGGTCGTGTCGACGGCGCCCGAGAACCCACCAACGCTCTCGAACATCTGCCGAGGCATGGACAGGTTGGCCGAAACGGCAGACCGGAACCCCTGGTCGCCCAAGATCAAGCCCCTGGTGCGGCGCCCGAATTGGCGTCGCCAATCTCGTTGCTCGAGCGGAGGCTCGAGTCGCGAGTGGGCTGCGAGCGTGACGGCTCCGCTGATCAAGTCGTGCGCATCGAGGCCCGACTCGTCGATGTCTCGCCTCCCGCCGGAAACCACCATGTTGGAAGCCCGGGCGTGCCAGGCGAGGTGACGAGCGGCAGTCGACGGGAAAGGAATGCAGTCGCTGTCGAGGAACCACAGGACGTCGCCCTGGGCATGCCGTGCACCGAGGTTCCGAGCCTGACCTGCACCGGATTCCCCTTCATTGCGCACGACACGAGTCGCCAGCCCGGGAAACTCGGCGGCGACTTCGTCGATGGCCTCGGTCGAGTGGTCATCGACGACCACGACATCGAACGCTGCATCGATCTGCGTAGCGAGACCCGCCAGGGTGCGCCGAAGAAGATCAGCGCGGTCGCGCACCGGCATCACCACGGTCATGGTGGGGCGAGCCGCGGGAGAGCGCTTCACAACGCCCCGGTAGTCGTTCTCCGCTCCAACCCATGGCTCAGGCATCGGCGGCCACCCGATACGAACTTCCACCGGCGCCGACCCGCACCATCCCTTTCGCCACCAGCGCACCGCCCTGCAGCACTGATTCGGGGCCATACACGAACAGCCGCGCGGCGCGGAGTGCCTGTTCCACCTGGGCGGGATTGTCCACCACGACGGCGTCCACTCCGTCCGCGGGTACCTCGTCGAGTGGACGCGGGTCGATGACGTGGTCCGCGAGCCCTGTGACGGCACCTGCGACGAACTCGACGTCGGCATCGCGATCCAGCACGATCTCGAGCTCGGATCGATACGGCGCGTCATGTGACCGGCGCGCGGTCGATTGGATGATGGCCATGAGTCTTCGCACCCGGTGGTCGTACGTGTGGTGCTCGTGACCGTGACGGTAGCCGCTGTGGGCGACATCCTCCGAACCCGGATCGGCGAGGGCGGCGCGGATGGCGCGCTCAGGCTCTTGCTCGACCAGGCGGTAGTGTTCGCCCGGTGTGAAGAGCACGTCCAGGCCGGGTGCGTCGTCGGTCAGGAGCAGTGCGCCGGAGCCGATTGCTTCCATGACGCGCATCGTGATCGGCAGATGGCGGTCGCCTCCGTCGTTGAGCACGATCTTCGATCGCCGGTAGAGGTCGAACAGTTCCTCGGGGCTGAGGCCTCGCTCGGCGGTCACCCGCTCGGTCGACCGCTTGGCCGCGGCAACCAACTCGGCCCGCCGGCGGTACCTGCCGCCGAGTGCGTCGACTCCCGATCCGATCAACGCCACATCGACGTCCCTCTCGGCGAACGGTGCCCACGGCCCGGTCAGCTCGGACGGGATGCCGAATGGGAACGCGTGGACGGGAACGCCGAACCAGTGGGCCAGATGCCAGCTGTGAGCGAGGAGGACGGCGTCGGCCTGATAGTGACGGGCGAGTCGCAGGTTGGCAGCGAGGTGATGCTCGCCGTGATGTACCCAATAGAGAACGGGAATCCCGGGATTGACGCCGAAAGATTCGATCCTGGGAAGGAGGCTCTCGACGACCAGCAACGCATCGACTCCGCCGAGCGACTCCCAGTCGATCACCTCGTCCACCTCGATGACGGTGTGCCCCTCCCGGCGCAGCGCTGCCTCCAGATAGCGGCCCGGGCTGGATCGAGTGCGCCGGTACGCAACTGCGACTCGTCGCGATCCGCCCGCCGACGGTGATACCTCGAGAGGAAGGCCCGGCCCCGAGGGTGATTGCATCAGCGCCGGGCGGTGTGGAGCGATCCAAGCCAAGTCGGTGGCGGCGGCATCGGGCCAATGGGGGGCAGTCGATACGACGCCGTCCGTTCCTGCGACCGCCGACCGGGCGGTTGCGACATCGGTGGGGCCGGCGGGATACACGACGTCGGGACGCAGGCGTCGCACTTCCCGCGCCAGGCGGCGATCGAGGAGACGCCGGGCGAGTCCGCGAGGCTGGGCAGAACGCAGCAGGGCTCCGATTCGGCCTCCTCCCTTTGGCACTCGACGGGGGACGGTCACCACGTCGATGCCTCGGAGCGCTTCGCCCTCGTCGCCCTTGTGGTCTCCGGTCACGAGGATGGTCTCGTGCCCGACCCCGGCCAGCCGCCTGGCCAGCATCCGGGTCGCCGGATGGGATGTCAGGTCGACCCGACCCACCACACAGATCCGCATCAGGCGCGATCGTACCGGGGTCTCACGGCGCCACCGAGATCAGGTCCAGCCATTGGGCGACCACCGCGTCATGGCCGAATGCCTCGAGCGCCTGGGTGTGCGCTCGCCGGCGGGCATCGTTCCACCGGTCCGGGTCGGAGCCGGCGAGGATCGTCGCCTCCGGTGTATCGGTCACCCACTCGCCATAAAGCTCGCGCGCCCCCGGCCATGGCCGGACGACCGGAACCGCCCCCGAAGCCATTCCCTCGGCCGGTGCCAGATGGAACGACTCGTCATCGCTGGCCGAGAGGACATGCCCGATGCCCTGCAGCCAGCGGCCCACATCGGGTCCACCGGCCTCCCACTGCACTTCGGCCAGGCGGCCTTCGAGCAAGCCGAAGTACCTTCGCTCGGCGTCGTTGTCCCAGACCCATTTGGCGTTGTGGGGACGTTCACTCTTGACCCGCAGCTCGAAGCGCTCGTCCTCTTGTCTGAGCCCTTCGACGATGTCGAGCGCGAGATCGAGGCGTTTCCGCTTCGACGACGCTCCCAACATGCCCACCCTGAAACGGGCCTCGGGGAGCTTGGGTCGGGAGAGCGCCAACGGATCGACCAGATTGGGGATGACCACGATGCGTGCTCGCTCCCAGCCGAGCTCGGCGCTGATGCGCTCGGCGTAGTGCGGGCCGACCGCAATGATGCGTTCGAAGGCATCCGCGTCCACGTCGTTGATCTCGGGCCTCTCCAGCTCGAACCGGTGGAGCCGTACGATCGCACGCTGCTTGCTCGTCAGCAATGGCGCGACGAACGCCGCGTTCGGTCCGGCCCATTCACACCAGACGACGTCGGCCCACGCCACCGCGGCCGCCGTCGCGTCGGGATCGTGGACGGCGAACCGGGGCCATTCGTCCACCCGCACGTCGAGTCCGGGGATCCGCGCCAGGAATTCGATGATCGGACGGGCGAACTTCAGGTTGTAGCCGACGAGCGCCAGCTTGAGTGGCGCAATGTCAGCCTGCGGATAGTGACGCCCGAGCACCGCTCGCAAATTGTCAGACGACACCGGGGAGATCCGCCCGATCCACTCGGGCTGAGATGCCTCGAGCTCCGAGCGCGCCGCTTCGCCGGGAGTCCACATCCAGGTTCCGCCGGGCGCGTTCCAGGCGTCGAATGCGTTTCCACAGGCGACGCCCATTGCCGTATCTCGCCCGACGACATCGAGTCCGGGAAGGTCGCGTGCCGCCTCGCGCAGCATCCTGCCGACCTCGTCGTCGTACACGTGGAGACGCACCGGCCGGAAGGAGGGCGTCACAATCCCGAAACGCCGTCCGGCACCACCATGGCCTCGGGCTTGAATCCGCTGAACGCCTCCGCTGCTCCGGCTTTGAGGGTGGCGGGCGCGGCGTCCCAGGTGTGCCCGCCGCCACTGCGCACGTAACAGAACTCCCACCTGGAGTTCGCGTATACGTTGGCTCCCTGCAGCCGGGCGGCGCGAGTGAACACCAGGTCGACGAACCGAGGTCGATGGGGGAACTTGACGTCCTCCCACAGCGAGCGGCGGAAGACCATCGACGCCCCCGTCGGCGTTCCCGCCGTGACGGTCTCTTCCTGGCCCGGCCGGCGGAGAACGGTGCGGTCCTCGTCGGCCAGATAGGTGAACTGGGTCGTCTTGCCGACGATGTCGGCCGTGGAGTAGTCGAACGCATGAACGGCGTCTTCGATGTGGGCGGGCCCGTAGAAGTCGTCGTCATCGATCTTGGCGATCAGCTCGCCGGTGCTCGTCGATACCGAGGCGTTGAAACACTCGCCCAAGGTCAGCCGCGACGGAAACGCAGCCAGCGAGGTGCGGCCCCGTCCACTCGCCCGGTCGAGCGCTGCGCGTATCTCCGGGGTGATGGCATGGCCGTGCAGACCAACGACGATTTCGAGGGCGTCATGGGTCTGAGCGCTGAGCGCATCGATCTGATCGGGAACCCGGTCGGGCCGGTTTGAGACCAGCACGGCAGCGACCGTTGGCAGAGACGGGGGAGCGGGAACCCCTGCCTTCTCCAGCAGCTGCTCGATCCGGCGGGCAGGGTGGCTGTGACGATACGCCCAGCGTCGAGCCGCCACCGATGCGACCGCCGAAGGGGGATTGGCGCCACCGACCACCAAGGGTGCACCGGCGGCTGCCAGTGCGACCAACTTCGGATCGGAAAGCTCCGATGCTTCCACCCGAATCAATTCGCGCTCGTCGGGCGGGTCGACGGGTCGGATCGCGAACGTCGGAAATGTCCGCTCATCCATGGTCACTTCCGCTTGGCCCCGCCACCGGCCCGGATCGCCCCAGATCGCCAGTGGTTGACGGCCGGGAAGGAGGAGCCATTCCTCGAACGCGGCGATTGCCTCTCCCGACCAGCGAGCGACCTCGGCGGCACCGGCGACGACGAGGTCGGCATCGGGGGGCGGGGCCCCGGTGAACTCGACACGGTCAACCATCGCCAGCAGCGGCTCGGCGGCGGCGTGTGTTACTGCGCTGGCGACCCGGATAGTGGGGTGCGAACGGGACCGGCGCACGGGCTTCGCGTCCAGCGCCTCGTGCTTGGTCGGTGAGGAGGGGGCTGTCTTGGGCGCCGGGCGGCGGCCCAACAGCGGGCGTTTGGCCTCGCGCAGCTCTTCGATGCGGGCTGCTCGTTCCTCGGCCCGCCGCCGCCAAATGGCTGCCTGTTCGGTTGCGCGGGCTGCACGCTCTTCGGCTTGAGTACGGAGAGCTCGTTCGTCGCGAAGGGCTTGTTCGGTCCGGTACCGCTCGTCGCTCACCGGAGGGAGGATACCCCCAGTGCTATTGCAGAGCCCGGCGCAAGAAGGCCGCGATCTGGCCCCGAGTCAGCTCGGAGCGGCCGCAGAAGCGATCGTTGATGGGCGGGTTGCACCCCATCGTGACCTGGGCATGGGCCAAAGAGTTGATGTTGGACTCGTGGGTGGTGCGGTTGTCGTCGCTGAAATAGTCGACGGGTGCCGGTGCGAGGTTCAGTGCTCGTACGAAGAAGCTCGCCATCTGGCCGCGAGTCAGCGTGTCTCCCGGGCAGTACCGTGTCCCCGAGGAGTCGCATCCCACGGTGATTCCGGCGTGAGCCATGGCATTGATGTCGGCCTCGTGTGGCGAGCCCTCGTCGTCGGAGAAGTAATCCCGAGGGGACGCAGGAAGATCGAGGCCCCTCGCCATCATGGTCGCCATCTCTGCCCGGCTGATGGCCGCCGATGGGCAGAACCACGTCTCGGCGGCGGCGCAAGCGAAGGCGATTCGCCGCTCTGCCAGCCACTCGACATCCGCCTCGAATGTGGTGTTGGCAATATCATCGATCGCCCCGGGACGCAGGTCGATGATGGCCGCCGGCCCGGTCGTGCTGACAGCGCTGAGTGGTTTCAGCATGAAGATGACGGTGATGTAGAACCGGCCGATTTCGTCCTGTTTCGCCGAGATCGCGACCTGGTTGTAGTTCCCCAATACGTTGGCCCGGTGTCCGCTCGACGCCATGAATGCATCGTGGAGTCGCACCATGTTCGGCCCGAATCCGACGTTCTCGCCGAGCGCCTGCCAGTCGGTGGCGACCGACGCCAGATCGGGAGTGTGGAAGAGCTCTCCTGCCGCGATTTGCCTGTCGGTCTGGGCCTCAGCGGCCCCTTGCAGCTCCGGGCTCGGCACGAGTGCGGGCAGGCCTTCCCTCGCTCTCGCCCCGTTGATCAAGTCCAGCATCTCGGCCTCGTCGGCTGGCGCCGCCAGTACGCTGCCCTGGGGTATGACGAGTGCCACACCCATCAGCGCCAGCGCCAGCGCCGCCATGACGATGCGCGATGAGTATCGCGTTGTCACGATCGCGATATCGGTGGTTGCCCCGAGAATCTTTAGCCACTCTTAGTGGTTGCGAGCTTGACGCTGCGTTTTCGCCCGGCTTACCTCCCGACTCCTGTGGCAGGCGCGGCGCTGGATCGGAGGTAGATTGATCGAGGGCGGCGATGAACCTAGGAGACGAGTGCGACGTTTGATCTTGGTCGCAGTGCTGACCGTGACGGCGGTGCTGGTTGGCGGCGCTCCGGCGGCCGCCCCGCTGTCCGTACCGGCTGCGCAGGTGCCGCTTCACCCAGAAGATGATGCGTGGGTCTTCAGCGGCGGCGGGTGGGGGCACGGTGTGGGCATGAGCCAGTACGGAGCGCAAGCCATGGCGCTCTCCGGCCATACCGTCTCCGAGATCCTGGACTACTACTACACGAACGTGGCGATGGTGCAGAGGTCGAGCCTCTACGGTTCGGGTCATCTCCTCGGACAGGACAACCCGCAGCTGTGGATCGGCCTGCTCCAGGATCGAACCAGCTTCGAGTTCGTCGTGGGCAGCGAGGGCGGCGTGGACCTCTGTCAGGCGAACGATGGGACGGGGGATTGCCCGAAGCCCGACGCGACGCCGGCCGCAGGTGAGACTTGGGAGTTCGCACGCCACACCGGGCCCAACGGGGAGAAGCTGTGCCGATTCGAGCGGGTCTCGCCAGCCCCCGTCGGCGCACCGGCCGCAGCAGGCAGCTGCAAAGCCAGCATTGCCTGGGGCGGCGCCGGACAGGCCGCCACGGTCGAAGTGGACGGCTACGAGTACAAGCACGGCATCATTCGGGTACGCCAGGGCGCCGAGCAGCTGACGGACTGGAACTTCCACGTCTCGTTGGTCGTGGGGTTGGAGCTGTACCTTCGGGGCCTTGCCGAGGTTCCGCTCTCGTGGGAGCCGGCCACCCTGCAGGCTCAGGTGGTGGCCGGGCGCACCTACGCGGTGGCGACCACCGCCGCTCGGTACGACGCCTCCGTCACGCCGTCCGAACCGATCAGCTCGACCTGGAAGGACAAGTGTTATTGCCACCTCCGACGCACCACGGCCGATCAGCATTACACCGGCTGGACGCATGAGACAGCGCCTTTCGCCTCGAAGTGGGTGGCGGCCGTCAACGCCACGACCGGCCAAGTGCTGGCGCAGTCCGGCGCGCCCATCACTGCCTGGTATTCATCATCCACGGGCGGGGTCACGGAGAACAGCGAAGACGTCTTTGGCTCGGTGACCGGCTGGGCCAAGTCCGTGCCCGACCCGTGGTCCCTCGATCCGGCGGCGGGCAACCCGTTCGCCTCGTGGGATGAACCGGTGGGGGAGAGCACGCTGGAATCGGTGCTCGGATTCGACTCGATCGATCTCGTGACCCTGATCAACCCGTCGCCGAACGCTTCCATGAAAGTGACAGGCTCGAAGAACGGCGTGACCGTCACGAGCGACATCGACATTCCGCCGCTGTACTCGTCATTGGGTCTGCGCTCGCCGACCGTGACCGGTATCACATTCGACCCAGGGGCTGCAGGCGCCGCCTTCGACGACATTGCCGGGCTGGTCCACGAAGCATCGATCAACCGGATCGCCGAGCTGGGAATCACCAAGGGCTGCAACCCTCCCGCCAACAACCTGTTCTGTCCGACGCGAGAGGTGACCCGCGGGCAGATGGCGGCCTTCTTGACCAGGGCGCTCAACCTGCCCCCGGTCGCCAAGGACTACTTCAGCGACGACAACGACTCGATCTTCGAGGATGACATCAACCGCCTCGCCGGCGCCGGAGGCGAGATCGGCTGCGGCGGTTCCAGCTACTGCCCGAGCCGGGCCATCACCCGATCCGAGATGGCGCTGTTCGTGGTGACCGCGCTCGGCCTGGACGGTGTCGGCGAGTCCGACTTCGTAGACATCGCGGGCGACCCCAACGAAGGGCACATTCGCGTTCTGGCCGACTTCAAGATCACGCTGGGCTGCAACCCGCCCGCCAACGACCGTTACTGTCCCGACGAGACGGTGCATCGGGCACAGATGGCGACGTTCATCGTGCGGGCCATCGACGCAACCGCCCCGCAGTAAGCTGCCCGCGTGCACGAACTCGCCATGAGGCTGGGTGACGACACCTGGACGGCTGGGATCATTGGCCTCGGCTACGTCGGCCTCCCGCTCGCCATCACCGCCACGAACGCCGGCCTAAACGTGGTCGGTTATGACGTCTCCGCCGAACGAGTGGCCATGCTGGTTGGAGGGCAATCGCATGTGGAGGACGTCGACGACGCCAGCCTCCGTGCGGCGCTCGATGGCGGAGCGGAATTCACTGCCGATGCCGCCAGGCTGAGTGACGCCGACGCGGTGTTCATATGCGTGCCATCACCGCTGGGTCGCAATCGTCAGCCGGACATGTCCTACATCGAGGCGGCAGCGTCGACGATCGAGAACATCGCCCGGCCCGGCCAGCTGATCGCTCTCGAGTCCACAACCTATCCCGGCACCACGGACGACCTCTTGGTTCCCGCTGTCGTACGGGCCGGCCTGACTCTCGATCGCAACGTGTTCGTGGCCTTCTCTCCCGAGCGAGTCTCTCCCGGCGATCCGATGAAGACGGCCGACATCCCCAAAGTGGTCGGTGGGGTCACTCCGGCCTCAACCGAGGTCGCCGTGGCCGCGTACCGGAGGCTCGTCCCGGAGGTGCACGCCGTCAGCTCGGCGAAAGCCGCCGAGATGGCCAAGCTGCTCGAAAACACCTACCGCGCCGTCAACATCGGGCTCATCAACGAGATGTCGCAGCTGGCCCACGAGCTCGACATCGACATCTGGGAGGTCATCGACGCCGCGGCGACCAAACCGTTCGGGTTCCAGCCGTTCTATCCGGGTCCCGGGGTCGGGGGCCATTGCATCCCCCTGGATCCACAGTTCTTGGCGTGGCGAGCGCGCGAAGCAAACTTCGCTACCCGCTTCATCGACACCGCCGAGCAGGTGAACTCGAAGATGCCTTCCTATACGGCCGAACGGGTCGCTGATGCGCTCAACCGAGCCGGGAAGGCGGTCTACGGCAGCCGGATCTTGGGCATCGGGGTCGCCTACAAGCCCAACGTCGGTGACGATCGCGAGTCGGCATCTCTCCAGGTCCTCGACCTCCTCGCCAAACGCGGCGCCGAGGTCGCGGTGCATGACCCGCTGGTCGACCCCGGCCGGATCGAGTACCCGGTGGTTGGAGCCCTCGACGACATCCGTGGCTACGACATCGTGGTCGTTCTCACCGACCACGATGGCATCGACTACGCCCGGTTGGCGGCCGACGCGGCCGTCATCTTCGACACGCGCAACGCCTTGGCGCGCCGAGGCATTCGCGATGGGCGCGTCGAGGTGCTGTGAGACGACCGAGGCTGCTCGTCGTCTCGGTGGTCCACCATGCCGACGACACTCGGATTCGGGAAAAGCTGCTGCGGACGTTGGCGCACCGGTGGGACATCACCTACCGGACACGAACCCCGGCGCCGACCGACCATGGTGAGATCACCTGGCAACCCCTCCGCGGCGGCCGCGTCGTCCGCAACATTCGAGCAGCAGGTGCGTTGCTGAGCGGGCGCTATGAGGCCGCAGTCGTGCACGATCCCGAGTTGGTGCCCGCGGCGATGGCTGCACGAATGATCACGCGCCGTCCGGTGGTGTTCGACGTGCACGAGAACGTCCCCGCCCAGATTGCCACCAAGGACTGGGTGCCGCTGCGATCTCTGGTCGCTCGGTTGGCCGCTGCCGTCCTGCGCGCCGCCGAGCCGCTGATCGAGATCACGCTGGCTGAGGACGGATACCGAAGCCTGTTCCGGCGGGACGATCATCCCACCTTTCCGAACTACCCGCTGCTGGACGGGCTTCCCGAGCCGAGTCCTGCCGGCGACGGTCGTCGGATCGTGTATGTGGGCGACGTGACCGCCGCTCGCGGCATCGACATGCTGGTCGAGAGCGCACCGTCCGGTTCGGATCTGCTGGTGATCGGCCCGGTCACCGAGGCGTTCGCGTCCTCGTTGCGCCAAACGTCGGCTAGACGAGGGATCGGTATCCAGCTCACCGGGCGGTTGCCGCATCGCCTCGCAATGGAGGAGTGTCGTGGGGCGACCGTTGGAGTGGCTCCACTGCGTGACACCCCGAATTACCGCCACTCGTTGCCGACCAAAGTGCTCGAATACCTGGCGATGGGCATCCCCGTGGTTGCCTCCGATCTGCCCGGGACGAGAAAGGTGGTCGGCGATCTGGATGGGGTGCGGCTGGTGCCGCCGGGTGATTGGGCGGCGTGGTCCGAGGCGCTCGAGGAGGTGATGGCCGACGAGGAGATCCGCCGAGGTGCCGTTGCCCAGGCTGCGTCGGTTCGTGAGCGATTCCGCTGGCCGTCGCACGACGTGCAGCGGTTCTACGACCGCTTGGTGGCCGGCTGAGCGGGTGCGAGGAGGAAACCCCAGCCCCACGCCAGATG
The DNA here is from genome assembly GCA_041586155.1 of Acidimicrobiia bacterium. Taxonomy (GTDB): domain Bacteria; phylum Actinomycetota; class Acidimicrobiia; order Spongiisociales; family JAENVV01; genus JBFGJH01. The sequence continues at coordinate 13,010 of JBFHAT010000003.1, forward strand.
CATGGTTGCCAGCGCAACCGGCACGAGAACAGCGGATCGCAGTGGCACTGTGCCGAGCGCAGTCGCCGCCGCCCCAAGTAGCGCAATGAGCCACGCCGCAGGAACGATGACGGCCACCTCCCACGCACCGGCGACCGCCGCCGCGCCCGACACTGCGAGCGCCAGCACCAGCAGCGGCGCCGCCAGCTGCCGTGCCCGCCACGATTCGGGATGCATCTGCAGCACATGGCGCTTCCAGGTGCCGTAGTCGTAATACTGACGCCACAGCGCCCTCAGCGAGGACCGTGGGCGGTACTCGACCTCCAGGTCAGGATGGAAGTACACGACGCCGCCCGCCTTGCGGAGGCGGATGTTCAGCTCGTAGTCCTGGTTGCGGGTCAGATGCTCGTCGAATCCGCCCAACCGATCGAGCGTCGCTCTGTCGAACACCCCCAAGTACACGGTGTCAACCGGGCCCGCTTCGCCCCCCAGCCTGTAGCGGGCGTCGCCAACCCCTACCGGAGACGACATGGCGGCGGCGATGGCGCGTTCGAGCCGCGTCGTCCCCACCGTGCGCTGCACCCCGCCGACGTTGGCCGCGCCGGTCTCTTGCATCACCTCGACCGCCCGCCGGACGTAGCCGGGCGGGAGAATGGAGTGTGCGTCGCAGCGCACGATGATCGACCCGGTGGCGGCTTCGATTGCCCGGTTGAGGCCGGCCGGCGCTGTGCCGGCGTCGTTGTCGACCACCTTGACATCTCCGAAGCTCGCCAGCGCCTCACGAGTGCCGTCGTTGCTCATCCCGTCCGCGACCACGACTTCGATCTCACCCGGGTACTCCTGGGACAGCACGCTGCGGACCGCGTCGACGACCGCTCCGGCTTCGTTTCGAACGGGAATCACCACGCTGACGAGTGGCCAGACGGTGTCGGAGGCTTCTTGCACCTTCGTATAATGGCGGGTCGCTCTTCCCCGGAGGAAATCGTCTTCGACCCCGACCTCGTGTTGTCGCCGACCCTCGTCTTGTCGATGTGGGCGGCCGGGCTGGCCGGAGCGGCTTCCGCAGTGGCGACGTGGAAGATCGTGGGGCCCGGGTTCTTCTGGACGGTGTCGGGAGCGACCCTGCTGGCTGGTGGGTGGACCGCTTCGGCCGGAGGGGCCGGAATCGTCGGAGCCCTCGCCCTCGTCGGGGCTGCGCTCGTCGCCAGGTGGCCGCGCATCACCGCTCCGTTCTACGGTGTGGCCGCTGTTGCCTTCGCCAGCTTGGCGGCCGCCCGCAGCGGTTGGCTGCTGGCCGTCACCGGAGCAGTCGCCCTGGGGGGAGTGACGGGCGAGATGCTGCTCGGCCATTGGTACCTCGTCGACCCGAAACTGCCTCGCTGGTCGCTGCGCGCGTTGGACCTCGTGGGCGTCGGAGCCCTCGTCGCCGATGCAGCGCTTCTCATCGCCGCCGGCGCGCTCGACCCTGCGGGGGTCGTGTCGTGGGCATTCCTCGGACTGAGCGCGATGAGCATCCTGCTGATGACGGCGGTCTGGTTCTCGCTCAGAGAGCCGAGCTACACGGGTGTGATGGCGGCCACGGGCCTGTCGTACCTGGCCGTGCTGACTGCATTGGGGGCGGTCGTGGCCGGACGGTCGCTGGTGGGCGACGCCGCCAATCTGCTGGCTAGCCTGCACCGCTGACTCGAAGGGACGAACGATGGCCATGGTGACGACCGGATCCGACGACGCAGCCCTCCCGCTGGCGATTCCCGTGCTCGCCGGACGGCAATGGGGGCCGGGAGCGGATCTCACATCGCACGATCCCGATGCGCTCGCCGAGTATCTGGACCAGGCAGACTTCCAGGGAGAGCTCGGACAGGTTGTCGCTCTCCCTGGCGCGAGGACCGTGTACCTCGTCGGGGTGGGAGAAGAGGTCGACCTCGAGGCTCTGCGGAAGGCGGCCGGATCGCTGGCCGCGGCCTCGAAGCGGGCAGGTCGTGTCTCGACCACCCTTCACCACCTCGCGGTGGACGGAGCCGAGGGGGCGGTGGCCGAAGGGTTCGTGCTCGGGTCCTATTCGTTCGATCGGTATCGCAGCGACCCAGGGGAGGCCCCGCCTGAGCCGGGACTCCATCTCATTGCCGACCAAGGCAGTGCCGAAGCGGCCGATCTCAGTGTCGCCTCCGCGGTGGCCAATGCTGTCAATCGGGCGCGAGACCTCGTCAATACTCCTGCCTCCGACAAAGGGCCAGAAGCAATCGCGAAGAGCATCCAGGCCTTCGCGGATCGACCAGACGTTCGGTTCGAGATGTGGACTGGCGAGGAAGTGATCGAGGCGGGGTTCGGAGGGTTGGCAGGGGTCAACGCCGGGTCGGCTCGTCCGGCGACGATGCTGCGCGTGACCTACCGCCCGGACGGAGCAACCCGCAAGCTGGCGATGGTTGGCAAGGGCATCGTGTTCGACTCGGGCGGCCTCACCCTCAAACCGTACGAATCGATGAAATCCATGAAGACGGACATGGCGGGAGCCGCAGCCGTGCTGGCCGCATTCGAGGCCATCGTCGAGCTGGCAATTCCGATCGAGGTGATCGCGATCACGCCCCTCACCGAGAACCTGCCATCGGGAACGGCCGTCAAGCCGGGCGATGTGCTCACTGCCCGCAACGGCAAGACCATGGAGGTGCTCAACACCGACGCTGAAGGCCGCCTCGTGCTCGCCGACGGACTCTCGCTGGCGGCGGAGAGCGACCCCGACCTGATCGTCGACCTCGCCACGCTCACGGGCGCGTGCGTGGTGGCGCTGGGACGGAAGATTGCAGGTCTCTTCGCGCCGGATGACGAAGCAGCGCAGCTGGTCGAGGCCGCCGCCGCACGCGCCGGAGAGAGAGTCTGGCGTCTGCCCCTACCGGAGGACTACCGCCCGGATCTCGACTCGGAGGTGGCCGACATGAAGAACGTCGCCGGTCACCGATACGGTGGAGCGATCCACGCTGCGCTCTTCTTGAAAGAGTTCGTCGGCGACCGTGCGTGGGCACATCTCGACATCGCCGGCCCGTCGTGGCCGGAGGACACCGGGTTCTACCAGGGCAAAGGAGCGTCGGGCTTTGGGGTGCGCACTCTCGTACAAATCGCTCGAGACCTGGCACACGCAGAATCGTCGATCTTGTCTGCCCATTCGGAGTAGTCTGACCGGTCATGCGAAGGCGCTTTGTGCTCTCGACGGCACTCGCCGACTTCCTCTCCTTGGGATTCGCCATCGCCACGGCATCGCTGATGTCGTACGGTCAGCTTCCCTGGGCGGTCTCACTCACCCGAAACCGGTCCATATGGCCGATGATCGTCCTTTTGGGGATCGGTGCGGTGATCAGCACCATCCTGGCTCACCAAGTCTCGAGCCGGTCGGGTGTGCCCCGGCCGACCTACGGACGAGCGGTGGCGGTCGTCGGCATCGCGCTGGCGGTGGTTCCGATCGGGATCATCACGACCCGCCAGACCTACTGGTCAAACACATTCATCGTCGAGACCGGGATGCTGTGGCTGGCAGGATCGCTGCTGCATCGAGTGGTTCGTCGCCGGCGGCCATGGACAGAGCCGATGGTGATCATCTCGTCACAGAAGGAGCTGATCGACGACCTGCGCAACTCTCCCCACGTTGACATGATCGGGGTGCTCGACCCTGGAACGACCGGAGAGGTGGCGCCGCTCCCAACCGGAGTCACGGTGGCGGTGGACCTGCGGGAGGTCCTCTCCGACCGGATGGCCCAGTTCGTGTCGTCATGCAACCTGGCCGGTTACAACGTCGCTGCACTCTCCACCGTGTACGAGCAGCACACTGGTCGGATGCCGATCGTCCACCTGGCCGAAGGTTGGGAGCTGTCTGCTCCGGTGACCAGGACCGCTCCGTACTTGGGCGGCAAGCGAGCGTTCGACCTTCTGGCGGTGCTGGCCACGGCGATCGTGTGGGTGCCGCTCAGCGCGGTGATCGCGATCGCGGTCCTCATCGGCTCCGGCCGGCCGGTGATCTTCAAACAGGTGCGGGTGGGTCGGCACGGCCAGCCGTTCACGCTCTACAAGTTTCGAACCATGATCAACGGTTCCGAACAGCTCGGGCCAAAGTTCGCCAACCCGAACGACGATCGCCTCACGCCGGTGGGGCGTGTCTTGCGGCGATTTCGCGTCGACGAGCTGCCTCAGCTGTTCAACGTCCTGAAGGGCGACCTGAGCTTGGTGGGGCCCCGGCCCGAGCAGGTGGATTTCGTTGCCCGTTTCGACGCAGAGATCCCCTTCTACGCCCACCGTCACCTCATCCGACCGGGCGTCACGGGTTGGGCCCAGGTCAACTACGGCTACGCCGACGACCAGGCAGAGACGATCGACAAGCTCACCTTCGACCTCTACTACGTCAAACACATGTCACCCTGGCTGGATCTGGAGATCCTTGGGCAATCGATCTGGACTGTGCTCTCGGGCTACGGGGCCCGTTGAGTGGATCTCAGCGAACATCCGGCACTCTCGCCTACCGTCGATTTCGGGCTCATCGCCGATGCCGTACAAGCGTCGAGTGGCAAGCTGTTCGTGTTGGGAGGCGGATGGGACACCCTCACACTCGCCCGCCTGCCGGCCCGCCATCGGAGCCTTGCCCTCGGGCTGAGGATCGTGGTCCCTTGGACATATCACGGGCAAACCGTTCAGCTCGACATCGATCTCCAAGACGAGGATGGGCATTCCGTCTTCAGGTCGGGCACCGTTCGCCACTCGTTTCCGGTTCGCAGGTCTCCTTCTGCCATCGAAGGTGATTCGATCGGGATGGTGCAGGCCTTCACGTTCAACAACGTGCCGTTCCAACAACCCGGCGGCTATGCGTTCGTCGTGTCCCTCGACGGCGTCGAGCGCAAGCGCATCCGATTCAGAGTGCGGGAAGCCCCCAGATCGCAGCCAGAGTCGTAGGCTTGGGTCGTGGACTACGGCGAGTTGATCGCAGCGGCACGAAGCCAGGTCGAAGAAGTTGGGCCGTCCGGCTTCGCCGCGAGCGACCGCGTGATCATCGACGTACGTGACAGCCACGAAACGGCCGCAGGGGTGATCAGCGGGGCGATCGCCCTCTCGCGCGGGATGTTGGAAGGGCGGATCGGCGACCTGGTGCCGGATCGCTCGACACCCATTGGTGTCTACTGCACGTCGGGAGCCCGCTCGGCGCTCGCAGCATTATCGCTGTCTGCGATGGGCTACTCGGCTGTCGTGTCGCTCGAGGGCGGGTTCGACGCCTGGAAGGCCGAGGGTCGCCCATGGGACATCCCCGACATCCTGAGCGATGACCAGACGGCCCGGTATGCCCGCCATACCCGGCTGGCCGAAGTCGGACCAGACGGACAGCGAGCCTTACTGGCGGCGAAGGTGGCAGTCGTTGGAGCCGGAGGATTGGGCTCGCCGGCGCTGCTCTACCTCGCGGCCGCCGGTGTGGGCACAATCACCGTGATCGACCATGACCACGTCGACGTCACGAACCTGCAGCGCCAGGTGGTCCACACGATCGATCGAGTCGGCATGGCCAAGACCGCCTCGGGCAGGAGGGCCGTCGAAGCAATCAACCGCGACGTGATGGTCGTGGAACACCCGACGCGCCTGACCGCCAGTAACGCCTTCGATCTACTCGGCGGCCACGATGTGATCGTCGACGGGACCGACAATCTGGCTGCCCGATACGTGATCGGTGATGCGGCGCGTCGGATGGGTATCCCGGCTGTCCACGGATCGGTGTTTCGATTCGAAGGGCAAGTCACCGTGTTCGGGCCGACAGGTCCGTGCTATCGATGTCTCTTCCCCGACATGCCGCCGCCCGAGCTGGCGCCCAACTGCGCAGACGCCGGGGTCCTGGGGGTCGTACCTGCAGTCATCGGTTCCCTGCAAGCCGCTGAAGCCATCAAGCTCATCCTGGGCATCGGCGACTCCTTGACCGGGAGGCTTCTGCTGTATGACGCGCTTCGCCAGGAGTTCACAGAGCTGCGTGTGGCTCAGGCAGACGAATGTGTCGGCTGCGGGGGAGTGATGGCGGGCTAGCCGGACGACTTCCAGGCGATCCAGTCGCCCATGAGTTGCTCCAAATCAGGCTGAGCGTCGCGTATTTCGTCCTTGTCCCCGAACCGCATCACCCTCGCGGTGTCGCCGTCGCCTTCCAGCCGGGGGTGATCGCCTGGGATCTTCGCCCCGGTGTGAAACAGCAGGCTGACGAACCTCTTGGCTGGGTTGAAGCTGGCGATGGCCCTCGAACATGAACGTGGGCGTCGACCATTTGATGGTTTCGGTGATGCGGTCGTCGACCCCGAGGATGATCGAACGCACCATCTGCATCTCTTCTTCGAGAGGATGCTGCTTGTCCATGAACCAGGCGTCGATGTCGGGATTGACCGGCACCCGGCGAGCCTACCTGGACCCGAGCTGGCCCATCAGATCGGCCGAGGCAGCATCGAGGAGCGACGCGAGAAGGGCGGCTTGGTCGGACGACGTAGATGATGAAAGCAGGCGCTGCGAGTCGAGCGCGCCCAGCGGCGCAAGGGCGCAGAGCTGGTCGAGCGCGACCGCAGGCTCCCGACTCATCTCGAAGTCGAGCGGCCCCACGTCCACGCCGGATTCACTCACCAATGCCAGGTGCCGTCGCAGCTTCTGATCCAGATCGGCGATGGGTAGGTCGGTCTCGAGCGGACGGTCGAACGGCTCGACGACGGCGCGTGGGTAAGGTGCGTCGTCCAGCCACTGGGCCACTCGGAACCGATCGGTCCCGACGGAGACCACGGCCTGGTGACCGTCCGGAAGGCTCGCGGCATGCACGATCTCGGCCATGCAACCGATGTCGAACCTGACGTCGCCGCCCCCGACTTCGAAGCCGCGCTCGATCAGCACGACGCCAAACGCTCCGTCGTCGGCGAGACACTCTGCGATCATCTCCAGATAGCGCGGCTCGAAGATCCGCAGCGGGAGCACCATCGTCGGAAACAGGACCGTCCCCAGCGGGAACATCCGAGTGAACCCCTTCACGCAGCCAATCGTAGGCGACCATGCCGGCTACCACGATCGGCGTCGACCGCCCCGAGCCGCCCTAACCTTGCCGTGGTGAGAGCCGAGGCGTTTCGCGATCTGGACCGGTATCCCGCGGTCCGCTTCTGGCGGCGGTTCACGTCGGCAGGGCCGGGTGTGCTGGCGGCAGCCGTCGCCTACAACCTCTTTTTCGCGTTCGTACCGGGCCTGGCGGCCGTGCTGGCGGGGGCTTCGATCCTCGGCCGTGATGACGACGCCATCGCCCAGACAGGACGAATCCTCGACCGTATCGCCCCGGGGAGTGTTTCTGACTTCGTCAGCGAACAGCTCCTCCCGGACGTCGCCTCGACGGTGGCCCAGTCACAAGGCCTGTTCATTCCCATCTCCGCGCTCATTTCACTTTTTCTGGCGACGAGGGCGGTCGTGACCCTGCAACGGGTGCTGGCGCGGATAGAGGGGATGGAAGAGGACCGCCCCTGGTGGAAGCATCGGATCATCTCGCTGGCGCTGACGCTCGGCGCCATCCTCGCGCTGGTGTCGAGTGTGGTGCTGATCGTGGCTGGCGACACGCTGGCCGCCTGGCTGTCCCACCTCGTCGAGGCCGGCTGGATCGTCGACCTCTGGCAGGCAGTTGCCTTGCCCATCGGCTCGGTTTCGGTGTTGTTGTTCCTCGTGGCGCTCTACCGATTCGGTCCGCCTCGCCGCCTGCCGGGAATGTGGCTGGCGTCGGTGCTCTCGACCATCGGCGCCATCGGCGCCTCCCTGTTGTTCCGTCTCTACCTGGAGCGGGTCGGGTCCTTCGGTGGCACCATCGCCGTGTTCGGGACCGTGGCGATCTGGCTGCTGTGGTTGTACCTGATTTCGTACGTCATCATCATCTCGGCGGCCTTTGCGGCGTCGATCAGCCGGCGACTCCAGCGCCGCCGAGTCGGCAACATGGATCCTGCGACGGAAGAGATCGATCTGGGACTCGATGACCTCGAACAGGAGCTGGCAGCCGACTGATGCCCACCTTGTTTGAGCCGGCCACCCGACGCGGCTTGCGCCTATTGGTCGCGACCCTCCTCCGCCATCGGACGGTGTCCACGGCGTCGGTGATCTCGGCCCTGGTATGGATGGCGATGGTCATCGTGGTTCCCATCCTGACCAAACAGGTCATTGACCGCGCGATCAATGCGGGTGAGCGACCGCTACTCACCACACTGACCGTCCTGCTGTTGATCGCAGGGTTTCTCAAGGCGATGGGGGTGGGAGGCCGACGCTATTTCGCATTCCTTCTGAGCTACCGAGCCGAGACCGAGCTCCGCAACAAGGTCTTCGAACATTCGCAAAGGCTTGCGTTCTCGTTCCACGACCGCACCCCCGCCGGCGAGCTGATGTCGCGGGCGAGCAACGACCTGAGCCAGGTCCGGCTCATCTTCGCGATGCTTCCCATCACCGTCGCCAATCTCGTCATGTTCTTGGCGGTCGTCGTGGTCATGGTTCGGCTCGATCTCGTCATGGGAGCAATCGTCGCCTCGTCGATCCCGGTGCTGCTGGTCCTCGCCAACCTCTACGCCAATAGAACCATCGAGATCTCACGCCGGCTGCAGCAAGACATGGCCGATCACGCCTCAGTCGTCGAAGAAGCGCTGGCCGGCATCAGGGTCGTCCGCTCGTATGCGGCCGAGAGCCAAGAGACCGACCGAGTGCGAACCGTGGCTGGCTCCATCTACCGCTCCGCCACCACCCTCATCCGCAACCGGGCGGTGTTCGTGCCGCTATTCGATCTCATTGCTCCGCTCGCAGCCGTTGCCATCGTGCTGGTGGGCGGGCTGCGAGTGATCGACGGGTCGATGACCATCGGTGATGTGGCAGCGTTCCTCGAGTACACCGTGATCCTCAACTTCCCGCTCCGGCTCACGGGATGGTTCTTCGCAGAGCTACCGAGGGCCGCCGCGGCCAGCCTGCGCGTCACCGACTTGTTGGGAACGGCTCCCGACATCGAGGACGCAGCCCATCCGGAGCCGGTTCCGCCGGGCGCCGGACGGGTGGAGTTTCGCAGCGTCGAGTTCGCCTACGACGGAGGCCCTCCCGTCCTCCGGGGAGTAGACCTCACGATCGAGCCCGGCCAGGCCGTGGCCATCGTGGGAGCGACCGGTTCGGGGAAGACCACCCTGGCTCATCTCATTCCGCGCTTCTACGATCCCAGCGCCGGAGCAGTGCGAATCGACGGCGTCGACGTCGCCGCGCTCAGGTTGCAGGACCTGCGCTCACTCGTTTCGGTGGCGTTCGAGGATCCATTCCTGTTCTCGGCGAGTGTGCGTGACAACATCGCGTTCGGAGCGCCCGACGCCTCCGATGAGCAAGTGCGACTCGCCGCCCGCCTGGTACAAGCCGACGAATTCATCCGCGCCCTCCCCGACGAATATGACACCGTGGTCGGAGAGCGCGGCTTCTCTCTCTCGGGGGGTCAGCGACAGAGGATCGCCCTCGCCCGTGCGGTTCTCCGCGATCCGCGAGTGCTCATCCTCGACGACGCCACTTCCTCCGTCGATGCGGTCACGGAGGAGGAGATCCGTCACGCCCTCCAGCGGGTCATGGCCGGCCGTACCACCATCATCATCGCCCACCGGGCGGCCACCCTTCGTCTCGTCGACCAGGTGGTCTTCATCGACGAGGGACGGATCGCAGCGGTCGGTCCCCACGATCAGTTGCTGAAGACGGCGCCACGATACGGCGAGGTCCTGGTCGAAACCACGGAGATCTCCTGATGTACGCCCGATTCGGTGCAGGCCAGGATAGGGACGCCACTGCGCTGCAGCTCCTGCGGCGCTTGGCGCCGTACAGCCGCCACGTGCGAGGAGCGGTTGTCGGAGGCGTGAGTGCCGCCGTCGTGGGCACCCTCGCCCGAGTGGCCGTACCGGCGCTGGTGGCGCGGGCCATCGACAAGGGGATGGTGGCCGGGGATCGATCGAGCCTCATTCAAACTGGTCTGTGGTTGTTCGTAGTCGTCACGCTGCAGTACGGTGCCGGCGCAATCTCGGAGCTGCTGGTGGGGAATGCAGGGGAACGAGTCCTGCGCGAACTCCGAGTCGACTCCTTCGACCACCTCATCCGACTCGATCTCGACTACTTCTCGCGATCGAAGACGGGTGTGCTGGTCGCCCGCCTCACGTCCGACATCGAGGCGCTGACACAGTTCGCCAAAGAGGGCGCGATCAACGTGTTGACTTCGGTGCTCACTGTGACGGGCGTCACCGTGGCGCTGCTCGTCACCGATCTGCGGCTGGCCTTGGCCACCATCGCGTTGATGCCGGTGCTGGCAGTGATGTCGGTCGCATTCCGCCGAGTCGTTGGAACCGCATACCAGGAGGTTCGAGAGCACATCGGCCTCGTGCTCGGAGCGATACAAGAAGGACTGTCGGGAGTGAGAGTCGTGCAGGCCTATGGCCAGGAGAACCGGACGGCTCGCGAGTTCGGCGCTGTCAACGAGCGGTACTACGAAGCCAACGTCGATGCGGCTCGGGCCATCTCGGTTTACTTTCCGGCAGTCGATTTCTTGAGAACCGTGGGGATCGCCGTGATCCTCTTCTATGGCGGGTCGTTGGTGCTCGACCAGCGGCTGCCACTGGGTGTCCTCGTGGCCTTCCTGCTGTACCTCAACTGGTTCTTCGAGCCGATCGTGCAGCTGTCCAACGTCTACAACCTGATGCAGGCTGCGCTCGCCGCCCTGGCCAAACTGTTCGGAGTGCTCGATCGGCGGTCCACGGTGCCGGAGCCGATCGATCCCGCCGTACTCGACGAACCAGTCGGCGAGTTGGCGCTTCGCGACGTGACCTTCGGATATACCCGCGGCGAGCCGGTGATCGAGGGATTCGACCTGACCGTCCCGCCGGGCGAGCGGATTGCGTTGGTCGGCGCGACGGGCGCCGGCAAGAGCACCGTGGCCAAGCTGGCCGCCCGGTGGTACGACCCCGATCGGGGCGAGGCCGCCGTCGACGGCGTTCCCCTCCGGCGGCTCACGGGCCCCGACCTTCGCCAGATCATCGTCATGGTGCCGCAAGAGGGCTTCCTGTTCGCCGGAACCATCCGCCACAACCTGGCGTACGCTCGACCCAACACCTCCGAAACCGACCTCCGTCGCGTCGCAGAGTCGATCGGGGTGCTCGACTGGATCGATTCGCTGCCCGGCGGGTTCGACTATCAGGTGGGCGAACGCGGCAACCGTCTGTCGGCCGGCGAACGTCAGCTGCTGGCCATCGGCCGGGCACTCGTGGCCGATCCGCGCGTGATCGTGCTGGATGAGGCCACTTCCAACCTCGACCCCGAGACCGAGCGGGCAGTCGAGCTCGCGCTCGCAAAGCTGTTGCACGGAAGAACTGCGGTGATCATCGCACACCGACTGGACACCGCACGGCGCTCAGACCGGATCGTCGTCATGGATCGCGGCAGGATCGTAGAGGTCGGAACCCACGACGAGCTCGCTGGGATCGGAGGTCACTACGGCGAGTTGCTGGCGGCGTGGTCGACCCCGTTCAAGTAATCGGGAAAAAATGCCGATACATCTTCCTTGCACACCGACAACCGAGATGGGTACGCTTCGGAAAGTCGTGCTGGGCCGGATGGGCGCCACGGAGAGTGGCGATGGTCCTGCGGGGATGCGGAGCGAGCACCCACCGGCGGTTCACGCCGGCGGCGCTCGGCCCAAGAGGGAGTAGAGGGGTAGATGCGACTGGCGCAGAGACGAATCACGCTGGCAGCATTCGTGCTGCTCGCGCTCAGCCTCACGGTGCCGGCCGCCGGCGCCCAGATCCCGGACCCACCCGAGCGCACCGACCCGACCATCACCGACGCCGTCAACGTCGACGAGCCCGTCATCGACGACGAGCCCACTCCACCGGCGCCTCCCGTCATCGACTACTCGTGGATGCCCGACCCCGACGACTTCGTCATTGTCTTCCCCCAACCGCAGATGAACTCGACCTTCGCCGACAGCTACGGCGCTCCCCGCAGCGAAAACCGGCTGCACATGGGCAACGACATCATGGGTGACAGGGGCGATCCGGTCGTCTCGATCGCCGACGGTCGGATCATCAAGATGACCACCTCGACGCGGGCGGGTTACTACATCGCCGTCGACCACGGCGACGGATACAGCTCGTACTACATCCACCTCAACAACGACGCTTCCGGAGACGACGGGCGCGGAGGAGCGGCGACGGCGTTTGCAGCGGGACTCGAGGTGGGAGATCCCGTCGCCGCCGGACAGGTGATCGGCTACGTGGGCGATAGCGGGAATGCCGAAGGAACCGCTCCGCACACCCACTTCGAGATTCGCTTTCACAACCGGGCCGTCGACCCCTACCCCTATCTGGTCGCCGCCCACGAACGCTGGCTGCTCGAACAGGAGATCGCCGCCGGCGTCACACCCTTCCGCTGAGCGGCGGCTCTATCGTTGGGGCCATGCCCGTCCTGGTCGTAGGCGCCGACACTGCCCTCGGAGAGGTCATCGTTGACCAGCTCGCCGGACGCCAAGGTGAGGTGCGCGCATTCGTATCGTCCGTCGAGTCCGGCGGCGCGCTACGTGCCAAAGGTGTGAAGGTCGCCCTCGGTGACGTGTCCGACGCATCCCATGTCGAGGCCGCTTCCCTCAACTGCTTCTCGGTGGTGTTCATCTCCGAGGCGGCGATCGACGACCGGGAAAGGGCGTTCGCGGCCACCACCACCGACGTATACACCGGCTGGGCGTCCGCAGTGGACGCTTCCTCACCGCAGCGGGTGATCTGGGTGCGACACGACCGTGCGGACCCGCCCGATATGTCCGTTGCCTTCGCCGTGGTCGACGCGGCCGGCCGGTCCCGCGACGACGTCGCCCAGGATGTCGTCCGTCTCGACGACCAGGCCACGCTGGACTGAAGGGCTATGCGCATAAGCGAGTAGAGTGGTCGGTTCCGCCGGAGGACCATGAACGATCGCGCGATTGCATACCGACGAGCACGGGCTCAGACGAACGTCCCATTCGTGAGGACGAGGGTCCACGACGCATGCGGCGTCGGCTTCATCGCCGCCCGCGGAGGCACGCCGTCGCATCGCATCATGCGGCTGGCCGTCGAATGCCTCGAGCGCCTCGACCATCGCGGAGCCCGCGCTGCCGACGGAACCGGGGACGGGGCAGGTTTGCTCACCGAAATCCCCTACCGAATCATCGAACGGGAGCTGCGCAACCGGGGAATGACTCCCCCCGCACGCGACCGTCTCGGAGTCGTGTCGGCCTTCCTCCCGCCCGGGTCAGAGGAGCAGGCCCGTCAGCTCATCGAAGGGTCGTTGCTCCACGAGCAGATCACGCTCCTCGCCTGGCGAGATGTGCCCGTCGACCGAACGGTGCTCGGCGACCGAGCGCGAGCGTCGATGCCGGTCATCCAGCAAGTCATCGTTGCGGCTCCCGCCGACGCCGTCGACGCCGAGGACTTCGAACGGCGGTTGTTCCTCGCTCGGAAGTATTGCGAACGTCAAGCCGCCACCCGCGACCTACCCGGCTTCGCCATCGCCTCGGCATCCGGCCGAACCATCGTGTACAAGGGATTGTTCGCCGCCCAACACGCAGCCGACTTCTACTGGGACCTCCGAGACACCAGCTACGAAAGCCGGTTCGCGATCTTCCACCAGCGGTACTCGACCAACACCGTGCCCGCCTGGGAAATCGCCCAACCGGCCCGGACCCTTGCGCACAACGGCGAGATCAACACCGTCCACGCAAACCGTGCCTGGATGGCGGCGCGCGAAGTCAACCCCAGCTCGCCGTTGTGGGGAACCCGGTCCATCGACCTCGTTCCGTTTCTCCAGGCCGGACAATCCGACTCGGGCAGCCTCGACAACGCATTCGAGCTGTTACTCCGGTCCGGGCGTTCGCTGACCCACGTCAAGGAGATGCTGATCCCTCAGGCATGGGAGAACGTCGGCGACCTGCCCGGGCCGCTGCGGTCTTTCTACGAGTACCACGCGTTCCTCACGGAGCCGTGGGATGGTCCCGCCGCCATCGCCGCAACCGACGGAACCACCCTGATCGCGGCCATGGACCGCAACGGGTTGCGGCCCGCCCGATGGATGGTGAGCCCCAATGTGTTCCTCGTCGCCTCCGAGGCCGGTGTGTGCCCGGAGGAAGAAGCGCTGGCGATCGACACCGGCCAGCTCGGTCCCGGCGAAGCCGTCCACTTCGACCCGGTGCACGACCGGCTTGTGTTCGCCGAAGACATCCTCGAGGGCCTCGCTGCCCGCCAGCCCTACGGACAGTGGATCTCCACCGAGACGCTGTACGTGCAAGATCCCTTCGACGACACCTTCGACACCCGCATCGACTTCGAACGCTTCGCCCGGGTCTTCGGATACACGCCCGAGGATCGCCGCATGGTCCTCCAGCCGATGGCCGAGGGAAAAACCCCGACCGGATCGATGGGCAATGACACGCCGCTGGCAGCGCTGTCGGAGACTCCTCGCCGTCTCAGCCACTACTTCCATCAACTGTTCGCCCAGGTGACGAACCCGCCGATGGATCCCATCAGGGAGAAGAGAGTGATGTCGCTGCGCACGTACCTCGGCAGGAGGGGATCCTTACTCGAAGAAACACCCCAGCAGGCTGCACTGATCGAAGTGTCCTCACCCGTCCTGTCGGGGGCTGAGCTCGACCGAATCGTCCGATCCGGCGACGCGCGCTTCTTCTCCTACTGGATTCCCACCGTCTACCACGCTGAGCTCGGTCCACGCCGGCTCCAAGAACGTCTCGTCGAGATCGTCGACGAGGCGGTGACCGCGGTCAAGGGGGGCGCCACGATCCTCGTGCTCTCCGACCGCGAAGTGGACGCCGAACACGTCGCCATGCCCATGCCGCTGGCCGTGTCGGCCCTGCACCACAGGCTGATCGAAGAGGGCATCAGGCTCGACACGTCCATCGTGTGCGTCTCGGGCGAGACACAAACCGACCACGACGTTGCGGTGCTCCTCGGACTCGGCGCCTCGGCCGTGAACCCGTACCTCGCCATCGAGCTCATACAGCACATGGCGGCCGACGGCACCGTCACCGTTGGGTCGGTCGTCGCTCAAGAGAACTACCGGATGGCACTCCAGAACGGCCTGCTGAAGATCATGTCGAAGATGGGAATCTGCACACTGAGCTCATACCGGGGGAGCGAACTGTTCGAAGTCGTCGGTCTCGGCGACGACCTCGTCTCCACCGCATTCCGATTCTGCGCCCGCCGAACCAGCGGCATCGGCTTCGAGACTCTGGCGCAGCAGGGCCTCGACCTGCACGGGCTCTGGGAGGAAGGCGAGGAAGGGGTCGGCGGCTTCTACAAGTACCGGCGCGGGGGCTCCGTGCACGTCACCAGTCCTTCGGTCGTCCTCGCACTACAGAAAGCCGTCCGGTCGGGCCAGCGAGCCGAATGGGATGCGTACGTCAAAGCCATCGAAGACCGCCCCGCCTCCCAACTGCGGGACCTGTTGGTGTTCAAGGAGCGGCGGCCCGTGCCCGTCCACGAAGTCGAGCCCCCCGAGCGCATCATGCGGAGATTTGTCACCGCAGCGATGTCGCTCGGTGCGTTGTCGCGGGAAGCTCACACCGCGTTGGCCGAGGCGATGTCCCTCATCGGCGGGCTGTCCAACTCGGGCGAAGGAGGCGAAGATCCAGGCCGCTACGACACGCCCCGCAACTCGGACATCAAACAAGTGGCTTCGGGGCGCTTCGGAGTGACGCCCGGGTATCTCGCATCAGCCGAGGAATTCCAGATCAAGATGGCACAAGGCTCGAAGCCCGGCGAAGGAGGACAGCTTCCGGGACACAAGGTGACCGACGAGATCGCCTGGCTCCGCCACACCGAACCCGGCGTGTCGCTCATCTCTCCACCACCCCACCACGACATCTATTCGATCGAGGATCTCGCCCAGCTGATCTACGACCTCAAAGCCTTCAAGCCCACCGCCCGGGTGTCCGTCAAGCTCGTCTCGGAACCCGGTGTGGGGACGATCGCAGTGGGAGTCGCCAAAGCACAAGCCGACGCGATCACGATCTCCGGCAATGATGGAGGAACCGGAGCGTCGCCGCTGACCTCCATCAAACATGCCGGCTCGCCCTGGGAACTCGGACTGGCCGAAGCGCACCAGGTGCTGCTCGCCAACGGCCTCCGCTCGCGCGTCGCCCTCGAAACCGACGGAGGCATGCGCACCGGTCGCGATGTGGTCGTGGCCGCGCTGCTTGGAGCCGAGCGCTTCGGATTCGGCACCCTTCCCCTCCTCGCCCTCGGCTGCAAGATGGTGCGCCAATGCCACGAGAACACGTGCCCCGTGGGGATCGCCACCCAACGTGAAGACCTCAGGGCCAAATTCTCCGGAGCCCCCGACCAGATCGTCCAGCTGTTCCGGCTCCTCGCCGAAGAAGTGCGAACCCACCTGGCTGCGCTGGGAGCCCGCTCCATCGAAGAGATCGTCGGGCGAGCCGACCTCCTCGAACCCGCACAGCCCGACCATCCGATGGCCGGCTCCCTTGCCGCCGCACTCGTCAGGGCCGAAGGACGCCGCCGGCACCCCGGATACATCAAAGTGGAACGCTCGCCGCTGTCCCATCTGCTCGCGGGCCACGTGAGAGGTGCCCTCGACGACGGCCGCCGAGTAGACGTCGCCTATCCCATCACCAACGGAGACCGAACGATCGGCGCCACTGTCTCTGGGCTCATCGCCACCCGCCACGGCGACCTGGGGCTTCCGGCAGACAGCGTCAGAATCCGACTCGCTGGCACCGCGGGGCAGAGCCTCGGCGCCTTCCTCGCCGAAGGCGTGTCCATACACCTCGACGGGCCCGCCAACGACTACGTCGGCAAAGGGATGGGAGGAGGATCCGTCGTCGTCGTACCCGCCCGCCCCAACCCCGAGCGGATCCCCCAAGCCGCCGGCAACGCCGTTCTCTACGGCGCAACCGGAGGCACCGTGCACCTGGCGGGCCGCGTCGGCCAGCGCTTCGCAGTCCGCAACAGCGGAGCCGTGGCCGTCGTCGAAGGCATCTCCGACCACGGGTGCGAATACATGACCGGAGGCATCGCCGTGGTGATCGGGCCAGTCGGTAGGAACTTCGCT
This sequence comes from Acidimicrobiia bacterium, assembly GCA_041586155.1. Taxonomy (GTDB): domain Bacteria; phylum Actinomycetota; class Acidimicrobiia; order Spongiisociales; family JAENVV01; genus JBFGJH01. Next base: position 30,104 of record JBFHAT010000003.1, read on the forward strand.
GCAGGAATGACCGGCGGAACCGCCTACGTGTGGGACCCCGGCGTTCGCCTCAACGCTCTCGTGGCCGAATCAGCACCCTCGATGCAACGACTCTCGGAAGCCGACGAGGCCATCGTGAGCGCCCTCCTCGCGTCGCACCTCGAACTCACCGACAGCCCCACCGCTCGCATGATCATCGACGACTGGGATCGGCAGCGACGGCGGTTCTGGGCAGTCGCCGCCCGAACCAGCGAACGAGTCGACGAACGACCATGGAGAGCGATCGCCGGCGTCGCGGAACAAAGCGGCCACCGAACGCGTTGATCAAACCATCTGGTGCATTGGGGGTAACTTCGGTCTTCCCCACTTCCAACGGTGCCCCCAATGCACCGGCGTGCTCGCTGAAGCGAGCACGTTTGAGAATCCTTCGGATTCTCATGCGTGTGTTGGTAGGGGCCGTCTTCTGGTCCGGCGTGTTCGCTGAAGCGAGTGCGTTTGAGAGTCCTTCGGATTCTCATGCGTGTGTTGATGGCGGCCCGAGATCCTCGATCACGCCGTACCGGCTTGTTCTGGTCGGGTTGGGTCGGTGATACGATATGAATTCGAGAACGAAGGTGAAACCTCATGGCGACCGTTGACATCGACCTCGGTGCTTATCAGCTCGGTTGGCACGACTCGGAAGAGGATTACGTGTTCAAGCCCCAGAAGGGCTTGAACGAAGACATCATCCGCGAGATGTCGCGGATCAAGAGCGAACCCGAATGGATGCTCGCGTTCCGGCTCAAGGCCTACCAGCGCTTCCTGCGCAAGCCCATTCCGACGTGGGGTGGTGGCGGAGCCCTGCAGGAGATCGACTTCGACGACATCTACTACTACGTCAAGCCCACCGACGGTCAAGCCAAGGACTGGGACATGGTGCCCGAGTCCATCAAGGACACGTACGAGAAGCTCGGCATTCCCGAGGCAGAGCGCAAATACCTCGCCGGCGTCACCGCCCAATACGAATCGGAAGTCGTCTATCACCGGAACCGTGAAGACCTCGAGGCGCTTGGAGTGCTGTTCTGCGACATTGACACCGCCGTACGCGATTACCCCGAGATCGTCCAGGAATACTTCGGAACCATCATCCCTCCGAACGACAACAAGTTCGCCGCGCTCAACAGCGCGGTGTGGTCGGGAGGATCCTTCATCTACGTGCCGCCAGGGGTCCACGTCGATCAGCCACTGCAAGCGTACTTCCGGATCAACGCCCAGAACATGGGCCAGTTCGAGCGCACGCTCATCATCGTCGACGAGGACGCCTTCGTGCATTATGTCGAGGGATGCAGCGCCCCGGTGTACTCGTCGGACTCGCTTCACTCCGCCGTCGTGGAGATCGTCGTCAAGCGCGGAGGGCGCTGCCGGTACACCACGATCCAGAACTGGTCGAACAACGTCTACAACCTCGTCACCAAACGCGCCGCCACCTACGCCAACGCCACAATGGAATGGATCGACGGAAACCTCGGCTCCAAGCTCACCATGAAATACCCGGCAGTGTGGATGCTCGAACCGGGCGCCCACGGCGAAGTGCTCTCGATCGCATTCGCCGGCGAAGGGCAGCATCAAGATGCCGGCGCCAAGATGGTGCACGCCGCGCCCAACACCACCTCCACCATCGTGTCCAAATCGATCAGCAAAGGTGGGGGACGCGCCGGCTACCGAGGCCTCGTACGAGTCGAGCCCGGAGCGGAGCACGTCAAGTCGTTCGTGCGCTGCGACGCCCTCATCCTCGACGAGAACTCCAGGTCCGACACCTATCCGTACATGGAGATCGAGGAAAACGACGCTGAGATCGGACACGAAGCGAGCGTCTCTAAAGTCGGCGAGGACCAGCTCTTCTATCTGATGAGTCGCGGCCTTTCCGAAGACCAAGCCACGTCGATGGTCGTCGCCGGATTCATCGAGCCGATCGTCAAAGAGCTGCCCATGGAGTACGCCGTCGAGATGAACAGGCTCATCGAGCTCAACATGGCGGAAGCCGGCGCAGTCGGCTGATCTGCCGCCCCTCGCGGGCATCCTACGAAGCCAGAGCCGATACGGCTGAGGACGGCACGTGTGCAACATCGGCCCGATCATCCACGGCGGGTGAAGCGCCGTCCCAGCCACAGCCACAGCCAGCCCAAGCCGAGGCCGGCGGTCACGTCAGTGATCCAATGGACCCCCAACAGGACCCGCGTTGCCCCGACGACCGGACCCACGGCATAGGAAGCCGCCCGTACGCCACGAGGCGCGCCGACGGCGGCGGTCACTGCCGGCCAGACCGCCGCGGCCGTTGTCGTATGTCCGCTCGGAAACGACGAGCCGGCGAAATGAGAATGATGGGGCCCCGATGGCCTCCGGCGGCGAGCGAGCAGCTTGATGCCGTTGTGCAGCAGGTTCTGCCCGGCCACGATGACCAGCAGGCGTTGCGTTCCCGCCCAGCCCCCCGTCCTCAGCCGGTTGATGGTGGCAGCCGCCAAACCGGCGACGACCGCGCTCTCGGTCCCACCCGCCTGGGTGACGGCACGAAGCATCGGGATGTGACGTGCCTCGACGTTCTGCGCCGCCCAAGCGGCCGCTGCGTCGTCGATCTGATCGAGGACCGTCAGCACGTTGGTCACTGCCAACGAGGTGGCGCGGCCGACGGTTCGGGCCTGTCGCCTACAGCAGGCTCTCCAACTCGACGGCGGAACTCGGATGACGCAACTTGGCGAGCGCCCGACCCTCGATCTGACGTACCCGCTCACGGGTGAGGTTGAACATCTTCCCAACGTCGGACAACGTCCTTGGATCCGACCCGTCGAGACCGAAGCGGAGGAGAACAACCTGCTTCTCCATCTCCTCCAGCAGGCCTAGCGCGTCCAAGAGATGCTGGCGCCGCAACACCTCGGCCGCGTGGATGAACGGATCCGGCATGCGCTCGTCCTCGACGAAGTCCTGAAGCTCGGCGTCACCGTCTTCGCCGACCGGACGATCGAGCGAGACCGTATCCGATGGTGCATTCAGCGCCGCGTTGACCTTGTCGATGTCGAGGCCGCTGGCGTCGGCGATCTCTGTCCTCGTCGGAGACCTCCGAAGCTCTTCGGCCAGCAGCTGCTCTGTCTCCTGCACCGTCCGGACCACATCCACCATGTGGACCGGCAGCCGGATCGTCCTGGCCTGGTTGCCGAGGCCCCGGGTGATCGCCTGCCTGATCCACCACGTTGCGTACGTCGAGAACTTGAAACCCTTGCGCCAATCGAACTTCTCGACTGCCCGGATCAAGCCGAGGTTGCCTTCCTGAATCAGGTCGAGAAGATCGAGCCCCCTACCCGAATAGCGCTTGGCGATCGAGATGACCAAGCGCAGGTTGGAACGAATGAACGCCATCTTTGCTTCTTCGCCCTGATGGACGAGGCGATACAGCTTGGCTCGATCGGTGGGGGTGAGCTTCTCGCCCGATTCCAGCTTGGCCTGAGCTCGCCGGCCGCGCTCCATCGAGCGAGCCAACCGCACTTCGTCCTCTGCAGTGAGCAGGGTGTGCCCCGAGACTCGCTCCAGATAGAGGCCCACCGTGTCTGATACGGATGCCGATTCACGTCGCCGTGTGGCCACTTGCTCCCCTTTTAAACTGTCGGTGATCCAACCCGCGACTGGCAACGTAACATCGCTCCGGCACAACGAGCAACGGAAAAACGATGTGGTAGCGGTTCCACCAGTGGATTCCGTGAGAAATTTTGGCAATACGCCGTCTACCTCTCGCTGCGTGTTCAGAACTCACGAATAGTGGGCGAATCGGTCGTTGCGTCGTCGGCTGCCAAGCTGACTCCCGTGGACCGCCGGATCCGACTGCTGAACGAACGCCTCATTGGATGTCGGCGCTGCCCGAGACTGGTCGAATGGCGGCAGGCTGCAGCGCTCTCGCCACCTGCCCGGTACCGCGCCGAGCCGTATTGGGCTCGACCCGTACCCGGGTTCGGCGACGAGCGCGGCCCCGTCCTGATCGTGGGCCTCGCTCCGGCCGCCCACGGTGCCAACCGGACCGGGCGCATGTTCACGGGTGATCGCTCGGGCGATTGGCTCTTCTCGGCGCTGGCGGAAGTGGGGCTCGCCAACCAACCCGAGTCGACCGATGTCGGCGATGGCCTGACGCTGGAGGGCGCCTATGTGACGGCGTCGGTCCGATGCGCGCCGCCTCAGAACCGGCCTACTGCGGACGAGCGAGACAACTGCCGGCCCTGGTTGGAGGAGGAATTCGACCTCATCGACCCCAAGGTGGTTCTGTGTCTCGGCGGATTCGCATTCGACCAGACGCTTCGGCTCCTGGGCGAGAGAGGAGCACCCTTGCCACGCCCTCGCCCGCGGTTCGGCCACGGCATCGAACTAGAACTCGGTGAGCCGTGGCCGGTGGTAGTCGCCTCGTACCATCCATCGCAGCAGAACACCTTCACCGGTCGACTCACCCGCCAAATGACGGTCGAGGTGTTGCGTCAGACGATGCGGCATCGGTAGCGTGCCGCGCCATGTCGAATCGTCGCCCCGAAACCGATCTCGTGAGGGCCGGGCTGGAGCGGAGCCGCTATCTCGAAACGGCCGAGCCGCTCTACCTCACGTCGGGCTACGTGTACGAATCGGCTGCCGAAGCCGAAGCCGCCTTTGCCGGGGAGGTGGACCGGTACATCTACTCCCGATACGGAAACCCAACGGTGGCCATCTTCGAAGAGAGGCTGCGTTTGCTGGAGGGAGCCGAGGCCTGTCAGGCAACCGGGTCCGGAATGGGTGCCGTGTTCACAGCGATGGCGGCGACGCTGCGGACGGGGGATCGGGTCGTCGCCGCCCGGGATCTGTTCGGCTCGTGCTACATCGTCCTCGACGAGTTGCTCCCGCGCTGGGGAATCGAGACGGAGTTCGTGGACGGGTCGGACACAGATCAGTGGGCTGATGCGCTGTCACGGGAGGCCGCACTCGTGTTCTTCGAGACACCATCGAATCCGATGCAGCAGCTGGTGGACATCGAGACCGTCGCCGAGCTCGCCCATGCCGCCGGCGCGCAGGTCATGGTCGACAACGTCTTTGCAACACCTCTCGGGCAGCAGCCTCTGGCGCTCGGGGCAGACATCGTCGTCCATTCGGCCACCAAGCACGTCGATGGGCAGGGCAGGGCCCTGGGTGGCGCGATCTGCGCCAGCGAAGAGTTCATCCACGGCGATCTCCGCCCATTCGTACGCCACACCGGTCCTGCCATGAGCCCCTTCAACGCTTGGCTACTCGCCAAGTCGCTGGAGACGATGCCCGTGCGGGTGGGAGCGATGGCGGCGGCTGCGTCGGCTCTTGCCGACTGGCTGTCCCAGCATGACCGAGTCGTCCGCGTGATCTATCCAGGTCACTTCACTCACCCCCAGCACGACTTGGCACGGCGGCAGATGTCGATGGGTGGGACGGTCGTGACGATCGAACTCGAGGGCGGCAAACCCGAGTCCTTTCGATTCCTCGATGCACTGGAGCTGATCGACATCTCCAACAACCTCGGTGATGCGAAATCCCTCGCCACCCACCCGGCTTCGACCACCCACCGCCGGCTCGGCGAGGCGGTGAGAGCAGCAATGGGCATCACTGATGCGATCGTGCGGATCTCGGTTGGGCTCGAGCACCTCGCCGACCTACAGGAAGACGTCGACCGGGCTCTCCTTGCTTCATGAGCGGGTTCGCCCTACCCAGGCGGCCGCCGGTACCATGACATCGACTGCGAGGAACGGCCCCGACGTGCTTTCACTGGAACAATCCACCTACGAACGCGTCCTGGACGCGACGCCCGCAGCAGCTCGTCCCGCCCGTTCAGATGCCATCGCTCGCTTCTCCGCTGCGACCATGCCGACCGGCAAGGAGGAAGCGTGGCGGTATGTCGAGCTGGACTTCGACCTGGCCGAATTTGGCCTGCCCGAAGCACCCGGTACGCCCTCACCTTCACCGTTCTCGCTCGCAGCCGAGGACCGGGTGGCCTCGGTGAGCCTCGTCGACGGATTCGTCACCGATGCCACCTCGGGCAACGGACTCACCATCACCTCACTGCAAGGAGCACCAGACCTCGTGGCCGGACCAAAGGGTGCGGCCGATGTGTTCGCAGCAGCTCAGGCGGCGCTCGCCCGCGACGGAGTACGCATCGAGGCTGCTCGTGGACACGGCGACGGGCGCCCCGTCGTCGTCGATGTCGCGGCGACTCAGTCCGAGTCGCTGTCCCTGCCGCAGATCCACATCGAGGTCGCCACCGGCGCCGAGCTGGCCGTCGTCGTGGTGTTTCACTCGGCCGAGCATCGTATGGTGGTCTCGCCGAACATCGTCGCCAGCGTGGCCGATGGCGGTCACCTGCGGATGACGACCGTCCAAGCCTGGGGAAGCAAGACGCGTGCGATCGGGTTCCAGCGATACGGCCTCGGTCGGGATGCCACCTTGCGGCTCGGCGAAATCGGATTGGGTGGAGCGCTGGCGCGACTCGATCTGGGGATCGATCTCGACGGCGATGGCTCGACGTCGGACACCACTGGCATCTACTTCGGGGATGGCTCTCAGGTTCTCGACTATCGCGTCGTCGTGAACCATCGGGGGCGGAACACCGCTTCGGACGTTCACCTCAGAGGGGCGGTCGAGGACGACGCAGAATCGATCTTCACCGGTTTGCTGAAGATCTGGCCGGCCGCCACCAACACGTCGACATTCGAGCAGAACCGCAACCTGGTCCTCTCCGATGGAGCCAAGGCCCATTCGGTACCCAACCTGGAGATCTTGTGCGACGACGTCGTGTGCGGGCATGGCTCCACCGTTGGACCCTTCGAATCTGAGCATCTCTACTACCTGGAGTCACGTGGTCTGGGTCGCGAGCGGGCCGAGCGCCTGCTCCTGCGTGGGTTTTTCGAAGAGGTGATCGGCCGGCTCCCCGCGCCGCAGCTGGCCGACGCGGTCCGGGAAGCGGTCAACGCCAAGTTCGTTGCCGCCCAACGGGAAGGACGGATTGCATGACGTGGGTGCGGATCGGTGCGCTCGAGTCGCTCCCTTCAGGTAGGGGCGTACGCGTCGAGACGGGGGATCACCGCATCGCCCTCTTCCGGATCGACGACTCGGTGTATGCGATCGGCGACCGATGTTCTCACGCCGAAGCGTCGCTGGCGGAAGGCGAGGTCTTCGACACCGATGTGGAGTGCCCGCGTCACGGCTCAGAGTTCAGCCTCGTGACGGGCGAGCCGGGTTCGTTGCCCGCCACCCGGCCCGTGCCCACCTACGAAGTCCGGGTGGTCGACGGCGAAGTCGAGTTGTACATCGGGGATCGGCCATGAGCATGGCGTTGCGCGTGGCGGATCTCACCGCGTCGGTCGGCGATGTCGAAATTCTGAGAGGCGTCGACCTCGAGGTTCCATTCGGCGAGATCCACGCCATCATGGGTCCCAACGGGTCAGGAAAATCCACGCTGAGCCACGTGCTCACCGGCCGAGAAGGCTACGAGGTGACCGGGACGGCGGAGCTGGCAGGCAATCCTCTGCTCGACAAGCCCGTAAGCGAACGGGCGCAGCTGGGGTTGCTGCAGGCGTTCCAATACCCGGTGGAGGTTCCCGGCGTGGCCCTCGGACGGTTGGTACGCGAGGCTGCCGAAGAGCGAGGGCTGGCGGACGTCGACGAGCGGATCGAGGCAGCCGCAAAACGGTTTTCGATGCAGGAGTTCCTCGACCGTGCGGTCAACGACGATCTCTCGGGCGGCGAGAAGAAACGGTCCGAGATCTTTCAGCTGGCGGTCTTGGCACCCAAGGTCGCCGTGCTCGACGAGATCGACTCCGGCCTCGACATCGACGCCGTCCGTCAGGTCGCCGAGGCCGTAGAGGCGATGCGCAGTCCCGAAGTGGGCGTGATCATCGTCACTCACTACAACCGGATCCTTCGCTACCTCCAGCCCGACAAGATCCACATCATGCTGGACGGAAAGATCGTCGAATCCGGAGGCCCGGAGCTCGCCGATGAACTCGAGGCGGGCGGATACGAAGCCGTGCGGGCGAGGCTGGGTCTCGAGGCCCCTACGCCACCGGTGCGCCCCAAAGCGGCCAGCGAGTACTTCACCGACACTCCATTCGATTGATGGATCTGTCGGTCCAAGTCTGGGGGGACGGCGACCGAAGGGCTCTCCTCCTCCACGGCATCTCCTCCAATGCCGCCGGATGGTTCCGGGTGGGCGCAACCATGGCCTCTTGGGGATACCGAGTCGTAGCCCCCGATCTTCGCGGCCACGGCAAGAGCCCCGCTGCCGACTCGTATCGCCTGGAAGATCACGCCGATGACGTTGCCGCCCTGGGAACTGAATGGGAGGTCGTCCTGGGTCATTCGATGGGGGCCGCAGTAGCGTTGCTGCTGGCCCATGACTCGTTTTGCCGCAGCCTGATCCTCGAAGATCCGGCGTTGGTGGTGGTCGACTCCGACATGACACGCGACTGGATGCTCGCGCCCTACCGCAATGAGATCTCTGCCCACGCCGTTGCAGCCGACAATCCCACATGGCACCCGGAAGATGCCCGTATCAAGGCCGAGGCGCTGCTTCAATCGAGCCCCGAGATGGTAGAACGGACCCTCGTCGACAACCCGAGTTGGAACGTGATGAAGGAGGTGCTCGCGGTGGAGGTGCCCACGTTGCTGCTGGTCGCTGATCTCGCCAGTGGAGGGCTCGTTCCCGTGGAGCTCGGCGAGTCGATCGCCGCCCACAATCCCGCCGTCGTGTATCGCCACATTCCCGGTGCGAGTCACTCGATGCATCGCGACCAGTTCGACCGCACGATGAGAGAGATCGGCTCTTGGCTCGGCCATGGCGCATGATCGAGCCGAAGCCTGGCTGCGGCAGCTGACTGCGCTGCCCACTGCCCCGGGCCACGAAGGAGAGGTGATCCGGTGGGTCCGGTCGTGGGCGAAGCGCCGACCCGATCTCGAACTGTCCGCCGACCGGGCGGGCAACCTCTTCATCACACAACGCCTGCCGCTTCGGGCGAGGCCGCTGTGGATCACCGCGCATCTCGATCACCCGGCTTTTGTCGTGACGGACGTCGGCGGCAGCTCCGTCGAATGGGAGTTTCGGGGTGGGGTGCGGCCCGCCTACTTCGACGACGCGTTGATCGAGTTCCATCGAGGGGCGAAGCCTCAGGGAAAGGCCCGAATCGTCGAGCGCAGCTCCGACGCCCGTACCGGCGTCGCTCGGCTGGTGAGAGGCTCAGCTACACCGTCGACCGGAGACATCGGCCGATGGTGGTTTCGGGAGGATGCCCTTGGTGTGAGACGCGGACGCCTGCGCGCGCATGCCTGCGACGACCTCGCAGGCGTGGCAGCGGCGTTGTCGGTGCTCGACGAGCTGCGATCCGGCGCCGAGCATGGGCACATCGGGGTTCTTCTGACGAGGGCCGAGGAGGTCGGCTTCGTCGGGGCGATTGCAGCAGCGAAGGGCAGCCGGCTGTCTCCGTCGTCGCGGCTGATCTGTCTGGAGATGTCCCGCAGCTTTTCCGACGCTCCCATCGGCGGAGGTCCGGTCGTCCGGGTCGGCGACGCCTCCAGCGTCTTCAGCCCGCAGCTCACCAACGCGCTGACCACCGCAGCCGGTGCGTGGTCGAGCGACCACGGACGCCCCCACCAGCGCAAGCTCATGGCAGGCGGTTCGTGCGAGGCAACTGCGTTCGCTGCCTACGGATTCGAGGCTGCGTGCCTATGCCTCCCTCTCGGCAACTACCACAACATGGGCCGGCTCGACGAGGTGGAGAAGGGCCGCACACCGGCCAGGGTGGGCCCCGAGGAGATCGCACTCCGAGACTGGCATGGTTTGGTCGATTTCCTCGTCGACCGAGTTGGAGCGTTGGAGCACGTGCAACCGGGTCTGCGGGAGCGGCTCGATGAGCTGTTCGAAGCGGGTCGGCCGATCCTCGACTAGCGATGCCAGTTCGTCGATTTCTCTCGAAGCGCTGATTCCGCCCGATTCTCCGATTAGCGATGCCAGGTCGTCGAATCGGCCCGATTCTCCGACTAGCGATGCCAGGTCGTCGAATCCGCCCGATTCTCCGACTAGCGATGCCAGGTCGTCGAATCCGCCCGATTCTCCGACTAGCGATGCCAGGTCGTCGAATCGGGGCCGTCGTTCACTTCGACGCCCCGCTTCGCCAGCTCGTCTCGGATGAAATCGGCCGTGGCCCAATCGCCCGCACCTCGAGCCCTGGAGCGCAGGGTGATCAGCAGGTCCACGAACGGCGCCACCACCTCGTCGGGGTCACCCAAGCCGGCCTCCGCAGCCGCTGCGAGCTGGACCACCATGGGGGCGGCCTCCTTGCCGTCGAGCAGATGGTCCATCAAGATGGCCGCAGCGGCGTTGACGTCGCCCTCCTCCAACGCCTCGTCGAAGCCCTGCGAGTGCACCGGCGGGGCAACAGGCGGCGGCGAAGCCGATCCGGCGATCTCGCTCAGGTCGAACGCGTTACCTGCCTCGTGGCGCCGTGATCCCGTGTCGGTGACGATGGTGACGGCTCCCTTGCCCATCACGGAGCCGGTGCCAGCAATCGGGTCGAGCACGACCGCAGTGTGCTCGTCGATCCCGAGAACCGGTACGTCCAGCTCTGCCAGCAGCGCGTCGAAGCGACGTTGACCCAAATAGCAGTAGCGAGTGTCGTGCGTCCCTCCTTCTGCGTTGTCGAAGTGCGGCACGACGGCAGCCCGAAGACCAATGAGCCCGAGGAGGTCGAGCCCTTCCAGCCAGTAGGGTCGAATCCCCACCTTGTAGATCTCATAGACGGGGATGGCGTGGCTGCCCGATGTCACCGCCGCCGCCGAGGCAAACACAACCGCCCCGCCACCTGAGATCGTGGCACCGAGTGCGTTGCGCAGTCCCACCGCCCTCCAATGTCCGAGCGCGTAGCTTGGGCTGCCCGGGCCGGCGAACACGTAGTCGGCGTGGCGAACCGCCTCCAGCATCGCTTCGCCGTCGAATCGCGATTCGCCGGGCGTGCCACGAAAGCGGGGAGCCTGGATCGGGGTGTGCAGGCTCACATCGAAGAACTCGACGATTTTGTTGGTCAGTTCGTCGGCGTTCTCTTGAAACCCGAATGGGGTGTCGAGGAACACGGCCGAAGGCGCCGGACCCACTCTGGCCAGGAGCTCACGATGGAGCCGCACCATGGTGGGTGCCATCTCGCCAGAGCCGATCAACGCGATCACGCCCATCCGGCCCAATCCAACATCAGATCGGCGATGCGCTTGGGTTGCTGAGCGTGGAGGTCGTGGTCACCTTCGACGACGATCACCTCGGTCGGCCAGTCGATCCCGTCAGGCTCGGTGGCCGCGACGAGAAGCATGGGCACCGTGGCGTGCTCGGCGGCGTGCCTCGGATCGTGATGGTAGAGCGACTCCAAGATCCGCATGTGCTTGTCGAACGGGAGATTGGGGGTGACGGTGCCGTCTTCCAGCACTCGGAAGTTGGCCAAAGCGCCTTCGATTCCGGAGTCCGGCCAGTCGGGTCGCATCTGGCGCAGACGGGTGCGCAGCTGCTCAGCAGTGACGCCGGAGAAGCGGGGGGGTGCCAGCTCGGCGGCGGCGCGATCCCAAGTGGGATACCGGTCGGCCAGTCGGATCGCTCCTCCGTCGATTCCCACCGCTCCCCGGCACCGCTCGGGATGGCGCAGAGCGAACTCGAAGACCACATTCCCGCCCCATGACTGACCGACTACGAGCGGCTTTCCCAGGCCGGTGGCAATCACAACGGCGAGGAGGTCGGCGGTGTAGGTATCGAAGTCGTAGCCGTTCTCTGTCACCTCAGAGCGGCCGTGCGATCTCTGATCCACGGCAATGACCCGTGCTCCGGCCGCCGACAACGACTCGCCGACGCCGGTCCACGTCGCAGCGTTGGAGGACAGGCCGTGAACCAGCAGCGCCTGCCGGGTCGGATCGCCGCCCTCCCACTCGAGCACGGAGAGAAGCGAATCGGTGCTGCTGCGAACACTACGGCGATGCATGATGTCGACCCTATCTTCGCGTCTAGCCGCCTCGGGACGCGGCCTAGGCTTTGCTACCACAGTCGAGGAGCTACATGGATTTCCGGACGGAGAAGGACTCGATGGGCGAGGTGAAGGTCCCTGCCGGTGCCTACTACGGAGCGTCGACGCAGCGGGCGGTCGAGAATTTCCCCATCTCGCAGCTCAGGTTCGGCAGACGCTTCATCTGGGCGCTCGGGTTGATCAAAGGTTCAGCTGCAGCCGTCAACGGCCGGCAGGGCAACATCGAAGCCGACAAGGCGGAAGCAATCGCTGCGGCGGCCACCGAGGTGATGTCGGGCGAGCTGGACGAGCATTTCGTGCTGGACATCTTCCAGACCGGTTCGGGTACGTCGTCGAACACGAACGCCAACGAGGTCATCGCCAACCGTGCCGCGGAGCTGTTGGGTGGTGCGATTGGGGACCGGCTCGTCCACCCGAACGACGACGTGAACTACGGACAGTCGTCCAACGACGTGATTCCCACGGCGATCCACGTTTCTGCGTATGCAGCGATCGCAGAGGGGCTTATGCCCGCCCTGGAGCGCTTGGCGAATGCGCTCGACCACAAGGCCGACGAGTTCGCCGACGTGGTGAAGTCCGGTCGCACCCATTTGATGGATGCGACGCCCGTCACGCTCGGGCAAGAGTTCTCAGGATATGCGACCCAAGTGCGCAACGGTCACCGCCGAGTGAGCGAAGCAGCGGCAGAGCTGAGGGAGCTGGCACTGGGCGGGACCGCCGTCGGGACGGGACTGAACGCACCCCCCGGATTCGCGGAGCAGACGATTGCCGAGATGTCGGCACGGTCGGGGTTTGGATTCGTCGAGGCGCCGAATCACTTCGAGGCGCAGGCAGCCAAAGACGCGGCGGTGTCGGTGTCCGGAGCATTGCGCACCGTAGCTGTGTCGCTGTTCAAGATCGTCAACGACCTCCGGTGGTTGTCGTCGGGACCACGCACCGGGATCGCCGAGATCTCGCTGCCCTCGCTGCAGCCGGGCTCTTCGATCATGCCCGGCAAGGTCAACCCGGTCATGCCCGAGATGGTGATGCAGGTCGTGGCCCAAGTGATCGGCAACGATTCGACCATTGCCTGGGCGGGAGCCAACGGCAACTTCGAGCTCAATGTCATGATGCCGGTGCTGGCACACAACCTGCTGGAGTCCATCGAGCTCCTCACCTCCGCCAGCGAGACACTCGTTGAACGCTGTATCGATGGCATCACCGCCAACGAGGACCGGGCTCGCGAGCTGGTCGAGCGCAACATAATCGTGGTCACGGCTCTGAACCCTCACATCGGTTACGACAAGGGCGCAGAGATCGCCAAAGAGGCGTTTGCCACCGGACGCTCGGTGCGCGCCGTCGCGCTGGAAAAAGGGGTCATGAGCGCCGAAGAGCTCGACGCCGCGCTCGATCTCAAGAAGATGACCGAGGGTGGGGTGGTCTGAGTCCTCGCAGAGGAAAGGGTTGATTTAGCACTAAAATAGTGCTAGCGTGCCGCCATGGACGACGAGTTCGATTGGCGATCCCTCGGCGAGTGTCGAAATCACGACCCGGAGCTCTTCTTTTCCGGCTCCCATCCCCACGGTGATGCTGCAGCCAAGCTCGTGTGCCAATCGTGTCCGGTCCGTACGGAGTGCCTGACATACGCGGTGGTCACCGCCCAGCGCTACGGGGTTTGGGGAGGCGTGGGCGCAGACGAGCGTGCGCTTCTTCGACGCCGGTACGTCGCTGCGATCCGATCCGGCGCCGACTTCGAGCGAGCCCTGGAAGCCGCCGTCTGACCGTATAGGCTGCACCCATGCGAGTGGTTGTGGCCGGGGCGACAGGCGTCATCGGCAGGTCTCTGTTGCCCAAGCTGCGGATCGACGGCCGTTCCGTCATCGCCGTGGTCCGCAGCGAAGACCGGGCGGAGCAAGTACTCGCCGACGGTTACGACGCCTTGGTGGTGGATGCCGCCGATCCGAGCGCCCTGGAGGAAGCCGTGGTGGCGGCGGCGCCGGAGGTCATCATCAACCAGCTCACCAGCCTGCCGCGGTCACTGCTCAACCCGATCGCAGCCAAGCGGGCCGCCGACCAGACCAACGCACTCAGGAGGAATGCAGGTGCGGCGCTCGCTGCGGCGGCCAAGGCCTCCAACGCCCGGCTCATCTCCCAGTCGATTGCATTCGCCCAGCGGCCCGGGGAGGGGATCCGCACCGAGGACGACCCATTGTACCTCGATGCTCCCGGCGGCCACCGGCCCGTGGTTGAGGCCATCGCCGCCCTCGAGCAGGTGACGCGCTCGGTCGGCGGCACAGTGCTGCGGTACGGAGCGTTCTACGGTCCGGGCACATACTTCGATCCCGAGGAGGCGTATGGGGTGATGCTGCGCCGCCGGCTGTTGCCCATCATCGGCGAGGGGCGTGGCGTCTGGGGTCTTCTGCACATCGAAGATGCCGTAGACGCCACCATCAAGGCGATTGCCGGCCCGTCCAGCGTCTACAACATCACCGACGATGAGCCGGTTCCGGCCTCTGAGCTGCTGCCGTGGTTGGCGGACACGATGGGAACCAAGCCGCCCAGGCGCATGCCTCGGGCAATGTTCTCGACGGGTCCCGCCACTGTGCTGCGCTACCTGGTCGACGAGCAACCTCGAGTGTCCAACGAGAGGGCCCGAAACGAGCTGGGTTGGGAACCGAAGCACCCGTCGTGGCGTGAGCCGCTGGCTCAACTCCTCCAGGGAACCTCTTGACGCCATCCGGACGTTGAAGACGCACGATCCGGTCGGTGACCGCGTTTGCGCTCGTGCTTATGGTGGTCGGGACTTCACCCTCCGCCCGAGCTTGTTCCTGCTCGATGCCGACCGCAGCCGTTATGGCGACACATCACGACGCGGCGTTCATCGGTGAGCTGGACAATCGTCGGCGAGCCGGACGCGACGATGCAGGCATGGCGCAGGACCGTTTCTCCTTCGCGGTCGAGGGTTGGCTGGATAGAACTGGGTCCGGCGGCGGCGGTGTTCTCACCCGATAGCGGGGCCGCCTGCGGCATCGAGCCGGCGATCGATGATCGAGCCGGGATCCTCCTGGCCGGCGACGAGGCGGCGTACGAATCGGGCCTGTGTTCCACACTGGACGCCGCACTTGCCCGGCGTGAGCTCGTGTTGTTGCCTGTGGGTGCCCCACGTGTGTCGATGGCGAGCGCCGAAAGGCAGGCGGTCGGGCCCGGCGGAATGGAACCGCAGCCTGTCGCGATGGGCATCGGCGGCGGGCACCTGCTGCTGGCCGGCAGCATCGCATGGGCGCGCCGCCGAGCTCACTTGCAGTATTCGTAGGGCTCGAAGTCCAACTCCTCGAGGGAGAATCCAGGGATCCCCAGCAAGGGCTCGAGCCATCCCTCCATCGCCGAGACGCTTCCGTCGGAGGTTTCGACACGAACGGTGTTGATCCACTCGTCCCAGTCGCATCGCTCGGTGTGGTTGGCAGGAGGGCGCAAACCGCCCAGGTCGTTGACGAATGGCGGTTCTGAGTCGAGTAGGCCTTCTCGGCGAAGCGCGTCGAGCGCCGCGAGCTGGGTTTCGTACGCCAGGGCATTGAGGACCAGATACCCCTCGACCAGGGCCTGCTCGGCGTTGTCTGACGGCAGAACCGATCCCACCGCTTTGTTGCGGATCTGACCCCACAGAAAGCTGTTCAGCGCTTTGGCGCCCAGCCTGGCGGCGCCGGTGAGGCCCAGCTTGGTGATGACCATGGTGCCGATGCCGCCGGTGGCGAGCCCCACGACCGCGGCGAAGACGCCTTTGGCCAGTGCGATGGCGGCGTCGCGTTCTCTCCCGTCGATGTATGAGTTCGTCAGGTACGCGTCTACGGTGATGCCTTCGATGGTGCCCAACTCGTAGTTGAGGCGTGTATCGGCGCCGTCTGGCGTGACTTGCCCTTGGATGGCCTGATACCGGAACGCCCCCACCATCATGAGGAACAGGTCGGCGACGTCGCGGTCCCGATTGATGTACTCCAGAACGTTGGCCAGCTGGGCTGGCTCCAGGTGAGCGGCGAGCAGACTTGGGCTCAGCTCCGAACTGGCGCCGCGGCCGCCTTCCAGCGTCAACAACGACGCGAGGTGCCCTTCCATCATGAGCGGGAGCGCCAGGAGGTAGCCGGGATGGTAGCTGAGCTGGTTGCGATCGAGGCCGGTGATCGTCGTCAAGGCGAGCGCCGCGAGGGCGACGGCATTGGGGTCGTCGGGCTGCGAACCGAGCGTGCCGAGAGCGGCTGCCATGGCGTCGCCGTCATCGCCGTACGACCAGATCGGCTCCATGAGCATCGACCAGCCGTCATCGATCCACGGCAGATCGGAGGTATCGAGCGCGCGCATGTGATCGACGAAGTCGACCACGGCGTCGGGCCCGGCCGCTGCCAGGGCGCGCAGACCGTAGACACGAAGATCCTCTACCGTGCCCCGGTCGACCGTCACGTCGTACCAGGCATCGAGCGACGGACCTGCTCCCGGGTCCGCCATCGCCACGACGACCTGCGCCATGTACTCGATCAGGAATTCGGTGTCGTAACGTCCCCAATTGAGGAGCACGGATGCATCCATCCTGCCGCTTCGCCAGTCGGCCAAGTCGGCCGGCCTGATGGTGAGGCCCGGGGCCTGAGTGGCCGCCGCCAGGGCGTTCCCGAATCCGTCCAGGTGGTTGGCCCAGGCGTAGTCGCTGAGGGGAACGTATCCGTCGAACGCCCTCATGTATGTGTCAGGGAGACCTGCCAGGCCGTCGGGCCCCAACGCATTGAAGAACGACACGGCGACGGTGGGCTGACCAGAGAAGTGTTCCATCTGGTCGGCGAGCAGGCCGAGAAGGCCAGCGTCGAGTTCGGCGGAGGCCATGCCGTACAGATCGGCGAGGAGGATCCCGATCGATGCGTCGCGCGTTTCGGCCGGTAGGTCGAAGGTGTACAAGCGATCGATCAGCAGCCTGTGGTCCGGGCGTGGCAGCGCTGCCCGAACTTCCTCGACCCAACGGATCAGATCCGCGCGCTCCCCTGCAAGCTCGACGAGACGAATGTACGTGTCGTTGGACTGCCACCACGGCAAGTCTGCCTGTGCCTCCAGCTCCGAGCGGAGGTCGCCGATCTCAACATCGACGCGCGCCAGACGCACGGTCAGCGCCGCGATCGGTGACGACTCCCAGGCGGCCCGGTAGTCGGCCGTGAAATAGTGGCTTGGCAGACCCGCCTCTCGGGGCGAGAGGCCGCTCGTCATCGCGTCCAGGGCGCGTTGAAAGGTAGTGGGGTCGAACCCGACCTCTCGGAGGGCGATCGCCAAGTCCTCGAGGGTGCCTTCGATCGAGGAACCGACGTTCACGTAGCGAGCGAGCGATCGGAGCTCGGCCAGGCGATCTTGGAGCGCTTCAACCGATGAAGCGGAACTCGTGGTCAGCCTTGAAGCCAGCTCGTCCCTGGCGGCGATCATGTCATCGAGGATGGGATCGTTGTCGGACCCTGACCAATTCGCGATCCGGCGGTCGAGGTCCGCCGAAAGGGCCGCCATGTCCGAGAGGTCATCGCCGGCGAGCGTGTCGAACCGCCGAGGGTCGAAGCTGGGCACCGTCACCACCGCTGCGATGGGATCGAGGTGCTCGACGAACGCGGCCCGCGCATCCAGGTCGGTTGCCCGATCCCGCAGCTCGCTCACCGTCGTGGACAACGCACGGGTGCTGGGAGAGGTGACGCCGACCAGAGCGAGGACCTCCAACAGGTCTGACGTGGTGCGGCCGAGATCATCGGCATGTCTGCGCAGCGATCCGGCTCGCAATCGCAGCTCCGCAGGATCGAGCGCATAGATCATGCAGTGACGTTATCAAACGATAATTATCGTTGTCAAACGTTTGTCTGGGTGAGGGCCAGGTCGAGCGTCTCCCATCCGAGCAGTGCGCATTTGATGCGGACCGGGTACCGCCGAACCCCATGCAGCGCCTCGAGGTCGCCCAAGTAGCGGCCCGGCTCCTCGGGGTCGATCGGCGCCTGGTCGTCGGATGTCATCATGCGCTTGAAGCGCTCGGCCAGCGCTTGGATCTCTTGGACCGACCTGCCTTCGACTGCCTGTGACATCATCGATGCCGAGCTCTGGCTGATGGAACATCCCTGCCCGCGAACGGAAACCCCACTCACTCGGTCGCCATCCAGCGTGAGGTCTAACTCGATCCGATCACCACACAGAGGGTTGTCACCCTCGGCATGGGCGTCCACCCGGTCGAGAGGTTTGCGATTGCGGGGGTTGCGATAGTGGTCGAGCACCACTTCGCGGTAGAGGTCTTCAAGGGCCATCGAGTTCAGGCTAGTGCGGCCCTACTCCAAACAATTCCGAAGCGTGATGCAACGCATCGACCAGTTGGTCGACGTCCTGTTCGTCCGAATATACGGAGAACGATGCTCGAGCGGTGGCGGGTACCCCGAGGTGATCCATGAGCGGTCGCGCACAGTGGTGGCCGGCCCGCACCGCCACGTGGTGCTCATCCAAGATCGTGGCGAGGTCGTGGGCATGCACGTCGGCCAGAGTGAACGAGATCACCCCACCCCGCCGTTCGACGTTGTTCGGGCCGTACACGGTGAGATGATCGAACTCGCCGAGACGGTCCAACGCGTATCGGGTGAGCTCCATGTCGTGATCACGAACCGTGCCCATCCCCAGCTCGCCGAGATAGTCGACCGCAGCCCCCAAACCGATCGCTTCCACGATCGGTGGCGTTCCGGCCTCGAGCTTCTGGGGAACCGGCGCCCAGGTAGATTCGTAGAGGCCCACATCGGCGATCATCTCACCGCCCCCCTCGAACGGCTCCAGGGCCTCGAGGAGTTCGAGCCGGCCCCACAGCACGCCGACGCCGGTTGGTCCCAGCATCTTGTGTGCCGAGAATGCCAAGAAATCGGCACCGAGCGACTTCACATCCACCGGGGCGTGCGGAACCAGTTGGGCGCCGTCGACGATCAGGATCGCGCCCGCATCTTCTGCCATCGTCCGGATCGGTCCGATCGATGGGATCGTTCCGAGGACATTCGACATGCCGGTGACAGAGATCACCGCAATGCGCTCGTCGACGAGGTGGTTCATCGCTGCCAGGTCCAACTCGTATCGGTCGTCGAGCGGCGCGAAGACCAGCTCTGCCCCGGTACGCGCCGCCACCATCTGCCAGGGCACCAGGTTGGCGTGGTGTTCCATCTGTGTGAGCAGGATCCGGTCGCCCGGACGGAGACGCGCGCCGGCCCATGCGAACGCCAGCATGTTGAGGCTGGTCGTGGTCCCGCGCGTGAATACGATCTCCCGAGGGTCCGCCGCCCCGATGAACGCTGCCACCTTGGCGCGTGCGGCCTCGTAGGCTTCGGTGGCCATCTCGGAGAGACGGTAGGCGCCTCGATGAACGTTGGAGTAGTACGACGAATACGCCTCCGTCATCACGTCGAGCACCTGTTGCGGCTTTTGAGACGACGCAGCCGAGTCGAGGAACGCCAGCCGCGGCCCGGTGCCGTTCAGGATCGGAAAGTCACGCCTTCGGTCAACCCGCATGCGTGCGGAACGCGTCGTAGCCATCCTCCTCCAAGGTCTGGGCCAGGTCTGGTCCGCCCGAGGTCAGGATACGCCCATCCATGAAGATGTGGACGACGTGCGGTTCGATGTAGTCGAGCAGTCGCTGGTAGTGGGTGATGATCAGGAATCCTCGCTCGGGGGAGGTCAAGCGGCCGATGCCCTCAGCCACGATACGAAGGGCATCGATATCCAGACCGCTGTCGGTTTCGTCCATGATCGCCAGGGCGGGCTCGAGTACGGCCATCTGTAGGACTTCGTTGCGCTTTCGTTCCCCACCCGAGAACCCCTCGTTGAGGTAGCGGTCGGCAAATCCCGAGTCCATGCCGAGATCAGCCATCGCCTCCATGACTTTGAGACGGAGCTCGAGCACCGTGTAGTCGATCCCACTCTTGTTCGAGAGCGCTTGGCGAAGAAACTGGATCACCGAGACTCCGGGGATCGTCTCGGGGTGTTGGAAGGCCAAGAACATGCCCCGGGTGCCGCGGTCATTGGGGGACAGCTCGCCGACGTCCTCGCCCTCGAAGCGAATCGAGCCCGCCGTGATCTCGTAGGCGGGATGACCCATCAGGACCTTGGCCAGCGTCGATTTGCCAGACCCATTCGGACCCATCAACGCATGAACCTCGCCCCGCTCGACGGTGAGGTCGACGCCCCTCAGGATGGGGACGCCGTCGACCGAGGCGTGCAAGCCGTCGATCTCCAACAAAGGGGCGCTCATGTGGGTTCTCCGCTCGGGAGGTCAGAATGGTAGTAGCCGCACCGAGCACACGATCCGGAGCGCTAACGTCGAGAAGCCATGGGAGCATCCGACGCCAGCCACCGGGTCGTCGCCGCCGCCCGGGCGGGCGGGGTGACGGTGCGCATCCAGGAGTTCCCAGCAGGAACCAAGACGGCAACCGATGCCGCCGAAGCGGTCGGGTGCGAGGTCGCGGCCATCGTCAAGTCGCTCGTGTTCGAAGTGGACGGAGAACCCGTCGTTGCGCTGATTCCCGGTGATCGCATCCTCGACGTGGATCTTCTGGCGAACGCGGCAGGCGGCGCCCAATGCCGCCGGGCGGATCTCGACATGGTTCGGGCTGCGACGGGCTTCGTTGCCGGCGGAACCCCACCATTCGGGCACCGCAGCGCTTTGCGGGTGTTCGCCGATCTGGGCCTCCGCCGTCACCAGCTGCTCTGGGCGGCCGGGGGCACGCCGACCACCGTCTTCGAGATCGCTCTGGAAGATCTGATCGCTCTGGCCGAGGCAGCTTGGGCCGACATCAGCGTCCCTCAGTCGAACAACCCTCCGTAGGCTCGATCGATCCGCCCGGCGTCCAGCCGATCCAGGAACTGCAGATACAGCTTGTCGACGCCCAGGTCGGCGAGTTCATCCAACCTCGCCTCGACCGCCGGGCGCATTCCCATCGGCAGCCCCCGATTCCTGGCTCTGTGCTCGAATTCGTCGACGTCCTCATGCCAGAACGCAGCGGCGTCCTCGAGGTTCTGCCGGTACTCGTCCTCATCCCGGCCGCTGAACACCTGGCTCATGACGCTGATCGTGATCGACTCGGGATCTCGGCCCGCATGCTCGGCCGCCCGTCGCATCCGGGCGATGCGGTCCCGCATCTCGTGCGGTTCGTCGATGAACATGTTGTACTCGTCGGCGTATGTGCCGGCGACTCGCGGGGTACGTCGAGGGCCGGAGCCGCCGATGACGATCGGGAGGGGACCGGTCCGGCCAGGCCAGGCCTCGGTGGAAAGGGAGAAGAAGGTCCCGGCGTGCGGCCTCCCGTCGAACGCCGCCCGCAGATAGCCCAGCGAGTCCTCGAACCGCTCGAAGCGTTCTGCCGGTTCGGGGAAGGGGATCCCATATTGACGGTGCTCCGACCCCATCCATCCGGTGCCGATTCCGAGATCGAAGCGTCCGTTCGACATCTGGTCGATCGTGGCGGCGTTCTTGGCGATCACGGCGGGATGGCGGAATGTGAGCGGCGACACGAGCACGGTCAGCCGGATCGTGGCGGTATCCCTGGCGAGGCCGGCGAGGGTGGCGAATGCGTCGGTGGCGGGGCGGGGGTCACCATCGGTCCACCCGTAATGGTCCGATCGGGCGAAAGCCACCAGGCCGTGGCGTTCGGCCCATCGTGCGACCGCCAATATCTCGTCGTACGTTCCGCCGAGCTGAGGCTCGACCATCAGTGCCAAGTCCACAAGGTCCCGTTCACTCCCGGCCGGCGCCAGGGTAGCGAGGCCGAGCTCCTCGCTCAGACCGCCGAGCGGATGATGCCCTCCAGGTCGGATTGGTGGGCCTGCCATCCGAACAGCTCCATTGCCAGCCTGGGATCAGCCACCAACTCGGCCGGATCGCCCTCCCGCCGGGGGGCGAACTCCCACGGCACCGTCCATCCCGTTACATGTTCGACGGACTTGATCATCTCCAGTACCGAGCACCCCGTGCCGGTGCCGAGGTTGGCGGCGGTCGACGATCCGCCGGCCCTCAAGTAGTCGACCGCGGCCAGGTGGGCGAGCCCGAGGTCGGCGACGTGGATGTAGTCGCGAATCGCCGTCCCGTCGGGCGTGGGATAGTCGGAGCCGAATACGGACAGACTCTCCGATCGACCCGATGCCGCGGCGAGCACCAGCGGAAGGAGGTGAGTCTCCGGCTCGTGCGCCTCGCGCCGCCGCTCCGTGCCTCCGGCGGCGTTGAAATATCGCAGCGCCACTGACCTCATGCCGTGTGGGCGCTGCATGTACCCCAGCATTTGCTCCACCGCCAGCTTGGTCCAGCCATAGGGACTCGTGGGGCTGGTTGGATGGCTTTCGGGGATCGGTACCTGGATCGGATCGCCGTAGACAGCGGCCGATGACGAGAACACGAAGCTCTCCACGCCCGCCTTTCCGAGCTCGTCGAGCAAGCTGATCGTCTGGCCCACGTTCATGTCGAAATACAAGCCGGGGTCGCGCGTGCTCTCGCCGACTGCGATGTAACCGGCGAAGTGGATCACGGCGTCGGGACGTTGCTCGGCGAGTAGCCGGCCGACCAGGTCGCGGTCGCCGACCGATCCCACGGTGAGGCGAGCATCCGGGTGGACGGCCGATTCGTGGCCCCGCGACAGGTCGTCGAGCACGACGACGTCGTCGCCTCTCTCTACCAGCAGGTCGACGACGACCGAACCGATGTAGCCGGCGCCCCCTGTCACCAAGATCGTCATCAGAGGTGCTCGAGACGGGCGCCCGGGCCCGGCGTCGTGGCGAAGATGGAAGGAACGAGTCCGGTCTGGCGGTGGAACGCGTGCGTCACCTCTTCGACGAAGGCCTGGGTGGCCGCGCGGTCGACGAGCGCGACGGCTGCCCCTCCGAATCCGGCGCCGGTGAGCCGGGCACCCAGACATCCTGGAGCATGGCGTGCCAGGGCGGTGATCGCATCGAGGGCCGGGGTCGACACCTCGAAATCGCGAGCCAAGCTCTCGTGGCTTTCGTTCATCAGTTTGCCCATCATCATGCGGTCTCCTCCCGCGGCCCGGAACGACGCTACGCGCTCGTTCTCCGTGATCACGTGCGTTCCTCGCCGCATCTCGACCGGTGAGAGGCGTGCAGCATGGCGGTCCAGCTGACCGAGTGTGGCGAACCGCAACGAGGGGACGCCCAGCGTAGCGGCGACCCGCTCGCAGGCTGCCCTTCGCTCGTTGTATTCCGAATCGACCAGGCCGCGACGCGTGCTCGTGTCCATGACCACCGTGGTGGTGTCGGAGGGCAACGCCACCGACTCCGTCTCGTTCGTGTGGCAGTCGATGAAGAGGGCGGTCCCTTCTGTCGCTGCTGCCGATACGAGCTGATCCATGATGCCGCTGTTCATGCCGACCCATTCATTCTCAGCCCGCTGGGCCAGCAGCGCCATCTCCAGCGGGTCCCAATCAACGCCGACGGTGAAGGCGACCAGGGAGGCGATCTCGAGAGCGGCGGACGACGACAATCCCGAACCCCGGGGCACGTCGCTGGCGATGACTCCCTCCCAACCCCGCAGCGTTTTGCCGGCCTTCTGCAGCTCGTTTGCGACCCCGATCAAATAGTTGCTCCACGCCCGTGGCCGGGCTCTCATCTTGCTGAACCCGAACTGAACCCGGCTCCCGAGGTCGTCGGCCACTGCGTCCACCCAGTCGCCATCGATGGGCGTGAACGCGATCCACGTGCGGAGGTGAAGCGCCATGGGAAGGACGAAGCCGTCCTGGTAGTCCGTGTGGTCGCCGATCAGATTGACCCGTCCGGGAGCCGACGCCAGATGGGTCGGTGGCGTGCCGAAGGTCTGCCGATAGGCGTCGATTGCCCGGTCGCGTCCGATCATCGCCGGAGCCTATTGCCAGGGTTCTGCGAGGGTCAACCGAAGAGGTGCACGGCGCCGTGGATCGCCACTCCGACCAGTCCTCCGACCAGTGTCCCGTTGATGCGGACGAACTGGAGGTCCCGTCCGACCTGAAGCTCGAGGCGGCGGCTCGTTTCCTCGGCGTCCCATTTGGCGACGGTCGATGCGACCGCATCGGCGACGTGGTCCCCGGACTCGCGGACGAGTTGGCTGGCCAGGCGTTCTGCCCATTCGTTGATACGCGCCTGCAGCGACTCGTCCTCTTGGATGCGGTGGCCGGCGTCGACGATCGCGTCGGTGATGCGCATCCGCAGCTCGGAGTCGGCTTGAGCCGCCGCGGCCTGGATTTGGCCGGCGAGGTCGGCGACGATCCTGTCGATCCATTCGGCCACTTCGGGACGCTCGAGTAACTCGTCCCGGAAGTCGTTGACGCGCTGCTGCACCTCGGGGTTCTCGCGCAAGTCGATTGCCAGCTCTTCCATGTGCAGCTCGAGCTGCTTGCGCATCGGGTGGCGTTCGTCGTGGATGAGCTCCGCCAGGAAACGCTGCACTCCGAGATAGATGCGATCGAACACCCGGTTGTCGATCTCGTCGGGAACCCACCAAGGCGACTCGGCGTGCAGACGCTGGCGCAATAGGGCTTTCTGGTCGCTGAGGATGCCCGAAACCGACCGAAGCATGCTGGAAACGACGGGACGATGATGCCCATGAGCGAGGATCCAGTCCGTTGCCGACCCGATCGCGGGTCCCGGGTCGATCTGGCGGAGTCGGTCGGCCGCCAGCCTGCGAAGTCGCTCGCGGTAGTCGTCGCCCTCGAGCGACTCGGCGACCACTCCTACGATCACCGACACCTGCCCCGCCACCGTGGCGGCATTGTCGCGGTCGGTCAACCATGCCCCGACCTTGCGCGCAGGATCGGCCTGGCGGAGGCGTGCCAGCAGATGCTCCTGATCGAGGAAGTTGTGACGGATGAACTCACCCAATCCGATGCCGATCGCCTCCTTGCCGCGAGGGATCAGGGCGGTGTGAGGAATCGGGATGCCCAGCGGGTGCCGAAACAGCGCGGTCACTGCGAACCAATCAGCCATGCCGCCCACCATGGCCGCCTCGGCTGCTGCTCGTAGGTACCCCCAGCCGCCGCTGCCGTCGGTGAGGAACGTCGCAACGAACACCAGCGCCGCCAGCACCAGCAAGCCGGACGCCCGCCGCTTGGCAGCCCGGAGGCGGCGGGAGCGTCGTTCGTCGAATTCGATCGTGGTGGCCGGCAGGGTCACCACGACATGTTATTGGCGAATCGCGCTACTCAGCGATGTTCGGGGTTGGGAAAGTCAAACCGGCAGCCCGCATCCCACTCTGATCGCTGATTGCCGTGCGCGGGGATTCCTCCGGCGTCCCGCAAGAGCCTGGCCATGTGCAGCAGGTTCCACGTCATGAAGGTGGTGTTCCGGTTGGTGAAGTCGTTCTCGGGGCCGCCCGATCCCTCGTCGAGGTAGGACGGGCCCGGTCCGGCCTCGCCGATCCAACCGGCGTCGGCCTGCGGTGGGATCAGGTAACCCAGATGCTGCAATGCGTACAGAACGCTCATCGAGCAGTGCTTGACGCCGTCTTCGTTGCCGGTCACGAGACATCCGGCTACCCGGCCGTAGTAGGCGTATTGTCCCGAATCGTTGAGTTGGCTGCTGTTGGCGTACAGCCGCTCGATGAGCGACGTGCACACCGAAGACTTCTCGCCCAACCAGATTGGCGTGCCGATGACCAGAATGTCGGCTGCGATGACTTTGGCGAACAGCTCCGGCCAGTCGTCGCTGGAGAACCCGTGCGCGGTCATGTCGGGCCAAACACCGGGTGGCAGGTCATGGTCGACGGCCCGGATCATCTCGACTGCCACGCCGTTGACCCGCATGATCTCAGCCGAGATGTCCATGAGCCCTTGTGTGTGCGACAGCTGTGGGCTGGGCTTCAGCGTGCAGTTGATGAAGATCGCCGAGAGGTCCGAGAAGTCCCAGTCGTGGGATTCGCAGAGTTCTTGCTGTCGGGGAGTCAGAGGCATGTCCCGTCCTTTCTGCGCATTGTCCGCGGAGGCTAGCCGCAGTGGTGTTTGGAGGGATCACCGCGCGACAACGGCGCCCCGCGGGCGCCGCCGTCACATCGTGGAAAGTGTCGCTGAGTCTCAGCCCCAGGTCACCAGCCGGAGGGTCGAAATCGGGCCCGAGCCGTCGCCGTCGACCACGACTGCGTTCTTGCCGTTTTCCCGGCCAGCCTCGATGGATGCAGGTGCCCCGCCCACCGACGCCACGGCAACAGCGACCACGGCGATCAGAGCTACGAGTGCGAGAAGAACCCGGCGCTTGCCGTGATCCCAAGCAAGTCCGAAAGCTGCCATTGGAGTCGTCCTTTCTGGTCCGTACTCAGGAGTTATCGACGACAGCAGTCGAAATCTAGAGGGTCATCGGAGCGACATCCGATGTGACTAGTCCCCGGAACGGGTCAGGGGGGCCGTCTCCACCATGATGCAACGGTCGCTGACGAACGCGACGCCGTTATCGGTGAGGCGGTCCATGAGGCTCGAGCTCTCGGCGCCGGGCTGAAGCCACACGTTGTCGAGGCCGAGTCGTCGCACCTCATCGGCCACCGACTCACCGATACCGGCCGGTACGACCATGTCGATCAGGTCAGGGGACTCCGGGAGCGCTGAAAGGGAGGGATAGGCCCGGTCGCCGTCCACGGTGGCCCGATTGGGGTTGACGGCCACGACTCGGTACCCCTTTGCTTTCAGGTCGCGATAGATCCGTCCGCCGAATTTGCCCGGTGTGTCCGTCGCTCCTACCACGGCGATGACGGTATCGGGGTCGGCCAACAGGCGTACGGTGTCCACTGCTCCCATCACAACACCGCAGGCGCGCTCAACCTTCCCAGATCCGTAGACGATCGAGGTTCACCTCGGCTTCCGTGTTGCCCAGTTTGACCGCGTGCTGGTACGCCTCGCGTGCATCGCGAGATCGTCCTTCAAGCTCGAGTACCACGCCGAGATTGTTGGCGGCCACGCCGTCGTGACGAGCCGCCCCCCTCAAGACGCCCTCGGCTTCGCTGAGCTTTCCCCACTCGAGGAGCTTGGATCCGAGGGCGGCATCTGCCCCTGTCAGGCCATTGAGGGAAGCCGACCGGAGCAGGCGAGCGGAGCGTGCTCGGTCGGTCTCGCCCAACGCGGCGGCGACCGCGTCGTCGACCGTGTCGGGAAAGGCGATCACGGGATCGTCGGGAGGCGGGGGATCGGAGTTGCCGACGTCGGTCTCTCGATCAGTCGCCGGCTCGTCGGGCAGGGTCTCGCCCGCATCGGGAGGATCGCCCCCATCGAGGCTGAGGGCGGCAGCTGGCGACGTCGTCGAGGCCGTGGCCGATCCTCCGACGACCACACCAGCTTGCGACAGTTCGGCGAGCTGTTGGCCGACGTGGTTGCCGGCCAACCGGACGCGAGCGGGCAGCGTGGAGAGCATGGCGCGCGCCGTCACCGGTTCGATGCCAGTGACGCGAGCCAGCACATGCGCGGCCCGCTCGGTGTCCTCGACGGCCGTCACGATGACATCGGTGGTCACCTCCGGTTCGATGGCAGGCACCCGTACGGCTTCGGCGACGCGACGCCGACGCGCACGCCTACGGCTCGAGACGATCGACACGATGACGATGATGATGAAAAGCGTGAAGAAGAAGTCGCTCATGAAGCGCCGATGGACACGTGGTGGCACTCTGAGCACACGCGACGCACGATCCCACCAGAGATGACGTTCTCCTCGAAGGTGTGGACGTGGTTGACTTTGCTTCGTATCCGATTCACGACACCAGCCCGAGCGACGGCGCGGTCTGTGATGTCGAGGACGATAGCGGTTTCGTCCTGGGTGACCTCGTGACTGGGGGCGTCGAAGGGGTCGCCACCCGGATGGTCATCTTCTGCCACTGCGGGTTCGTAGCCGTGAGCGAGGGTCCCGGCGGTCGAGCCGGGCGCAGGTGTGACGGCTCGGCGGCGCGGCGGGAGTGGTGGCTCCGAGGTAGTGGAGACAGGCGGCGTCGGGCTGCTCGCCGGCCGTGGCCCCACCGGTGTGACGGGTTGGTCGTCCTGCGATGCGCGCCGCCGTCGCCTGCGGACCCCACGCAGGCCCTGGTTCAACTTCAGCTCGAGCTCGGCGAGCTCGCGAGGCGCGTCATAGGCGAATGCCAACCGGTTGGCGGCTTCGAAGATGAATGACTCGTCGCCGAATGTGACCTTGAACAGGTCCCCCATGAAGCGATCGAATGTGACGTCTTCGGGGTCCCACTTGCCCAGCACCACATCGGAGTCGTCTTGGATGACGACTGCGTCGTCGACGATCCCGATCTTGACCGCCAGCCCTGGTGTGGCTGTCTCGTCGATGCGTAGAAATCCCGTGTAATGCATCTCGTCCCTGCCCGAAGGCCGCCCCTGGCCCCCGCCTCCCCTACACGGAGCCAACATCCGTGCCGTGCGAAGGCTCGCGGCTCCAATGCTAGCTGTCAAGGGGTTCTAGCTGATGATGCGCAGATGTGCGTGCTGGGACCGGTCGTCGCGCCGCGCCGGGGAGACGAGCGGTTTGCCTTCCACCAGCAGTGCACCCAGCTGGTCCAGGTCCAGTGGGCGGGAGATGAAGTATCCCTGGCCGGCGGCACAGCCAAGCTGACGGAGTCGTTCGAGCTGCTTGCCGGTCTCGATTCCTTCGATGACGGAGTCCATGCCGATCGCTTGGCCGATCTGCAAGACCGTGCGAACCAACGGCGTCTCGTCGTCGAGACGTTCCACGAACGACTTGTCGATCTTGATGAGTTCGATCGGCAGTCGGTCCAAGTAGGCGAGCGAGCTGTACCCGGTACCGAAGTCGTCGATGGCGATGCGGACGCCCAATGCTCTCAGGTCGTCCAGCGTGTGGATCGCGGTCTGCATGACGATGTTCTCCGTGATCTCCAGGATGAGCAGCCCTCGGTCGACGTTGTGGACGTTGAGTCGGCGCCCGATCTCTCGCACGAGGTCCGGATCTGCGAGCTGGCGGGGAGAGAGGTTCACCGACATCGTGAGCCGACGTGCCGGGTAGCGGCTCTGCAGCACACCGAGGTCGGTGATTGCCTGGTCGAGCACCAGTCGTCCGATAGCGTCGATCTGGCCGGTCTCCTCGGCGAATGCGATGAACTGGCCCGGTGGAACCTCTCCTCGGGTGGGGTGATCCCAGCGAACGAGCGCCTCCACGCCGGTGATCTCGCCTGAGAACAGGTCGACGATCGGTTGGTACTTGACGTGGAGCTCCTGACGTTCGAGGGCCTTGCGCAAATCGGCTTTCAGTTCCAGTCGCCGCACCAGCTCGGAATGCATCTCGTCCTCGAAGACGCGGTAGGTGCCTTTCGTCGACTGCTTGGCTGCATACATCGCAGCGTCGGCGTTGCGGAGCAGCTGGTCTGCTTCGATCGCCAGCCCGGCCCCAAAGGCCACGCCGATGGACGTGCGGACTGCGAGATCGTGACCTTCGATTGCGAACGCCGGCTGCATCCCGGTGAGGATGCGCTCTGCGACGTCGGTGCCCTGGCGCGGGTCTGAGAGATCGGTGAGCAGGACCGCGAACTCATCGCCGCCGAGTCGCGCCACGACGTCGTTCGGGCGGGTCAGCGTGCGCAACCTGTTGGCGACCTGAACGAGCAAGCTGTCTCCCGCAGCATGCCCGAGAGAGTCGTTGACGGTCTTGAAATCGTCGAGGTCCAAGAACAGCACGCCCACCAGGGCATTGGGTCCGGACTCGATCGCTGCCTCGACCTGCTCGGTGAACAAGATGCGGTTGGCGAGCTGCGTCAACGAATCGTGGAGCGCCTGATGTCGGAGCTGGTCTTTGAGCTCGGTCAGCTGCATGAGCGAATCCTCGAGGCGACCGTTTTCGAGCGAGACGCTCACCTGCGAGGCGAACGTCTCCAAGAGCCGTACGTCGCTGCGGTCGAACTCACTGACGTCTCCCAGGCGGTTGGCGAGCAACAACACGCCGAACACCTGCCCGTCGGATGTGAGGGGTGCGGCGATCACGTCGGTCATCGCCGCATCGCGACCGACGAACTTGGTGGTCGGTTCCTCGATGAATGCCGCTTCCCCGGTCTCGGAGATCTGTCGGAGCACAGCCAGCTCGGCACCCAACTCGACCGGCTGCATCGTCATCGCCCCACCGTCCGATCCGATGGCCGTGCGGTACGCCTGCTGATTGTCGTCCTCGGGAAGGAGCGTGATCTCCACCAGTTCTGCTTCGAACATGTTCTGGGCGAACTCTGCGGCAGCCATCAGCGCGGCCTCGATCTGCGGCGACGAATGGAGTGCGCGGGTCGCCTCGTACAGCGACTCGAGGCGCGACTTCTCGACCCGCTGCGAGATGTAGGCCCGGTATGCCAGGAACAGGACGACGGGGGGGACCAGCGCGAGCCATGCCGTCTCGGGCGCGGTCCACAGGATCGTGACTGCAACCAACGCCAGCGATGTGTTCATGGCCGCCGCCAGCGCAGTGATTCCGTATACCTCGAAACGCTCGTGGGTACCGATGCTCGAACCTGAGAGCTGGATGGCGGCGTTGATGAGGATGTTGGCAATGAGTACGGCGATCTGCATTGCCAGGATCGCCGCCACCCATCCGGCGAGCCCGAGCGGTTCGCCGAACGAGATGACGCTGCGGAATACGATCACCGCAACCGCCGATTCCAACGTCAGCTGCGCGAGGTTGAACGTCAGCTTCACCCACGGTTGACGCCGGTTGACCACGAGAGCTGTGCCGTTGGCGAGGAGCTGCGCAGCGATGAATCCCAGCGGGCCCGTCATGAACAGGGCGACGACCATCGGGATCTCGCTCATCGAGAAGGAATAGGCGTGACGGTTGAAGCGGATGTGAACGACCGTCACTTCGGCGAGGTAGAGCGTGAGCGCCAGAACCCACCACGAGACTTGGAACGCCTCCGGTCTCAGCGTCGTAACGTCGCGGATCGCCAGAATCAGCAGCGTTGCCGTCACGGTGATTCCGGCCGTCAGCAGCCAGACCCGCTTCGCTCCTGATTTCAGTCGCATTCGTCTACCTCGTCGATCTTTGCGGGCCGCAACCTAGACATATGCCGCCCAGATTCTGGGTATCGGCATCGGAGCCGGAGTCGTTGAGCGGTGCTCCGCGGACGATCGTCATGGCCCATAGATCTGGCTGAACGTTCCCAGCAGCTCTTCGCGAACCCCGGCAGTGCGGCCCTTGCGCTGAGGTTGCGGTTCGGAGCCGGCGTCCGCATCGTCCAAGGGCGGGGCGGGCTCGTCCGACACGGCCTGGTCGTCGGCATCCGCGTCTTCCGCAAGGGCTGCTTCTGACTCGACCTCATCCTGCTCGATGAGGTCCGGTTGGAGTGGCGTCACCTCGTTCGCGGCGCGGGTGGTGGCGGCGTCCGGCGACAGCGCTCCGTCGGGGGTCTCGACGCCTGTGTGCTCGGGTTCCGCGGTGAGCGCATCCTCTGTATGGTCGGGCGAGGCGTCCTCAATCGATGCCGGCTGAGGGGCCGACTGCGGCTCATCTGAAT
The DNA here is from genome assembly GCA_041586155.1 of Acidimicrobiia bacterium. Classification (GTDB taxonomy): domain Bacteria; phylum Actinomycetota; class Acidimicrobiia; order Spongiisociales; family JAENVV01; genus JBFGJH01. The sequence continues at coordinate 61,592 of JBFHAT010000003.1, forward strand.
GAACGGCTTCGATCGGCAGGGGAGACGAGTAAGGGGCCACGGCCTCCGCGGGTTCATCCCACACCGGCGCATCCGAGCCGGCTGTGGCGTCGGCGGGGCTCGCCGGCTCGGGCGTGCCGACGTCTTCCGACGACGCGTTCTGCTCGATGTCGCCTGCATCATCGCTACCGAACACCGACGCCAGCCATGCGTAGTCGTCCGACTGCGCACTCACCTCATCTTCGGTCGGGCTGGCGGTCTCCGGTGCATGGGTCTCTCGCGTCGGAAACCCAATCTCGATTGGATCGTGATCCGCCAATGATCCTCCAGAAACACCTGTGTCGAACATCGGCAGGCGGGCCTCCAGGCTTGAGATGTTCGGGCTCGTGGTCAGGATCCTGGGGAAGTGCGGGGCGAGCGGTCAATGCTCACCAGCCCCGTGCCCTCCAATCGTCGAGGGCCGGCTGTTCCTTCGCCACCGTGCTCGGCGAGCCGTGGCCCGGATAGAAGACCGTCTCTGCGGGAAGGCTGAACAGCCGGGCTTCGATACTCGCCATGATCTGATCGAAGTCGGAGTACGGGAACCGGGTTGCTCCGGGCCCACCCGGGAAGAGAGTGTCCCCGGAGAACAGCACGCCGTCGACGAGAAAGCAGCAAGAACCCGGTGTGTGCCCCGGGGTTTGGATCACCTCGATGCTGGTGCGACCGACCGGGATCGCCATCCCGTCGGCGAGCGGCAGGTCGATGGGATGGTCGACCAGGAAGGCATCGTGGGGGTGCATCGCGAACCGGCAGCCGGCCTCGACCAGCTCGGGGATGGCCCCCACGTGGTCGGAGTGACCGTGAGTGGTCAGCACGATCGACGGGGGTCGGTAGCCCTTCCAGGCCAGCAACCGATTTGGCTGGTCGGCGGCGTCGATGAGGATCGTGTGGCCAGTCCGCCGACATTCGACGGAGTACACGTTGTTCTCCAGCGGTCCGACCACGAGTCGGTGCACGAGAACGTGGTCTGTGGCAGCGAACGATTCCACGGCCGGCACGCTACTCACCGGGGAGCGTGACCTGCAGTTAACATGCGGGGCGGAGGAAGGACGCCGTGCATTTTGGATTCAGCAACGAGCAGGAGCTGCTCCGGGAGACAGCCCGGCGCTACCTCACCGATCGTCTGCCGACGAGTCACGTGCGGCAGCTCATGATCACGCCTTCGGGTCACGATCCCCTCATCTGGAAAGAGATGGCCGAGATGGGCTGGCATGGTTTGGCCCTGCCCCGGGAAGTGGGGGGTTCGGGCTCCTCGGTTCGTGAACTGGCGATCGTATTGGAGGAGATGGGCCGGGTGCTGGCGCCGGGCCCCTTCTTTTCGACCGTGGCGTTGGCCGCCCCGCTCGTGGAGGCGGCGGCATCGGGCGAGCAGCGCCATGAGGCGCTCGGCGCCATCGCCGATGGGCGGATGACCGCAACGGTGGCGCTGGTGGCGCCCGACGGCAGGTGGGGTGAGGGCCGGATGGGGGTCGATGCCACCCAGGTCGGCGACGGTTGGATCCTTGCCGGACAGAAGTCCTTCGTCGTCGACGGACACACAGCCGACCTGCTGATCGTGCCGGCGGATACCGGCGACGGTCCTGCCCTCTTCCTCGTCGAGGGCAGTCGGTCGGGTGTGCGGCGAGAAGCGGCGGAGGTCATGGACCTCACCAGAAAGCTCGCCGACGTGCGGTTCGACGGAGTGCGGGTCGAAGACGCCCGCCGCATCGGCGAACCGGGTGCGGCCGCAGCATCCCTGCAGAGGATGCTCGACATCGCCTCGGTGTGCCTGGCCGCTGAGCAGGTCGGGGGTGCCGAGCGCGTGTTGGAGATTGCGGTGGCGTATGCCAAGGACCGAAAGCAGTTCGGGCGGCCCATCGGCAGCTTCCAAGCTGTCAAGCACATGTGCGCCGACATGCTGGTTTCCGTCGAGGCAGCCAAGTCGGTGGCACATCATGCGGCCTGGGCGGCCGGCGCCGACGACGAGGACCTGCCAGTGGCGGCTTCGCTGGCGGCCGCGTATTGCTCCGAGGTGTACTACCGGGTCGCCGCGGACAACATCCAGATCCATGGCGGCATCGGGTTCACATGGGAGCATGATGCCCACCTGTTCTTCAAACGGGCCGCGTCGTCTCGGATGCTGCTCGGAACGCCTACCGACCACCGAGCCGAGCTCGCAGCGCGACTGGGGGTGTGACGGTGAGCAGCGTGACGGCGGTGGCTCTCGGGGCGGTGTTGGCGGCATTTCTGCTCGTACTGGCTGCGCTGATGGTGTGGCAGGAGGGGAGACGCGGCCGCGGTGCCGGGTCGGATCCGATCGAATACGTCCTCGACGACGCTGTGGCCTGGACGATCGACCGGATCGATGCGGCGACGAGGGCTCGGCTCGCTCGACACGACGTGCTCCGGATCCTCGAATGGCAGGTGTTCTACCTGCAGCAGTCGGTACGTGGTGCACGCCGAGGGCAGGCCGAGGTGGTGGTAGGTGACACGGCGCCGGCCGTCGAGTACATCGTGACCAGGGCGGCCGACACGCAGGGCGTCCACTACCGCCCCGACGATGTCGCCGAAGTGCTCTCGCAGCAGGGCTCGTACCTGGAGTCGCTCGGAGCAATCGCAGAGCCCGTCCGGGAGGTGTGAGATGTTGGCAAAATGCGGGCGGTGCGGCGCCACCGTCGAGGTGTTGGGCGCGGGAAGATTCCAGTGCCCGGTGTGCGGGACAACCAACCAGATCCCCGGCGCGTTGGATCCGGAACCTCCGTCCGGGATCGAGACCGCTGATGCCCCGGCGCCCCGCGACGAGGCCCCTTCGCCGCGCACCCGCTGCCCAGCTTGTAGCTTCGAATTCATCGTGGGTGACATCGACAGTGCGGTGTGCCCCAACTGTCGGGAGGAGGTGAGCCTCAAGTGAGAGATCTCTGGGAGGCCGCCTATGGAGAAGGGCGCAAGCGGCGAGACCGGTTCGAGACCCTGTCTCAGATGGAGCTCCCCGATCTTCCGGCGCCAGAAGAGGTACGGGAAGACATCTCGTACCCCGGCTTCTATCCCTACACCCGTGGGATCCACGCCACCGGATATCGGGGAAAGGTGTGGACCCACCGACAGTTCGCCGGTTTTGCCGACGTCGCGTCCACCAATGAACGGTTCCACCAGCTCCTGGCGCAGGGCCAGCATGGCTTGTCGGTGGCGTTCGACATGCCCACCCTCATGGGGTACGACTCGGATCATTCGATGGCGTTGGGTGAGGTCGGCCATTGTGGGGTCGCCGTCGACTCAGCCGACGACATGCTCGCGCTGTTCGATGGGATCGATCTCGGCAGCGTCTCGGTGTCGATGACGATCAACGGTCCAGCTCAGATCCTGTTCGCCCAACTGCTGGTGGCTGCCGAGGAGCGTGGCGTCGAGTGGGCTCGCCTCAACGGAACCCTTCAGAACGACATCCTCAAGGAATACATCGCCCAGAAGGAGTGGATCTTCCCGCCGCAGCCGCATCTGCGCCTGATCACGGACATGATGGCGTTCTGTGCTGACGAGGTTCCGAAGTGGAACACGATCTCGGTGTCGGGCTATCACATCCGCGAGGCCGGGGCGACCGCCGCTCAGGAGCTGGCGTTCACATTGGGAGACGGCTTCGCCTACGTAGAGGCTGCACAGCGGGCGGGGATGGACGTCGATACGGTTGCGCCCCGGCTGTCGTTCTTCTTCGACGCCCACATCGACTTCTTCGAAGAGATCGCAAAGTTCAGGGCGGCCAGGCGAATGTGGGCGACCTGGATGAGAGAGCGGTACGGAGCAGAGAACGAGCGCTCTCTCAAACTGCGAACGCACGCCCAGACGGCCGGTGTGTCGCTGACGGCGCAACAGCCTGACAACAACATCGTCCGAACCGCCATCGAGGCGCTCGCCGCAGTCCTGGGTGGCACACAGAGCCTCCACACCAATGCGCTCGATGAGGTGTACGCCCTGCCGACGGCCCGGGCGGCGGAGATCGCGCTGCGCACGCAACAGGTGCTGGCCCTCGAGACGGGAGTGGCGGATGTCATCGACCCCCTCGGCGGGTCGTGGCTGGTGGAGGAGCTCACGGATCGGATCGAACGCGAGGCGCTGGCCATTCTCGCCCACGTCGACGAGCTGGGAGACGGGTCGATGCTCGACGGGACGCTACGCGGCATCGAGGAGGGCTACTTCCAGGGAGCCATCGCCGACTCGGCGTTTGCCTACGAGCAGGCGCTCGCTGCAGGCGACCGCCATGTGGTGGGAGTCACCATCCACGCGGCGACCGACGAACAACCGATCGAGATGCTACGGATCTCGGGGGAGGTCGAGGCTGCCCAGCACCGGCATCTCAAGCAACTGCGGTCCAGGCGAGACCAGAGCGCCGTGGACAGCGCACTCGGAGCTGTGCGCACTGCGGCCGTTGGCACCGCCAATCTGATGCCCGTAATCATCGATGCTTGCCGAGTGAGAGCGACGATGGGCGAGATCGTCGCATCGCTCAAGGATGTGTTCGGCACGTACACCGAGCAGGCGAGGATCTGAGGCGCACACGATGGCAAGGCTGAGACGATTCGATGAGTTCCGATACGTTGGCACGCGCGACACCATGGTCGTCTACGACTGCGACGATCCCGACCAATTCGAGGAGTTGCAGGAGCGGGTAGACGATGGCGATCTCGTTGCGGTCAACCTCGTATCGGTGTTTGGACCTGACACACTCGAAGAGGCTCGAAACCGCGGATTCAGACCGCGGTGACCCGTCTCATCGACCTGCACGTCCACCCGCCGGTGGAAGCCGTGATCGAGGGCGTTTTCGGTCCGTTCCTGCCCAGCTTGGAAGCGACGTTCCGCCGCAAGTTCCCTGTCATGTCGCCCGAGCAGATCGCCGACTACTACCGCTCGCTCGACGGCAAGGCGGTCTTGCTCGGTTTGGATGCCCAGACGGCGACCGGGCTGCGTCCGTTCAGCAACACAGAGGTGGCGGACATCGTTGCGGCGCATCCCGATGTGTTCGTCGGGTTCGGCTCGGTCGATCCGCACAAAGGTGCGGCGGCGGTCATGGCCGTCTCTGAAGCCGCAACACTGGGCCTGAAAGGTCTGAAGCTTCACCCATCGTTGCAGCGCTTCTCGCCGAATGACGTCGCCTTCTTTCCGCTGTACGAGGAAGCTGCCAACTATGGCCTCATCCTCCTGTTCCACACCGGTGTCACGGCGTTGGGCGCAGGGATGCCGGGTGGCGCTGGGATCAGGCACCGGCATTCTCATCCGCTCCTGCTCGACGAACTCGCAGCTTCGTTTCCGCAGCTGTCCATCGTCATGGCACATGCCGGGGTGCCGTGGCACACAGATGCCATCGCGATCGCCTCCCACAAACCGAACGTCTACCTGGACCTGTCTGGTTGGTCGCCCCGGCGGTTCCCGCCAGAGCTGATCGACGCGATCAAGGGTCCGTTGCGACGGCAAGCGCTCTTTGGGAGCGACTTCCCCTTCATCACGCCAGATCGATGGATCAAGGCCTGGGACGAGTGGGGGGTGGAACCGGAGATCACATCGGACGTGCTCGCCGGCAATGCCGCTCGCCTGCTCGACCTCGATCAGTAGCTCCGAGCGCCATCGCGCAGCCACGACGGCAATCTCCCGATTTGACGGTCGGCCAGCGGTTGGACTCGTTCGGTGACAGCAACTGCATCGCCATCCAACCGTGTCGCCAGTCGTTCCCGAAGCAGCGTGCGCAAGCCGTGGGGACGGAGGAGGCGCTGGGAGCGGCGAGCGGTGGCGACCAGCCGCAGAAGATCGCCGACGGCGCTCGGTCCGATCAGGGCCGTCCAATAGCGACGTACGTACAGGTGCCGTACGTCGAACGTGACGTCACCGTGGGTCAGGCCGAATGGAGCCGCTCCGGGCACGATCAGCGGCGTGATCATCGGGCGGACCTGCATCGAAGGTCTGCCCGGGCTGCGCTCGGTACCCAGGAATTCGTGGCGAGGGTCGCTACCCGAAGGTGGCGCGACATGGGTTGCAACGGGAGGACGAGCTTCCTGGTGCAATTCCTCGGGCAGCGACCTCGCCATGGGACGTTTGATATCAACAAACCCCAACTGAGGTCAATGACGTTGAAACGAGATCGCGAAAAAAGCTCGGTCTAGCCGCCGTCACCCTTGGGGGCGATGCCCACGGTGACGATGAGGAAGGCGCCGTTCTCCACCACCGTGCCCGGCGGTGGGGTCACTGCGATCACGACTCCCTGATTGTCCTTCTTGCGTGCCTCGACAAAACGGAATGACCATTCGACGTCGATGCCGTTGGCCGCCTCCCAGTTGGCGATCGCTCCTCCCACCTGGGCCTGCTTCAGGCCGAACAAGTCGGGCACGGGCGCAGTCGGCAGAATCCCCGTCGAGACCTCGATCGTCACGGCCGAACCTTCGTTCACCACTGCTCCGGCGCCCGGTGCCTGGGCAATGACGGTGCCTTCGGGCTCGTTGGACGGCGTCTCGACGACCGAGGCATTGAGGTGGGCGTTGAGGAGCGCATTGACCGCACTGCCCCGGCTCAGGCCGACGACGGAAGGCACGGTTGCGACCGGGGTCTTGAAATAGCCGGTCGTTCCGGACGGGTCGGGCGGGAAGGACTCGACCGGCACGTCGGCCAACGCGATCTGCATGAACTCCTTCCAGAGCGGAGCGGGTCCTGTGCCGCCGAACACCCGGGAGAGGGTCTGTCCGTTGATGACGACATTGGTGAGCGGAACCTGCTCCTCCGGGAAGCCGATCCAGACCGCGGCCGAGTATTGCGCCACGAAACCGACGAACCAGGCTTCCATGAAGTTCTGGTGGGTCCCGGTCTTGCCGCCCTGAGGTCGACCACCCAGATTGGCCCGAGGGGCGGTGCCGCTCACGGGTACGACCTCAAGGGGCTGGCGCGCGGCGGCTGCCAGGCTCGGGTCGATCGTCTGAATGGGATTGGCTTCGTGCTGGTAGATCATCTCTCCGGCGCTGTTCGTGATCGACTCGACGATGTACGGCTTGGACCACAGCCCGTTCGTTGCGAAGTTGCTGTACGCGGAGGCCATCTCCAGCGGGCTCACGGCCCCGGCGCCCAGGGCGATCGACGGAACCGGCGCAAGCTCGGACTTGATGCCCATGCGGTGGGCGACGTCGATGATCTGCTCCGGTCCCACCGCCACCGACACCTGGGCGTAGACCGTGTTCACCGAGTTGTACGTGGCGTCGAACAGCCGCATGAGGCCGGCGCGTCCGCCTCCTGCGTTGCGAACGCGCCAGATGTTCCCCAGCGACGAGCAGGTGTACGGGCATTGCACATCTTTGGGGCTGGAAGCGTCCCAGAACGAGTTCAGCGAGATGCCCGACTCCAAGGCGGCCACGAGCGCGAATGGCTTGAACGACGAACCGGGATTGCGACGGCCCTGCACTGCGAGGTCGAACTGCTCTTGCTCGAAGGGAAGTCCCGACGACATGACTCGCACTGCCCCGGTCCAGTTGTCGACCATGGCGATGGCGCCGGTCGGTGCGCTCTGGTCGGGGTCGCTCGGTACCGGTAGCCAGGTTTGCAGCAAGTCGTTGGCGGAGTCCTGGAGATCGAGATCGATGGACAGGGTGATGTTGAGACCGCCACCACCGTCGCAGTCGGCGTCATCAGCCGGGCAGCCAAACACCGCGATCTTTCGTTCCTCGCGGGTGGCGCCGAGGAACGCGAACTCCGGCTCGCTCAGGAGTTGGCGCTTGACCTCCGCCACGACATGATCGTCGGGGCTGACGAACACCGTGGGGTCTTCCACTTGGAGCGGCTGCGCCCAGGCTTGGTCGCGAGCGGCCTCCGTGATGAATCCGTTCTCGTACATCTCACGGATGACCTCGTCTCGTCGCTCCAAAACGGCGTCGAAGTTGCGGCGCGGGTTGTATTCGGTCGGGTTCCGAGGCAGGACAGCCAGCGTCGCCGCCTCGGCGATGGACAGCTCGTCGAGGTTCTTCTGGAAGAACTCCTCGGAAGCGGCATTGACGCCGTAGGCGCTTGCGCCGAAGTACACGGAGTTCATGTAGAACTCCAGGATCTGTTCCTTCGAGTAGCGCCGCTCCAGCTCGATCGCGGTCACCGCTTCACGGATCTTGCGCTTGAGGGTCTGCTCTTCGCCGACGAACGTCTTCTTCACCACCTGTTGAGTGATGGTCGATCCGCCCCGAGTCGTTTCGGAGACGAGATTGTCGCGAGCCGCCGAGATGATGGCCTGCCAGTCGATGCCGTCGTGCTGGAAGAAGTCGGCGTCCTCGGCCGACAGAACGGCGTAGACGACGACGTCCGGTACCTCCTCGAACGGTGTCGGCTCGGACACGCGGCCATCGTGCAGCTCGGCCAGCAACGTGCCGTTGGATGCGTACACCCGGGAGACACGCGACAAGTCGGGGAAGTTGAGCGCCTCGGACTCGACGTTGGGGATGTACTTCTCTTCGATCTCGACGAAGCTGCCGTGCGCCGCCGAGGCGGTCATGAACGTGAAGAGACCCAGCCAAGAGGAAGCGAGAACAGAGATGGACACGAGCATGAGCACAGCGATGAATCCGCGCCCGCGGCGATCGGTTCGCTCGAGGTTATGGATGGCAGAACGTGAAACCATGTCCGGTTGTCTAACGAAAGAGGAGGGGAAAAAGTTGCGGGTAGCATCCCACGAGCTGTCAGGATACCCAAGTCGGAGGCGCTATCGGTGACAGGTCGGAAGACAACGACCAGCGGTATCGAGGTGCGCCCCGCATACGGGCCGGTCGGCGCCGAGCAACCCGGCGAGTACCCGTTCACACGAGGTCCGTACCCGACGATGTATCGGGGACGGCTGTGGACGATGCGCCAATACGCAGGATTCGGCACGGCGGCCGAGACCAACCGACGTTTCCACGCCCTCCTCGATGCGGGTCAGACCGGTCTGTCGGTCGCATTCGATTTGCCCACCCAGATGGGGCTCGACTCCGACCATCCGCTGGCGGCGGGTGAGGTGGGGAGGGTTGGGGTGGCCATCGACTCGGTCGACGACATGCGCGTCCTCTTCGACGGCCTGCCGCTCGACACCGTGTCGACGTCGATGACGATCAATGCGACGGCTCCCATCCTGCTCTTGCTCTACGAGCTGGTAGCGGCCGAACGGGGGATCGATCCCGCCGACTTGAAGGGCACCGTCCAGAACGACGTACTCAAGGAGTACATCGCACGCGGCACCTACATCTATCCACCGCGCCCATCGATGCGGATCGTCACGGACCTCTTCGCGTACTGCGCCGAACGCCTTCCGCAGTGGAACACAATCTCCATTTCCGGCTATCACATACGGGAGGCAGGAGCCACCGCGGCGCAGGAGTTGGGGATCACGATCGCCAACGGCCTCGCCTACGTGCAAGCGGCCCTCGATGCCGGACTCGAAGTCGATGCGTTTGCGCCGCGCCTCTCGTTCTTCTGGAACGGCCACAACCACTTCTTCGAAGAGGTCGCCAAGTTTCGGGCCGGCCGCCGCCTGTGGGCCAAGCTCATGAGAGAACGGGTGGGTGCCACTGATCCGAAGGCTCTGGCGATGCGCTTTCACACCCAGACGGCCGGCAGCACGCTCACCGCGCAGCAGCCCCTCAACAACGTCGTCCGTACCACGGTTCAGGCGCTGGCGGCGGTGCTGGGCGGTACCCAGTCGCTTCACACCAACGCCTACGACGAGGCGCTCGGTCTACCGACGGAGGGCTCCGCATTGCTCGCGCTCCGCACCCAGCAGATTCTCGCTCACGAGTCCGGCGTCGCCGACACCGCCGACCCACTGGCAGGCTCGTACTTCGTCGAGGAACTGACCGACGCGCTGGAGCGTCAGGCCAATGAGATCATCGATCTCATCGACGCGGCCGGAGGAGCAGTGGCGGCGATCGAGGCGGGCATCCCCCAATCGATGATCGAAGACGCCGCATACGAGACGGCCAAATCCATGGAATCCGGCGACTCGGTGGTCGTGGGAGTCAACCGGTATGGCGGCGAAGGCGGCGATGAACCAGATGTGATGTCGGTGGATCCCGCAGTGGAGGCGGCGCAGCGGCGACGACTCCACACCCACCGAGCAGGGAGAGAGTCCGAGCGAGTCGACGGCGAGCTGGCGGAGCTGCGATCGATCGCCGGCGGCGACGGCAACCTGCTGCCGGCGATGCGGTCGGCGCTCACGGCCGGGGCCACGGTTGGTGAGGTGTCTGACGCCCTCAGGGACGTCTTCGGCATCTATCGTCCTAGCGCATGACAAGCGAGGAGCGTCGGTGAGCGACGAGACAAAGGCCCGATTCTTGATCATCGGCGCCGGCCCGGCTGGATCGATGGCGGCCACGGTTGGAGCAGCGCTGGGTGCGAGAGTCACGCTCGTCGAAGATTCCATCGTCGGAGGCGCCGCCCACTTGTGGGACTGCATCCCCTCCAAGGCGATGGTGGCGGCGTCCCATCGAAAGCTTTCCGTGCTCGATGCCGACAAGCTGGGCTACGTGGTGGAGGGTGGTGGGATCGACCTGCCCAAGCTGTCCGATCGCATCGCCACCATCTCGACCGACCTGTCCCGCAACTCTGTAGCGATTCTCGAGGACCAGGATGTGGACATCATCCACGGACGGGGGCGGTTCATCGGCCCTCACCAGGCCGTCGCCGAGACGCCCGAAGGCGAGCGGACTCTCTCGTTCGACGTAGCGCTCGTGTCGACCGGCTCCGCGCCGCGCGTGCCGGAGTGGGCGGTCGTCGACGGCGAGCGAATTCTCACCACGCGCCACGCATACGATCTGAAGGAGCCACCGGAACACATCATCGTCATCGGATCAGGTGTGACCGGCGTGGAGTTCGTCAACATCTTTGCTTCGTTGGGTTCGAAGGTGACGCTTCTCGTCAGCCGCCAGCAGGTGCTGCCTCATCGCGACCCCGAGGTGGCTGCGGTCATCGAAGAGGATTTCCTCGAGCGCAACGTTGCGTTGTTGAAAGGGGCGCGGGCGGTGTCGATCGATCAGAGTCCCGACGGTGTCGTCGTCCACGTCGAGGATGGCCGGCGAGTCGCCGGAAGCCATGCGCTCCTCGCCATCGGCGCCGTTCCCCTGACCGCCGGCATCGGTTTGGATACAGCCGGGGTCGACGCCCCGGGTGGCTACATCTCTGTTGACGAGTTCCAGCGCACCAGCGTCCCCCACATCTACGCCGCCGGCGACGTCACGGGTCAGATGCCTTTGTCGTCGGTGGCTGCCATGCAGGGTCGCAAGATCGCCCGGCACGCGCTTGGACAGCAAGTCAAGCCGATCGACTATTCGCGGGTGGCCCAGGCGGTGTTCACCGAACCGGAGATCGCCTCGGTCGGGTTGGAGGAAGCCGAGATCACGGCAGCCGGCCGGCGGATTCGGACCACAAAGGTTCCTTTTGCAGCCAACAGCCGGGCGGTCATCCAAGGCAAACCCCGTGGATTCGTGAAGGTGTTCTCGGATCCGGCCACGCACGAAATCCTCGGAGGAACCATCGTGGGAACCCGAGCCAGCGAGTTGATCGGCATCCTCGCGCTGGCGGTTCAAGGGCGGGTGCGCGTCGAGACGCTCATCGAGACGTTGATGGTCCATCCCAGCTTGAGCGAGAGCCTGACGGAGGCGGCGGACTGACCCGTGCCGCTTGGGGTCAGCGGACGATTGCGATCACTTGTCCCGCGGACACGGTGTCTCCCGCCCGAACCCGCAGCTCGACCAGCTCGCCGGCGATGGGCGACTTGACCTCATTCTCCATCTTCATGGCTTCGAGGACGCAGATCGGCTCGTCGGCATCGACCGAGCTTCCTGCTGCCACCGCCACCTTCACGATCGTTCCCTGCATAGGGGCGGTGATCACGCCGGCTTCACCATTCGTCTGACGCTCGGGCGTCTTCAGCTTGGGCGGCCTCCGGCGGGCGGCGGCCGTTCCGTCTGGAGCGGTGGCGTCGACTTCAGGAGTCCAGATGGTCACGTCGAACCTCTTGCCCCCCACTTCGACGGTCAGCGCTCGGCGGCTCGATGACTCATCTTCCGGCAGTGTCTCGGTCTTGTGGGCCGAACGGACCCCAGTCAGGTCGACCTCGTCTTCGACGAACCGCGTGTGGTGATCACCGGCTTGGAACTTCGGGTGATCGAGGAGCGCCAGATGGGCAGGGATCGTCGTCGAGATTCCATCCACCACGTACTCGCCCAGCGCCCGGCGGGACCGCTCGATGGCCTCCTGCCGGGTGGCCCCCCACACGACCAACTTGGCAACGAGATTGTCGTAGTACTGGCTCACCCGCGACCCGGCCTCGACCCATCCGTCCACCCTGACTCCGAAGCCGGCCGGTTCCCGATACCGAACGATCTGGCCAGGACTGGGAAGGAATCCCGATGCCGGGTTCTCGGCGTTGATCCGGAACTCGATGGCGTGGCCGCGGGCGGCCACGCCGGAGAAGTCGACCGCCTCGCCTGCCGCCGTGGCGAGTTGGGCCCGGACGAGGTCGATGCCTGTGACCATCTCGGTGACCGTGTGCTCCACCTGGAGGCGGGTGTTCATCTCCAGGAAGTAGAGGTCGCCATCCTCCGACATCAAGAATTCGATCGTGCCGGCGTTCTGGTAGTCGCAGGCAGCTGCAACCGACAGCGCTGCCTTGGACAGAGCCGCCCGCTGGTCGTCGGTCATGGTGGGAGCCGGGCTCTCCTCGATGAGCTTCTGGTGCCGGCGTTGCACGGAGCAGTCCCGCTCGCCGAGGAACCATCCGGTTCCGTCGGCGCCAACGAATATCTGCGCTTCGATGTGCTTGGGGCGGACGAGATATTTCTCGACGTAGACGGCGGCGTTGCCGAAGTAGGCGTCCGCCTCGCGGCTGGCGCCTTCGAACGCCTCCACGAGCTGTTCGGGGCCGCCCACCACCCGTAGCCCCTTGCCTCCGCCTCCATGGGCTGCCTTGATGGCGACGGGATAGCCGAACTGCGACGCGACGTCGGCGATCTCTTCAGCCGAAGTCAGCGGTTCTGTCGTCCCGGGAACAGAGGACACGCCAGCTGCTTCCACGGCTTTGCGCGAAGCGATCTTGTCGCCCATGGTGGCGATCGCCTCCGCGGGCGGGCCGACCCAGGCCAGCCCCAAATCGATCACACGCCTCGCGAACTCGGCGTTCTCGGCGAGAAATCCGTAGCCAGGGTGGATCGCCGACGCCTTGGCCGCCTGGGCGACCTGGAGGATACGGTCCATGTTCAGGTACGACTCGGCGGCGGGTGCGCCCCCGATGTTCCAGGCCTCGTGCGCCAGGCCCACGTGGAGGGCGTCTCGATCCAGCTCCGAGTAGACCGCGATCGTCCGAAGGCCCATCTCGCGCGCAGACCGGATGACCCGCACGGCGATCTCGCCTCGGTTGGCAACCAGCACGGATTCGAGTGGCATGGGCAGATCCTAGAGCGGGATGTTGCCGTGCTTCTTCGGAGGGAGGTGTTCTCGTTTGTTGCGGAGCATGTCGAGCGCCCTGATCAGACGGATTCGGGTCTCTCGAGGCTCGATGACGTCGTCGACCAAACCCAGCTCGGCGGCTCGATACGGGTTGTTGAATCGGCGCTCGTAGTCGTCGATCAGCTCGGAACGCCGTGCCTCCTGGTCGTCGGCGTCGGCCAGTTCGCGCCGGAAGACGACGTTGACGGCCCCCTGCGCGCCCATCACGGCGATCTCCGCCGACGGCCACGCGTATACGACGTCGGCGCGGATCCCCCGCGCGTTCATGACGAGGTAGGCGCCGCCGTAGGCCTTTCGGGTGATCACCGTCACTCGCGGCACCGTCGCCTCACAGTAGGCGTAGAGCAATTTGGCCCCGTGGCGGATGATCCCGCCGTGCTCTTGATTGACGCCGGGCAGAAAACCCGGGACATCAACGAACGTGATGAGTGGGATGTTGAACGCGTCGCAGAATCGGACGAACCGCGCCGCTTTCTCGGAGGCCGAGATGTCGAGCGTTCCTGCCAACGCTGCCGGCTGATTGCCGATGACCCCCACGGTGTGGCCGTCGAGCCGCCCCAGTCCGACCACGATGTTGGGTGCGAACAGCTCGTGCACCTGATAGAACTCCTCGTCGTCCAGCACCGTCTCGATCAGATCGACCATGTCGTACGGCTGGTTGGGACTGTCGGGAATGATGCGGTCGAGTGAGTCTTCCGTTCGATCGGGGATGTCGGTCGGCGTGAAATATGGAGGCACCTCCATGTTGTTCTGCGGCAGGAACGACAACAGGTAGCGGACCGCATCGAGAGCTGCCGTGCCCGATTCGGCCACGAAGTGGGTGACGCCGCTGGTTTGGGCGTGGGCGTGTGCCCCGCCCAACTCCTCCATCGTGACGTCCTCGCCGGTGACGGCCTTGATCACCTCGGGGCCGGTGATGAAGAGATGGCTCGTCCCCTCCACCTGGAACACGAAGTCGGTCATGGCAGGGGAGTAGACCGCGCCACCTGCGCAGGGCCCCATGATCACCGAGATCTGGGGAATCACGCCGGACGCCCGGACGTTACGCTCGAAGATTCGCCCATAGCCGTCCAGGGACGACACTCCCTCCTGGATTCGTGCGCCGCCGGAGTCCTTCAGACCGATCACCGGCGCGCCGACGTCGAGGGCCATATCCATCACTTTGCAGATCTTGTCGGACACAGCCCGGCCGAGCGACCCGCCGAAGACCGTGAAGTCCTCGGCGAAGACGAAGACGGTTCGCCCATCGATGGTTCCCCATCCGGTGACCACCGCATCGCCCGGCGGTCGCCGGTCCTCGATGCCGAATCCGGAAGCCTGATGCTTGACCATCATGTCGACTTCCTGGAAAGAGCCTTTGTCGAGAAGGAGCGCGAGGCGCTCCCGCGCGGTCAGCTTGCCTTGGTCGTGCTGGCGTTCGATGGCCCGCTTGCTCCCCGCATGCAACGCCTGGTCTTTCAACGCTCGCAGCTGTTCGATGCGTTGCTCGGTTCCCACGCCGCGATCCTCCTTGCCAACTAGCGTTCTCGTGTTGGACTTCCCGAACGACGAGATGGCTACACCCTACGTTTTCTACTCAGAGCCGGAAGTCACCTCGACACAAGATCTGGCTCGCGCGGCGTACGAGGGAATGCCGGTGGTGTACACCGCTGAGCGCCAGACGCAGGGGAGGGGCCGGCGAGGTGCCCCGTGGTTGACCGCCGATGAGGCGTTGGCGGTCTCGGTGGCGTTCGGCCCGAGCTGGCCCTCGTCGGCGTGGCCGCGGTTCTCGCTTGCGGCCGGTCTCAGTGCTGCCGTCGCCGTGGATCGGCTGATGTCCACCGTCATCGAGCTGAAATGGCCGAACGATCTCATGATCGAAGGCCGCAAGGTGGGAGGTGTCCTGGCCGAGGCGGGACCGGACCTGGTCGTGATCGGGGTCGGCCTCAACCTGGTGTGGGAGCGCCCGCCTGAGGGAATGGGCGCCCTCGCCACCGAGCTGCCTCGCCCGCGGATCCGCGAAGAAATCGCACGTACATTCGCCGCCGACCTCCTCACCCGAGCATCCGGACCTCCCGAGGCGTGGGGGCGCGACGAGTACGTGGCACGCTGCCAGACGATCGGGCGGACAGTCTCGTGGCAACCGGCGGGGCGCGGTCACGTGGTGGGGGTCGACGACGAAGGGGCGCTGGTGGTGGACACGGATCGGGGGCGCATCACCCTTCGATCAGGCGCCGTCGCCGAGCTGCGCGATGTGTCGGATCTGCAATCCGATGGCGACCGGCCCACGGGACACCGGCCGTGAATCTCGGATGAGACACCTCCTACTACCATGCCGCCGGATCCAAGGAGGTTGAGTGGCGGTCTTGCCGCACGAGGGCTCATACAACATTCTCTACCGGTCGTATGCCGTCCCGGTCGGGGCCGGGTCCCAACCCGGATACCTCGCTCGCCCCGACGAGGTGGGCCAGTACCCGGGCATCCTGGTGCTACCGGACATCTTCGGCCTCACGTCCTTCGAGAAGGAGCTGTGCCGTCGGCTGGCTCGCCGCGGATTCGTGGCGATCGCCCTCGATCTGTATCGCGACAACCGACCCCTTCCGGGCGCCGGCCTCGACGAGGCGGTGGAGGCATATGCCGCCACCTCGGATCGCCGGGCCCTGACCGACATCGACGAGGCGTACCAGTTCATGATGAGCGACGACGTCGAATGGGTGCTGGACGCCCCGATCGGCCTGCTCGGACTCGACACCGGCGGCCGCTTCGCCCTTCTCTACGCAGCCGACCGTCCACACGTCGGCGCTGTCGCCGTGGTCCACGCTCCACTGGCCGGCGACGACGACCGGTCGTTGCAGGTCGTTGACGTCCTCGAACGTCTGACGATGCCGGTGTTGGGCCTCTATGGGAGGGAAGACGAACTCGTGCCCGCCGAGGGTGCAGACACGGCGGCGGAGCTCAACCCGAACGGGACCTGGATCGTCTACGAGGACACGGGCCACGATTTCATGAACGATGGCGCAACCGGGTATCACCACGGGGCGGCCTCCGATGCAGAGGTTCGGCTCGTGCGGTTCTTCACCACCCACCTCGCCGCGCCGGTCATCCCGGCATACTGAACCCATGGCCGGCGGCACTCGTGCTTGGCGGATCCTCCGATGGACGATCGTCCTCGCCCTGGTGGTAGCGAACGTCGCGGTTCTCTACGCGATCCGCAAGGTGGACGATGTGCAGGATGCCATCGCGGAAACGTTCGTGACCGTTCCGGAGATGGGACAAGTGCTGGACGAGCCACCGCCCCCGGAAGACCGGGATCCGGTCACCATCCTGGTGCTCGGCTCCGACTCACGGGAGAACCTGCCCGACGAGCTGCTGTCGGACTTCGGCGACTTCGGTGGGCAGCGCGCCGACGTGATCATGCTGATGCAGTTGATTCCCGATGCAGGCCGGATGCGCCTGCTCAGCATTCCGCGAGACCTCAAAGTCGACATCGAGGGCTACGGTTCCGACAAACTCAATGCAGCGTATGCGTACGGCGGTGCTCCCCTGATGGTCGACACCGTGCGCAACATCACGGGATTGCCGATCCATCATTACCTGGAGGTCGACTTCGTTGGGTTCGCCGGCCTGGTGGACGAGCTCGGGGGAGTCGTGATCGATTTCCCCCATCAGGCGCGAGACCTCAAATCGGGACTGTCGGTCGAGGCTGGTAGGCAGCGCCTCGACGGGATCACCGCCTTGGCCTACGCCCGGTCACGCAGCTATCAGGAACTGCGCGACGGATCGTGGACGTCAGTGGCGGCCAACGATCTGGGTCGGACGCAACGGCAGCAGGATCTGGTGCTGGCGATCATGAACGAAGCACGCTCGCCGACCGCCGTCCTCGAAGTGGACAGAGTCATCTCTCGGCTCGGCGGTTACGTCTCCGTCGATCCGGGATTCCTTGGACTGGACTTCGTGGACCTGGGGTTGACGTTCCGCTCGCTGGGCACCGACGACATCGACCGGATGACCCTTCCCACGGAGTCGGTTCGGGAGAATGGCATCTGGTACGAAGTCCGATCCGAGCCTGCCGCCAGCGAGGCGCTCAGCGCGTTCCTCACTGCGGACTCCGAGATCCGCGCCACTCCGACCACCAGCGTCGAGTCGGCCCCCGCCATGCCGAGCGCCGCAGAACTGGCGCTCGAGGTGCTCAACGGGAACGGCCGCAAGGGTGCGGCGGGGGAGGTCGCCACGATGCTCGAAGCGTCCGGCTTCACGATCGACGCCGTCGGCGACGCCGACCACTACGACTACGGCGAGACGTTGATTCTCGCCACGAGCCTGGATGTGGGCGAGGTCGTGGCCTCTGCGCTCGGCTTCGGCTCCGTCGAGGTCGGCTCGCCGCCCGACGGCTACGACGTCGTCGTGATCGTCGGCGCAGACAGATGAGGCGGCCGCGGCGGCGAGCGCAGGGCTTCGGGCGCGTCAGGGTTCCGTTGCTACTCTGCCGGACTGGCACGACATGCATCGGGGGGTCGTCATGCAGGTAGCGGTGATCGGCGCCGGGTACGTGGGCTTGGTTCAGGCAGTGGGGCTCGCTTCGCTCGGCCACGACGTTGCGGTCGGTGAAGCCGATCCGGTGCGGCGGGTGGCGCTCGAGCAGTCGAGGTCACCCATCTACGAGCCCGGCCTTCAGGATCTCCTCGAACGTGTCATCCAAGCGGGCACGCTGTCCATCCATGCCGACAATCGCGCAGCGGTGGCGGGATGCCATGTCGTATTCCTCGCCGTCCCCACGCCGTTGTCGGAGGACGGAACCGCGAATCTCTCGGCGGTCGATGCCGTCCTCGACGAGATTGGTCCCGTGCTGGAGGAGGGCGTCGTCGTCGCATTCAAGTCGACGGTCCCTGTGGGTACGGTTGCGGCAACCCAACGCCGGCTCGGCCCCAGGGTTCACGTTGCCAGCAACCCCGAATTCCTGCAGGAAGGCAACGCCGTCGCTGGCTTCTTTCACCCCGACCGCATCGTCGTCGGCGCTTCCGACGACCGGGCAGCGCTCTTGCTGACCGACCTCTATGACGGCATCGACGCCCCGATCGTCCTGACCGACCCCGTCGCGGCGGAGCTGGCCAAGTACGCCGCCAATGCCTATCTGGCTACCAGGGTGACGTTCGCCAACTCCATCGCCAACGTCTGCGAGGCAGTCGGCGCCGACGTACATGAGGTGCTGCATGGGATGGGCTACGACCGTCGCATCGGCCACCACTTCATGCGACCCGGGCCGGGCTACGGAGGGTCGTGCTTCCCCAAGGACACTGCCGCGCTGGTCTCGGTTGCCGGCGACGCAGGCTACGACTTCTCGCTGCTCAAGGCCGTGATCGCCGAGAACGACGCTCAGCGACGCCGGATCTTGCACAAGGTCGAGCGCGCCGTGGGCGGGGATCTGTCGGGATCGCGGGTTGCCGTCTGGGGTGCGACATTCAAAGCGGGGACCGACGACTTGCGCGACTCGCCGGCGTTGTGGCTGATCCGCCAGCTCATGGCGCACGGGGCGGTGCCGGTCGTGTTCGACCCGCTGGTGGTCGTCGACGGTGTCGAGAACGCGCCCGACCCGCTCGCCGCGGCGCATGGGGCGGATGCGGTGCTGCTCGGAACCGAATGGACGGATTTCGCCAAGGTCGATCTCGTTCAGCTCGCCGAGGTGATGGCGGGCCGGCATGTGATCGACGCCAGAAACCTGCTCGACCCCGAACAGGTGAGAGCTGCCGGACTGGTCTACACAGGCGTCGGTCGGCAGTGATGGTTCTCGCCGGCAGGCGCGTCCTCGTCACAGGTGGGGCGGGATTCCTCGGCGTCAACCTCGTGGAGCGGTTGGTTGGTCTCGAAGCGGAGGTGACGGTCGTGGACAACATGGCGACGCCGTCGCCAATACCGCCCATCGTCGAGATCATCGAGGCGGACGTGCGGGCGATGCCCGATTTTCCCGAGCACTTCGATGTGATCTTTCACCTCGCTGCCACCGCCTCGCCCCCTCGATATCTCGCCGACCCGGTCGATACGCTCGAAACGAGCGCCGAGGGAACTCGCGCGGTGCTCGACCTCGCCGCGCAGACCGATGCCCGCCTCGTGTTCACCTCTACCTCAGAGGTCTATGGCGACCCCGACGTCCACCCTCAGCCGGAGTCCTACGTGGGAGCGGTGGACGTCCAAGCCGAACGCGCCTGCTATGACGAGGGCAAGCGCTACGCCGAAGCGCTCATCTATGCGTTCCGCCGGATGGGTCGCTACACCGATGGCCGGATCGCCCGCATCTTCAACACCTACGGCCCTGGCATGGACCCCAACGACGGGCGGGTGGTCTCCAACTTCCTGACTCAAGCCTTGGCGGGCGAGCCGTTGTCGGTGTACGGCGACGGCTCGCAAACCCGTTCACTCTGCTACGTCGACGACCTGATCGATGGGCTGGTGCGACTGGCCCAGACAGATGATCCCCGGGCCGTGGGTGGTCCGATCAACCTGGGCTCGCAGTTCGAGGTGACGGTCGCGCAGCTGGCCGACCTGGTCGCATCGATCGTGGGAGACACCGGTCGGCGTCACGCCCGCCTCCCCGAAGCCGACCCGGCCCGACGGCGACCGGATACGACACTGGCGTCGGAGGTCCTCGACTGGGAGGCATCGACGCCGATCGAGGTGGGGTTGGCTGCGACGGCCGAGTACTTCCGGTCGTTCCGGAACACCAGGGTATGAAGGGCATCGACGGCATCCGTCGAGCACTGGTCACGGGTGGGGCCGGCTTCATCGGATCGCACTTGGTTGACCGGCTCGTCGACCACGATGTCGAGGTGCTCGTGGTCGACGACCTCTCCACCGGCCGGTTCGACTTTCTCGCCGAGGCGCGCGCTCGCGGCAGCGTCGCACTGCACCGCATCGATGTCCGGTCCGAGGGACTCGGCATGGTGGTCGAGCGGTTCCATCCGGACACGATCTTCCACCTCGCTGCGCAGGCTTCCGTCCCTGCCTCGATGAGCGATCCCCGCAACGACGCCGACATCAACGTGATGGGAACCATCAATCTCTTGGAGACGGCCCGGGCTGTCGGCGCGCGCCGGTTCGTGTTCGTCTCGTCGGGTGGTGCGCTGCATGGAGCGGGCTCGAAGCTTCCGTCGAAGGAGACACACGCGTTCCGGCCGGAATCGCCGTACGGGGTATCCAAGATGGTGGCACTGGCCTACCTCGACTTCTATCGGTCGCGCCACGGCATCGACTACGTCGCGCTCGCTCCCTCCAACGTGTACGGGCCTCGACAGAACTCGTCCGCCGAAGGCGGCGTCGTGGCGATTTTTGCGCGCGCCATGCTGGTCGGCCGACCCACGGTGATCTATGGGGACGGCGAGCAGACCCGGGACTTCGTGTTCGTGGAGGACGTCGTCGAGGCATTGATCGCCGGCGCCCGCAAGTTGGGAGGCAAGTTCTTGCACGTTTCCACGGGGATGGAGACCTCGATCAACGCTTTGCACGAGATCATGGCCGAGATCGTGCCGACCGACCGGTCGCCTCGTCACGAAGCCGAGAAGCCCGGTGACATACGGCGGTCGTGGCTCGATTCCAGCGCGGCGCGCAAGCACCTCGGTTGGGAAGCATGGACACCGCTCGACGAGGGCCTCGCCGCCACCGTTGCCTGGCTCAGGGCCAATCCAGAGCCCTGAGCGTCACCGAAACAGGTCGTCGGCCGGCGATCGAACCAGATCGCGTCCCGTCCCGGCGGGAAGGCCCTCGAGATCCAGCCCCCGGACTACCGCCACCGGGATGTTCCGAGACTTGCCCATCACGAGATCGGCTGCGGCGGCGATCTCATCCGCCACGGCGACCTGTGTCACGACCAGCTCGTTTCCGTGCGAGTCGGTCGTTCCTCGATGGTCAACGATTGCGGGAATCCCTGCCACGCCGATCGCCACGTCGGTCAGTCCTTGGCGCCACGCTCGACCGAACGTGTCGGTGATGACGACTGCCGGTGCAATGCCGACGAGACGTTCGAGCCGGGTCCGAATCCGCCGGGCCGAGCGGTCGGGATCCCGCGGGAGGAGGACGACGAGGCCCGCCTCCACGTTGGATCGATCGACTCCGGCGTTTGCGCACACGAACCCGTGGGGCGTCTCCGTGATCACCAAGTCGCCGCGCCGGCGGATGATCTGAACCGCTTCGGCCTCGATGATCGCGCGACGCTCCTCTTCGTCGGCGTAGGTTCGGATCGCTCCTTCGGCCTTGGAGACGACCTTGTGGGTCACGACCACCACGTCGCCCGACACCAGCTCGAAGGTCAGCGCATCGGCGATCAGCGCGGCGATGTCGTCGCCTTCGGCCACCTCGCCGATGCCCTCGACCGGGAATACTCGCATCAAGCGACGAGGTCCAGCAGCCATTCGGCGAAGTCGGTCGATTGCTCAGCAGTCGTGAGCATGGTGCTGCGAACGTGGATCGTCACGTCACTCGCGGTGAGTGAACTCCGTTCCGATGCATCGCCGGTGTCGATCACGAGATCCCGGACGAGACCGTCGTAGGCTTGGATGACACCGAGATTCCCCCGCGCCAGGCCCACGTCTGCCATCACGATGTGGGCGGGACCCTTCAATGCTTCACCCCCGAACAGCGGGCTGACCGCGATGACGCGGGGCGCCGATGCCACCGCCGCAGCGATGCCCGGCACTGCCAAGATCGGCCAGATGGAAAGCACAGGGTTGGATGGGCCGATCACGACAGCATCTGCTTCCGAGAGCGCCTCGAGAACGCCAGGAGCCGGCGTGGAGTCCTCTACCCCCTCGAACCGCACGTCGCGCACGCGGTCACGATGTTGTCGGGTCACGAAATACTCGCGAAACGACAGCCAGTCGCCGCCGTCGATCTGGATGGCCGTCGACACTCGCTGGTCGCTCATCGGGAGCACTTCGGGGATCAGCTGGAGAAGGGAGCCGAGCCGTCGGGTCACCTCTGACAAGGGCACTCCTTCTGAGAGAAGCTGACTCCGATAGAGGTTCGTCGCCAGGTCGGCGTCGCCGATGCGAAAGCTCGTGTCGATCTCGAATCCATTCATGTGGTCCATCACGCTGAACCGGTCGTCGGCCAGACCCCATCCATCCGGTCCTTCGATGCCGCTCATCGTGTACATGACGGTATCGAGGTCGGGCGACACCGTCAGGCCGTAGATGACGGCGTCGTCACCGGTGTTCACGACGACCGTGAGGTCGCGTTGCAGGATTCGACCCAATCCCCGCGCCAGCCGCGCACCTCCGACTCCGCCCGAGAGCAGCACGATCTTCATTCTCTACCGGCCTCCGCTTGGATTGCCCTTTTCATACAAGGACTCCAGAATACGACCTCACATGACGTCACTCCCCGATGTCGCCCCCTCCTCCACGAGGGCAGTCACGCTCGCCGTTCTCGGCTCGAACCCCGACGAGGTCGCGGCGTGTCTCGAGGCGGCTTCAAGAGAAGAGATCGCAGCCTCCTTCGTCGTGGGCGGGGGCGCCAAGACGCGTCGGTCGGCCGAAGCAGGCGGCGCCTCGTGGCTGCCCAACCTTCCGGCGCTGCAGGGCGAGTTGGGCAGCGACGCCACCCATGTGTGGTTGCTGCACGCCGATTGCCGGCCTCGCCCCGGTGCGCTGTCGGCCCTGATCCGCGAGGCCGAGCGGACCGACGCGTCGGTCGCCGGGTCCAAGGTCCTTCGGGCCGCCGATCCGGGTGAGCTGGAGTCCGTCGGCGGTGCCACCGATGTGTTCGGGCATCCCTACAGCGGCCTGTCCGAGGGCGAGCTCGATCAAGAGCAATACGATGTCGTCCGGGACGTCGCCTTCATCCCTGTCGTTTCGGTGTTGATCCGGCGGGACCTGCTGAAGGGGATCGGTGGACCGGATCTTCTGTTGGCACCCGTGGCGCAGGGGATCGATCTCGCCCAGAGGGCGCGCCTTCTCGGCGGCCGGGTCGTGGTGGTGCCGTCGTCGGAGGTCGTGCACGAGGGCAATTGCGCCGAGGGGATTCCCCCCTGGCGGGAGCGAGCAGGGGAGCTGCGAGCCGTCGCCAAGGCCTACAGCACATTGACATTGAGCTGGGTGCTGCCGTTCTCTCTCGCCATCGGTCTGATGGCGGCGCTCGTACGAACCGTTCTCGGCCGGCCCAATGCCCTCCTCGGTGAGCTCAAGGCGTGGATGTGGAACGCCAAGAATCTGGGCTCGACCTTGCGCGGAAGACGCGCGGCCACCAAGGCCCGATCGATCGGCGATGAAGAGCTCTTTCGGTATCAGTCGTCCGGCTCCGAGATGGCCAGGCAGGTCGGGGAGGAGCTGACGACCTGGGTGAGAGAGCGCAGCCATCCTGAGGGGGCGCTCGGGGCGCTCATCGCACGTCGGCGTGGGTTCTGGCACGAGCCGGGATTCGTGGCCACCATCGCGGCGGTGGTCGTGGCCGCCATTGCACTGCGCGCAACGTGGCTCGATGGTATGCCGCTCACAGGCTTCCGCCTCGAACCGTCGAGCGACTGGCGCGCTGTTCTCGCCAACTACGCCGGAGGCTGGAATCCTTCCGGGTTGGGGTGGGTAGAGCCGCTCCGCCCGGCGGTTGGCCTGCTGGCCCTGACGACGGCGGTGGGACTGTCCTCAACGGTCGTGTCGTTCGGCTCCATGGTGCTGGCGTTCACCGGCATGTCACGACTCATGAGAACGCTCAGAGCGGACGATGTCAGCCGCATCAGTGGGGCGTTCGCCCTCGCCTTCGGGCCGCCGCTGTTCGGCATCGCTGAAGTCGGCCACTGGCCGGCGTTCCTGGCGGTGGGTTTGGTGCCATGGGCGGTGGATGCTGCTGTCCGGCCGCTGGTCGGATCATTGCGGATGAGGGTCGGCCGGGTAGGAGCGGCAGTGTTCGTCACCGGGCTCATGACCGTGTTGGTGCCGTGGCTCGCGGTCCTTCCGCTACTCACCCTGCTGATCCTCTCCGCGATGCGGGGAGAAGGGTGGCGTAGCGTGGCAAGGGCCGGCGTGTACGGCGCCGTCTCGCTGGGATTCGCCGTCCCGTGGCTTTGGTGGGCTCCGGCGGCCAGCCTCCTCAGGTCTGGCGAGCCCCTCTGGTGGCAGCTCGATGCACGCTGGGCCATCGGCTGGGCAATCGCGACGCTGGGGTCTCTGGCGATCGGGTCAGTCGATCGATTACGGCTCATCGGCCCCGGGGCGTTGATCGCCCTGGGAGGCACGATCCTGAGCCGAGCTCAGTACGGTGGTGTCGGCCTCGAGCTCGCCGTCGCCGGGATGGTGGCGGCTCATCTGGGGTTTGCGATCGCCGCAGGCGCAACCATCGGCCTGTGGACCAGCGACGACGGCTTTGCCCGGCGCGGCCTGGCCAAGCTCTTGGCGGCCCTGATGGTGGTATTGCTGTTGGCCGGATCCGGCACTGCGCTCCTGTCGGGTCGCGGTGGCTTCGGAGCCGACCGGTTCGGGGCGCCGTTGGCATTCCCCGGCCCCCGCGCGGGGTCGCACGGTCCGGACCGGGTACTCGTCGTCGGTGGCGATGGGCCGGGTGAGAGCCGAGTCGTCGACGGGGTCCCGTACCGGGTGATCTCCGGCGGCGTTCCGTTGACCGAGGCTTGGCTGCCTGTGCGCCAGGCCGGGGATGCAGCACTCGAACAAGCCCTACGATCGATGACCGACCCGCAGGTGCAGCGCGCCGGCGCCGAACTGGCGCGATTCGGGATCAGGTGGGTCGCAGTGCTGGAGCCCAATGCACTCCAACCAGCCTTCGAGGCCAAACTCGACCTGCGCCGACTCGAGCTCTTCGAGACCGGCTACGCCGTCTACGAGAACTTGGAATCGAGTCCCCGAGCCGTCCGGGATGATGGCACGATCTGGCGGCACGAAGGATTCGAGTACTCCGGACAACCACAAGCGGGGAGCACCGTGCTCATCGCGGAGCAATTTCACCCGCGCTGGCGCCCAAGCGCTGTCGAGGAAGGCTGGTCGGTGCGAGTCGACGCCTCATCCGGTCGGGCCGACGTGGCGATCGATCCGACGCTGAGGGCGTTGGCAGTGGGGGCGGCGGTGTTGGCCGCCTTGTCCGCTGCTGCAGCAGTCTCCGGCCTGTTTGCGCCCAAACGATGAGACGCATCTCGCTCCTCGTCGCCGTCGGAGCCCTCATCGCGCTGGTCGTGTTCTTGCCGCAGCCGAAGGAAGCATCCACGGCCCCCCCGGTCGAAGACACCGCGGATGGGGCCGCCGACGTCGACACGGCTCGGTCCATCGGCCGGTGCCCGTGGGTTCGAGGCGACGCATTCCTCGACGGTTCCGTCGTCCTGGCGGCCGTCGACGAGGTCCAGGCGACGATCACCGTCTCCGAAGCAGGAGAAGTGGTCGCATCGGTCGAACGGCCGGTCCCTGGTTTCGCCGGAGTGGCCTTCTCGGAGCTCACCGACACGGGCACCGGCTCGGCGTTGGTCGAATTCGACGGTGAGCCGGCAGGAGCGGTGTCGGTCGGTGCGGGCGAGAGAGCCGCAGCCTCGGCCGGATGCCGGTCGGGCACGTCGAAGCGATGGTTGCTGGCCGGCGGCGATACGACCGCCGGCGAATCCCTCCAACTGCGGCTCTTCAACCCCTTCCCACAAGATGCTCGCGTGGATATCCGAGTGGTCAGCGAGAACGACCTCGAACCCGAGCCGACCCTCGACTCCGTCACGGTCGGGGCCCAGACCACTGCCACCTTCGACCTGAGCGAGCTGATCACCCTTCGCGAGGTGCTCGCCCTCGCCATCACGGACGCCGAGGGGCTCGTGGTCCCGGCGTTGGTTCAAGCGGCCGAGGTGGAGGACGCCGAAGGTGCCAAGATCGACGCCGACCTGGCCGCATGGTCTGCGGTCGCGCCCAGCACACGCTGGGAGTTCCCGTTCGCTGCGATCGAAGGGATCGAAACGTCTATCACGCTGTTCAACGACCAGACAGTTCCCGTCGAGTGGAGCATGGACGCGGTGAGAGGTGAAGGAGCCGACCGGGCGGTCGCCGCCGGCACGCTCGAGCCGCTCGCCACGGTCCGAATCCCCGTCAGTGATCTCGGCTCAGGCACCTTCGGTGTCGTGCTGTCGGCGGAGTCACCCATTGGAGCATTTCTGACCGGCAAGGGGCCCACCCAGCGGGGGGCGACGGAGGGGCTGCGCGGGCCGTCGTCGTCGTGGTTGGTGCCCGGTATCGGCGTGTTGCCGGGCCCGTCGGCGGTGTGGGTCATGAATACCGGCGTCGCTCCGGCCACGGTGACGATCAGACCGTCCGCTGGTGAGGCGCCGGAAGCGGTCCGGGTCCCGCCGGGAGCGGTCCGGATCGTCCGATCCGAAACGGACCTGTCGATCGAGAGCGACTCACCGGTGTCGGTGGCGTGGATTCACCGATCGGCGGGAGCGATCTCGTTCACGACCGGCATCCCCGTCGACGATGAGTGATCTCCAGCGTCTGGCGGTGCTGGCCGGCGTGGCGCTCGCAGCGGCCGCTGTCGGCTACCTCGCAAAGAGATTGCCCGGCTTTGCCAAGACCATTCCGCCCGAGGTGGGACCGTTCCCTGCGGTCTTTCTCTTCGGTTCGGCCACTTGTGCGTCGTGTCAGCCGGTCGCCGCTCGGCTACGCGAGGAGCGCCTCCGGGTGCGGACGTTCGAGTGGGAAGCACATCCCGAGCTGTTCGAACAGCTCGACGTCGCCGAAGTTCCGTGGACGATCGGAGTGGACGATCGCGGGCGAGTGGCGGTACAGGTCCACGGTATGCCCAGCGCCCGTGAGGTGATCCGGCTGCGGCGCTTCTCGGAATTACACGAATCTGCAGAATGACAAAATCGTCTTACGCGCGGTCGTGCGCGTAAGACCCGTTCCGATGCTTGGAATGAAAGGCTCGTTCGCCTAGCGTTTCTGCCCATGATCGAATCCTGCGCGCGATGCGGAGCACCGGCCTCGGCGATGATGTCATACCATTACGGCGACCGCGCCGTGTGGTTGGACGATCTGATCGATCGCATCGAGCCGGGAGCCGGATACGCGGTCTGCGCCATGCACGGCGACCGACTCGTACCGCCGATGGGCTGGACGCTCACCGACCGCCGCAACACGGTTCGGCTGTTCGCCCCATCGCCCATGCAGGCTGCCGGAGTCGCCTGACCAGAGCGATGTCGCTCGATCGGGACCTGCTCGATGCCGTTCGCGACCTCGATGAGCACGAGCTGCGGCGTCTCCTGATCCTTGCTCGCGCCCATCTCGAACGCACCGGTGTCCTCGCGCCCGGCGACGATGGCCCGTCGGTCCGACTCCGACAGCGACCCGTCCGTTGCGGGAAGGCGGCGTGCACCTCGTGTCCGCACGGGCCCTACTGGTACGCCTATTGGACCGAAGACGGCCGTCGTCGCAGCAAATACGTCGGGCGGCTCTTGGAGGAGGGTTGACGCCTACGCAGCGGGCGTCTCTACACTGGTCGACGAGTGACCGTTGGCGGTCGGCAATCGGATCGGTACCACAACACGGAACGAACCGCGAGCGTATGACGAAACGTGCTGCGCCGGCGCACTCGGGAGGTTGAACGTAGATGCAGTGTCCTCGATGTCAGGTTGTTGACGTGATCGAGATCCATCAAAGGCTGCCCGACGGCACCGAGATCGATTTCTTCTCATGCCACAAGTGCGACGAGCGTTGGTGGGATCGGGATGGCAAAGAGATCGCACTGGCAGACGTTCTCAGGATGGCGCGCCGGCCCCGAGTGTGACATCCGAGACGGCCGCGCGACGTCGGCACCTCCCATCCGATCTGGTGCCGAGTTGGGTTCCCTGGCTCACGGTCGGCGCCGTGGTCGCCACCGTCGTCGGCATCCTCCAGCCTCACCTGGTCCTGTCGGACTCGACTCCCACCGGCGGCGACATGGGCGCCCATGTGCTGGGCCCGGCGTTTCTCCGTGATTTCCTCCTCCCCTCGGGCACGGTGATCGGATGGTCGGACTCCTGGTTCGCGGGATTCCCTGCCTTCTACTTCTACTTCCCGCTCCCGTCGATCGTGATCGTGCTCCTCGACGTGCTGCTGCCCTACGGCGTGGCCTTCAAGATCGTCACCACATTGGGGCTCATCGCCACGCCCGTGGCGTCGTATTACCTGGCCCGATCGATGGAGCTTCCCCGGGTCATCGCTTCGTCCGCCGGAGTCGCCGGCGGGGCGTTCGTGCTCATCGAATCCTTCACCATCTACGGAGGAAACGTCGCCTCGACCATGGCGGGCGAGTTCTCGTTCTCGTGGTCCTTTGCGCTGGGGTTGACGTATTTGGGTCTGACGATGCGGGCGATACGCGACGACCGCAGGCTCCTGCCGCTCGCCGCGCTCGCCCTCGGTCTGACCGCGTTGGCACACGTCATCACCACCATCATGTTCGTGATCGCTTCGCTCCCGATGTTGTTCTGGAGGCAAGGCGCGCTCAGGGTCGTGACGACGTGGGTATGGGGTTTCTTCGTTTCGGCGTTCTGGTCGCTGCCCCTGCTCCGGAGTATCGGGTACACGGCCGACATGGCTTGGTCGCCGCTGCGGCGATGGGACGAGATCTTCCCGACCGAGGTGTGGATCCTCGCCATCCCCGCCGCGGTCGGACTGGGGTGGGCCCTCGCCCGGACGAGACGGGCGCCGCCGCTGGTGCTCATGACCTTCGTCCCGATCGTCTACTTCTGGCTGCCGTTTCAAGCCGAACGTCTCGAGCTGTACGACGGAACCTGGAAGCTCTGGAACGGAAGGCTGCTCCCGTTCTGGTTCTTTGGTGTGGTGTTCTTTGCCGGGATCACGTTTGGCCTCGTCAGTCGAGCGCTGATCCGCCGGCTCCCGGCGACACTGCCGACGTGGACCCCCTTCGCGGCGTTCGCGGTCCTGCTCGCTCCAGCCATGGCTTTTTGGGGGGAGTACCGATTCATGGAGTATTGGGCGTGGGGTCTGGGCGGCGTGGGGGTCGTGGCTCTGGGGCTCATCGTCAACAACCGATACGCCCGCGCACCCACGTCGGCGTTGGTGACCTCACTTGCCGGATTCTTGCTCTTGAGCATCATCGCCGCCGGTACATCCTTCCTTCCCGGATGGGCTCGCTGGAACTACACCGGATACGAGGCGAAGGAGAAGTGGCCCGAGTACGAGTCACTGATGCAGACGATCGATGGGCTCCCACCGGGTCGCGTGCAGTGGGAGGCCAACAAGGAGCTCAATTCATACGGCACACCGATGGCCTTGATGCTCACGCCGTATTGGTCGGAGGGCCATCCCTCGATGGAGGGCCTCTACTTCGAGTCGTCGCTGACGACGCCGTTTCACTTCCTGAACGCCGGCGCCCTCAGCCACAAACCATCCAACCCGATTCCTGGTCTCGACTATCACACATTCGAATTCGACCGGGGTGTGGAGTACATGGACACCTACGCCGTCAGCTACTACGTGTCCTTCACGGAGGAGGCGACGAATGAGGCCACCGACCATCCGGCGCTGACCAAGCTTGCGGAATCGGAGCCATTCACGGTCTTCGCCTTTCCCGAGACGAGCATGGTCGAAGTGCTCGACTATCAGCCGTCGGTGTACGAGGCGAAACCTGATGGCATGTGGGGGGTCTTCGCAGCCGATGAAGGAGGGGTCGGAGCGACCGCGACATTCCATGAGTTCGCCCTCGAGTGGTACGACGACCTCTCGTTGCTCGACATGGTGGTGACGGCAGAGGGTCCCGACCACTGGGTTCGCGTCGAATCGGTTACTGACGTCGCGGAAGCGGCCTGGCCACTCGATCCGGCGCCGGCCCGGGCGGTGAGCAACATCACGTCGGACAACGGAGTGATCAGCTTCGACACCACAGCGCTTGGGCGTCCCCACGTCGTGAAGATGTCGTATTTCCCCAACTGGGAGGTGGAGGGAGCGCTCGGACCGTATCGCGCCACCCCCTCGCTCATGGTCGTGGTACCCACGGAAGAAAGCGTCACGCTCGAATTTCGCCGGCAATGGCCCGAGCAGGTCGGATTGGCGATGAGCGCCGTCGCCTGGCTGGCATTGCTCGGCCTGGCGGCTCGCAAGCTGTGGAACAGTCGGGCGGACTAGCGGCCCGATCAGCCCTCGGATCGAAAGACTCGCCTCATCAACACGATGCCACGCAGGGTTCGCGGGACCCGCTTGAGCAGCGATCGGGCTGCTCGTCGTTCCTCCACCACGACGGGAAGCTCCCGGATGATCGCACCTGCCCGCTCGGCTCGCAGGATGAGCTCTGTGTCGAACAGATCCTGATTCGAAACGGTATCAGGGAGGTGGCGGAGCACGGTGTGGCGTCGAAATGCCTTGATCCCATGGGTGTCCGACACCTGTGAACCCAGCATGTGGCGCAGGATGAGGTTGAAGACTCTGGTAGCAAGGCGCCGGAAGCGGGACCGCTGGTCTGCGCTACCAGGAGCGCGCTTGGATGCGATCACGATATCGGCCTCGGCGCCGATCGCCTGCTGGACGAACTCAGCGGACCAGTAGTCGATGTCGAAGTTGACGATCCACTCGCCGGCAGCCTCTGCGAACCCGATGCGCATGGCTGCCCCATAGTCGGCAGCCGGCGTCGTCAGCGTGCGTGCCTTCCAACCCGCTGCCGTCAGCTCGTCGCACACCATCCTTGCCAGAGCGGCGGTGTCGTCGACCGAACCGTTCTCGATGAGGAGGAGCTCCTGTGGTCCGATCGCAGCCGCCACATCACCCGCCATGGCGGGGATCATCGTCGGCACATGGGGTGCTTCATTGTGGATGGGCACCACCACAGTGACCAGCTCGGCCTCCGTCATGACGCCGAGTGTAGGGGCCGCCGGCGCGGTTCTCGGAGTCGAGGAACGTACAATGCCGGTGAGGAGGTGCCGTGCTCGACTCGATCTTCAAGGCTTACGACATCCGCGGCCGTACCGACACGGGCGAGCTCACGGAGGAGACTGCCCACCGGATCGGTGCGGCGTTCGCCGAGTATGTGGGCGAGCCGAGGATTGCCCTCGGGCGCGACTGCCGGGACTCATCTCCCGGGCTGGCGCGAGCATTCATCGATGGTGTGACCGGACAGGGGATCGACGTGCTCGATTTGGGCGAGGTCGCCACGGATCTGGTCTATTTCGTATCGGGATGGAGGCGCATGCCGGGGGCGATGATCACCGCCTCGCACAACCCCCCGACCTATAACGGGATCAAACTGTGCAAGAGCGGGGCTCGGCCCATCGGCGTCGAATCGGGCCTGGTCGAGATCAAGCAACTCACTGCCGAGCCTCCCGAACCGGCGGCAACCCGTGGTTCATTCACCGAGGAAGACGTCGTCGACGCCTATGTGAATCACCTCCTCGGCATCGTCGATCCGGAGGCCATCGCGCCGCTACGGGTTGCGGTCGACGGTGGCAATGGGATGGCGGGCGTCGTCCTGCCGACCGTATTCGACCGGATCCCGGCAGAGATGCTCGGTCTCTACATCGAGCCCGACGGCACGTTCCCCAACCACCCGGCCAACCCGATCGACCCGGCCAATCTCGTCGACCTGATCGAGTTGGTCCAACGAGAACTCCCCGATCTGGGCGTGGCATTCGATGGGGACGCCGACCGGGCGTTCTTCGTCGACGACCAGGGAGTGCCGTTGTCCGGATCGACCACCACATCGCTGATCGCGCGATGGTTCTTGGCACGCGAGCCGGGGGCGGTCGTTGTCCACAACCTGATCACGTCACGGGCCGTCCCGGAGATCGTCGAAGCGCACGGTGGCACACCGGTGCGCACCAAGGTCGGTCACTCGTACATCAAGGCGATCATGGCGGACACCGACGCCATCTTCGGTGGCGAGCATTCCGGCCACTACTACTTCCGTGACAACTTCCGGGCCGACAGCGGGATGTTGGCCATGCTCGTACTCCTGCAGGTGCTGTCCGAAGACGGGCGTCGCCTGTCCGAGCTTCGTCGGGACGTGGAGCCCTATGTGGCGTCCGGAGAGATCAACGTGGAGATCGCCGACAAGGACGGAGCGGTGGCCCGCCTCAAAGAGTCGTTCGATGCCGATTCGGTCGACGAGCTGGACGGCCTCACCCTGCAGTGGGACGATCGATGGTTCAACGTGCGAGCGTCCAACACCGAGCCGGTGCTCAGGGTCAACGTCGAGGCGTCCGACGAGGCCGGCTTGTCACAACTCACCGAAGCAGTGCTGGAGGTGATCGGGGGTCGTCGTGCCGATCATTGAGCCTCTGTTGTTGGAGATCCTCGTCTGCCCTCGATGCCACGGCGAGCTGCGGGTCGATGAGCCCGGATCTGCGCTGGTGTGCGACACCGACGAACTGCGGTTTCCTGTAGAGGACGGGATCCCACACATGATCATCGATGAGTGAGGATGGGTCGGCGGCGCTGGTCGATCTGCTCCCCAACCAGCTTCGTTGGTCGACGGGCGTCACGTTGCCCGAGGTCGGCGCCGGTCGGGTTCTCGTATGCGGAATGGGCGGGTCTGCGATCGCCGCCGATTACGTCCAGCGGCTAGCGGCCGAATACGGCCAGGAGGTCGCGGTGCATCGCGACTACGGCGTTCCGCCCTGGGCGCATCGGGAGCGACCGCTGATCGTGGTGTCTTCGTACTCCGGCGACACCGAGGAAGCGATTTCGGCCTATCACGCTGCTGCCGAGTCGGGTCTGGCGCGTATCGTGATCACCACCGGTGGCGAGCTGGGGCGACTGGCCGAGCAGGACGAGGTTGCCCTCGTAGGTCTCGAACCTGGCTTCCAGCCGAGGGCCGCGTTCGGGATGGCATTCGGCGTCTTGGCGCGTCTCACATCGAACGTGGGTGCCATGCCTGACCCCACTGATCAGATTCGCGCCGCAGCCGACCGCGTCGACGACGCGTTGGCCGGGCCGGATCCCGCCATCAGGAAGGTACGCGACCATGTGGGGTCGTCGCCGGTGGCGATCTACGCGGCCGAGCCTCTCGGAGCGGTGGCATACCGGTGGAAGACCCAATTCAACGAGAACGCCAACCGACACGCCAGCTGGGGGGTGATGCCCGAGATCGCCCACAACGAGCTGGTTCCGTTGAGCGAGGCAGCGTGGGGTGCCCCGATTCTGCTGCGAGACGAGGCTGAACCGGCTGCGATCAGAGCTCGCCTCGACTTGCTCCGCACGATGGTCACCGACATGCTCATTGTTCGAGCCACAGGAGCGAGCCGGTTGGAACGGATGCTGTATTTGACGGCTATCGGCGATGCCGCCACTGTGGCCGTCGCCGAACAAGCGGGGGTCGATGCAATCGCAGTCGATGCCCTCGATCACTTCAAGCGAGCGTTACACGAGAGGTATTGACATGGAATTCGACATCGCCGACCCGGGCCTCGCCGAGGCCGGTGCTCGCCGCATCGAATGGGCGGGACGGCGCATGCCCGCTCTTGCAGTCGTGCGCGAGCGATTCGTTCGAGACCGCCCTCTCGAGGGCCAAACGATCGCCGCCTGCCTGCACGTCACTGCTGAGACCGCCAACCTGATGTTGGCGCTGCGCGACGGCGGGGCACGGGCGCTGTTGTGTGCGTCCAACCCACTGTCGACCCAGGACGACGTGGCGGCGGCGCTGGTCGGCGAAGGCATTCCCGTGTTCGCCATCCGTGGCGAGGACGACGAGACCTATTACCGGCACATACACGCCGTTCTGGACGCAAAGCCCGACGTCACCATGGACGATGGCGCAGACCTTGCAACCGTCCTGCACACCGACCGGACCGAGCTGAGTCCCATCGGGTCCACCGAGGAGACCACCACCGGGGTGATCCGGCTCCGAGCCATGGCCGCCGATGGCACGCTGCGGCTGCCTGTCGTCGCCGTCAACGACTCGGCGACGAAGCATCTGTTCGACAACCGCTATGGAACCGGCCAGTCGACGATCGACGGCATCCTCAGGGCCACCAACCTGCTCATCGCCGGATCGAGCGTTGTTGTCTTCGGATACGGTGACTGCGGGCGCGGCGTCGCAGCCCGCGCCGACGGGCTCGGCGGCAAGGTCATCGTCGTCGAAGTGGATCCGGTCCGAGCGCTCGAAGCGGCCATGGATGGCCACCAGGTGCTCACCGCCGACGACGCCGCCCCCGTCGGCGATGTGTTCGTCACCGTCACCGGCAACAAGCACGTACTCCGGCCCCGTCACTTCGAGCGGATGAAGGACGGCGCAGTGCTCGCCAACGCCGGCCACTTCGACATCGAGCTCGACCTGGCCGGCTTGGCCGATATGGCGTCGGCGCGGCGACCCATACGCGACAACCTCGAGGAGTTCGAGCTGGCTGATGGACGGCGGCTCCTCGTGGCCGCCGAGGGACGTCTCGTCAACCTCGGCGCAGCCGAAGGCCATCCGGCCGATGTGATGGACATGAGTTTCTCCAATCAGGCGCTGGCTGCCGAATGGCTCATCGAGCGGGCAGGGCAAATCGAACCCGGCATCTACACGCTGCCAGAGCAGATCGATGCCGAAGTGGCGACCATCAAGCTGCAGAGCATGGGAGCAGGGTTGGAAACCCTCACCGATGAACAGCGCAACTACCTCGCCTCGTGGAGCGAAGGCACCTGATTCGTCGGACCCGGTCGATACGGTGCACCCATGTGGTGTATCGGATGCGGGCAATCCAAGCGTCTCACCCGTCGGCCTCCCGGGCCACTGTGTGCTGCCTGCCGCCTACGGTTGCAGCCGGCTGACGATCGGGTGATCGATGATCGAGTCGTGCGATCCGCATTCGAGCATGCGGGGACGGCCCGGGTGCTGGTTCACCGGTTGAAGTACGAAGGCTCGCGTCCGGCTGCGAATGCACTGGCCGCATCGATGGCGCTGCGCCTCGACCGGGCGCCGGCCGCACTCGTGCCGGTGCCTCGCGCGCTGTTTCGCAGGTGGCGGTATGCAGTCGATCCGGCCGCGGCGCTCGCCCGCGGTCTGGCTGCCCTGACCGGCGCTCCCGTGGTCCGTGCCTTGTCGACACCGGTCGCTACTGCCGTCCATGCCGGGGCCGACCGCTCGCGTCGTACGGGGCACGCATTCGGTCTTGTCATCTTGCCGCCGCCGGGGTCGATCATCGTCGACGACGTCGTGACGACCGGCCGAACGATCCGCGCGGCTGCCGCCGCGATCGGCCCGACGGCCGAATCCGCGCTAACGGCGACCAGCGCCCCCGAAGTGACTAGCCTCCTGGGGACCAACCGCGGAGGATCACGTACGTGAACGTTCGAGTGCACACTCGGCATGTCAAGATCAACGACAGCTTTCGAGAGTCGGTCGAGCGCAAGGTGGGAAACGCAGGGCGGTTCTTCGATCACACCTCCCACGCCGACGTCGAGATCAGCGAGGAGCGAAACCCCAGGCTCGCACCTGAGCGCTATCGAGTCGAGATCACCTCGGGTGCCGCAGGACACACCGTTCGTGTTGAGTCGGCAGGGGACACCATGGAGACTGCGCTGGACATGGCGGTCGACAGGTTCGAGCAGCAGTTGAGGAAGCTGAAGGAACGCCTCGTGTCGCGGTCACGCCGGCGACGCGAGCCGCCGATCGAAGGTGCACCGGCGGTGACCGAGCCCGATGAGCCCTTTGAGATCGTCCGCACAAAACAGTTCGTCATGAAGCCGATGACCGCCGAGGAAGCGGTGCTCCAGTTGGAGCTCCTCGGACACAACTTCTTCCTGTTCGAGAACGTCGACACCGACTTGACGAGCGTCGTCTACCGCAGACGCGATGGCGCTTACGGCCTCATCGAGCCCGCATGACCCGGATCCTCGTGGTCGACGACGCCCTGTTGTTCCAGGCGGGCCTGACGGCGGCGTTGCGGTCCGCCGGGTTCGATGTCGTGGGCGAGGCGTCCGATGCCATGACCGCCGTGAAGAAGTCCGAGGAGCTGCAACCAGATGTGGTGGTGCTCGACGTCCTCATGCCGGGCATGTCCGGACTGGAAGTGGTCGACAAGATCATCGCCGCATCCCCCGAGACAAAGGTGCTCTTGTTGACCGCCTCGGAGTCGGAGGAGGACCTGCTGGCGGCGATCAAAGCCGGCGCCCGGGGATACATCGTCAAGGATGCGCCTCTCGAGAGTCTCACGGCGGCGATCGGATCGGTGGCGAGCGGAGGCGCCGTCGTGTCGCCGGCGATGCTGGGCAAGCTGTTCGACACGGTCGGCCAGATGGTTCGGCATCGCGAGTTGATGGGCGTGAGAAAACCGGCGCTGACCGGCCGGGAGCTGGAAGTGCTCGAGTTCGTCGCGCAGAGCTTGACGAGCCGCGAGATCGGGGAGAGGCTGTTCATCTCCGAGAACACGGTGAAGAACCACATTCGCAACATCCTCGACAAGCTCGGATTGCACTCACGCAGCGAGGCGGTGATGTACGCGATCCGAGAAGATCTGATCTCACTCGACTGATGACCACCGCCTCAGCCAGCGCCGCCGTTGTCGAGTCGCTCGGCACGGCTTGGACGGTCTACAGCCTCTACCCCGAGCCCGAGCATCAGCCTGCCTTCCGGCGGGCGGTCGAAGCCCTCAGGGCGGCTGCGGCCGATCCGGTGCATCTGGAGCTCGACGTGAACGGGTTCATGTCCGGCGGGGAGCTGGTCACCGTCGAACGCGAAGGCGCCGACCGGCTCGCCAAGCGCTGCTATCTCCACCAGCTCGAGTATCTCAACGTCGTCGCTCCACCCACGGAGAGCGATGTCGCTCGCTTGTTCGCCTCGCTGGCCAAGGAGGAGACCGAAGCAATGGCGTCGGGTGGGGTGGAGGCGGCGCTACGCAGGGACGGAGTGAGCAGCTTCACCGTTGTGCAACGGACCCGGCTCGCCACGGGGGCCAAAGACGAGCCTGTCGACCGTGACCCGACCGTCCAGGAGGTGCTCGATGAGTCCATCGCCCCCGAGGACTTCGCTCGCAGCCTGATGGACGAGGCGGGCAACAACCCGGCGCAACTCGCCGAGCTGGTCCTGGACCGATACCACGAGACGGTCGATCGTATCGGCGGGGAGGATGTCGCCGGACGCGAAGGCGTGGTGCAGGCGTTTGTCGAGGCCTTCTTCTTCTTCGACGAGCCCGGCCAGATCGCGGTGTTTCGGCGCTTTCTGGCGTCCGATCATGCCTTCGATCGCGTCTTCCTCGACCAGTTCGCCGGCCACGAGCTGGCCAGGCTGGCGCCTCGTCTCGATTCACAGGGGCTGTCTCTGCTGCTCGACTACGCCAGGGTCGCCACCGACCAGGCCGACGGTCGACCCCAGGAGCTGTTGGCGATCCTCCGCAATCCCGAAGCGCTGCAATCGATGCGGGAGGTAGCGGCCGCCAAGGTGCAGGAGCGGTTGTCCAGCATCGACGAGGCGGCTGCGCAGGGGGCTCGGTTCCTCGAGGTGGTGCGCCACTCATTCCCGAGTCCACAGCGCTATTTCTACGACGCGCTCGAGGTGTTCCGAGGGCTCCTGGCAGTCGAGACACGAGACAAGAGATTCGAGCGACTGATGCGCATTTGGGCCGGCAAGGTGTCCGAAGCAGTGCGACAGCGGCAGTTCAGACGAGCCGAGCTCTGGCTTCGGGCCGGCACCACCAAGCCGACATTCCCCGACGAGCGCCGCATGGAGGTGGAGGCGGCGCTCGGGTCGAT
This sequence comes from Acidimicrobiia bacterium, assembly GCA_041586155.1. Lineage (GTDB taxonomy): Bacteria > Actinomycetota > Acidimicrobiia > Spongiisociales > JAENVV01 > JBFGJH01. Next base: position 99,667 of record JBFHAT010000003.1, read on the forward strand.
GGCGTCGCCCGACGTGCTGTCGATCGTTGTCGAAGCCGCCGGAGACGACGACGAGTCGGCCACGAAGATCCTTCAGGCACTGGGACCGAGAGCCGCCCATGCGCTGTTGGATCTCCTCGCGGAGGAGGAGTCGGCGCCTCGACGGAGGCTCCTCATGCGGGTACTGGCATCGGTTGCCGAGACGAATCCGGCACCCCTCATCGGCAGGCTGGGAGACGAACGGTGGTATGTCGTCCGCAACGTGCTCTGGGCGCTCCGAGAGGCGGGCGTCGCAGTTCAGCCCGGTGCCGTGTTGCCTGCGCTGAGCCACGGCGACCATCGGGTGAGAATCGAAGCGCTGCGCGTGCTTGCCTCGGCGGCTCCGCTCGATGCCGTGCCTCACGTCGAGCGAGCCATGTCGGACCAGAGCCTCGAGGTCCGGTCCGTGGCCCTGGGACTGCTGGGCAGCTCGCCCGACAGCCGGGCGGAATCGGCGCTCGTGGCGGCAGCCAACGATCGTCGGCTGGAGGTGCAGGAACGGGTCACGGCCATCGGTGCGCTGGGCGACCGCAACACGCCGCCGGCCGAGGCCGCGCTCGGTCAGATGGCTTCGCGCCGGTTCCTCCTGTCGTCGTCGGCCCGCACCATCCGTGACGCCGCAAGGAAGGCGCTCGGCGCATGACGGCCATGCGTGACTTCTTGAATCTGCTGCGGGCAGCCGCCCGGCAGGTCTACCTCTATCCCGAGGACCATCCGGCGCTCGTCGAGCTGATCGCCAAGGGCGCTGCCGCCGCCAACGACGTGGCCGGCGATTTCGAGCTGAATATCACCCTGATCGGCGATTCGCTCTACCAGGAACGGGAGATCCTCGCCCACACATCTCTCGAGTTCAACGGTCTCCTGCGTGACCTGCAGGCACGCGGGATCGAATCGATCACGCTCCGGCCACGGGTCAGCGCAGGGGACTTCCGCGACCTGGCCTCGTTCATCGCCAGCCTGACCGGAGACGTTCCGGCGGAAGGCACCATTCGCTTGAACGAGCGTCCATACGCCCGGTCCGAACTCGAACAGGGTGAGGGCTTCACCGGACTCCGACGCTCGTATGCCCGCTCCCTCGACGTGTTGCGAGGCATCTCGCTCGCGTTGGACGCCGGGCAGGAGTTCGACCTGGCAGGCGCCACATGGGTGGTGGAACAACTGGTCGAGCAGACGCTCGCCCAGCCGGCTGCGTCGGTGCTGCTGTCGACGATGAAGTCGCACGACGAATACACCTTCTACCACTCCGTGAATGTGTGCATCCTCTCGATCGCGCTGGCCCGCCTGGCCGAACTGCCCGAGGAAGAGATGAAACTCCTCGCCGTCGGTGCATTGCTGCACGACATCGGCAAGGTTCGGGTCTCGACCTCGACGCTTCAGTTCCCCGGGCGGCTGGACAAGGAGCAGTGGGCCGAGATCAAGTTGCATCCGCAAGAGGGGGCCGCAGCCATCCTGGCGGCGGCATCCCCGGGCCAGGAGATCGCGGCGGTGGTGGCGTTCGAGCACCACGCCAGGTACGACGGGCAGGGGTATCCATCGCTCGTCTACTCACGCCCCGCTCATTTCTTCAGCAGACTCGTGTCGACGGCCGACACCTACGATGCGCTCACGACGCGTCGCGCCTACCGCCGGGCGGAGACACCGAACCGGGCCCTCCGTGTGCTCCTGCAAGGCTCGGGGACCATGTACGACCCGGAGCTCGTCCAGGCATTCATCAGGATGGTGGGTGTGTACCCGGCAGGCTCGTTTTTGGAGCTCGACGCCGGTGAGCTGGCGATGGTGACCGACCACAGCGGCGAACCCGACGACTTGCCCTCGGCCGTGCTGATCCGAGGATCAGACGGGGTGACGATCGACGAGCCGGTTCCGATTCGGTTGCACGGACGTACGATCGTCGATCAGGTCTCGCCAGACCGGGCCGGCATCGAGCCTGCTGCGCTCATCGAGAAACTTGGCCTCCAAGACGACGGGCTCGTCTGACGGCGGCGTCCTCGCCCTGCCATCCCACGGCTCGCCAAGGGGTTCGGCCAGTGCCACAACCGCTATAGGATGGTCCCGAAATGTCACTGCTCAACCGTGTCCTTCGCGCCGGCGAAGGCAAAGCCCTCAAAGAACTCGAGGGATACGTCCATCAGGTCAACGCATTGGAAGCCGGCGTGTCGGCGCTGTCCGACGAAGCGCTCTCGGCTCGAACCGCCGACTTCCGAGCGCAGCTCGAACAAGGCGCCACCCTCGACGACATCGCCGCCGAAGCCTTCGCAACCGTGCGGGAGGCCGCTACCCGTGTCCTGGGCCTGCGACCCTACGACGTGCAGATCATCGGTGCCGCTGCCTTGCATCGTGGATCCGTCGTAGAGATGCGCACCGGTGAAGGCAAAACGCTCGTGTCGACCATGCCGGCCTACCTCAATGCGCTTTCGGGCGACGGGGTCCACATCGTCACCGTCAACGACTACCTGGCGTCGCGCGACGCAGACTGGATGGGCAGTATCCACCGTTTCCTCGGGCTGCAGGTCGGCCTGATCCAGTCATCCATGCAGCCCGCCGAGCGCCGGCAGTCCTATCGGGCCGACATCACGTACGGCACGAACAACGAGTTCGGCTTCGACTACCTACGCGACAACATGGCGATGACCCCGGAGTCCATGGTGCAGCGGGGCCATCACTACGCCATCGTCGACGAAGTCGACTCGATCCTGGTCGACGAGGCGAGGACGCCCTTGATCATCTCCGGCCGGGTCGGCGAGACCGGCAAGTGGTACCGGGACTTTGCGCAGATCGCCGACCGGTTACGGAGGGACGAGCACTACGAGGTCGACGAGGCGAAGCGCCAAGTCCTCATCAACGAGGAGGGCGTTGCACGGGTCGAGCAGATCCTCGGGGTCGAGAACATGTATGACCACACGGCCATCGACTTCGTGCATCACCTCGACGCAGCCCTGAAGGCGAAGGAGCTCTACGCCCTCGACGTCGAGTACCTCGTCGACGACGGCGAGGTCAAGATCGTCGACGAGTTCACCGGCCGGGTCCTGGAGGGGCGCCGCTATTCCGAAGGACTCCATCAGGCGATCGAGGCCAAAGAAGGCGTGAAGATCAAAGAAGAGAATCAGACGCTCGCCACCATCACGCTGCAGAACTACTTCCGGATGTACGACAAGCTGGCCGGCATGACCGGCACGGCCAAGACCGAGGAAGGTGAGTTCAAGGAGATATACGACCTCGACGTCGTGGTCGTCCCGACCAACCGACCCATCGCTCGAGAAGACAAGGCCGATCTGGTCTACAAGACGGAGTCGGCCAAATTCGATGCGCTCATCGAGGACATCGCCGGCCGCAACGAGCGAGGGCAGCCTTGCCTGGTCGGCACGACTTCGATCGAGAAATCCGAGCGCCTCGCCAAGGAGCTGAACCGGCGGGGCATCAAACACGAGGTGCTCAACGCCAAGTTTCACGCACGGGAGGCCGAGATCATCGCCCAGGCGGGACGCCTCGGCGCAGTCACGGTGGCCACGAACATGGCCGGACGGGGCGTCGACATCAAACTGGGCGGCAACTCCGAGGGGATGGCGCTCGCCGAGACCCGCAAGACCGGCTACGAGATGGAGACCCCCGAATGGGAGAAGTCCTACGCCGAGGCGATCGAGAAGTACGACGCCGTCGTTGCCGATGAGCAGCAGAAGGTGCTCGACGCGGGCGGGCTGTACGTCATGGGCACGGAGCGGCACGAGTCCCGCCGAATCGACAACCAGCTACGGGGCCGCTCGGGCCGGCAGGGAGACCCTGGCGAGTCCCGCTTCTACCTTTCGCTCGAGGACGACCTCATGCGCCGATTCGCCGGCGAGCGCGTCACCCGGATCATGAACACGCTCAAGCTGCCCGACGACATGCCCATCGAAGCCAAGATGGTGTCGAAGTCGGTGGAGCGGGCGCAGGCCCAGGTGGAATCGCAGAACTTCGAAATCCGCAAGAACGTCCTCAAATACGACGAGGTCATGAATCGCCAGCGGGAAGTGATCTACAAGTGGCGTTCGGGGATCTTGCTGGGCAGCGACGCCGAGAAGCTGTCAAAGCAGTGGATCGACGAAGCAGTCGAAGCGACGGTCGAGTTCTCCCTCGGCGAAGGTGTCGCCCCATCGGCGTGGGACGCCGATGAGCTGCTCAAGGAACTGACCGTGCTGTACCCGACGACGCTCACCGAGGACGACATCCGGTCTGCCCGCTCGGTGCAGGCGGTCGCCGACCTGGCCATCGAGGACGCCCGCAAGGTCTACGCCGAGCGGGAAGCTGAGTTCGGCGACCCCGTGATACGCGCCATCGAACGGCGGGTGGCGTTGACCGTCATCGACAACAAGTGGCGCGAGCACCTGTCCGAGATGGATTATCTCCGCGGAGGAATCGGGCTGCGCGCCATGGGACAGCGCGATCCGCTCGTCGAATATCAGAACGAGGGGTATGTGGCTTTCGCAGACCTGGTCGACAGCATCAAACGCGACGCCGTCCGCTACCTCTTCCACGTGCAGGTTGCCCAGCCCGAGCCCGTGCAACCCAAGGTCGAGGTGATGGCCACCTCCGGAGGGGGTTCGGTACGGCCCCAGCAGGCGAAAGCATCTCCCAAGATCGGACGGAACGCACCCTGCCCGTGTGGCAGTGGCAAGAAGTACAAGCTCTGTCACGGGGCGGCCTGAATGCTCGAAACGGATCCGCGGGCGTTGATCGCCGACCTCCAGTCTCGGCTGGCCGACGCGAGGAGGTTCCTTTGACGTCGACGCCAAAGAATCGGAGCTGGAAGAAGTTCGCGCACAGGCGGCCGAACCCGACCTGTGGGACGATCCCGACCGCGCCCGAGAGCTGACCCGCCGACTGGCCCGCCTCGAGGGCATCGTCGGGCGTCAATCCGAGCTCGCATCGACGCTCGCCGATGCCGCCGAGCTCTTGGAGATGGCCACCGAAGACGCCGACCAGGACGCCGTGGCGGAGATCCTGGCGGACTTGCAGGGGGTCGCAGCTGATCTCGCAGAGCTGGAGACGGAGAGCCTGTACTTCGGAGAGTACGACGACCACGTCGCGCTGGTGTCGGTCCACGCCGGAGCCGGCGGAGTCGACGCACAAGACTGGGCGGAGATTCTCCTCCGAATGTACATGCGCTTCCTGGAAAGAGCCGGATTCACCGTTTCTCTCGACGAAGTGACGGCCGGTGACGAGGCAGGGATCAAATCGGCTTCCTTCACCGTGACGGGAGACCATGCCTACGGAACCTTGGAAGGGGAGCGGGGCGTGCACCGGCTCGTGAGGATCAGCCCGTTCGACGCCAACGCCCGTCGGCACACGTCGTTCGCCGCCGTCGATGTCATCCCCGAGGTCGACGACGCCCCAGACATCGAGATCCGCGACGAAGACCTGCGGATCGACACCTTTCGCTCCCAGGGGGCGGGCGGCCAGCACGTCAACACCACCGATTCGGCGGTGCGGATCACCCACCTGCCCAGCGGGATCGTCGCAGGCAGCCAAGCCGAACGCTCGCAGATCCAAAACCGTGCGCGAGCGATGACGCTGCTGCGAGCACGGCTGGCCGAGCGCCAACGCCAGGAACGAATGGAGCAACTCGACGAGATCCGGGGTGAACAGACCGAAGCCGCATGGGGGCGCCAGATCCGCTCATACGTGATGCAGCCGTACCAGATGGTGAAGGATCTGCGGTCGGGCCTCGAAGTGGGCAATGTCGGTGGTGTGCTCGACGGCGACCTCGCGCCCTTCGTCGACGCATACCTGCAGTGGAGGCGGGCTTCGTACGAAACCGCCGATTGATTCTTGAAGTCGCGGCGGCGTTGGTATCCTGCCCGCACCATCCCATGAAACCCATAGAGCGGACGCGCCGCGCGCCGTCCGGAAGGGGTACATCCCAATGATCCGTCTCCAAGACGTCACCAAGGTGTACGACGGAGCAACGGTCGCTGTACAAGACATCGAGCTCGATATCCAGAAAGGCGAGTTCGTCTTCCTGGTTGGCCCGTCCGGGTCCGGAAAATCGACGTTGATCCGCCTGCTACTTCGCGAAGAGGAAGCAACACGTGGACACATCTGGGTCGCCGGAAAGGACATCACCAAGCTGCCGTCCTGGAAGGTCCCGTATCTGCGTCGCACCGTTGGCACCGTGTTCCAAGATTTCAAGCTGCTCCCGCAGAAGACCGTCGGCGAGAACGTGGCATTCGCCCTCGAGGTCATCGGTCGGCCGCGCACCGTCGTGCACACCCAGGTGGAACAGGTGCTCGATCTCGTCGGCCTGGCAGACAAAGGCGACCGGTTCCCCCACCAGCTCTCTGGCGGCGAACAGCAGCGAGTGTCGGTGGCGCGGGCGTTTGTCAACCGGCCCCCGATCCTGCTGTGCGACGAGCCGACCGGGAATCTCGACCCGGCCACCTCGGTCGGCATCATGCGCCTCCTCGACCGAATCAATCGCACCGGAACAACCGTGGTGATGGCCACCCACGATCACGCCATCGTGGATGCGATGCGCCGGCGGGTGGTGGCGTTGGACGCAGGCACTGTGACTCGCGATCAGCGAACCGGCCGCTATGAGGAGGGCACCGGAACGTGACTCGCCCCGTCTACCTCATACGAGAGGCGCTCGTGAACATGGGCCGCAACTGGATGGTGGTTCTGGGCGCGATCCTGGCCGTGTTCGTCTCGCTCACGCTGGCCATGGGCGCGGTGATCGGCAGCGAGATCGTCCGGATCAACACGCTGCAATGGCAGGACGGAGACCACGTCATCGTGTTTCTCAAGGGCGCTGTCGACGGCATCACCCTCGAGTCGCACCTCGGTCTCGAGAGCGAGATCAACTCGTGGGACATCGTGCAGTCGACCCGCTATGTCGATCAGGCAGGCGCGTACGACGAGTTTCAACAGATATTCGCGAACAGTCCGGCGCTGATCCGCGAAGTCGACCCTGCCTCCCTGCCTGCCTCGATCCGCATCGAGCTGACCGACATCAGCCGCTGGCGCGATGTGCAACTGCGACTCATCGACCAGCCGGCCGTGCGGTCGGTGACCGCCCAGGGAACAGTCCTCGAGTCGGTGTCGACGGTGGCACGCGTCATGAACGTCGGCGGAACGATTCTGGCGTTGATCATGGCTGGGTCGGCCGTCGTGCTCATCGCCAACACCATTCGGATGGCGATCTACGCACGACGCGACGAGGTGGCGATCATGAAGCTGGTCGGAGCATCCAACTGGTTCGTGCGAATCCCGTTCTTCATCGAGGGGATTCTGGAGGGCGTCGTCGGGGCGTTGCTGGCGGTGATCCTCGTCGCCCTGTTCCGACCGTGGCTCGCCGAAGCCGGTGAAGCCATCGACCTGATCCAGCTCGGAGTCTCAGATGGATTCTTCTATCAGCGGTCGGTTATCCTCGTGGCGTTCGGCGGCCTGGCCGGTCTCTTGGGAGCGGCCGTCGGCCTGCGGAGATTCCTGAAGGTATGAGCATGAAGCGCGTTCCTGTCGTCGTCGTGATGATGATCTTGGCCATAGCCCTCGCGGGCCTGGTCCCGGCAGGCGCGCAGAGCCAGGGTGAGATCGACGACATCGAGCGTCAGATCAATGAGATCGAATCTCTGATTCAGAACCAAGAGGGGCGGCGGAGCTCGGCCGAGAATCAGCTGGCCGAGGCCCAGGGGCGCCTGCAGATCCTGCACGACGAGCTGGCCGCGCTCAAGGCCGAGATCGACGCCGTCGAGGCCAGCATCGCCGCCAAAGAGCAGAAGCTGGCCGACACCGAGCTCTTGCTCGACCGGCTCTCGAGGGACCTGGCCAACACGCGTTTGGAAGTCCGGGACTCTCGAACGCTGGTGCGCGATCGCGCTATCGAGTTGTACATGGACCGGTCTCTCAACGTGGGCGGGGTCATCGCCACCGTCCAGGACGTGTCCCAACTGGGCGTCAGCCTCGAATATGCCGGCCAGGTGGTTGCTTCGTCCGAGGAATTGCTCAACGCCCTCGAAGTGTTGCAACGCCAAGAGCAGCAGCAGCAAGCCAAGATCGAAGAAGAGAAACTGCTCATCGAACAGCTGATCGCGGAGCTCGAAGTCGAGCGAGCCGGTCTGGCCGAGCAGAAGGTCGCCCTCGACGCCAAAGCGGAGGAAGTCCACGCCGAGGTGGACGCAGCGGCTGCCTTGGTCGCGGAGATCAACGCCTCGATCGCCGCCTACGAGTCCGAGATCGGCGATCTCGAAGCGGAATCGGCTCGAATCGCCGAGGAGATCCGGCGCAGGTCGTCCAGTGGGGGAGGAGGAGGCAATGTTGGCGGCGGCGGAGGCGGTGCCTTGGCATGGCCCGTGTCTGGTCCAATCACCTCCGGCTTCGGCTGGCGCACCCATCCCATCACCGGGACCAGCCGGTTCCACGCGGGCATCGACATCGGAGTCGGGCACGGCACGCCCATCGGCGCCGCCGGAAGCGGAGTCGTGATCATCTCGGGCTGGCAGGGCGGCTACGGCAACGCAGTCGTGATCGATCACGGTGGAGGGCTGTCGACGTTGTACGCCCACCAGAGCTCTCTTGCGGTGTCCACCGGCCAGTCCGTGTCCACCGGTCAACTCGTCGGCTACATCGGCAGCACGGGGTTTTCCACCGGGCCTCACCTCCATTTCGAGACTCGAGTAGGGGGTTCGCCCGTCAACCCGCTGCAATATCTGGGCGGATGACCGCCCGCAAGGTCGTCGCCACCAACCGCAAGGCCCGCTTCAACTACGAGATCATCGACACCTACGAAGCCGGGCTGGTGTTGGTGGGCTCAGAGGTCAAGTCTCTGCGAGCCGGCCAGGCCAGCTTCGCTGACTCCTACGGGCACATCAAAGATGGCGAGGCGTTCCTCGTCGGGATGCACATCGCCCCATACGAGTTCGCACGCGAAGGGGGACACCAACCCGACCGAACCCGCAAACTGCTGCTGCACCGGCGCGAGATCGACAAGATCCGCGCCGCCCTCGACGAGAAAGGCCTCACGCTGATCCCGCTCTCGATCTACTTCAGCGGCGGCAAGGCCAAGATCCAACTCGGCCTCGGACGGGGCAAGCGCGCCTACGACAAGCGCCAGACGATCAAGGAGCGGGACATGAAGCGGGAGATGCAACGAGAGCTTCGCCGCTAGCCTTCTCGCCGGGAACAACCCCCGGTACACTGTTGTTCCCTCATTGGGGGTGAAACGGTTTCGACGTTGAATGTTGAAGCGCCGGAAGCGAGCCGAGGTCTCCGGAGTCCTCGTTAAAGAGCCGGAACACCAATAGGTGCTGAAGACAACTTCGCACTGGCTGCCTAAATAACGCAGCTCGTCTGCCCGAAGGGTTCCTTCCTCGTCGGGATCAGGCGTCGCAATGAAGGATGCGCCCGAACGGATTCTGGGACGTTCGGGTAAAGACTCACTCCAGATAGGGCGGCGGAAAACTAGCCATCAGAGTTCCGCCGTTCCGAATGCTTGCTGAAGGCTGCGCTCGGAGAAGCGGCGCCGAAGATTCAACGGACGGGGGTTCGACTCCCCCCACCTCCACGGCCGGCACGGCTGCCATCCTGAGGTGCCTTGCCCGATGGCGGGGCCGCCTCTACCGCCGGAGGCGCCAGCCGGTGTGTGGCTTCTTGCGGGCCACCGCCCAGTCCTCGTTGTGCACTCCGAAATCCGTGTAGTCAGGATGCTGCTGCACGAGCAGCTCGAAGATCTCCTGGACGTGGGGAACCGTGCGTTCTTGCTCGGACAGCGACCGGTGGGTGATGCCGTCGGTCGCTTCCCGCCTCGTGTCGGCCTCGGCATACGTCCATCGGAGGTCGTCGAGGATGAGCCACCCGCCGGGTTTGAGCAGCTTGTCGACCATGAAGAACGCCGCCCCGTCGATGGTCCAGTTCTTGGGGCCGTCGATGATCGCCAGGTCGTACACCGGTTCGCAGCGGCCGTTGTGGGTCTGCCGGCGAATGACGTCGTGTAGGAACCACGTGTAGCCGCTCTGCATCCGCACGATCTCGGCGTACCGAGCGAGACCGGTCGACTCGAGCTGCTGTTCGGGGCTCGGCTCGTACCGGCCGGCTGCTTCGATCAGATCCACCGCCGTGACCTTGCCGCCGCCCAATTCGTCGAGAGCGGCGGCGATGTAACAGGTGGCGGTTCCGTGGGCGACACCCAACTCCAACACCTCTCCCAGCCGATGCTCGACGATCAGTTCGTACAAGAACTTGGCGTTGCGGCCACCGATGAACGGGACCCCTCCAACCAACTCGTGGATCGCCTTGAACTGCACCATGCCTCTCGCCGTTGCGCCGAGGGATCGTAGCGGCTGGCTTGGTCTTCCCTCTCGGTGGGGGTGCCCGCTATCGTGTCGGCCGGTCGTCACAAAACAGAGGGGGACCCATGTGGGCCCACACAGTCCGGATGATCATGGTCGTCGCGCTGTTGGCGGTCTTCGCCATTCCGACTGGAGCCGTCCAAGTGGCAACCGACGACGAACGCGCCGAGATGTTCGGCACCTCCCGCGCTCGTGATGATCGGTCGACACTCGATTCGACGCTGCTGGCGCTCGCCCGCCAAACCGATGCCAAGGGGCAGGCAGCCGTCGCCAGCGAGCCCGCCGAGAGGGTGGAAGTCCAGGTACGGCTGCGCGACCGGTCCGGCTTCGCATCCGGGGTGGAGGCCCTCGGTGGCGAAGTGACAGCCCAACGAGGAGAGGCGGCCCTCGTGGAGATCAGCTCGAACCAACTGCGGCGTCTCGCTGCGCTCTCGAGCGTCGTGTCGGTTCGCACGCCCAACCGTCCGATTCCCTTGATTCAGAGCGAGGGTGTCGCAGAGAGCGGCGGCGACGACTGGACCGCCGACGGCTTCGATGGAACAGGCGTCAAGGTTGCCATCGTCGATCTGTCCTTCCGGGATTACACGGTGGCACAGACACAAGGGGAGCTGCCTGCCGCTTTGCAGACGGTCAACTTCTGCGGTTCGTTCTCAGGGGCCGACCCACATGGGACGGCGGTCGCCGAGATCGTCCACGACATGGCTCCCGCCGCCCAGCTTGCGCTGATATGTGTGGATGACTTCTTCGCCCTCGAAGACGCCACCGACTGGATGATCGCCAATGGCGTCGACGTGGTGGTGCACTCGGTTGCATGGCCCAACTCGGGTCGCGGCGACGGGACCCAGCCCGAGCCGAGCCCGTCCAACGCCGTCAAACGTGCCGACGCTGCAGGCCTGCTGTGGGTCAACGCTGCCGGCAATTTCGCCCAGGATCACTACGGGGCGCCGTTCACGCCCCTCCAGTTCAGCGGTCGTACGGTCCACAACTTCGGGGGAGGCGACCCCGACATGAACATCGTCGTTCAAGCAGGCACGGCCATAGAGGTCGTCTTCAAATACGACGGTTGGCCGACCACCACCGACGACTTCGACATGGAGCTGTTCGATCTCAACAACAACTCGCTGGCGGGCTCGTTCAATGACCAGACAGTCGGAGCCGAACCCATCGAGAGCCTCGTGTGGGTGAACGACACCGGCTCCGACAGTACCGTGTTCCTGGAGCTCCAGGAGTGGTCGGCGACGGGCCGACCGGAGATGGACATCTTCGTGTTCGGGCACTCCGGAATCCAGTACAACACCGCAGCGCGGTCGATCGTCGAGCCGGCGTCGTCGCCCTATGCGGTGGGGGTCGGCGCCGTGTGCTGGTCGACCGATCAGCTCGAGCCATTTTCGTCCCAGGGCCCCACCATCGACGGCCGCACCAAGCCCGACATCGTGGCGGCCGATGGTGTGTCGACGTTCGGTTTCGGGGAGACGATCGACGGCAACTGCTTCACGTCGTTCCCCGGCACCTCGGCATCGGCACCCCACGTGGGCGGCGCCGCCGCACTCGTCCTCGATGCCCGCCCGCATTTCACCGGGGATGAGGTGCTGTCATTCCTGCTGCTGCGCGCCAAGGACAGAGGATCAGTCGGACCCGACAACATGTACGGATCCGGCGAGCTGAAGATGGGAGTGCCGGTCAGCTACTTCGTGGACACCAGCACGTCGATCTTCGAAGCCGACATCGAGTGGCTGCTCGAGCAGGGAATCACGACCGGCTGTAGTGCGGTGCCGCCGGCGTTCTGCCCGACCGACACCATCAGCCGCGGGCAAATGGCTGCGTTCCTCAACCGGGCGTTGAACCTTCCCTCGACGACGCAGGATTTCTTCACCGACGACGACGGAACCACCTTCGAGGCGGACATCAACCGCCTGGCCGCGTCTGGGATCACCACCGGGTGCACACCGACGACCTACTGTCCGACCGCGTCGGTGACCAGAGCGCAGATGGCGTCATTCCTCGTGAGGGCGTTCGACTTGCCCGCAACCCCAGTGGACTTCTTCACCGACGATGACGGGACGACCCACGAAGCCAATATCAATCGCCTCGCAGCGGCGGCGGTGACCGGCGGGTGCGGGATCCCCGATTCCTATTGCCCGACCAACAACGTCACTCGCGGGCAGATGGCGGCATTCCTACGCCGAGCCATGACCGAGTAGACGGTCCGGTGAGTGGCTCCTCCACCGTGCTCGTCCGGGTGTCGGGCCAGGACCGGCCCGGGATCACCGCCGGCTTGCTGGCGACGGCGGCGCGGCATCGGGCCGACATCCTCGACATGGAACAGATCGTCGTACGCGATCGGCTGACGCTCGATGTGCTCATGCAGATCCCCGACGGCTCCGACCTGTTGAAAGACGTTCTCTACTACGGCTGGAAGCAGGGCATTTCGATCGACTTCGAAATCGTCGACAGTGATGTTCCGGCGACGCCCGGCCCGCGTTTCGCCGTCACCATCATCGGTCCCGACCTGACCGCCGAGGCGCTCACCGGCGTTGCCGAAGCCATCGCCACCGGAGCGGGCAACATCGACCGCATCGTCCAGCTCTCACGGCAGCCGGTCATCAGCTACGAGCTGATCGTGAGCTCCGGCGACATCGACGCCATCCGAGCCGGCCTTGGAGCCGTCGCCGTCTCCCAGCAGATCGACATCGCCATCCAGCGGGAGGGCCTGGGGCGCCGGGCCAAGCGACTCGTGGTGCTCGACGTCGACTCGACGCTGATCCAAGGCGAAGTCATCGACAGGCTGGCTGCCGCCGCCGGGGCCGGCGCCGCTGTCCAGCACATCACCGAGCGGGCTATGGCGGGAGAGATCGATTTCGCCGATGCGCTGCTCGAGCGCGTGGCGGCGCTCGCCGGGCTGGATGAGAGGATGCTCGCCGAGGTAGCGGCCGGTGTGAAGCTGACGCCGGGAGCGCGTACGTTCGTACGCACATTGAAACGCCTGGGATTCGTCGTTGCGGCGGTGTCTGGGGGGTTCACGTTCATGCTCGACCGGCTGCAACGTGAGTTGGGCCTCGACCACGTCGCAGGCAACACGCTGGAAGTGGCGGAAGGGCGGCTGACCGGCCGGCTGGTCGGTGACGTCATCGACCGGTCCGCCAAAGCCGACGTACTGGCTCGAATCGCCGCGACGGAGAACATCCCCCTCGAGCAGACCGTGGCGGTGGGCGATGGCGCCAACGACATCGACATGCTCGCAGCAGCCGGTCTCGGAATCGCGTTCAATGCCCGCCCGGCCGTGCGTGAAGCGGCTGACACGTGGCTTTCGGTGCCTTACCTCGATGCCGTGCTCTTCGTGCTCGGCATCCGAAGAGACGAGATCGAGGAGGCCGACAGGGAACGGCCGGTCAACTCCTCTTGAGCGGCTTGTACTTGATGCGGTGCGGGCGGTCGGCGTCCGCTCCCAGCTCCCCGCGCCGCATTTCTTCGTACTCGGAGTAGTTCCCGTAGAAGAACCTCGTCTGTGAGTTGCCCTCGAAGGCGAGGATGTGAGTGGCGACCCGGTCGAGAAACCAGCGGTCGTGGCTGATGACCATCGCCGCTCCCGGAAACGCGAGCAACGCCTCCTCCAGCGACCGCAGCGTGTCCACGTCGAGGTCGTTGGTTGGCTCGTCGAGCAGCACGACGTTGCCGCCCCGCCGAAGCATCTTGGCCAGATGCACCCGATTGCGCTCACCCCCCGACAGCTCGCCGACCCTCTTCTGCTGGTCTGCCCCTTTGAAGTTGAGCGAAGAAACGAACGCGCGGGCATGCATGTCGCGCCCGCCCATACGGATCGTCTCCAACCCGTCGGTGATCTCCTCGAACACCGTCTTGGCGGGATCCAAGTCGTCCCGGTCTTGGTCGACGTAGGCGAGGTCGACGGTCGAGCCGATCGCGAGCTCGCCCGAGTCGGGCAGCTCCGCCCCGATCAAAAGACGAAACAGGGTCGTCTTGCCTGCTCCGTTCGCGCCGATGACGCCGACGATGCCGGCGGGAGGCACCTCGAACGAGAGGTCGTCGAACAAGAGACGGTCGCCGTACGCCTTGGTCACACCCTCCGCCCGGACGATCTGGTCTCCCAGTCGCTGCGACAACGGAATCGTCAGCTCCAGCGATCCTTGCCGTCCGGTGCGATCCCCCTCGGATTCGGCGAGAAGGCGTTCGTACGCAGACAATCGAGCCTTCGACTTGGCCTGGCGCGCCCGGGGCGACATGCGAACCCATTCGAGTTCCTGCTGCAACGTTCGCTGCCGCGCCGACGCCTGCTTCTCAGCCGTCGCCAACCGCTGCTGCTTCTGCTCCAGCCAGGCCGAATAGTTGCCCTCGAACGGGTATGCGTGCCCGGCGTCCAGCTCGAGAATCCAGCCGGCCACGTTGTCGAGGAAATAGCGATCGTGCGTGACCGCAACCACCGTGCCCGCATAGTCGGCCAAGAAGCGTTCCAGCCATGCGACCGACTCTGCGTCGAGATGGTTGGTTGGCTCGTCGAGGAGGAGCAGATCGGGATGGGACAGCAATAGCCGGCACAGCGCCACCCGTCGCCGCTCTCCCCCCGACAGCACGGCGACATCGGCGTCTCCGGACGGCAAGCGCAGCGCGTCCATGGCGATCTCGACGTTGCGTTCGAGCTCCCACGCGTCGGCAGCCTGCAGCTTGTCTTCCAGGGTCGTTTGTTCGGCTCCGAGGCGTTCGTAGTCGGCGTCCGGATCCGACCAGCCTTCCAAGACCTCGTGATAGCGGTCGAGGAGTGCCTGCGTTTCCGCCACACCGTCCATCACATTGCCCAACACGTCCTTGCTCGGGTCGAGTGCCGGCTCCTGCGGGAGGTAGCCGACGGTGAAACCCTCGGTGAGGCGAGCCTCGCCGGTGTACCCGTCGTCGAGGCCGGCCATGATCCTGAGCACCGACGACTTGCCGGCGCCGTTGTGGCCCAGCACTCCGATCTTGGCTCCCGGGAAGAAGGCCAGCGTGACCTCTTTGAGCACGTCTCGATCAGGCGGGAAGTGCCGGCTGACCCGCACCATCGTGTAGATGAACTGCGCTCCCATCGCCGGGGGAGAGTAGCCGCCGTTGTCGCCTCACCCCTCGGAACAGGACTAGCGAAGGGCAGTCCTACACTCGACCGATGGAAGCACGCGCTCTGGACCTGCTCGACGCCGCCATCGCCCACAAGCGGGGCGGGGCGCAGCGGCCGGGACAGACACGGATGGTCCAAGCCGTCGAAGAGGCGATCACCAACGGCACCCACCTGCTCATCGAGGCCGGCCCCGGCACCGGCAAGTCCTTCGGGTACCTCATCCCGCTCATCGCCGCCAAGCGGCGGGCCGTCATCTCCACGGCCACGAAGTCGCTGCAAGACCAGCTCGCCGCTCGCGATCTGCCGTTCCTCGCAGAGGCGCTACGCCCGCTGGGCTACGACGTGACCTGGTCGGCCGTGAAAGGCCGATCGAACTATCTGTGCATGTCGCGCGTCGCCGAAATGGCATCGAGCGGGCAGACCTCACTCCTGGAGTCCGCCGTCGAGGACACCCAGCGGGTCATCGAATGGGCCATGCAATCGCCTTCAGGCGACAGGGACGACATGAGCGGCGCCGTCGGCGACGAGCTGTGGGACCAGCTCTCTGTATCCGGCACCGAATGCCCCGGCAGAGAAGCATGCCCACAGGCGGCGGGCTGTTTCGCGATGGCTGCCCTCGACGCCGCCGCTGAAGCCGACCTTGTCGTCGTCAACCATCATCTGTACGGGGCCCACCTCATGGCCAACCACTCCATCCTGCCCGAGCACGACGTCGTCGTTTTCGACGAAGGTCACCGGGTCGCAGACACGATGGCAACCAGCTTCGGCCTCGATCTGTCCGCAGCTCGCGTCTATCAGCTCCGTCGAGCGGCCGGGTTCCTCGCGTCGGCCGTTGCCGGCGGAGCCGCCAGCCGACTGATCGATCGGCTGGCGTCCCGGGCCAGGGCGCTGGCTGCGGCGTTGGGCGAGCATCCGGTCGGGAGGCTCGCCGAGCTGGGCAACAGCCGGCTTTCGGAAGCCCTGACGAACACCGCGATCGACGCCACCGAAGCGGCCCGACTCGCCCGAGGCGTCCCTGCGGAAGGCTCCTTTGGCGGGCCCCGCGCACGGCTCCTCCGTCTGGCGGCGCATCTCGTCGCCGACGTCGAGCTCGTGGGCGACCCTCCCGCCGGATACGTGACGTGGCTGGAGAGGACTGGTACGTACGAGGCGGTGCGAGCCGCCCCCATCGACGTCGGCCGGCAGTTCACCGACGAGGTGCTGGAACGCGTGACCACCGTCGTCACGAGCGCGACCCTGTCGGCCGGCGGAATCATGCGACCGATTGCCAACCAGCTGGGCTTGCGCTGGCAGACCGCTGTCGACGGAGTTCCCGACGCTGCGACCACCCCGCCGGTAGGCGCCGACGACGCAGACGTCCTCTCGTATCGGTCGGTTCGGGTCGACAGCCCCTTCGACTACGACGAACAGGCCCGGCTCTATGTCGCAACCGACCTGCCCGATCCCCGTGCAGACGGCTGGGCCGACGCAGCCGTGGCCCGGGTGCGGTCGCTCGTCGCGGCGTCGGGGGGGCGAGCCCTCGTGCTGTCCACGTCGCATCGGATGGTGGGCGCCTTCGCGGAAGCGCTCCGAGCCGAGGCGCCTTTCGAGGTGCTTGCCCAGAACGACCTGCCCAAGCGGCGCCTCGTAGAGCAATTCGAAGCCGACGAGACATCGGTTCTCGTCGCAACGCTCGGGTTCTGGGAAGGCATCGACGTCCCTGGCCGGGCGCTGCAACTCGTAGTGCTGGACAAAGTACCGTTCCCTCGCCCCGACGACCCGCTCTGGCAGGCTCGGCGCCAGTCAGCGGAGGCGTCCGGTCTCAACCCGTTCCAGACGGTGGACCTGCCCCGAGCGGCCATCCTGCTCGCCCAAGGAGCGGGCAGGCTGATCCGCTCGGTCGAGGACCGTGGGGTCGTGGCCGTCTTGGATTCCCGGCTCGCCACCAAGGCCTACGGGCGAACGCTCATCGCCAGCCTGCCGCCAATGCCGGGTACGACCGATCTCGACCAGATCGAAGCCTTTCTCCAACGGCTCTGATCGACACTGCGCGGCTCCGCCGACGGTTGGCTTCGAGAACGCCGCTATCGTAGCCCGGTGCACGACCCCCTTCAGGAGCATTCACGCGCGACCTCTTTCGCAGAGTTGGGCATCGACCGGGCCTTGGTAGACGCACTCGCCGAGCGCGGCATCGTCGAGCCGTTTCCCGTCCAGACATTGACCATCCCCGATGCGTTGGCGGGCCGGGACGTGTGCGGCAAAGCCAAGACCGGCTCGGGCAAGACGCTCGCCTTCGGGCTCCCGATGATCATGCGAACCAAGCGGGCCGTGCCGCACCGACCAACCTCCCTGGTGCTCGTCCCGACCCGTGAACTGTGCAACCAAGTGGCCTCCGAGCTCGAGCCCCTGGCCGCGGCCGCCGAGCTGTCGGTGGTGGAGATATACGGGGGCGTGTCGATGGGCGCCCAGATCAAGCGCCTGCGCGACACCGCCGACATCGTGGTCGCAACGCCGGGCCGGCTCATCGACCTGATGGAGCGGGGCGAGGTCGACCTGTCGGACGTCGACATGGTCGTGCTCGATGAGGCGGATCAGATGGCCGACATGGGGTTTCTCCCACAGGTCGAGCATGTGCTGCGGGGGATCGAAGGGCGTCACCAGTCACTGCTGTTCTCAGCCACCCTCGACGGTGTGGTCGCGGGCATCGTCAAACGCCACCTCGACGACCCCGTGTACCACGAAGTGGCGTCCGACACCGTCACCGTCGAAGAGATGGACCACCGATTCATCGGGGTTCATCGTCTCGACAAACCCAAAGTCGTGGCTGCGATCGCCTCGACCGCCGACCGGGTGCTGGTGTTCGTCCGAACCAAGCGAAACTGTGATCGGGTCGCCCAAGCCCTCCGCGCCGAAGGTGTCCAAGCCCGCGCCATCCACGGTGACCTGCACCAGCAGAAGCGCGAGAGCGTGCTCGCCGATTTCTCTGACGGGAACCTCAAGGTGCTGGTGGCGACCAACGTCGCTGCCCGGGGGCTTCACGTCGAAGGGGTCGACGTCGTGATCCATTACGACCCTCCCCAGGACCACAAGACCTACCTCCATCGCTCCGGACGAACCGCCCGCGCTGGCGAAGAAGGGCTGGTCGTGACGCTCGTGGAGTTCAACCAGGTCACCGAGATCCGGGCGCTGCAAAAGGAGGCACAGGTTCGACAGCCGGTGGTGGACATGCTGTCCAACGACCCCCGCCTCCTCGACCTGGGCTCATGGAGCCCACCCCCCGAGCCCGAACCGCCCAAGCGCAGCCGGCGGCGACGGCGGCTGTGAGACTGCCGTTGTGACGGAGCCAGCGCAAGGCGCCGGCGACATCAGCCTCCCGCCGCGACGCGCCCGTCGGCTTCCCCCGCCTCCTGGTCGCTGAGCGGTCGTACGCTCAGGTCGAACGCGACGAAG
This sequence comes from Acidimicrobiia bacterium, assembly GCA_041586155.1. Lineage (GTDB taxonomy): Bacteria > Actinomycetota > Acidimicrobiia > Spongiisociales > JAENVV01 > JBFGJH01. The sequence continues at coordinate 118,534 of JBFHAT010000003.1, forward strand.
ATCGTCTTCGAGAAGGGGTAGAACAGGACCGGCAACGCCACGTTCAAGGCCATGGTGCCGACCACCAGCGGGGTCCAGGGCACGTCCGGCCATGTGAGCGCCACCGCCCCCACCAGCACCACCAGGAACGTGCCGATCGTGACGGCAGTGTTCACGATCATCGCACCCAGCCAGTAGCCCGGATCGCGCTCGAAGCGCATCCCGCAAGTCGGACAGGTCTGCTTCATCGACCAGTACCCGTCGAACAACCCCCCGCCGCCGCAGCGAGGACAACGGCGGCTGACACCTCTACCGACCAAGACCGACCGACGCACCCGAAGCATCGTATACCCCGGCTTGCCCCGCCATTGGGGGTAGCATCATGGGTCATGGAGCGGGCAACGCTGGGGAGGATGCAGAACCCCGTGCGCGGTATTTTGCACGGATCTGCAGCGCTGGCCTCGGCCGTTGGGCTCGTCTACCTCATCAGCCGGACGGCGCGGGATGCCGCCACCATGTGGTCGGTCGTCGTGTTCGGCGTCAGCTTGATCGCCCTCTACACCACCAGCTCGCTGTACCACTCCGTACCGTGGAGCGCCGCGTGGAAGTCGCGCTTCCAGCGCCTCGACCACTCCATGATCCTGGTGTTGGTGGCGGGCTCTTGGACACCTGTCGCGGTCAACGCGCTCGACGGCACGTGGCGCGTCGTGACCCTGGCGATCGTGTGGATCGCCGCTGTCGTGGGCGTCGTGCAGAAGCTCGCCTGGCCGCAGATACGCGTCTGGTTCACGATCACTCTCGCCACCGCAATGGGTTGGTTCGCGCTGGTCCCGCTGCGCGAGATCGCCGCCAGTCTCGCGACCGAAGCGCTCTTTCTCATGTTCCTCGGAGGACTGTTCTACACCTCCGGGATGATCATCTGGGCCACCAAACGGCCTCGTCTGTTCCCGCGGGTGTTTTCCTATCACGAGGTGTTCCATGTGCTGGTCGTTGCCGGAAGCGCCGTCCACTTCGTGATGATCGCGGCCTACGTCGTCCCCATCGCAGCGTGACGTTCTTTTCCGAGCTACGAGCCGAATACGACGCGCCCGGGCTGCGAAGATCCGAGCTACACCAAGATCCCTTCGAGCAGTTCCGCACGTGGCTCGCCGACGCCGTCGCCGCCGGATCACCAGAGGCCAACGCCTGCGTCCTCGCGACGTCGGCCGCAGGAAACGTGACGGCCCGGGCCGTCATCATGAAGGCCATCGACCATGGCTTCGTGTTCTTCACCAACTACACCTCCCAGAAGGCGCAACAGCTGGCCAGCAATCCGGCAGCGGCAATGTGCTTCGTATGGCCGGAGGTGCATCGACAGGTCCGCCTCGAAGGCACTGCCGAGCGAGTCGACGACACGACGTCCGACTTGTACTTCCAGAGCAGACCCGTCGGTTCCCAGGTTGCGAGTGCCGCATCGCCCCAGTCGCAGCCCGTCGTCGACCGACAAGAGCTTCTCCACCGGTTCGAGGCCGTCCTCAGCGAAGTCGGAGACGGACCGGTGCCCCGACCCGACACCTGGGGCGGCTATCGACTCGTGCCCGCTCGCTTCGAGTTCTGGCAGGGCCAGCCCAACCGGCTCCACGATCGGTTCGTCTACCAGCCGAAAGGCGACACGTGGGAGATCCAGCGCCTGGCCCCGTGACGGTCGCCGCCCCGCTCGTCGAGCACATGCGCGCCCACGCCCGGTGGGCACTCCCCAACGAAGGCTGCGGGCTCCTCGCATTCGACGCGCCCGGGCATCCGTGTTTCTTCTATTCGTGTACCAACACCCGCGCCTCGGCTCGGTCCTTCACCGTCGACCCGACCGAGCACCTCCGGGCGATTCAGCATGCCGACCGAAACGGATGGTGGATCGGCGGATCATTCCACAGCCATCCTCACGGACCCATCGCTCCGTCGGCCATGGACATCGCCGGGGCGCTCGACCCCCGCTGGATCTACTTCATCGGTAATACCGATCGCGTCGCCGGCTATCGCATCGAGGGTGCCCACCCTCGAGCCGTGTACCGAAGCGATTAAGGCGTGGTTCACCGCTGCGCCTAGCCTGAGCGCCGCATGCAGCTCACTGTGCTTGGCGCCAGCGCCACGTATCCGTCGCCGGAGTCTCCCGCATCCGGCTACCTCGTCGCCACCGACAAGACGATATGGATTGATGCGGGATCGGGGACATTCGCTGCGCTACAGCGTCGGGTGCCTCTCGACCAGATCGACGCAGTGTTCCTGTCCCACCGGCATCCCGATCACTGCTCCGACATCTTCGGCCTCCTGTACGCACTCCGGCACGGTGTGGTGCATCGTTCTCCCATCCCCATATACGCCCCGAGATCAGTCCGAAACGCGCTCGAACGGTTCCTGGATCGCGGCGAGCACCCCTTCGCCGACATCGCCGTGTTCATCGACGTCGAGCCGTCGGACACGATCGAACTCGGGGCAACGCATCTGTCGTTCGCCGAGGCTGCCCACCCCGTGCCCACGCTGGCGATCGGCGTCGAGCACGAAGGACGGTCACTCGTCTACACCGCCGACACCGGAGTGTCCGAACCCGTCACGAGGCTCGCTGCAGGCGCCGACCTCCTCCTGGCGGAGGCGACGTACCAAGGAGCCGCCGGCGACAAACCGTGGCCGCACCACCTGACCGCCGCCGAAGCCGGGACCCTCGCCCGACGAGCCGACGTCGAACGCCTCGTCCTCACTCACATCTGGCCCGAATTAGACCCTGAACGCTCGCTCTGGGAAGCTGGCGCAGAGTTCGACGGCGCAATCGGCGTCGCCGTCGCCGACGAAACGCACGTCATCTGATTCGACGCCCAGGAGGAACCACACGTGTCCCAGAGAACCCGGCCGGCCGACGAACTCCGGCCTGTCCGGATCACCCGCGGCTACACCTCGATGACACCCGGATCGGTTCTCATCGAAATGGGCGAGACCCGCGTGCTGTGCACCGCCGCCGTCGAACCCGATGTGCCCCGATGGATGCGCGACAAAGGCGAAGGATGGGTCACTGCTGAATACTCGATGCTGCCCGGCTCCTCGGCCGAGCGCATCCGGCGCGACAACTACACCGGCGGGCGATCCAAAGAGATCTCCCGGCTGATCGGCAGAGCCCTCCGCTCGGTCGTCGACCTCTCCGCCATGGGCGAGGCCATGGTGCGAGTGGACTGTGACGTTCTGCAGGCCGACGGAGGCACCAGAACGGCCGCGGTCACCGGCGCCTGGGTGGCGCTGTGGGACGCACTTGCCCACGCACGCGGCGAAGGGCGACTGGCCGACATTCCCATTCTCGACAGACTCGCAGCCGTGTCTGTCGGCATCGTCGACGGAGTGCCCCTGCTCGATCTCGAATACCAGGACGACGTGGCCGCCGACGTAGACATGAACGTCGTGATGACCGGTCGCGGGCTTCTCGTCGAAGTGCAAGGCACCGCAGAGAAGGTCCCTTTCAGCCGGGCCGAACTCGATCAGCTGCTCGACCTGGCCTCCAAAGGAATCTCCGAGCTCACCGAGGCACAGGCCGAACTGGTGGGAGCGTGATCGACCGCCTCGTCGTCGCCTCGAAGAACCCCGACAAGATCGCCGAGGTCGAAGCGGTCCTCAATGACTCCGGCATCGTCCGGACGATCGCACGCGGGCTCACCTGGCCAGACGTCGTGGAGGACGGCGCCACCCTCGAAGCCAACGCCCTCCTCAAGGCACGAGCGGTCGTCGGCGCCACCCGGCTCCCCGCCGTCGCCGACGACACCGGCCTCGAAGTCGACGCGCTCGGCGGCGCTCCCGGGCTGTACACCGCAAGGTACGCGGGCCCCGAGGCAACGTACGCCGACAACGTCTCCAAGCTCCTGGCCGAACTGGCCGGCATCGACCAGCGGTCGGCGCGTTTCCGAACCGTGGTGGCGCTCGTCGAGCCCGGAGGTCGCCAACTGACGGCCGAGGGCATCCTGGAGGGAACCATCGCCTCCTCGCCGCGGGGAACCGGCGGATTCGGCTACGACCCGGTGTTCGAGGTCGACGAACGGACGCTGGCCGAGATCCCCACCCACGAGAAGAACCGCATCAGCCATCGCTCGCGGGCGCTGCTCGCGCTCGCCGAACTGCTCCGCTAGGAGAGTGCGGACGGAGGGACTCGAACCCCCACGGGCTTTCGCCCACCAGGACCTAAACCTGGCGCGTCTACCAATTCCGCCACGCCCGCTCCGCCAGAACCGCCGAGGTACCACTGGAAGTGAGACCAGAGGAGTGGGTCGCCCGGGACTCGAACCCGGAACCTGCGGATTAAGAGTCCGTTGCTCTGCCAATTGAGCTAGCGACCCGCCGGAAGATTAGCGGCGCCGCTCCGCTCGACACCAACCGGCGGCCCGCCGCAATGACGATCGACCCGGTACGGCAAGCTGCCACAATGATCACCCACACGGGCTGTGGCGCAGCTTGGTAGCGCACCTGCTTTGGGAGCAGGGGGTCGCCGGTTCAAATCCGGCCAGCCCGACCGAATCGACGACGGCGACGGCCCAGCCGGTACAATCCACAGACTCGCGGGTGTAGCTCAATGGTAGAGCCCCAGCCTTCCAAGCTGGTGGTGAGGGTTCGATTCCCTTCACCCGCTCCAAGGGTGGGCGAACGCCCCGCCC
>JBFHAT010000004.1:0-116831 GCA_041586155.1 Acidimicrobiia bacterium
GACGCTGCCAGGACAGACCATGAGCGGCCCGACGAGGTACGTGGGGTACGGCTGCGAAGGCACCGCCTTCGTGCCGGCGCCCGGCCCGCCGTTCGAGGACCCGATGCCACCGGCGGTTGGCACCAACGAGATCGCGCTCATCCAGCGCGGCGGTTGCTTCTTCGATGAGAAGATCGAAAACGCCGCGGCAGCCGGCTACGCCGGTGTTGTCGTCTTCAACGACGCAGCCCGCGGCGACACGCTGGTCAGCATGGGTGGCGATCCCACACCGCTGCCTGGTGTGTTCGTGTGGCACTCGACTGGCCTGGCAATCGCCGGCGTCGCTAGCGCCGCTGACCTCGTCCTGGGCGATCCAGGCGAGGACGTGAGCGCGACCGTCCTGGTGAACGCGTGGTCCGGCCTGCGCATCTGGGATTATTCCGATCCCACCGCGCCCGTGCTGGCGTCGACGTTCGACACGGTCTGCTCGGCGAACCCGATCGACCCGAGCTGCGACCTGGCCGGCACCTACTCGGTCCACAATGTGCAGGTCGAAAGCCTTGGCAACAAGGTCCTGGCCTACGTGTCGTGGTACACGGACGGGATGCTGGTGCTGGACGTGAGTGATCCGTACAACGTGGTCGAGGTGGCTCGCTACTTCGACAACTCCGAGGACTTCATCGCCAGCAACGGCGGCCTGCCCCATGACTTCTGGGGCGTGTACAAGGAGACCAACTCACCGTTCTTCTACGGCTCGGATCGCAACGGCGGCCTGCGCGTCTTCAAGCTGAAGGGTTCAGGCTCGGGCAAGAAGTAGCACGAGCTAAGAACCAACGAGTGAAGGAGGGCGGCTCAGCCGCCCTCCCTCTTCGCGAAGAACCCCGACCACACGGAAACGCGGCGCGGGTAGGTTGGCAACACGGCATGCGTCGAAGGGAGTGAAACATGCGCCGACTCTTGGCGATTCTGTCCGCAGCTGCGATGGTCACCACACTGGTGCCGGTGACCGCCGGGGCGGTTCCGCCGACTCGGCAGACGATCGAGCTCACCAACACGATTGTGGGTTTCGCCGCCGACTGCGGGATCAACATGCAATGGGACATCTCGCTCACCGTCGAGCGGACGCGGTTCTTCGACCAGGACGGCAACCTGGTTCGGATCCAGGATCAGGTGCGGGAGAACAACACCATCACCAACCTCGACACTGGCGAGACGTTGCAGGAGGGGCCGGATTCGTTCCAGCAGCGGATCCTCTTCAACGCCGACGGCTCGGTCACAGTGATGGCGATCGGCTTGTCAGTGTTGGTCAACGATGGCGATGCGATCGTCATCGATGCCGGGCGACTCGTGCTGTTGTTCGGACCGGGTGCACCCGAGGTTGTCGCGCTCAATGGCCGTCACGACCTGCGCGAGATCGACCCGTTGACCACGAGCGACCCGATCTTGCTGAACGGATTCTGCGCGGCGTTCACTGGCTGAGCGCACCGGAGCCCAACTCAGGCGGCGATGACGCTGGCTCCGGCCAGCAAGTCGACCATTGCGGCGACCACGTCGGGATCGAACTGATACCCGGCGTGGAGCTGCAACTCGGTCTGAGCGACGACGCTTGGTAGCGGGCCTTGATAGGGCCGGTCGCTGGTCATGGCGTCGTAGGCGTCGGCGACCAGCAATACCCGGGCGGCCAGGGGGATGTCATGCCCCGCCAGGCCGCGGGGATAGCCGCGTCCATCGAATCGCTCGTGATGGCTCCGCACCGCGTCGGCGATGTCGGGATGCACCTCGTGCATGACCATCTCGTAGCCGAGGGTCGGATGGGTCATCATGATGCGCCACTCCTCGGCATCGAGCGCCGCCGGCTTGTTGATAACTGCGGCCGGTATGGCTCGCTTGCCGATGTCGTGAACGACGCCTGCCACGGTGATGCGGGTCACGGTCTCGCCGGGCAGGTCCATGTGTGTGGCCAGTGATCCGGCCAGCTCGGCGACTCTCCAGCAGTGCTGAGCGAGGTCGTCCGTGGCGATGTGCGTCAAAAGGTTGTCGACGGTCTGGGTCACTCTCACTCCCTCCGAGAGAGATCATGGCAGGCGGGTGTGGATAAGTACATGGGCCGACCGAATCATTCGTGATGTCAGCGCCTACCTCGGCGCCTCACGAAGCCTGCGGCGGCGCCCCGCGATACTGGAGCCGTGCCTTCCCCACTCTTCGAGCCACGACCAGGCATCGGATACGACGACCTGCGAGCCGAGTTTCGTTGGAGCGTCCCCGATGAGTTCAACCTCGGCGTCGCATGCGTCGACGGCCATCCCGAGGACGCGCCGGCGCTGGTTCTCGCCGACGAGGCCCGCACCGTCACCTTTGGTTGGCTTTCTGACGCCTCGGCTCGTCTCGCCGGTGCTCTGGCGACGCGTGGGGTGAACCGAGGTGACCGAGTGGGGATCGTGGCTCCGCAGAGCCTGGCTACCGGCCTCAGCCATCTCGCACTGTGGAAGCTGGGCGCCGTCTCGCTCCCGCTGGCCTCGGTCTTCGGGCCCGACGCCCTTCGATACCGCATTCACGACGCCGGATGCTCCGTCGCTCTGGGGAGCAGCGAGAACGTGGAGAAGGTCCGAGAAGCGGCCCCGTCGGCCAGCGTCATCGACCTGGATCGACAGCTGTCCCAGCTTCTCGAATCGGCACCCGTCGCCCCAACGGCGACGCTGAGCGAGGACCCGGCCTATCTGATCTACACGTCGGGTACAACCGGTCCGCCCAAAGGCGCCTTACACGCCCACCGATCGTTGTTTGGTCACCTACCGGGCTTCGAGCTCTACTACGAGTTCGCCCCTCGGCCGAACGACCTGATCTGGACGCCCGCCGACTGGGCGTGGATCGGCGGGCTGATGGATGTGTTGATCCCCGCCTGGTATTACGGGATCCCGGTACTGACAACCGCCCGCGATTTCGACCCGCACGACGCCGTCGAACTCATGCGTGAGCACGGTGTGACGCTCGCGTTCCTGCCCCCAACGGCCCTCAAGATGATGCGGGCGGCTGCTGTCGACGGCGACGGTCTCTCGCTGAGGGCGGTGTTCTCCGGCGGAGAGCCGCTCGGCGAGGAGATGCACCGCTGGAGCCTCGAGCACATGGGGGTCTCGATCAACGAAGGCTACGGACAGACGGAGGCGAATCTCGTCGTGGGCAACTGCGGGTCGGTGTGGCCGGTTCGTCCAGGTTCGATGGGGAAGGCGCTGCCCGGTCACGACGTCGAGATCCACGACGAGGCAGGCAAGCGGGTGATCGGCGAAACGGGCGAGGTCTGCGTTCGTTCCCCCGACCCCGTACTGATGCTCAACTACTGGAGGCAGCCCGAAGCGACGGCCGAAAAAGTGCGGGACGGCTGGCTCTTGACCGGCGATCTGGCCCGCGAGGACGACGACGGCTACTTTTGGTTCGTCTCCCGTAAGGACGACGTCATCTCATCGATGGGATACCGGATCGGTCCGGGGGAGATCGAAGAGTCGCTCTTGCAGCACCCGGCAGTGGCGATGTGCGCCGTGGTCGGCGAACCGGACGAGCTCCGTGGCCAGATACCCGTCGCCTACGTCGTTCCGGCGCCGGGCGCCGTCGCCGACGACGAGCTCGTGCGCGAGCTGCAAACGCACGTCAGGACCCGGCTCGCAGCACACGAGGTTCCGCGTCGGGTGATGTTCCTGGACGATCTCCCCAGGACGACGACCGGCAAGCTCATGCGCCGAGCGCTGCGATTCGAGGCCGATTGAGGGTGCGAGTCAAGCCCCGCGGTTGGCGATGATCTCTGCGCTGTATGGCTCGATCATGATGCACTCGCCGGGACATTCCTCTGCCGATTCGATGACGTCTTCGATCAGCTCGTCTGGCACCCGAGCGACGCCGCGCGATCCCTCTGGGCCGTGGCCGGCACCTTCGCCATCGTCGAACACGACGGTCTGGCCGAAGTATTTGGCCTCTTCCTTGACAACCCACAGCCCGTCGTCCCTTCCGACGAACACGTCGGGAGCGATCTCCTCGCAGATCCCGTCTCCCGTACACAGATCCTGGTCGATCCAGACCATCAACTTGGTGGTGTCAGCCATCAACGCTCCAATAGTTCGAGGCCACGACGATAGTGGGCCAAGCCCTCTACCTGGCGGATGAATCGGGCACCGCGCCGGAATCGACGGCCGATCTCCTCATGGCTCTCACCATCCTGGCGGAGCGCCAATACCCGGCGTTCCATGGCTCGGCCGGCCCTTCCTGGTGGGGGGCCCGATCGGGGAATATCCGACCACGCCATGATGCGTTCGACGTGGCTGGGGCTTCGCCTCAGCCGATCGGCGATCTCGGTGACGGGGAGGCCCTCGTCGTGCATGGCGAGGACTCGTCGTTCGACCGGCCGTAGATGGCGTTCTTCTGGCACCGTTGTCTCCATTCGTCGGCGCAGGTCCAACCTAGCCTGCTCTGCGAGTTGGCCGAGCGAGGTCCGCCATGTGACCTGCTGGGGGAGATAGGCTGGCGGCGTGGACGATGGCTGGCGCCGGCTCGGGGCGTGGTTCGAGCAAACCTTCGCCGGCAACGCTCTCGCGACCATCATGACCGGCCTGATCGGGATCGCCGTCTTGGGCTGGCTCGATGTGGCAACCGGTGCGGAGCTGTCGTTCTCGATCTTCTATCTCCTGCCGGTGAGCCTCGGCGCGTGGGCACTGGGGATTCGCTCCGCTGCGGCGTTGTCGGTGGTGGCTGCGGTTGTGTGGTACGCAGCCGACCGAGCAGGGGGTACCGACTACTCATCGGAGCTGATTCCGGTGTGGAACGCCGGAATTCGCATGGGCTACTTCCTCTTGTTCTCGTTGCTACTCAGCCGCATCCGCATCCTCTTGGAGCGGGAGCGAACGACCGCTCGGTCGGATCCACTGACTGGTCTGCTCAACCGTCGTGCGTGGGAGGAGCTCGCCAACGGAGAAGTCGAAAGGGCTCGCCGCTACGGGCAGAGGCTGGGTGTCGCCATGATCGACCTCGACCACTTCAAACGCGTCAATGACACCATGGGCCACGACGAAGGCGACGTGCTCTTACGCCGCCTGGCCGCGCTCCTGCGTGCGTCGCTGCGGGCCAACGATCACATCGGTCGGATCGGCGGCGACGAGTTTGCGGTGGTGCTCGTGGGGGCGGGACCTACCGAAGCCGAGGCGGTCGTCCACAAGTTGCTGGGGGCGACGAGAGAGGCGATGGCTGAAAAAGGCTGGCCGGTGACCCTCAGCATCGGCGCTGTCACCACCGAAGGTCCCGATCCGGCGGCGTTGCCTGAGCTGTTGGCAGAGGCCGACCGGCTGATGTACGAAGCGAAGCGAGCCGGGCGGGATCAGGCGCGGATCGCGGCCTTCGCGGCCGGCAGCGGTTGAAAGCGGCGTCGAGACCTACGAAACTTTCTGAACCGAGCGGTGTCATATCCCGCGAGACATCGTTGTTTTGCCTTATCGAGACTGGAGGAAGGCACATGAAGCTCGGAGACATGGGCACCAAAGTAAGGGACAGCATCGTGGGTACGGTGAAGGGGGCCGGCACGGTCGCCGACACCACCGTCACGGAGATCAAGGACGCCACCGTTGGTGTCGTCAAGGGTGCGGGTGGCATCGTCCACGGCACGACCGATGCCATCGCCGACGTCCTCACTGGCGCACTCTCTGCTGTCGATCAGGTCGGTGGCGGGGTGCTCAAGGTGGTGAAAGGCGTTTCGCTCGGTGTGATCGAGACGGTCGGCAAGGTGGCGCAGGTCACCGCCGGCACGATCAGTGACACAGTGCGGGCCGCGATCAAGGGAACGGCTGCCATCGGAGGCGACCTGACTCAGGCGGCGAGCGGCGTCGCTCAGGGTGTTTTCACAGGAGCCAAGGACGTGGGAATCTCGGCCACCGATGCCGCATTCACGCTCGGTAAGGCAGCCGTCACCGGAGCGTCCGAGGTCAGCGGCGATGTCGTTCAGGCCGTCACCGGGACCGTCCGTGGGGCGGTCAAAGGCGCTCAGGACACCGGCAATGACGCCTTGGACGCCATCTCCAGCACCGCACGTGGTGTCGTGCGTGGGGCCGGCGAAGTTGGCGGCGACGTCACCAAGGTCACCAAAGCGACCATTGCGGCCGCCATCGGTGTGGCCAAGGAAACCGGCCTGAACGTCGAGGACGCCGTTTCGGCGGCCGCCTCAGGAGCGATGGACGCTGCCGGGGCCGTGGGTGAATCGGCCGTCCAGGCAGTCACCGGCGTTGTCGGCTCGACCGTCGAAGGTGTGAAAGTAGTCATCAAAGGCGAATAGCCTTGGACGACAAGGGGTGGATCCAACTCCGCCGGATCTTTACCCAGGAAGCGTCAGCGCTTCCCCCGAATTGAGGGCCTCCGGGCCCTCAATTCGCGTCGAGGCTGCCCCGGTGTCAGCGTGGCCCCATGCGAATACCGCCGTCCATGCGGACGACCGATCCGTTCATGTACGAGTGGGTCGCCAGAAGCAATGCAAGCTCGGCAAACTCCTCGGGCGTGCCGAGCCGCTGAGGGTGGAGAACCTGGCCGGCCAAACTGATCCGTGCTTCCTCGGGTAGCCCGGCCAGCAGCGGGGTGTCCATGAGGCCAGGGGCGATGGTGTTGACGCGGATTCCGCTTCGGGCGAGATCCCTTGCGACAGGTAGCGTGAGACCCACGATCCCGCCCTTGGACGCCGAGTACGCAGCCTGTCCCACCTGTCCCTCGAACGCCGCCACCGAGGCGGTGTTCACGATGGCACCTCGTTCGTTGTCGTCCATCGCCGGCTGCTTCGCCATCGCCGCCGCCGCGATCCGAATCACATTGAACGTGCCGATCAGGTTGATCTGGATGACCTTGGTGAACAGCTCGAGGTCGTGGGGCGTCCCATCGCGATTGATGGTGCGCTGGGGCGGACCGATGCCAGCGCAGTTCACGACCACTCGCAGAGGTGCGAGCCCGGCCGCCGCATCCACCGCCCGGAGAACGTCGTCGGGAGAGGTCACGTCGCCACGCACGAACTGGCCTCCGACATCGGAAGCGACGGCCTCTCCTCGGGCATCGTTCAGATCGACCACCGTGACAGTGGCGCCCGCAGACGCGAACCGCCTCGCCGCCGCCGCTCCCAAGCCCGACGCGGCGCCCGTCACCAGCGCAGACGAACCCTCGATCCTCATCCTCGACCCTTCCTCGGATGCGTCACCGTACCCTTTTGGATCGGATCAACGGTTACGTGCTTAAAGATTTCGGCCGCAAACGCCGACAACCACTCTGAGTGAGCACTCGAGGAAGAGGGAGCAAATGAGTAAGAAGTCGTTCACGTGGCTCGTGAGCCTGGCGATGGTCGCCGGTCTCGCGGCGCCCGCCGTGGCGCAAGAGGCCGCGGAGCCTCCCGCTGAAGAGGGCACGGTTGAAGACGGCGAGGCGAGCCTCTCATACGTCTTCGACGAAGAGACTGGCGAGTTGACGTTCGGCTACGGCGTCGATCTCGACTGCACCGTGCCGGCCGACGAAGGTGGAGCGTCGGAAGAAGGTTCGGAGGGTACGTCGGGTGCGACGGAGCTGCCAGACTCCACGTTCGTCATCATCGACGATGCGGCCGGGTCGTCCGACACGGGGACCACTGGGGCCACCGAGGGTGACCAAGAAGATGTCGAGCCCGACGTGTATCCCATCGGTGAGTGCCGCACCATCTCGGCGCTGGGCCCGAACGGTCAGATGAATCATGGCTCCGTAGTGTCGTCGTTCGTTCACGCCCTCAAGGCCTCCGACTTCGACGGCCCCCGAGGCCACCTGGTGCGGGAGATCGCCAAGTCTGACGCAGGCAAGAAGTCCAAGGCTGAGAAGACCGAATCGGCCGAAACAGCGGCTGAGTCCGAAAAGCCCGCCAAGCCGGAAAAGCCCGCCAAGCCCGAGAAGGCTGCCAAGGCAGAGAAATCCAACAACGGCAAGGCCAAAGGCAAGAACAAGTAGCCCCACGGGTTTCCGACCGGCGTACGCGAAAGAAACGCTGGCGGGCGGCGCTCCGATCGAGTACCGTTGCAGCCATCGTGGGAATGAGAAGAGCCCTCGGCGCAACGCCGGGGGCTCTTCTTCGTGACCAACGCAGGTGACGACGTCGTAGGCTCCCGCCCATGGTCACCACCCACTCAGCCGTGCCTGACCCCCGCAATGCGGATGTGCTCGTGTATGTCGACGGTGCGTACGTGCCCCGGGACCAGGCAGCCGTTTCCGTGTTCGACTCGGCCTTCACCGTCGGAGACGGAGTTTGGGAGGGAATGCGAGTCCAACGCGGGCGCATTGCGTTCTTGGACCGCCACCTGGACAGACTCTTCCACGCGTCGACCGTCACCGGCATCGATCTGGGGATGGATCGGGCCGACATGACCGACCTCCTCTATGCGGTGCTCCGCCGCAACACGATGGACGATGGCGCGCACATCAGGCTCATGGTGTCTCGCGGGGTCAAGTCGACCCCGTCGCAACATCCCTCGAACCTCGTCGCAGGCCCAACGGTTGTGATCATCGCCGAGTTCAAAGAGGCCGACCCTCGTGCGTGGGAGCGGGGCATCCGCCTACACACCTCGAGCATCAGGCGACCACCACCCGACACCTTGGATCAACGGATCAACAGCCACTCCAAGCTCCATGAAGTGATGGCGCTGCGGGAGGCCACCGCCGCCGGGGCGGATGAGGCGCTGATGCTGGATGTGCACGGCTACGTCGCCACCTGCAATGCCACTCATTTCTTCATGGTTTCGGCCGACGAGGTGTGGACCTCGACGGGCGAGCATTGTTTGGCCGGGATCACCAGGTCGGTGGTGGTGGACCTCTGCCTCGACCACGGCATCCCCATCCATCAGGCCGAATTCACTCCCCAAGACGCCCGCCTGGCAGATGAGGCGTTTGTGACTGGCACGTTCGGCGGACTGACGCCTGTCGCGGCGATCGATCGAGTCGATCTGCCCCGCCGGCCGGGTCCGATGACGACCAGGCTGCGCGATCTCTACCGGTCGGCTGTCGAAGCCGACATCGCTGCTCGTGCCTGAGCAGGTCCGCATCTCGATGTGGTCGGGCCCCCGCAACATCTCCACGACGCTGATGTACTCCTTTGCCCAGCGGTCCGATACGGAAGTCGTGGATGAGCCGCTCTATGCCCACTACCTCGCACGCCTGCCCGAAGTCGAGCACCCGGGCCGAGACGAGATCTTGGCAACCCACGACGCCGACGCCGAGCGGGTGATTGCCGACCTGATGTCGGGCGGGAACACGCCAGTGCGGTTCTTCAAGAACATGGCTCACCATCTGGAGCCGTTCGACGATTGGGATTTCTTGGCTGCATTCCGCAACGTGCTCCTCACGCGCCACCCTCAGAGCGTGATTCGCTCGTTCACGAGACAGGTGGCAAATCCGCAAATACGCGATCTCGGATACCAGCACCAGGCCGAGATCCTGGACTGGATGATCACCAACCGACAGGACCCGATCGTTGTCGAGTCGTCCATCTTGCTCGCCGATCCGCCGGGGATCCTCGCCGAGCTGTGTGCCCGCCTGGGCATCGGGTGGGACCCGGCGATGCTGAGCTGGCCGGCGGGCCCACGTCCTGAGGACGGCGTGTGGGCCAAGTTCTGGTACCACAATGTGCACACGTCGACCGGGTTCGAAGCGCCCCGTCCACGTCGGCCACTCGACGATCGGCTGCAGCCCCTGCTCGATGAGGCGATGCCCTTTTACGAGTCGTTGCGACGGTACGCCATCGGGTCGTGACCATCGATCGACAGATCGAGGAGCCGAGTGGGATGACGGTGTGCGGCCAGCAGATCGATCAGGTCGGATGTCGCCAGCACGACCGTCGCGTCGTTGGTGAGCGGATGCACCGCGATCGTGCCACCGACCGTGCGGTCGAGATGAAACTCGATGTCGGCGGGGTCGGCGTTGAGGAGGCCGAGGGGGCTCACCGCTCCCGGCTCTACACCCAACAGTGACCGCAGCCGATCGGCAGATGCGAATGACAGCGACCCAGAACCTGCCAATTGGCGGCGAAGTGTTTTCAGCTCGATGTGCGCGTCCTCGTGAGCGGTGACGAGGAATGTCCGGCGCTTCTTGTCTCGGAGGAGGAGATTCTTCACATGCGTCGCATCGATCTCACCCCGCAGTCGTTTCGAGTCATCCACCGTCATCAGCGGCGGATGCCGGATCACCTCATGGGCGATGGCCGACTCATTCAAAAGCTGCAATAGAGAGCGAGGATCGTGCACGCTCATGAGGCTAGAAGGAACGAAGCAGCGGCGAAGATGTCTGCTGGGCTGCTCGACGCGATCCCTATGCTGGCTCCATGACGTCGCCGTCCTCCCAGCGTGTGCGACAACTCGCGGTAGCGCTCGCTCCACGCCAGACGCTGTCACCCCATGAGCAGGCGATGAAGCTCCTCGTCAAGTACCCCGAGCTGCGGGTGCAGCTGTTCCGATTCATCGAGTCCTTTCCAGCATTGGAGAGCAACGATGAGATCGCCCGTCATCTGTACGAGTACCTCGACCACCCCGCCACTCCGGAATGGCTTCGCCGATCGGTCGAGCTGGCCTCGCGGTTCGGTCTCGGACGGACGGTCGCCGCTCGGACGGCCGGTCTCGCCATCGAGTTCATGGGTCGGAACTTCATCGCGGGCACCGACGGCCGCGACGCCGTCCCACTGCTCCGTCGGTTCTGGTCGAAGGGAGTTGGCACCATCGTCGATGCGCTGGGTGAGAAGATCGTGAGCGACAGCGAGGCCGAGCATTACCTGGGCCGAGTGATCGACATCGTCGAGCATGCCGGGACAGAGTCCGCCGACTGGGAGCCCCAACCGCATCTTGCCGTCGACCACCACGGCGAGCTTCCGAGAGTGGCCGTCGCCATCAAATCAACCGCACTGGCTCCGGGTTTCGCACCACTCAACGAAGCGGTGGCAATACCCAAGGCACAGCGCCGGGTGGATGTGATCATCCGGGCGGCCGAGCAGCGATCAGTCGGCGTCTGGTTCGACGTCGAACAGTATTCGACTCTCCAGTTGACCACGGGCCTGTTCGAGTACGCCGTCGAACGGGGCGCGGCCGTCGATCTCGGCATTGTCGTCCAGGCATATCTCGTCGACAGTCGCGAGCGTTTGCAGCGATTGCTCGCCTGGGCGGCGACCCTGGATCGACCGGTCGGAATCCGTCTCGTCAAAGGGGCGTACTGGGACTACGAGACCGTCATCGCCAAGGCGCACGGATGGCCGGTCCCGGTCTACGAGGACAAGCGCGCCACAGACGCAAACTTCATTGCGTGCGCGTCCTTGATGCTGGAAGCGGCGGACATCATTCGGCCCGCGTTCGCCTCTCACAACCTCCGTTCGCTTGCCTGGGTCATCGCCGCCGCCGAGGCCAGGGGTCTCCCACCAAACGCGATCGAGGTACAAACGCTCTTCGGGATGGCACCCCAACTACCGCTCGCTCTTCGAGACCTGGGCTACCGGAGCCGGGTATACGCACCAATCGGGGAGCTCATCCCTGGCATGTCCTACCTCGTCCGGCGACTTCTGGAGAACACGAGCAACGAGAGCTTCCTGCGTCAGCAACTCGCCGCGCCGCTCGCCGACCTGCTTGCAGAAGAGGTAACGGTCTGATGTACGAGCCGGAGCCCATCCGCTTCTGGCAGGACCCCGCTGTCGTCGAGACCTTTCGCCGAGAGGTCAATGCGGTGGATGAAGGGCCCGTTGTCCATGTCCCGATGGTGATCGAGCGTCCGATGACCAGCGACGAGAAGATCGCATCGGTCGACCCCGCCGATCCGGACCGTCTCATCGCAGAAGCGGCCAGCGCTTCGACGGAGGAGGTCGATCGTGCGGTGGCATCGTGTGCGGCCGTGCAGGACGAGTGGGCTGCGATTCCCATGCCCGACCGGACGCGGCTGGTGCGGAGCATGGCCGACTGGATGCGCACCCATCGGGATCATCTCGCTGCGAGGCAGGTTTTCGAGGCCGGGAAACCTTGGAGCGAGGCGGATGCCGACGTTTGCGAGGCGATCGACTTCTGCATGTACTACGCAGAGATGGCAGAACGCCTGGCGGCCGGTGAGCCGGTGTTGTCGCCGCCGGGTGAACGCAATGAGATGTTCTACCGGCCACGGGGCGTCACCGCAGTCATCGGACCGTGGAACTTCCCGTTCGCCATTCCGACGGGTATGACGGTTGCTGCGTTGGTCGCCGGCAACACGGTGTGCCTCAAGCCGGCCGAACAGACGCCATGGATCGCATATGGGATCGTCGAGGCGGCCCTTGGTGCAGGTGTGCCGGAGGAGGTGCTGGCGTTTCTGCCGGGTGAAGGTGAAGTGGCGGGGGCACGACTGGTCGATCATCCCGATGTCGCCACCATCGCATTCACGGGGTCGCGCCAAGTCGGGTTCTCGATTCTCGAAGCGGTTGGAACCGTGAGGCCAGGACAGGTGCAGATCAAGCGAGCGATCACCGAGCTCGGAGGCAAGAATGCAATGTTCATCGACGCCGACGCCGATCTCGACGACGCCATCCCCGCGGTTGCTGCGTCGAGCTTCGGGTTCGCCGGCCAGAAGTGTTCAGCCGCCTCGCGTCTGGTCGTGTACGAGGATCAGGCGGACCAGGTGGTGGACAGGCTGATCGCACATGCCGAAACCCTCGTGGTCGGACATCCGAGGGCACCCGAGACGACGGTAGGTCCCGTGGTCGACGAGGAAGCGCACGCTCGGCTGCTCGCAGCGATCCGTGACACCCAAGGCCGGGTGCGGTACCAACACGGCGACGTACCCGAGCGGGGCTGGTTCGTGCCGCCCACCATCGTGGACCGGGTGCCGGACGATGATCCGCTGGTGACGCAAGAGCAGTTCGGTCCGATTCTGGCGGTCCAGCCCGCCACCGACCTCGACCACGTCGTCGAGCTGATGAACCGATCGGACTTTGCACTGACCGCCGGCATCTTCTCCCGGTCGCCGCAGGTCATCGCCCGGCTACCGGCTCGGATCGCCGCCGGAAACATCTACATCAATCGAGCGATCACCGGAGCGGTGGTCGGCCGCCAGCCATTTGGTGGCTTCCGACATTCCGGCGTGGGCGCCAAAGCCGGTGGCCCCGATTACCTGAAGCACTTCTGTGACGCCGTCGTGGTCACGGAGAACACGCTTCGGCAGGGATTCGCCGCGGACCAGCTCCTGGCCACCGAGCGCGGTCGCGTGCCAATTGTTTCAGAACGAGAGCACGAGTGAAATCGCGCCGTTAGAGTGTTGCGACGACGCGTTCGCGCGCGTCTTCAATACCAGAACAGACACCCGTCCACGCAAGGAGGCCAAAGTTGCAGAGACGGAAGTTGATCCACTTGTTTGCCATCTTGAGCGTATTCGCGCTCATCGTGGCAGCCTGTGGAACCACAGAGACCACTGAGGCGCCGGCAGGCACCGACGCTCCGGCGACCACCGAGGCGCCACCGGAGACGGAAGCTCCGGCGACGACGGCACCACCGGAAACCGAAGCACCGGACACGACCATGGCCGGTGGCGAGCTCGGCGTTGTCGAGGTTGGCGCTGGCGAGGACATTCAGATCCGTTCGCTCCAGGCCATCTCCGGCGACGTGGCGTTCTTGGGGATCCCCAATCAGCGCGGTATCGAGCTGGCGATCAACGACTACGGTCCGATCAAGGGACACGACGTCAGCCTGGGCACTCCGCTCGATGACCTCTGCTCCAACGATGGTGGCCAGGCGGCCGCGCAAACGATCGTGGCAGACGAGGACGTCGTCGGTGTGATCGGGACGAGCTGCTCGGGCGCCGCCACGGCGGCCATGCCGCTCATCTCGGCGGCTGGGATGGTGATGATCTCGCCGTCCAACACGTCACCATCGCTGACGTCGGACCTGGCCGGTAACGCCAACCCCGATTATCACCCGGGTTACTACCGCACGGCTCACAACGACCTGTTCCAGGGTCGGGCCGTTGCCGAGTACCTGTTCAACGAAGCAGGCATCACCACCGCGGCTGCCATCCACGATGGCGATCCGTACACGAACGGCCTCGCGCAGGCGTTCTCCGATGCCTTCGAGGAGCTGGGTGGCACGGTTTCCGTGTTCACCGCCGTGAACAAGGGTGACACCGACATGGTGCCCGTCCTGACCGAGGTCGCCGCCGGAAGCCCGGAAGCGATCTTCTTCCCGATCTTCATGCCGGAGGGTGGCTTCATCGTCCAGCAAATCGGCGGCGTGCAAGGACTCGATGACGTGTTGCTGGTAGCGGCCGATGGCTTGCTCACCGACAACTTCCTCGAGCTGCCGGAATCGGTGGGCGTGATCCTGTCCGGCCCGGACCTGCAGTTCGGCGACAACGCCAGCAGCCTCGGCACCAGCGCCGACGACTTCTTGGCTGCCTACGAAGCCGAGTACGGCGAGGCCCCGAGCGCACCCTTCTGGGCGCACTCGTACGACGCCACCGTCATGCTCTTGACAGCCATCGATCAGGTGGCGGTCGAGGACGGTGACACCCTCGTCATCGACCGGCAAGCGGTCCGGGACGCGCTCAGTTCGCTGGGCGATTTCGCGGGCATCACTGGAACGCTCACCTGCGACGACTTCGGCGACTGTGGATCTCAGCGGATCACCATCGTCGAGCATCTCGAAGGCGAGACGACCGCGGGTGAGGTTGGAGAGAACGTCATCTTCAGCTTCGCACCGAGCGAGTAACGACTGTGATCGAGGTGGGGCGGGTGACCGCCCCACCTCATTCACATCCAAAGGTTCATGACCGCTACCGCAGAGAAGACCACGAGCAACGGCGCCCGTAGCCGCCTGTCGACCAACTGGGTCGACGGCTTCCTGATGCTCATCCGAGTCGCCGCCGTACTCGTCATCGCCACCGGCCTGGTGGCATTCGTGTACCAATCCGTGACGGGTACCGGTGGACTGACCGGCCCCGCCTTTCGTGATCTCCTCGTCGCCGGCCTGGCGCAGGGCGCCATGTACGGCCTTCTCGCGCTCGGGTACTCGATGGTGTACGGCGTCCTGGGGTTCATCAACTTCGCCCATGGCGAGGTCTTCATGTCAGGAGCCGTCGTCAGCTTCTTCATCGCCAACGCGCTGTTCAACGCAGGGTGGTGGACCGATGCCTTCCTGCTCTCTCTCGCCATCGTCCTGTTTTCAGCGATGCTGGTGTCGACGGTGGTCGCCGTCCTCATCGAGCGGATCGCCTACCGTCCGCTGCGCAGCGCCCCTCGGCTGATTCCTCTCATCACCTCGATCGGTGTGTCGTTCTTCTTGCAGAACGCCTTTTTCGGCCTGTTCGGGCCTGCCGTGAAGAACTACCCGCCCGCTCCTGCTTGGCTCACCGCCCGCCGCTCATTCCTCGGGTTCCAGATCGAAGGCACCAAAGCGCTCGTGATCGTCGTCGCCGCCGTCTCGTCGGTCGCCCTTTATTTCTTCATCACGCGGACCAGAACCGGCAAGGCGATGCGCGCCGTTGCAGAGGACAAAGAAATCGCAGCGCTCATGGGCATCAATGTCGACCGCACCATCGTGACCACCTTCGCCGTCGGCGGCGCCATGGCCGGTGTTGCCGGGCTGGCATGGGCCATCCTGTTCAGAGGCGTGTCCTTCATCACGGGGTTCATCCCAGGCATCAAGGCTTTCACCGCAGCGGTGGTCGGTGGCATCGGCAACCTCGGCGGAGCGATCGGAGGCGGCGTCTTTCTCGGCTTGGCCGAGTCGGTGGCACCTCTGGTTGTCCTGGAGCCGCTGGGTGTGGTCGGCGTGAGTCAGCTCAAGGACGCAGTGGCGTTCTCGGTGCTCGTGCTGGTGCTCGTGTTCCGGCCGCAGGGTTTGTTCGGTGAGCGTCTGTCAGCGGAGGACCGAGTATGACGGTCGACTGGCGTAAAGCCCGCAACTGGGGCTTCTACGCTGGTGCGTCGCTGGTGTTCATCGCCGCCATCGGCATGGTCGAAGCGTTTGATCGGCGCCCCCTCATCACTCCTGGGGTCAGCCTCGGCCTGGCGTCCCTGTTATGGGTGCCTCCGTTGTTCGCCTTCATCGCCACCAGACGCCAGCAGCTGGAGGGGTTCGAAACCGGCAAGGCCGGCGTGTCGGAGGTCGGAGCAGGGGCGCTGGTGGGTCTCCTGTCGGGGTCGATGTTGTGGCTGTTCACGGCCCTGGTGGACGCGACGTTCCAGACCGACTTCAACATTCGCGACATCTTCCCCAAACTCGGGCCCGCCATGGTGCGGCTCCTCACGTTCGAGCAGGGGTTGGGCACTGGAGCCCTCATCATCGTCCTGGGAACCGTGGTCCTGGGAGCGCTCGGGGCAGGGTTGCACCTGTTGCCAGGGCCGCTCCGCAGCGGCGTCGTGCAAGGCATCCTGTGGGTGTTCGCCATCGCGTTGACGCAGGCCATCGTCGACGACATCTTCGACAACGACACCACCGAGTTCATCGCCAACGCCCTCTACGCCCCCGGGAATGGGCTCAAGATCCCGGCGGCCATCGTCATCTTCATCGTCGCCGGAGGGCTGGCGTGGTGGGCGGCTACGCGTGACACCCCTTCGATCAGGGAACGCCTCAACCGAATGGATCCCGCCGATCAGCGCCGAACGACCATGATCGCCCTTGTCATCACCGTGGTCGTGTTTGCGGTCTTGCCGCGGTTCCTCGGAGGCATCCTCAACGAGTTGCTGGCCAATGTCGGGCTGTTCATCCTCATGGCGCTGGGACTCAACATCGTCATCGGTCTGGCCGGCATCCTCGACCTCGGATACGTCGCCTTCTTCGCAGTGGGTGCCTACGGAACGGCTGTGCTGACGTCGCCGGGCTCGCCCGCATTCAGTCCCGAGTTGCCGTGGTGGCTTGCGCTACCGGTCGTGATCCTGATGGCGACGGCCGCCGGACTGTTGGTCGGGACTCCGGTGATCCGCATGCGGGGTGACTACCTGGCGATCGTAACCCTCGGATTCGGAGAGATCGTGCGCCTGTTGTTCCTGTCGGACTGGCTCTCTGCCAACTTCGGCGGCTCGCAGGGCATCCGCCAGATCCCGGGGATCGAGTGGTTCACCGGTGAGATCCGTGGGGTCGACCCCGACCGGATCTTCTACATGGTCGCCATCTTCGTCTTGGTGGCGATCTACGTGTCGTGGCGGCTTCAGTACTCGCGAGTGGGACGTGCGTGGATGGCCATGCGGGAGGACGAGACTGTGGCGGAGGCGATGGGCATCAATACGGTGACCGCCAAGCTGCTGGCGTTCATCATCGGCGCCATTCTCGCCTCGTTCGGTGGCGCCATCTTCGCTGCCAAGGTCGGTTCCGTCTTCCCCAACAGCTTCGAGCTTCTCGTCTCGATCATCATCCTCGTCGTCGTGATCGTCGGCGGCATGGGCAACATTCCGGGCGTCATGCTCGGTGCGGTGTTGCTGATCGGTGTGCTCGGAGGACCCACCCAGCCGGGCCTTCTCCAAGAATTCCAAGAGTTCAAGCTCCTCATCTACGGGGTGCTGCTCGTCGTCGTGATGCTGGTCAAACCCGAGGGCCTCCTGCCGAGTAGACACAGATCTCGCGAGCTTCACCACGAAGAGATGTCCCAGGATGCGTGGCTCACCGCCGGAGTGGGCGCTCAAGAAGAAGAAGCGGTGGCGGCGACATGAGCATCCTCGACATCAAGGCCATGTCGGTCGCGTTCGGTGGCCTCAAGGCAGTCGATGGCGTCGATCTCCACGTCGACGAGGGCGAGATCGTCTCGGTCATCGGACCAAACGGGGCGGGCAAGACCACCTTTTTCAACTGCATCACCGGGCTGGTCGAGCCGGATGACGGTGAGGTGCTGTTCCAAGGCGAGAACATCGTTGGTCTCGACCCCCACCAAGTCACCGAGATCGGGATCGGGCGCACGTTCCAGAACGTCCGCCTCTTCCCCAACATGACGATCTTGGAGAACGTCATGGTCGCTCAGCATTGCCGCACGAAACAGGGTGTGTGGGGCGCGCTGCTGCAAACCAAGCGTTTCCGCGACGAAGAGGCCGAGATACGGGAGCGTGCAATCGATGTGCTGAGTTTCTTCGGCACCCGTCTGTCCGGATACCGGCACGATCAGCCGGCCTACGTGCTGTCCTACGCCAACCGCCGACGCCTGGAGATCGCCAGGGCGATGGCTACCCAGCCGACGCTCTTGATGCTCGACGAGCCCACCGCCGGCATGAACCCTCGCGAGACGAAAGAGCTGACCGGGCTGATCGGGAAGCTGCGTGACGAGTGGGGTTACGCCATTCTCATGATCGAGCACGACATGCAGGTCGTGGGGAGAGTGTCAGACCGGGTGGCGGTGCTTGACCATGGCGTGAAGATCGCCGAGGGCCTGTACAAGGACGTGTCGAACGACCCGTACGTCATCGAGGCATACCTGGGCCGCCCTCCTGAGGACGCGGCGTGAGCGACGCCCAACCCATCCTGGAGTTCCGCGGCGTCAACACGCACTACGGACCTGTGCACGTCCTCAAGGACGTCGACATTCACATCATGCCCGGGGAGTTGGTGTGCCTCCTCGGCGGCAACGCCAGCGGCAAGACGACGACCCTGAAGACGATTCTGGGCAACGTCGTTCCGACCACAGGCTCGCTCCATGTCAGGGGCGAGGAGATGACCGGCCGATCGACCAGGGACATCGTGCTCAAGGGAGTGTCCATGGTTCCCGAGAACCGGCGGCTCTTCGCCCGCATGACGGTCCGAGAGAACCTCGAGCTCGGCGCCTACCTGAGGACCGATCGTGAGGCGATCGAAGCAGACATGGAGCGGGTCTTCGAAATGTTCCCTCGGGTGAAGGAGCGCCTCAACCAGAAGGCCGGGACGCTGTCCGGTGGTGAGCAGCAGATGGTGGCGGTCGGACGGGCGCTGCTCTCGGATCCCGAGCTGCTGCTGATGGACGAGCCCTCGATGGGACTGGCTCCCGCCCTCGTCATCCAGAATTTCGAGCTGATCGAACAGATCAACGACGCCGGAATGGCCGTCTTCGTCGTCGAGCAGAATGCTTCGATGGCGCTGTCGATCGCCGACCGCGGCTACGTGCTGCAAACGGGTCGCATCGTGCTCGCCGACACCGCCCAGGGATTGCTGGCCAACCCCGAGATGCGCTCTGCCTACCTGGGCGAGACGTAGCTGCGCGGCTCAGGCGAGACGATAGAAGCCCGCCAGCGACGATCGATCGTCCAGCCGGCTGAAGCCCAGCGCCTCGTAGAAGGCCACCAGCTCGGGTAAATGGTCGGTGATCAGCACGACCTGACGAACGTCTTCGTGGTCGGACAGACAACGGCCGATCAGGCGGGTCCCCACACTGCGTCGTTGCATATCAGGCCTCACGAGCAGATCTTGGATGTAGAGGATCGTGCTGCCGTCGCCGACGGCTCTCAACAGTCCGATCAGCGATTGGTTGCGACGGGCCGTCAGCACGTAGGGAGAATGGGCGAGCGCATGGCCGAGGATTCCGGGGTCCGAGGTGTACGAAGACCAGCCGACCGAGTCGTATAGGGCCGTTGCCTCGACCGGCGACGGGCGCTCTTGCTCGATCGCAACATCAGTCAGCTCGATGGATCCGCCGTTCATACCGTCTCCTCATCACCTGCCAATGCCGCCTCGACTGCGGCCAACGCATGGAGGCGGGTCGTTGGGAAGAAGGGTACGTCGACGTCGTCGCGAGTGACGAGCAGCTCGATCTCGGTGCATCCGGCGATGATGCCCTGCGCTCCCTGCTCGACGAGCCGGTCGATCACTGCCAGATAGCTGCGGCGCGACCGGTCGTCGATGTGGCCGCGGACCAGCTCATCGAAGATGATCCGATCCACCGTTCGACGGTCCCGCATATCGGGAACCACGACCGACAGACCGGCTCCGGACAGGTGGTCCCGGTAGAAACTTCCCTCCATCGTGAAACGGGTGCCCAGCAGGCCCACCGAAACCAACCCGGCCCGTCGTACGGCGGTGGCAGTGGTGTCGGCGAGATGAATGAATGGCACGTCGATCGCTTGCACGATGGCGTCAGCGACGCGATGCATCGTGTTGGTGCACAACACGATCAGGTCGGCCCCGGCCGCCACCAGCCGTGTGGCGTCGCCTGCCAGCAGTGCTGCCGCCTCGTCCCACGCCCCGGTGCTTTGCATGTGCTCGATGGCGGCGAAGTCGTACGACCGGATCAGCAGATCGGCCGAATGCATGCCCCCCAGACGCCGACGAACTTCCTCGTTGATCAGCCGCTCATACTCGATCGACGACTCCCAGCTCATGCCGCCCAACAAGCCGATGGTTTTCATCGTGCTGTCGTGGGGGAGCGAGGGCCGGGCATGCCGGCATGGTAGGCCCGATCGACCAAGGGCGGCTCAGCGGGTAACCTTGCGGAGCCCTTCGGGCAACTACTTGCGGAGGAAATCAATGAGACTGACAAAGATCTTGGCGGTGCTCGCCGCCTTGACGATGGTGTTGGCGGCGTGCGGCACCGAGACCGCAGACACGGAAGCTCCCGACGCCACGGACGCACCAGCGCCGACAGAGGCCCCGGCCACCACCGAGGCGCCGGCCACCACCCAGGCACCGGCAACAACAGAAGCGCCGGCCACAACGATGGCCGACGACGGCTTGCCCGATCTTGGCGGCCAGGAGGTCACCGTCGGCGTCGAGAACGCATACTTGCCCTTCAACTACATCCCACTAGGGGAAACCGAGGGCACCGGATGGGACTACGACGCGTGGGATGCGATCTGCGAGCTTCTCAACTGCGTGCCCGTCATGACCGAGGCCGGCTGGCCGGCGGTGATCGAAGAGGTGGCGCAAGGCCAGCTCGACGCAGCGGCCGATGGCATCTCCATCACGGATGAGCGCAAGGAGATCGTCGACTTCTCCGATCCGTACATGATCGTCGAGCAGAAGCTCGTCGGCCGCCTCGACGATGATCGGTATCCCGACGCCCAGGCGGTGCTCGACGATCCGGACGCTCGGATCGGCACCCAGGTAGGGACCACCAACTACGAGCTGGCGATCTCACTGGTCGATGAGGGCCGGGTCGATGCCTTCGATCAGTTCGGTCTGGCGATCCAGGCGCTCATCTCAGGTGATGTCGACGCGGTGATCATCGACGACGCAGCCGGGCTCGGGTATGTCGGCGAGAACGCCGACCAGATCGTGACACTCGATGGCGCGTTGCAGTCCGACCCGCTCGGCTTCATCTTCCCGCTCGGCTCGGATCTCGTGGAGCCGGTCAACGCGGCGCTCGCCGAGATGGCTGCCAACGGCACGCTCGAAGAACTCGGACGGAAGTACTTCACCGACTCATTCACGGTGACGTACGACGACATCGCTGAGGTGGGTGGCGACGGCTGATCGCCGGGCCCACCCCCGTACGGTTAGGATGCGCCGGGCCCTCGGGCCCGGCGCACCGCCGTGCAGAACACCATGGACGAGCTGAAACCAGATCCCACGAATCCCGCACCTGCAAGCAGCATCGTCAAGTTCGATGCTGCTGATTTCCCGTGGTGGTTCGCGGGGATCCTGTTGATCATCGGGTTCATGGGCTACCTGATCGTCTCCAACCCGGACTACAACGAGGCGTTCGACAACGTGCTGCCGTGGCCGCTGGTGGAGGAGGTGGAAGTCGCTCCACTCGACGGGCAAACCGAAGCTCCCATCGACCCTGAAACCGGCGAGCCCCAGACCGAGCGGCAGATCGTGCTGTTCCGGGGGATTGGATTGACGCTCATCCTCACGCTGGGCGCCTTTGTGGCGTCGCTGGCACTGGGGCTGTTCCTGGGTTTGGGGAGAATCGCCGGTCGCGTACCCGGCCAAAACGCGCTGATCCGACTCGGCCAAGTGGTCGCACGCAACCTGAGCACGCTGTACATCGAGCTTGTCCGAGGCATCCCGATGATCGTGTTCATCTTTGCCGTCGCACTCGTCTTCGCACCCGACTTCGCAGGGTTGCTCGGGCTCGAGCCACGAGCCATCACCAACGCCTGGCGCGGCGCCGCTGCTCTGTCTCTGTTCTATGCGGCGTTCATCGCCGAGGTGTTCCGGGCGGGAATCCAATCGGTGCCCGTCGGCCAGGTCGAGGCGGGAAGAGCCGTGGGCTTGAAGGAGGGCCAGATCATGCGGCAGGTCGTCTTGCCCCAGGCGGTGCGCAACATGCTGCCGGCACTGGGCAACGATCTCATCTCCCTCATGAAAGATTCGTCGCTGATCTCGGTTCTCGCTGTTCGGGAGGTCACGCAGATGGCTCGCCTCTACACCGGGTCTTCGTTTCGATTCAGGGAGGGCTTCTTCGTCCTGATGCTCTTGTACGTAACCCTGACGATCAGCCTCAGCTTGGTCCTGCGCTGGTACGAGCGCCGTATCTCCATCCCCGATCGGTAGCCTCCGAGCATGATCAGCGACTCGCTGCCGTGGCAGGCACTGGCCGATCACCGCAGCGACATGGCCGGCGTTCACCTACGTGACCTGTTTCGCGTCGATCCGGAGCGAGCGGAGCGATACACCCGGAACCTCGGCCGGATCCATGTCGACTTCTCAAAGCACCGGATCACCGATGAAACGCTCGAGTTGCTCTTCCGCCTGGCCGAGGAGGCGGAAGTTCCCGCATGGCGTGACCAGATGTTCGCCGGGAAGAGGATCAACCTGACGGAGGGGCGGTCCGTGCTGCATGTTGCGCTGCGACGTCCGACGGACGAGCCGCTCCTGGTCGACGGAGTCGACGTGATGACGGAGGTCGCAACGGTCTTGGCCAAGATGCGGCGGTTTACCGACGCGGTTCGAGCAGGGGAGTGGCGGGGCTTCGGCGGTGAGCAGATCCGCCACGTCGTCAACATCGGCATTGGCGGCTCGGACCTCGGCCCACAGATGGTCACGACGGCCTTGGACTGGTTGCGACCTCCCCACATCGACGTCCACTTCGTTTCGAACGTGGACAGCGCCGACATCGCGACGACGCTGGCTCAGGTCAACCCGGCCTCCACGTTGTTCGTGGTCGCGTCGAAGACATTCACCACCCAAGAGACGATGGCCAATGCCGCTGCGGCGCGCTCGTGGCTCGTCGGCCACCATGGCGACGATGCAGCCGTGGCCCGTCATTTCGTCGCAGTATCGACCAACGGTCAGGCCGTCGCCGAATTCGGGATCGATCAGGCCAACATGTTCGAGTTTTGGGATTGGGTAGGGGGGAGATACTCGGTGTGGTCGGCGATCGGGCTCAGCGTCGCCCTCGCTATCGGCATGGACCACTTCGAGGACTTTCTGGCGGGCGCCCATGCGATGGACGAGCATTTTCGAACGGCTCCCTTGCCTGAGAACATGCCGGTCGTTCTCGCCATGCTGGGCATCTGGTACAACAACTTCTGGGGCGCCGAGACGCATGCCATCATTCCCTACGACCACTATCTCCGCAGGTTCGCGGCCTATTTCCAGCAGGGCGACATGGAGAGCAACGGAAAGCGGATCACCCGCGAAGGGGAGACTGTCGAATACGAGACCGGTCCGGTGATCTGGGGGGAGCCAGGAACGAACGGACAGCACGCCTTCTTCCAACTGATGCACCAGGGCACGCGCCTCATCCCGTCCGACTTCCTCCTCGCCGCTCGTCCTCGACACCCGATCGGCGAGCAACACAGCATGTTGGTGGCCAACTTCCTCGCCCAGACCGAGGCGCTCGCCGAGGGTCGTACTCCTGAAGAAGCCTGGGCGCTCATCGAAACCGAGGGGGACGGTCAGGGTGCCTCGATGGCCGCGCACCGCAGCTATCCCGGCAACCAGCCAACCACGAGCATCATCGTCGACACGTTCGACCCCTTCACGGTCGGTCAGCTCATCGCCATGTACGAGCACAAGATCTTCGTGCAGGGTGTCGTCTGGGACATCAACTCGTTCGATCAATGGGGGGTGGAGCTGGGCAAGCAGCTGGCCAATCGGCTGCTCCCGGTCGTGACGTCTGAGTCCGGCGAGGCTGTGCACCCTTCGACATCGGGACTGCTGACTGCGTTCCGAGAACTGCGGGGCTAGTTCCCGTTCACCAAGTGATGCTCGAGTTTGGACCACACGGCCGCTCGAGCCAGCTTGGTACGCATCGACATCATGGTTCGGATGAAGGTGGGAACGGCCGCCTCCGCCTTCATCGGGTTCGGTCGCATCTCTTCGAGAACCTCCGGTTCAGGTCGGAGCACGACGATGTCCGCCTGGGGCCAGGCACGCCGAATCATCTCGGTCTCCTCGTCCAGAGCCGCTTTCCCGACTCGATCGAAGATGGCGTCGAAGGCAAAGCCGTCATGACTCCGATCAGCTGCCATGGGCGCGAGGATGAGTACCAAGTCGAGTGGGTGAGGACTTCCCAGAACGAGGTCGACGTGCGTTCCCGACACAACGCCGCCGTCCACGTACAGCCCACCGTCCAGCTCATACGGAGAGAAGATGAGAGGTACGGCCGAAGACGCCGCGATGGCTTGGGCAAGGGACACGTCGGGAGCATCGACCGTGCCGAACACGACCCGACGGTGCGCTTCGAGCGAATAGCTGGTGATGAGCGTCGGCTTGTCAGGCCACTTGGAACCGGCGTCCTCGCCGATCTGATACATCGCCCAGTCTTCGATCCCGTCGGCAGAGTACCGGCCCGGAGAGCCGAGTATCAGCCGCACCCCCGGTCGGAGCAGGCCCGGGGCCAGCCCGTGCCGGATCCACCGCCCCACAGAGGGAGATCCGTTCGCCTTGAAGACATACCCCGAGATCTTGCCGGCAACTGCTGCCCGGTCGTCGCTCTGCTCGACGAGCACATCGAGCGACAGCTGTCCGGAGCGAACGAGCCCGGCGACGTAGGCTCCTGCCGAGGTGCCGACGATGACCTCGGCGTCGTCGGGGTTCCATCCGGTCGCCAGCTCGAGCGCCATCAGCGCCGCAGTCTCGTAGGCGGCGCCCGTGATGCCACCCCCGCCCAGCACTAGTCCAACCTTGCTCACTCTGCGCAGTGTAGAGGCCGCAAGGCGCTGTCCAGGTTCACTCAGGCCTATCCTCGAACGCGTGAAGTGCCGGCAAGTTCAGATCCCCGCTGACATCGAGTCACTTCAGGGTCTGTTCGAGCGATGTGCGGCCGCAGACGGGCACTTCCCGCTCGGCGAACACGAGTATCTCGACCTCCTGGCCGGTCCTATGGAGCTTTCGAACGGCCTCGTGCTCGAGGATGAGGGAATCCTGGTCGGTTACGCCCACATCGCCTCCGGAGAACCGGCGCACAGTTTGGGCATGGCGATCGATCCGCTCCATCGCAGCGCGGAGGCGTACACGGTGCTCCTCGAGGCTGCCATGGACGAGGCGCGCCTCATAGGCGGACGGGCGTTGCGGTTCTGGGTGTTCCAGCCGGCGATCGCGGGAATTCTCCATCACCACGGCTTCGAGCTCGAAAGGGAACTCCGCCAGCTGAGGTGCGACCTACCGGCCCCGCCTCCAGGACCCGCTCCGGCCGGCGTGACGCTCTCCTCGTTCCGACCGGGACGCGACGAGTCAGACTGGCTCAGTCTGAATGCCGCCGCGTTCGCCGGCCATCCCGAGAACGGGCAGTGGACGGAAGCGAGCCTGTCCGAGCGGCTGCGGCAGCCGTGGTTCGACCCCGCCGGCTTCCTCATGGCGTGGGCTGAGCAGGATCTCGCGGGATTCTGTTGGACCAAGGTCGAGGACCGTGGAATGGGCGAGATCTACGTCATCGCCGTCGACCCCCGCTTCCAGGGCAGAGGTTTGGGAGAATGGTTGGTGCTCGGCGGCCTCGATCATCTCGCCCGCGAGAGGCGGTGTGCAACGGGCATGCTGTACGTCGATGCCGCCAACGATCGGGCGCTTGCTCTCTACGAGAAGCTTGGATTCTGGATGGACCACGTCGACAGGAGCTTCGTGGTCACGCTCTGACGGTCGACGTCACGAGCGAAGGTGCAGGCCCCCGAAGGCGCGGCCGCAGGAAGGGCAAGCCCGGTCGTCCGACGCTGTCGACGACCGACACCAGGGGCACGGCAGATCCTCGGCTCCGTCGTCGAGCTCGAATGCCTCCACCACGGCCAGCCGTGGCGGCACGACACCTCGCCGCGGCGGACGAGTCTTCGAGCGGAACACCTGGAACACCTTTCCTCCTTGTGTCTACGGCGCAGAGGTTAAAGGCGTGCCGGGTCTCAGTGGTGGATTTCGCGACTCAGGCGCCGACCAGCTCGCTCAGCTCGACCACCATGGGTGACAACGAGTCGAGCCGGCCACTCTGGTTTTCCGCCGCTCGCAGCAGGGTGGTGCCGATGTGGTAGATGATCCAGGGGCGCATGGTCTCGTTGCGGATCGTGGATCCGAATCCTTTCTCGAAAGCGCTGGCCGCCTCGGGACCGCCCGCATTGAGAAATGACCACCACGCGAACGTGGCGTCCCACTCGGGTGGCGCCAGCGTGGCCCATCCCCAGTCGAACAGGGTGACGGTGCCATCCTCGGTCACGAAGAACTTGCCCGGAATCGGCGTGGTGTGGGCGGCAACGGGCTCGGACGACACCGGAGGTGGGGCGGCCAACGCTGCGTCCAACGTCTCTTGGGACATCCCGAATCGGCCGCGGTAGCGTGCCAGTCGATTGAAGACAGACGCATAGTCGCCGCGCACCTGATCGGCCGAGATGCCCTGGCTGAGATTCGACAATCCCGCGGCATCGCATCGCTGCAGCGATGCGATGATCTTGCCCGCCTGCTCGGCGGCGTCGAAGTTGTGGGGAAGCGTGGCGATCGTCCAGTGTCCCGGGTCGCGAAAACGTGCCCATACCAGGTCGTCGACGGCCCCGGACTCCATGATTTGAGGGAGGTTCGTCACTTCCGTGAGAATCCCGAAGGCGCGTTCCTCGCGACGGGCTGCTCCCGGGCTCGGGTAGACCTTGATCAGCGTGGTGGTGTGGTCCTGCCAGACGCGGAAGACACGCACGCCCGCATCCTTCAGTTCCATGATCCGACCGCCCCGAGCGAGCTGTCGGACCAGCTCTACCGCATCCATCCATCCCCCTCGGCCCAAACCGTCGCCTGGGCCCACCGGGGCCAGGTAATAAGCGAACGGGAGGTCGGCCGTGGCCGTTACGCTATGGCGAAACTACCAGAGGTTCGCCCTTTGTCGATAGAACTGGCCTTTCCGGACGGCTCTCTCCACACCTTTGCGGAAGGCGTGACAGGAGCCGACGTGGCGGAGTCGATCGGACCGCGCTTGGCCAAAGCTGCCGTCGCCGTGGCGGTCGACGACACCCAGCTCGACCTGCATGTGCCACTTCCTGGCGGGGGGCGCTTCTCCGTCATCACCGCGGACACCGAACCGGGCCGTCACATTCTGCGTCACTCGGCCGCTCACGTGCTGGCGCAGGCAGTGCTGGACCTCTTCGAGGGGGCCAAGTTCGCCATCGGCCCCCCGATCACCGACGGCTTCTACTACGACTTCGACATCGGACGCTCATTCACGCCGGACGATCTCGAGCGTATCGAAGAACGGATGACCGAGATCATCACCGAGGATCAGCCGTTCGAGCGCGTCGAGATGAGTCGCGACGAAGCGTTGGAGGTGTTCGCCGATCAACCGTTCAAGGTCGAGATCATCGAAGCTGTCGACCCTGCGGAGGGAGCAAGTGCCGATGCGGTGTCCACATATCGCAACCTCGACTTCATCGACCTCTGTCGGGGCCCGCACGTTCCGTCGACAGGACGCTTGACGGGCGTCAAGCTACTGCGGTCGGCCGGCGCGTACTGGCGAGGCGACGAGCACAACGCCCAGCTCCAGAGGATCTACGGTACGGCCTGGGAGAGCAAGCGCCAGCTCGAGGACTACCTGGTGCGGCTGGAGGAAGCCGAACGACGGGATCACCGCCGGGTAGGCCCCGAACTCGACCTGTTCTCGTTTCCGCGCGAGCTTGGGTCAGGCCTCATCGTGTGGCATCCGAAGGGGGGTGCGGTACGCAAGATCATCGAAGATCACAGTCGGCGGTTGCACGAAGAATTCGGATTCGACTTCGTCTTCTCGCCCCACCTGGCCAAGTCGGACCTCTGGCACACATCGGGACATCTCGACTACTACGCCGAGTCGATGTATCCCGGCATCGAGATGGACGCCGGGCAGGAGTATCGGGTGAAGCCGATGAGCTGCCCGTTCCACGTACTCATCTACGGCAGTCGCAGTCGCTCGTACCGTGACCTCCCGATCCGTCTGTCAGAGCTGGCGGCGGTGTACCGCAACGAGCGCTCGGGCGTGGTCCATGGCTTGCTGCGGGCTCGTGGCTTCACTCAGGACGATTCGCACACCTTCTGTCGCCGCGACCAGCTGGCCGACGAGCTGGCGATGCACCTGGACTTCGTTCTCACCTGGCTGCGCGACTTCGGTTTCGACGACTTCGAGGCCGACCTCTCGACCCAACCCGAGAAGTGGGTGGGGGAACAAGAGCTCTGGGACGTTGCCGAGGCAGCGCTCGAAGAAGCGCTCAAGGGAGCTGAAATTGCCTACGAAGTAGCAGCCGGCGAAGGTGCGTTCTACGGACCGAAGATCGACGTGCACATTCGCGACGCAATCGGCCGCCGCTGGCAGATGTCCACGATCCAGGTCGACTTCTCCCTGCCGGCCAAATTCGACCTCGAATACGTGGATGCCGACAACAGCCGCCGGCGGCCTGTCATGATCCACAGCGCCAAAGCCGGATCGATCGAGCGGTTCTTCGGCGTTCTCCTGGAGCACTATGCCGGCGCCTTCCCGATGTGGTTGGCACCGACTCAGGCCTCGGTGGTGCCGGTGGCCGACCGTCACAACGAGTACGCCTCGGAAGTCGGCGAGGCATTGCGCAGCAGGGGTCTCCGTACCGAGGTCGACATATCCGACGCCACGGTGGGTGAAAAGATCCGGCGTGCCCTCACCCAGCGCCACCCCGCGGTTCTCGTCGTCGGAGATGCCGACGTCGACCAGAAGACCGTGGGACTACGGTGGCGCGAGGACGATCAGGAAGAGAGAGGTTTGGCGCTCGACGTCGCAGTCGATCGCCTCGCCGACGCCGCCGGTGCGCCGCGACATGGCCGGGAGGGCGAGTGAGCATCGAGATTCCGAGGGAGCTCGCCGACCGCGAGGGAGTGCCCGACGACCTCGATTCCAGCGTCGTCGGACCGTACCGTTTCCCCTCCACGGCCCGACGACGGACAGCAGGGTGGGTCTATGTGGGTGCGGCCGTGGTCGCGGGTCTGACGGCGGTCACCGTGCTGGATGCCGCCATGTGGTGGGTGGCCGGAGGATTCCTTCTGTTCGCCGGGTACCACTTCGCATCCGCCACTACCGGGGAAGTCGACGAGCAGGCCGCCCTACGGGAGGCGGCCCGGCATGTGCCGTTCTCGATCGGGCACGCCTCGGCGGCGCTGCGGTTCGAAGGCCTCTTGGCACAGCCCGTGTGGAACGTGCTGGTCTATGACGCCGATGACCCGCCCACCCAACGCGCGCTCGTCTTCATCGACGCGGTGACCGGCGAAATGCGACGGGATCCCTACCTCGACCGGGTGTCGGCCCCGACTCAGGAAGGATAAGAACGGGCTGTGGGCCCGATGTAGACCTGGCGCGGCCGGCCGATCTTGCTGCTGGGGTCGCTGCGCATCTCGCGCCATTGGGCAATCCAGCCGGGCATCCGGCCGATGGCGAACAAGACCGTGAACATGTCGATTGGAAAGCCCATCGCTCGGTAGATGATCCCCGAGTAGAAGTCGACGTTCGGATAGAGCTTGCGCTCGACGAAGTAGTCATCGGACAGCGCAATCTGTTCCAACTCCATCGCCATGTCGAGTGTGGGGTCGTCGACACCGAGTTTGGCGAGCACATCCTGCGCCACGTCTTTGATGATTCGCGCCCGCGGATCGAAGTTGCGGTACACCCTGTGCCCGAAGCCCATCAGCCGGAACTTGTCTTCTTTGCTCTTGGCCCGCGCAACCCAATGATCGACCGACCCCCCCTCCGCGACCATGCGATCGAGCATCTCGACCACCGCTTGATTGGCACCGCCGTGAAGCGGGCCGGAGAGGGCGAGGATGCCGGCCGCGACAGACGAGAAGAGGTGGGCTTGTCCAGAGCCGACCATGCGCACCGTGGATGCCGAGCAGTTCTGCTCATGATCGGCGTGCAAGATGAACAGTTTGTCGAGGGCGTCGGAGATGATCGGGTCTGGTTTGTACTCTTCGGTGGGTACCGAGAACATCATGTGGAGGAAGCGGCTGGAGTAATCGAGGTCGTTGTTCGGGTAGATGTACGGTTGTCCCACCCGATACTTGTAGGACCAGGCGACCATGGTGATGACCTTGGCGAGCAACCGGACGGCGGACATGCGCACTGCGTCCTCGTCGAGTGGGTCGAGGGCGTCGGGGTAATAGCTGGACAGCGCCGAGACTTCCGACGCGAGGATCTGCATGGGATGGGCGTCGTGTGGGAACGCCTCGAACAGGTGCTTCATGTCCTCGCGGACCAGCGAATGCATCGTGATCTCTTCGGTGAACGATGCGAGCTCCTCCTTGGTGGGCAGCTCGCCGTGCCACAGCAGCCATGCAACCTCCAGGAACGTGGCTCGTTCGGCCAACTCCTCGATTGCATATCCTCGGTAGCGGAGGATTCCCTCTTCTCCGTTGATGTAGGTGATGGCGCTCTTGGTCTCAGCGGTATTGCCGAAGCCCCGGTCGAACGTCGTCAGACCGGTCTGCTTGCGGAGCGTGGTGATATCGATCGAGACCTCACCCTCTGCGCTTTCCATTGTCGGCAGGGTGAGCTCGTGCTCTCCGACTCGCAGTATTGCTTCGTCCATCGCTGATCCTCTCGCTTCGAGGAGCGCTCAGGATACCCGAGCGAACACCCGTCCAGTCCGGCGGGGAACAAGCGCCGGGAGGGGCGGCAGGAGGCGCTGTGCTACGTTTCCGCGCAGCAAAGGAGTCGCTGCTTGATCGAACTCAGAGTCCGTGGTCGAGTCGAACGCTTCATCGATCCGATCGGCTCGTTTCTGGCGAGGATCGGAGCGACACCCACCTGGCTCACGCTTACCGGCCTCTTCTTGACCCTGGGTGGTGCTGTTTTGGTCGCCAACCGGTTGTGGGTGACCGGCGCGCTGGTTGCCTTGACCGGATCCGCGCTGGACGGCCTGGACGGATCGGTTGCACGGGCGCGCGGTTCGGCGAGCGCTTCGGGCGCCCTGCTGGACTCGGTCGCGGACCGGCTCGGCGAGACAGCGATGTGGGCGGGGACGGCCTTCGCGGTGGCGGACACCCCGCGGCTGACGCTGCTCTGTGTACTGAGCCTCGGCGCCGCTCTTCTCGTCTCCTACCTGCGCGCCAAGGCCGAAAGCATGGGTGCCGACGGCCGCGGCGGGCTCATGGGTCGCGCCGAACGGGTGATCCTGCTGTCCGTCGGACTTCTGTGGGTGTCAATGCTCGAGTGGGTCCTGTGGGCGTTGGCGATTCTCACTTGGTTGACGGTGTTCCAACGTTTCATGCGGGCGTGGAAGCAGCTCGAGGCGGCGCGATAGATGAACGCCGCTGTGGCGTACAAGATCGGTGCTGCGTGCATGGCGCTTGCTCCCGAACCAGTCGCTCGACGCCTCGGTCACCTGGCCGGAAAGTGGGCTTGGCGCCGGGCCGATCGGCGCAAGCGGATGGCGATCAGAGCGATGGCCCGAGTGCGGGGCGAATCACCCGACGACCCGAGCCGCGTTGCGATCGAGATGGCACGGGAGCTCTTCAGCGAGTACGGACGGTACTGGGCGGAGGTGCTGTGGCTCCGCAAACGCAGAATCCCCCAGGTTGAACGCCACCTCAGCATCGACGGGATCGAGCACTACCGGAAGGCGCTCGCCGAGGGCAAGGGCGTGATTCTGGCGTTGCCCCACGTCGGCAACTGGGAGATCGCCGGTCGGGCGGCGGTTCCCGAGGGGGCGCATCTGATCGCGGTGGCGGAGCAACTCGACGAACGCGAGGCCGAGTGGTTCGTCCGCTTGCGGCGGGAGATGGGAATCGACATCGTCCTGGCGGACGGCTCGGCGGCTGTCGTCGACCGACTTGTCGAGGTGCTCGCCGGCAATGGAGCGGTTGCGCTCCTCAGCGACCGCGACCTGAGCCGGCGTGGCGCGGAAGTGGAGTTCTTCGGCGAGCGCACGCGCCTGCCAACCGGAGCGGTGGCGCTCGCACTGCGCACCGGTGCTCCGATCTTGCCGGTCGCGTCGTACAACAGGTCGGGCCGCGGTCACCACATCGTGGTCAAACCGCCGCTGCAGCTACGGTCCGACGACATCGCCGATGGCGTTCAGCAGCTGGCCAGGGTTCTCGAGGATCTGATCAGCGCAGCACCGACTCAGTGGCACATGGTCTCGCCCAACTGGCCGTCGGACCGTGCGGCCATTCGCGCGTGAAGATCGCGCTGGTCTGCCCCTACGACCTGTCCCAGCCGGGGGGCGTGCAAGCACAGGTGTTCGGCCTCGTCGACCGACTCGGAGCCTTGGGAGAAAGGGCATGGGCAGTGGGCCCGGGGTTCTCTCAACCAGACCGGCCCCACCATTCGATCGGGTCGGCCGTCGGGGTGCCAGCCAACGGTTCGATCGCTCGTCTGGCGCTGGCCCCATCGACCGGCCGACGTCTCCGCGCTGCAGTCGAAGACGCCGACGTGATCCATGTGCACGAGCCGTTCATTCCTCTGGCGTCATGGGCGGCGCTCAGAGTTCCGCGACCGCAGGTGGTCACCTTCCACGCCGATCCGCCGGCGATGATCCGAAGGCTGTACAGGGGCGGCGCCCGCATCGTGCATCGCCTGCTCCAAGACAAGATCGTCACTGCCGTGTCGCCCACAGCCGCCAGACCGATTCACTCGCTCGGGAAGTCGATCGACGTCGTGCCGAACGCCGTCGAGCTACCCAGCGAGGTCGGTGATCTCGCGGACCGGGAGCCGCAAGTGGTATTCGTGGGACGAGACGAGCCGCGCAAGGGCCTGGCGGTTCTGCTCGACGCCTGGCGGCTGGTCCGGCCGCAGGTACCGGAGGCGCGCCTGGTGGTGATCGGTCCAGAGCGGCTCCCGGCCGATGCGGACGGGGTACAAACGCTTGGCCGCTGTTCGGACGACGAAAAATGGAGGGTGCTCGCCAGAAGCAAGGTCTTCGCCGCGCCCAACCTTGGAGGGGAGAGTTTCGGGATCACGCTCGTCGAGGCGATGGCGCATGGCTGTGCGGTCGTTGCGTCCGACCTCCCCGCCTTCCGTGATGTGGCGTCTGATGCTGCCGAGTATGTGCGGCCAGGTGACCCCGCTCAACTGGCGACCGCGCTCGTTCGGCTCTTGGAAGATGACCGACAGCGGCTCGCACTCGCTCGGGAGGGGGTGGAGCGGTCGCAGCAGTTCTCTTGGGAAAAGGTCGTCCACATATATCGGCGGTTGTACGACAATGCCATCCGCCTATGACACGCTCATTCACTTCTCTCTTCCTGTCCGGGCTGATCGTCGTTGCCGCCTGCGGTGGTGACGATCCACCGGCGACGACCACCGTCCCGACCACGATTGCCTCGACGACGACGCCGTCGACGACCGCCACGACCCAGCCGTCGGCGGCAGCGGTGTGGCCGTTGACCGGCCTGGCAGCGGACGTCGACCCCGCTGATGCCCCCTTGCTGGTCGCCAAGGTCGACAACAGTCCTCGAAGCCGGCCGCAACTGGGCTTGGCCGACGCCGACCTCGTCATCGAGGTGCTCGTGGAGGGCGGCGTCGCTCGGTTCCTGGCGTTCTTCCAGTCCCAGATCCCCGACGAGGTGGGACCGATCCGTTCGACGCGCGAGGTCGACCCCGAGCTGCTCGAGCCCTTCGGTGCCTTGTTCGCCAGCTCCGGCGGCCAGGGATTCGTGCTGAGCGACGTGCGCCTCGTGGCAGGCGACGTGGGTCACCATACGCTCGGTGGCGGCGCCTATCACCGGGCGGAAGACCGTCCCTCGCTGTACGGGCTGATGCTCCGGACCGCCGACGCTCTCGGCGCGGAAGATGCACCCGAACCGCCAACCGACGACTGGCTGGTCCACGGACCTCCGCCAGATGGCGAGCAGGCGCTCACGGTCGACCTCTCTCTGTCGGCATCGGTCGACGTGAACTATCGGTACTCGGCGTCCGACGGGGGATACCTTCGCTCGCACGGCGAAGAGCCGCATGTCGCCGTCGACGGCGACGGAAACGAGACGCAACTCGTCGCGGCGAATGTGGTCGTCGTTTACGTCGATGTGTTGGACACAGGTCGCACCGACTCGGCGGGATCCCCCGTCCCTGACTATCAAGTGACCGGGTCGGGCGAGGCGGTTCTGTTCCGCGACGGCGTGGCCATCCCCGGGACCTGGGAGCGAGAGACCGCCACCAGCTTTTTTCGGTTCGTCGACGACTCGGGAACCCCGCTGACGCTCGCTCAGGGGGCTACCTGGCTGGAGCTCACCCCGAATGGTCGATTGCTCGAATGGCAGTAGACTCCGATGACAACGTCAAAGGAGCTCACGACGTGGAACGCGCCACCGACCGCGTGAAACGCGGCCTGGCAGAAATGCTCAAGGGCGGCGTCATCATGGACGTCGTCAACGCGGACCAAGCACAGATCGCCGAGCAGGCCGGCGCAGTGGCGGTGATGGCACTCGAGCGGGTCCCCGCCGACATCCGGCTACAAGGCGGTGTGGCACGGATGAGCGACCCGTCCATGATCGAAGAGATCATCGAGGCCGTGTCGATACCGGTGATGGCCAAAGCGAGAATCGGCCATTTCGTCGAGGCGCAGGTGCTGCAGGCGCTCGGCGTCGACTATGTCGACGAGAGCGAGGTGCTCACGCCCGCCGACGAAGAGCACCACATCGACAAGTGGGCATTCACGACGCCGTTCGTCTGCGGTGCGCGCAACCTGGGAGAGGCGCTGCGTCGCATTGGCGAGGGTGCGGCCATGATTCGGACCAAAGGGGAGGCCGGCACCGGCAACGTCGTTGAGGCGGTCCGGCACATGCGGGCGATCACCTCTGAGATCAGAGCGCTCGCATCGGCAACACCCGACCAGCTGATGTCGGCAGCCCGCGACCTGGCGGCTCCGTTCGATCTCGTGCAAGAAGTGGCCGGCTCTGGCAAGTTGCCGGTGGTGAACTTCGCTGCCGGAGGGATCGCCACACCGGCAGACGCAGCAATGATGATGCAGCTCGGCTGCGATGGTGTATTCGTCGGCTCGGGGATCTTCAAGAGCGGCAACCCGGCCGTTCGCGCTCGCGCCATCGTCGAAGCCGTTACCTACTACGACGACCCCGCCATCGTCGCCAAGGTGTCCCGCAATCTGGGCGAGGCGATGGTCGGCATCGAAATCGACACACTGGCGGAAGCCGAACGGTACGCCGGCCGAGGTTGGTGACGATGCCGGTCGTCGGCATCCTCGCCCTGCAGGGTGACGTTCGTGAACACGAAGGTGCGCTCCAACGCATCGGTGTCGAGACTCATCGGGTGAGGCGGGCCGAGGACGTCGACCGGATCGACGCGCTGGTCATTCCCGGAGGGGAGTCCACCACCATCGGCAAGCTCGCGTCCATGTATGGCTTGATGGATCCGATGCGCAAGCGAATCAAGATGGGACTGCCCACCTTTGGCACCTGCGCCGGGCTCATCCTCCTGGCCGAGGATTTGACCGAGGGCGATCAACCGCTCCTCGGCGTGCTCGACGTGACCGTCGAACGCAACGCCTTCGGTAACCAGAACGACTCATTCGAAGCCCATCTGAAGGTGCTCGGATGGACCGATCCGCTCCATGCGGTGTTCATCCGCGCGCCACTTGTCGTGAGGCACGGACCGAACATCGAGGTGCTGGCCGACTGGAACGACCGACCCGTCATGATCCGCCAGGACAACATCATCGCCACCGCCTTCCACCCCGAGCTGACCGACGACGGTCGGGTTCACCAGATGCTGGTCGACTCGATCGAGGAGCGCTGATGGCCGGTCATTCCAAGTGGGCGAACATCAAGCATCGGAAGGGCCGCCAGGACGCCGCTCGCGGCAAGCTGTTCGCCAAACTCGTCAAGGCGATCGAAGCAGCCGCACGTGAAGGCGGGGGAGACCCTGCCGGCAACCCGACATTGGCCACGGCCATCGACAAAGCCAAGGCCAACTCGCTGCCCAACGACAACATCGAACGAGCGATCAAGCGGGGCATCGGAGAGGTCGAAGGGGCGAGCTACGAAGAGTTCTACTACGAGGGGTACGGCCCGGGCGGAGTCGCCGTCTACGTGCACGTTCTCACGGACAATCGCAATCGGGCCTCATCGGATGTTCGCTCGACGTTCAGCCGCAACGGCGGCAATCTGGGCGAGCCGGGCTCGGTGGGTTATCTGTTCGAGCAGAAAGGCCTCTTTCTGGTGACGGGCCCGGAAGATGACGTCGTGCTGGCGGCACTCGAGGCGGGTGCGGAAGACGCGGAGGCTGCCGGCGACCAGTGGGAGGTCACATGCGCGCCGGGCGACTTCAGAGAAGTGAAGGCCGCGCTGGAAGCGGCCGGCCTCACCATCGAGAACGCCGAAGTGACCCAGCTCCCCAAGACCGTCGTGCCCATCGACGACGCCACCGCACCACGCGTGCTGCGCCTCATCGACGCCCTGGACGACCTCGACGACGTCCAGACGGTGCATGCCAACTTCGACATCCCCGACGAGGTGATGGCCGCACTCGAGGCGTGACGCAAAGCCAAGGCCCCGTCACCCTCGCCCGCTAGGCTCACAGAACATATGTTCGTGTTGGGTATCGACCCCGGCCTCACCACCACCGGCTACGGCGTCGTCCGTGGCTCGGGCCCGGCCGTGGTCGCAGTTGGCGCGATCCGCACCTCCCAGCGCGAACCCGTCGAGCAGCGTTTGGGAGAGATCTACCGTGACGTGTGCGGCGTCATCGAGGAATACGAGCCGCAGGTGCTTGCCATCGAACAAGTGTTCATCAACCAGAATCGGGCCACGGCCATCGGGGTGGCGCGGGCATCGGGAGTCGTCATTCTGGCAGCGGCCCAACACGGCGTGATCGTCCGCGAGTTCACCCCGACGGCGATCAAGAATGCGGTCGCCGGGTATGGCAAAGCCAGCAAGCAGCAAATGCAGAAGATGGTGGCGGCCCGATTCGGGTTGCCGGTGCCGCCCGAGCCCGCAGACGCCGCCGACGCGCTCGCAACCGCGCTGTGCTACCTGCAGACCGCCCGGCTGGAGGCGTTCACATGATCGGGCGCCTCCGCGGGACGTTGGTGTCCAGGGGAGCCGAAAGCGTCGTCCTCGAGGTCGGCGGAGTCGGCTACGAAGTGCTGATCACGCCGGCAGGGCTGGCCGCCCTGCCAGGAGTGGGCGAGGACATCGTCTTGCACACCCACCTTCACGTCCGTGAAGACGTTCTGACGTTGTTCGGGTTCGTGGACGAACAGCAGCGAGCCTGGTTTCGCATCCTGCTCGGCGCTCCCGGGGTCGGGCCCAAGGTCGCTCAGGCGGTTCTGGCGACCCTGGAGCCCGACGAGCTCTTGGCGGCCATCGCCGGCGAAGACGTCGACGCCCTCACGCTGGTTCCCGGCATCGGCAAGCGCAGCGCCCAGAAAATGATCCTGGAATTGAAGCCCAAGGTAGGCGCAGGTGAGATGATGGGTTCGGCCGAACCCACCGACGCCACTCGAGTCCGCGAAGCGCTCGAGCAGCTGGGTTACACGCCTGCGGAGACCAAGGAGATCTTGGCGGAGATCGAT
The DNA here is from genome assembly GCA_041586155.1 of Acidimicrobiia bacterium. Lineage (GTDB taxonomy): Bacteria > Actinomycetota > Acidimicrobiia > Spongiisociales > JAENVV01 > JBFGJH01. The sequence continues at coordinate 37,748 of JBFHAT010000004.1, forward strand.
CGTTCAGCACCTGTGCCCGAGCAGATCCGAGCTGCACTCCGGGCCCTGGGAGCCGAACGACATGCGTGAAGAGTCGCTTCTGTCGACGACCGCAGGGTCGGAGGAGGCTGCCACGGAGGTCACCCTGCGCCCTCGCACCCTGGGGGAATTCGTTGGCCAGCCCAAGCTGCGCGAGCGGCTGGCCATCTCGCTCCAAGCCGCGGCTGCGCTCGAGCAGCCGCTGGACCACGTCCTCCTGTCGGGACCGCCCGGTCTGGGGAAGACCACACTGGCATCGATCATCGCCAACGAGCTCGGCAGTCGTTTCCGAATCACCTCCGGTCCGGCCCTGGAGAGGCCCGGCGATCTGGCGTCGATCCTCACCAACCTCGATCACGGCGACGTGTTCTTCATCGACGAGATCCACCGGTTGTCACGGTCCGTCGAAGAGGTGCTGTATCCGGCCATGGAGGACTTCGAGTTGGACATCGTGCTCGGAAAGGGCCCGTCGGCGCAGTCCATCCGCCTCGACCTTCCCCGATTCACCCTCGTTGCGGCGACGACTCGAAAGGGCAAAGTGGCGGCGCCATTGCGGGATCGTTTCGGCATCGTCGACAAGCTGGAATACTACGAACCGGAGGAGCTCGAGCTCATCGTCCGTCGCTCGGCCGGCATCCTTAGCGTCGAAGTCAGCGACGACGCCGGGGCGATGATCGCGGCACGGAGTCGAGGCACTCCCCGCATTGCCAATCGTCTCTTGGCCAGGCTACGCGACTACGCCGTTGCCCGATCCGATGGCCGGATCGACCTGGACACGGCGCGCGCGGCGCTGGCGGTATTCGAAGTCGATGAACTTGGGTTGGACCAAGTCGATCGGGCGATCCTGTGGGCGCTGGTCGATACCTTCGGAGGCGGCCCGGTCGGGTTGTCTACGTTGTCGATCGCGGTCGGTGAAGAGCCCGAGACGGTGGAGGATGCATATGAGCCCTTCCTTCTCCAGAGTGGCCTACTGCTACGCACGCCGCGAGGGCGGGTTCCTGCGCCGGCTGCGTACCGGCACCTCGGCGTGTCTGCGCCGGCCGACGCTCAGCAGCGGCTCCTCGACGATTGAGATCAGGTTCGCCACGTCGGTGGAAGAGTGGTGCCGATGAAACGCTCGGCGTTCGAGTACGACTTGCCCCCCGATCGGATCGCTCAGCATCCGATGGAGCCCCGTGACAGGGCGCGGCTGCTTCGGACGTCCGATCTGGCGGATTTCACGTTCGCCGACCTCCCGACGCTGTTGCATAGGGATGATGTGGTAGTGCTGAACGACACGCGAGTCCGGCGAGCTCGGCTGACCGGCCGCAAGCGGGACAGCGGCGGAGCGGTGGAGCTCCTACTTCTCGAGCGCCTTCGCGACGGCTATTGGGAGGCGATGGTGAAGCCTGCCCGGAGGATCCGCCCAGGGACCGAGCTGGATCTGGGCGGACGCCGCGTCACCGTTGTCGAGCCGCCGGTCGACGGCGTGGTCGTCGTCGCCGCCGAGTTCGATCTCGACGAACTCGCCGAGCAGATGGGGACCGTGCCTCTTCCGCCGTACATCCACGAGCCGCTCGCCGACCCAGCCGACTACCAGACCGTGTATGCGCGGCGCATCGGCTCGGCGGCCGCTCCCACCGCCGGCCTGCACTTCACCCCTGCCGTGCTCGGCGGACTCGCAGATCGCGGCATCGAAGTGCGGTCGATCGACCTACACGTGGGCATGGGTACGTTTCGACCCATCGCGACCGATGATGTCTCCGACCATGTGATGCACCGCGAGCGCTACGAGATCCCCGAGGAGACCGCCCGGGCGGTGACGACTGCCATAGAAGATGGCCGTCGGATCGTCGCCGTCGGCACGACGGTGGTCCGGGCGCTGGAGAGCGCCTGGGAGGATGGCCAACTGCGTTCGGGTGTCGGCGTCACGGATCTCTTCATCCGCCCCGGCTTTCGGTTCGGAGTCGTCGGCGCGCTCGTGACGAACTTCCACGTTCCCGGTTCTACCCTCGTCGCCATGGTGGCAGCGTTCATGGGCGACCGATGGAGGCTCGTATACGACACCGCCCTGGCCCGCGGCTACCGATTCCTCTCGTTCGGGGACGCAATGCTGGCCGACCGATGAGTGCAGTGAGCTTCACCACTGAGGCCGAATCCGATGGAGCCAGGGCCGGGATTCTGCGCACCCCCCATGGTGCGGTTCCGACCCCGGCGTTCATGCCGGTAGGGACGCGGGCCACCGTCAAGAGCATCGCGATCGAGGACCTGGAGACGCTCGGCGCCGACATCGTGCTGTCGAACACGTACCACCTCATGCTGCGACCCGGAGCGGATCTGGTCGAGGAATTCGGCGGACTGCACGGATTCATGGCGTGGGATCGACCGATTCTCACCGATTCCGGTGGTTACCAGATCTATTCGCTCAGTCCCTCCATCAGTGAGGAGGGTGCCGTCTTCCGCTCCACCTACGACGGAGGTCCAGTGCATCTGACGCCGGAAGATGCGGTTCGGATCCAACAGCGGCTCGGACCCGACATCGCCATGGTGCTCGACGTATGCCTCGGTCTCCCTGCACCACAATCGGAGGTCAGGGAAGCGATGGAGCTCACGCTGCGGTGGGCCGAACGATCGGTGGCCGTCCACGACCGCGTCGACCAGGCCCTTTTTGGGATCGTCCAAGGCGGAGTCGACCCGGCGCTGCGCGCCGAAAGCGCCGCCCTGACGGCGCGGCTGGGATTCCACGGATTCGGGATCGGCGGCCTCTCGGTGGGGGAGGAACCCCATGAGCGCAACCGAGCCCTGGAGGCCAGCATCGTCGAGCTGCCCACCGACAAGCCGCGGTATGTGATGGGCCTGGGTGACACCGAGGGGCTGCTCGACGCAGTGGCCCGGGGCGCGGACCTGTTCGACTGCGTGCTGCCCACCCGGCTCGCCCGGCACGGAAAGGTGCTGGCGGCGGCAGGCAACTACAACCTCAAACGGGCCGAGAACCGGGCCTCGCAAGAGCCGTTGGAATACGGGTGCCCGTGCTCGACCTGCTGGCGACACTCCCGCGGGTATCTGCGTCACCTGCTCAACGTCGGAGAAGCGACGGCGGCGCGCCTCCTCACGATCCACAACCTCGCCCACACGCTGCGGCTGATGTCGGAGGCGCGAGAAGCGATCATCGCCGGGGACTTTGCCGGCTTCCGCAGGCGCCGGACCGGTGGTTTGGATGGGGAGTAGCGACCGCTAGCATTTCTGGCTCCACCTGAAGGACATTCGTGTTTCTCGCCCAACAAGCCGACTCCGGATCGGGGACCAGCTCGCTCATCTTGTTCGCGCTGCTGGCGGTCGTCTTCTACTTCTTCATCATCCGGCCTCAACGTCGCCGCACGCAGAAGCAGCGAGAGCTGGCCGACAGTTTGCAGGTCGGCGATCGGGTTCGGACCGTCGGAGGTCTCCGGGGTACGATCGAAGCCCTCGATGACGACGTGGCCGTCCTCCGGGTCAAGGAAGGCTCCATCGAGGTCGAACGCCGAGCCGTCGCCATGAGACTCGACCCGACCCAGCCCGAGTGATGCGTCGCCAACTCATCGCGGTGTTGGTGATTCTGGCGATCGCCTGGGGCGGTCTGGCCGCCTCGTTCGGCAACGGCTACTCGCCCAAACTCGGGCTCGACTTGCAGGGCGGGATCTCGGTGATCCTCACTGCGCCGGAGGGCACCGAACGCGACCTGTTGGAAGTGTCGACGGGCATCATCCGCAACCGCATCGAGAACCTCGGCAACGTGCAAGAGCCTGAAATCGCGGTCTCGGGCGAGAGGAACGTGCTGGTGCAGTTGCCAGGGATCACGGATCAGGAAGAGGCACTGGACATCGTCGGCCAGACCGGGCAGCTCACCTTCCGACCGGTCTGCGACATCCAGGGCGTCGTCGATGGCTTCCCGGTCGGTGTGGCGCCCGACGTGCCCGACGCCTGCTCGGATCTCGACATCGCCGAGCCGGGTCCCGAGGGTTTCTCCGAGGTCGACGACCCGACGGTTGCCCAGTGGCTCCCGGAGCGTGACGACACCGGCGAAGTGGTCGCCACCTATCTGGTGGCTCCGGCATCGCTGTCAGGAGCGGACCTGGCCAACTCCACGCCCGACAACACCACCGGGTTTTGGGCAGTGAACCTGTCGCTGAACGATCAAGGTGCCGACAGGTTCGCTCAGCTCACCGGCGACGCGGCCGGATTCGTCGATGGTGTCCACCGGCGGATCGCGATCGTGCTCGACGGCGAGGTGTTGACCGCCCCGCCGGTCGCCAACGACGTAGTGCCCGGCGTCGGCATCGCCGGCGGATCGGCCCAGATCGGGCTGGGCGCCAACGGAACCGAAGACGAAGCAGTCGACCTGGCAGTGCTGCTCCGGTATGGGGCGCTGCCAGTCCAGCTCGAACGCAGCCAGCTCCAGAAGGTGTCGGCCACCCTGGGCCAGGAATCTCTGTCGACCGGTGTGTTGGCGGGAGGTCTCGGGTTGGTGCTGGTCGCGATCGCCCTCGTCGCCTACTACCGATCTCTGGGATTGGTGGCGGTGATCGGATTGAGCGTGTTCGGCTCGCTGCTCATCCTCATCTACACCGCGTTGGGTGAGATCAACGGTCTGAACCTCACGCTGGCCGGGGTCACGGGCATCATCGTGGCGGTGGGAATCACCGCCGACAGCTACATCGTCTACTTCGAGCGTGTCAAAGAGGATCTGCGCCGGGGAATGATTCTCGACGAAGCCGTGACTGAAGGCTTCCAGCGCGCCTACCGCACCATCCTGACCGCCGATTTCGTCTCGATGCTGGGAGCGGTCCTCCTCTACGCGCTGGCGGTTGGGCCGGTGAAGGGATTTGCCCTCGCGCTCGGCATCGCCACCGCCCTCGATCTGGTCGTTGCGCGCTGGTTCACGCGCAATGCAGTGCGCATCATCTCTCGGACCGGGCTCGGCCGCTCGGGCCTCCTGAGCATCGAGCGGGCCGCCCGGGTGACGCCGTGAGTGAAGACACCAGGATCCGGACCTCGATCGACTTCGTCGGACGCCGCCGGCTCTGGTTCACGGTCTCGGCCGTGGCCGTCGTCGTGTCGGTGCTCAGCCTCGGGCTGCGCAACGGGCCCGGCGAGCTGGGACTCAATCTCAGCCTCGACTTCCGCGGGGGAACGTCGATCGTCCTCGACAACCCGGCCGGGGTGTCCGCCTCCGAGTTCGAGGATGTGGTCTCCGGCCTGGGGATCACCGACTCGAGGGTCGAGGAACTCGACGACGGTGCGGCAATGCGGATCCGGACCGAGTTCGTCGGGGACGACCGTGAGGTTGCGCTGGTCGATGCGCTGGCTGCCGCGGCCGGTGTCGCTCCCGAAGAGACGAGTGTGGAATCGGTGGGTCCGACATTCGGCGCCCAGATCGCCCGATCGGCGGTGATCGCCCTGGTGAGTTTCCTCGTCGCCGTGAGCCTCTTCATCTCGATCCGCTTCGAGTGGAAGATGGCTTTGGGAGCCATTGCCGCCCTGTTCCACGACCTGTTCCTCACGGCCGGCGTCTACTCCTTGGTCGGGTTCGAGGTCACACCGTCGACGGTGGTGGCGACCCTCACGATCCTCGGCTACTCCCTATACGACACGGTCGTCGTCTACGACAAGATCCAGGAGATGGAGACGGAAGCGGAGGGCCGCGAGCCCTACGCGACAATCGTCAACAAGTCGATGAACCTCGTGCTATCGCGCTCGATCGCCACCTCGCTCACCAGCCTCCTTCCGGTCGGCAGCATGCTGTTCCTCGGATCGTTCTTCTTGGGGGCGGGCGTGCTGCAAGACTTCGCTCTGGCACTGTTCGTTGGTATCGCCGCAGGCACCTATTCGTCGATCTTCATCGCCGCGCCGCTGCTCGGGGTCTGGAAGGAACGCGAGGAAGAGTGGATGAGCGTTGCCGAGCGGGCTGAGCGGCGAGAACAGGTCCTGGCGGGATCACCGCCGCCCCAGGCAGAGAAGGCCGCACCGGCGTCCGGCTCACTGGCCGGCGGGACATTCGACAGCCGCCGGCCCACCTCCACCGGTGCCACCCCGCGCCCCCCCAAGAAGCGCCGCCGCTGACGCGTTCGCGGGCGGCGAGGGGAAGACCTCGCGGCGGGTCGGTTGCCTGGTGACGCGGTAGAGTGTGGCAGTGATCCACCCAACGCAGCGGCTGATCCGAGACATCGCGGATTTCCCCACACCCGGAGTGGTATTCAAAGACATCACCCCGGTGCTGGCCGACGCAGATGCGCTGGGTCGCGTCGTCGCCGACCTGGCGGCGCCATTCACGAACGAGGGTGTCACCCACGTCGCCGGGATCGAAGCGAGGGGGTTCATCCTCGCCACGCCGGTGGCCACCAGACTGAATGCCGGATTCGTCCCGATCCGCAAGCCGGGGAAGCTTCCTTGGCAGATTCGGAGCATCGAGTACAGCCTCGAATACGGCACGGACACGCTCGAGCTGCACGCCGACGCAGTCGGGCCGGGGGACCGAGTGCTGCTGGTCGACGACGTCATCGCCACGGGAGGGACCGCCGCCGCCGCGGTGAACCTCGTGGAGGGCCTCGGCGCCGATGTCGTCGGTTTCGCCTCCTATGTCGAGCTCGTGTTCCTGAAGGGCCGGGACCGGCTCAACGGGTATCCCACCCACGTGCTGGTCAGGTATGACGACTGACGTCGAGACCGGCCCCCAGCCGAGCATCGACACGCTGCTCAGCACCCACACCTCCATTCACGGCGACTCGGGCAAAGACGAGATCCGACGGGCCTACCAGCTGGCCGAGCAGGCGCACGCCGGGCAGGTGCGCCGCTCGGGAGAGCCGTACGTCACCCACCCGCTCGCGGTCGCTCAGATCCTCGCCGATTATGGGCTCGATCGGGATACGATCGTCGCTGCGCTCTTGCACGACACCGTCGAGGACACGTCGGTATCGCTGGGACAACTCGAGCAGGATTTCGGAACCGTCGTTGCCCAGCTGATCGACGGGGTCACCAAGCTCGATCGCATCAAGTTCGCCTCGCGCGAAGAAGCGCAGGCGGCCACGATCCGCAAGATGGTGATCGCCATGGCGCAAGACGTCAGAGTGCTGCTGATCAAGCTGGCCGACCGTCTTCACAACCTGCGCACGATCGGGGCGCTCGACGAGGAGAAGCGCCGCCGAGTCGCCGCCGAAACCATCGAGATCTATGCCCCGCTGGCTCACCGATTGGGTGTGCAGGAGGTCAAGCACGAGATGGAGAACCGGTGCTTCGAGGTGCTGTATCCGAAGCGGTTTGCCGAGATCACCGACTTGATCGAACAGAGAGCGCCGCAACGGGAGGCCGTAATCGAGAAGGCCATCGCCGAAGTCGAGACGATGCTCGCCGACGCCGGGATCGACGGGGAGGTGTCGGGCCGGCCAAAGCACCACTACAGCATCTACCGCAAGATGGTGGAGACCGGCCAGCCTTTCGAAAACATCCACGACCTGATCGGCATCCGCATCATCGCCAAGAACCTTCGAGACTGTTACGCCGCACTCGGGTTCATCCATTCGCACTGGCCGCCCGTGCAGGGGCGGTTCAAGGACTACATCGCCATGCCGAAGTTCAACTTGTACCAGAGCCTCCACACCACGGTGATCGGGCCGGCCGGGAAGCCGCTGGAGGTGCAGATCCGCTCCGAAGAGATGCACTATCGGGCCGAGTTCGGAATCGCTGCTCACTGGCGATACAAGGAGCGGCTCGTCGAAAACGACGATCTTCCGTGGATGGCCGACCTGCGTCGCCTGCAGGAGGAGCACACCGACCCCAACGAGTTCCTTGCCCAACTCAAGCTCGACCTCTACCAGGACGAGGTCTTCGTGGTCACTCCTGCCGGTGACGTCCTGTCGCTGCCGCGGGGCGCCACCCCGGTCGATTTCGCCTACAACGTGCACACCGAAGTGGGGCACACCTGCACCGGAGCGAGGGTCAACGGACGCCTGGTGCCGCTCGACACCGAGCTGGAATCTGGCGACATCGTCGAGATCATCACCGGTGCCCGATCCGGCCCCAGCCGGGACTGGCTCGGGTTCGTTCGGACATCTCGGGCCAAGGCCAAGATCCGTCAGTGGTTCTCGAAGGAACGCCGGGAGATGGCGCTTGCAGAGGGAAGGTCGACCATCGCCTCACTGTTGCGCCGGGAAGCGCTGGGCTTGAAGCCGGCACAGCGCGATCAGGTCTTGGCAGAAGTCGCGGCCGACCTCGGATATCCGTCGATCGAAGGTCTGTACGTGTCGGTGGGCGAGGGCGGCATCGGGGGCAACGCAGTCATGTCGCGTCTTCTGCGGTTGCTGGACGAGGGCGAGGACGATGACGAGCCCGATCTCCTCGCCCCTCCGAAGATGCCTCGATCGATGCGCCACCACGGCACCGGCATCATCGTGGAGGGTCTCGATGATGTACTGGTGCGCATCGCCCAATGCTGTGCTCCGGTCCCGGGGGACGACATCGTCGGATTCGTCACCGTCGGCAGGGGAGTGTCGGTGCACCGTTCGGATTGCACGAACATGTCGAGTCTGGGTGACCAGCCCGACCGTCTCATCGACGTCAATTGGGCGCCGGAGCGGATCGGAGCATTCGCCATCTGGGTTCAGGTCGAGAGCCTCGACCGCTCGGGGCTGCTGCGAGACGTGTCGGCGGCGATCACCGATATGGGAGGCAACATCGTGGCCTCGTCATCGGCCAGCGGCAAGGACCGTTTGGCGGTGCTGCGGTACGCCGTCGAGCTGTCCGATCCGGCGCAGGTGAGCACGCTCATCGCTGCGCTGAAGAGCGTCGACGGCGTCTACGAGGCGTTCCGAATCCAGGGAGCGCCTTCATCGGCCTGAGTCCCCATCCGAACTTTCGGCGGTTTTCGGGCTATAGACCGAAAGCAACCTAAGGAACACGGTTTCGGCTTAGAGCTCGTTCCAGTGGGTGATGCGGATGTTGTTGCCCAGCGGCACCGACAGCTCGTCGTCGTAGGTGATCGTTGCGCTACCGGAGATCTCGTTCTCGTCCACGAGTGACCCGGGTGTGTCACAGCGGGAGCCGGTGCCCGATGTCTTGCCGTCGCTACTGACCACCGCCCCGGTGATCGACGGGTTACCCAAGATCGATGCCTGCTCGAAGGCGTAGATGAATCCATTGATCTGCGCCTGACCCTGCGACGGGTTACCGCGTAGCTCGACATCGCGGGCGGCCATCAGGAGGATGCCGTCGGTGTTCCACGGCTCCATGTCCGGATTGCCGCCGATGTCGATGTCACCGCCGACCATCGTGGGGCACGAGGTGAAACCCGGCTGGGCCGTGGCAATGATGGAGACCCGCCAGCCGTTGTAGATCGACGCGTCCTCGGACGGGCTGCCGGTGATCCGGGCCGATCCGCCGTGGATGTAATACGAACCGCGAAAGACGGTGTTGCCCGTCACTGACCACTGCGCTCCCTGCGAGGCGTCGTAGCCGTCGTACTTCCAGCCCCGGTAGGCCACGCTCGACGCGTCACCGAGCTGTGAGCCCGTGGTGCAGGGCACATCGCCCGGCGATGCCGTCAGTTCGGGTCCGTCGTTGTACGCAGGACCGGCCCATACGAACCCGTCTGGACAGAGGATGTATTCAGACGTGTCGAAGTAGTCCTGATAGATCGGCAGGGGAATGTCCACCGGCGGGAAGCCCTGGCCGGAGTTGGTCTTGTCGCCAACGACGCTGCCGGAGGTCAGCACACTGTTCGGGGTGATGTTGCCGCCGGCCGTCAAGGTGCCGGCGATCGTGGCACTGCCGCCGGTGACCTTGACATCTCCGTTGGCGTGGACATTGCCGAGTGATCCGTCGATGACGCCGTTGCCGCCGATCTCCACGTCACCGTCTGTGACGAAGGCGCCGCCCGGCTCGAACGGGGCGAAGTCGTATGCGACCCGCAGCACCCGGGTGTAGCGAGCTTCGTCCCGGCTGGGCACGAAGCCCACCGACCAGATTTGTGCCTCGGCCGTGCTGGGCTTCATGACGTACCACTGACCCTCCGACACGGTGATCAGTTCACCGGGCGGGGCGGCGTTGGCCTGCGCCAGTACCCATGCCTCCTCGGCGTCGGTGTCGGCGAAGGGAGGTGGCATCGGGCCCTGGGTGAAGGCGTCGTTGTCCACCAATCGGTACAGAACGTGGTCGATACCGGCGTCGGCGACGTGCAGAGATCGCTGCCATCCTCGGTCGTATCGGGCTTGGTCCAGGTCGCTGCCGACCCGGCTGGCGATGATGAAGCCGCCGAGGATCATGATGGTGCCGACCACGAGGACGGCGACCATGCTGAAGCCAGAATCATCGCGAAGTCGGGACATGGTGGTGAAGCCTTTCACGGGGTTGCAGCGTTGCGTAGACGGACAGACGATTCGACGGTGTGGGCTACCGGGCGCTCGTTGGGGTCGACGTCGAAGGTGATGGCGATGTCAACGAGTCGCACGATGCCAGGGAAGGGCGGGTCGTAGGCGAACACGTCGCCCTCGTCGACGACGAATTCGGCGATGACCAGTTCGGTGGGGTCGGCATCGGTGTAGCGCACCAGGTCCCAGTCGCCGGTGCCGTCGTCGCGCACCTCCCAGTAGATCCGCTCATCCGCGTCCTGCTGGTTGTCGAGATCGAAGTCGACCCAGAAATGGGCACGGTACGCCGTCGAATCGGGGTACATCAGCCGACCCTGCCGCATCTCTTTGGTGATCCGCTCCGCCACGATGCGCATGTCGTCGAGCGAGGCGCTGTCGTCGCGGGAGAAGATCTCCGCCCGGACGCTGCTCGACACCATGACGGCCAGCAGGCTCAACGCCAGCGAGGAGATCATCATCGCGACCAGCAGCTCGGCCAGGCTGAGCCCGGCCTCGTCTGCTCTCAGGCGGTCGATCGTCCGGATCACGGTGCCACCACCGTGGGAATGTTGAGTGAGGACGGGTACACCGTCGTGTCATACGCGACCCGCATGGGGCGGTTGGTGATGGTGCCGTTGATGTAGAGGGTCACCTCCACCCATTTGTTCTTGGGCACCGTGTGGCTGACGGCGATCGTCGTTCCGATCTGCTGGAAGGAGCAGGTGAGGTTGAGCGTGCCGGTAGCGGTCCCCAGCACTGTCCCACCGCCGGCGTTCGCCGAGTTCTTCTGGCGAATCACTGCGACGATCGCCACCGGCTGGTTGCAGTTGGCGGCGTCATTGGCCACCCACGTGTTCAGGGTCAAATTCCCCACCAGCTGCAGCGGCTCCGGCGCCTGATAGATCCACTGCGCCTTGGTCTGCCTCGACGATGTGGCCGAGCCGCCCGGCTGCACGAGTCTGCCCGGCTCGACGTCGAGGTCGGTCGAGTAGTTGTACAGCGTGGACTGCGTCGGGATGTCCGCCGTCATCAGATAGCGTTCCTCGGTGGACTGGTTGCCCGTGGGCGGGAAGGGGTTGTCGTGTAGGTACAACTTGGTGGAGGCTCCTCCGACGTTGAGCACGCCGGAGACGATCTTCGATTCCGTGGCGTCGGCGCCGGAGGTGACCGAGAACGGAATCACTTCGGTCCCCAATGCGTCGGCGGGGAGGAGCGTCCACACGAAGTGCACCAACACGTCGTCGCCCGTGCCGACCGAGCCTGTGTCACGGATCCCGTTGCCGTTCGTATCGATCAGGACGGTGTCACCAGCGTCGAAGTCGTCGTTCCCCGACGTCTCCAGGTAGGGGATGATGGTCCAGATCCGACCGGCCGGCACCGTCCAATCGATGTCGTACGTGTCGACGATTCCCAGGTTCTCGATGCCGTACGAGAAGACGACCTGGAAGCCGGGATCCACGGTCTGTTCCTGGATGTCGGGCGCGACTTCGAACTTGGGGGTGGGCAGCCCGCGTCGAGCCTCGGTGATGAATGTCGAGGTGGTGTACACCCGATCGGCGCCCTTGTCCTCCCACACGATCCGGACGACGACCCGCTTGTAATCCTCGTCGGGGCCACCCTGAACGTCGTTGTCGACCCAGGTCACATAGCGATGAATGGTGTAGTCCTGGTCGTCGATGGTCCGGGTCGGCAACGTGTGCGGATCGATGGCTCCACCGGCGGGCGTGATCACCAGCTTCTCCGGTACGAGCACCCCTGGACCGTCCGGGTCGAACGTCGGATCGGGACCCGACGTGTCGATGAGCGGATCAGCGCCGACGGTGGCGTCTGCCGAGCTCATCACCAGATCGTCGAAGGTGAGGTCGCGGGTGTTCTCCACCGCTTCGTTCCCCAACGCGGTGGCCTGCTGGTACCAGCGGACTCGCTGGATCGCGGAGAGTGACGAGAGGATGGCGGCCGACACCGTCGCGACGAGAATGGCCAGCAGAGCCATAGACACGGTGGCCTCGATGATGGTGAAGCCTTCGTCGGCTCTCAGCAGCCGGCGCCAAGCAGTGAACAAGCGATTCATGACTGTGAGTGATATCGGCGCTCCAACCGGCAGACTCAAGCCGCTTCTGGCGTAGCGACAGGTCATTTCGAATCCGGGTCGGGTGACTAGTCACTCTCCGTGGTTGCGGCATCCGCCTAGGATCAAGGACGTGTTCGTTGCCTCCGACCAGCTGTGGTTCGCCGCCACCAACACGTATGTCGTCGCCCCGGAGGTGGGCGGCCCCGGGGTGATCATCGATGCGCCACCGGACGTCGAAGGAGTGGTCCGCCTCGCCCAGGCGCATGACATCGCCCCGGTCGCGCTGCTTCTGACCCACGGACATGTCGACCACTGTGGCGGGAGTGGCGGCGCGTGCGACAAGTTGGGCACGGCGGCGTACATCCATCCCGACGACGACTTCCTCTCGGCGTCGCCGCGCCTGCAGGCTCAACAGTTGTTTGGTGCGCTTCCACCCGGCGACTACGAACCGGCCCGTTACCTCGACCTCGAGGCAGGGGCGTTCCTGGAGCTGGCAGGGTTGACGATCGAGGTTCGGCACACCCCTGGACACACGCCTGGCCACTGTTGCTTCCACCTGGCCGAGCAAGGAATGCTGTTCTCGGGCGACCAGCTGTTCGCCGGGTCGATTGGCCGCACCGACCTGCCGGGTGGTTCGTACGAGCAGCTGATGGACAGCATGCAGCGCCAGGTGCTGGTCCTGGGCGACGACGTGGAGGTGTATCCCGGCCACGGACCGGCGACTACCCTGGGCCGCGAACGGGCGACCAACCCCTTCTTGCAAGGACTCTGAGGATCGCCCGAGTCGGGCGGCAGCCCTCTCGACCATCCCAACGAAAGAGACCGGCCAACGTGAACCTGCGCGCCCCGAAGGGCACCGACGACATCCTTCCGCCCGCCTCTCGGCGCTGGCGGGTCCTGCTGCGCTCCTGGGACGACTGGAGCGAACGATTCGGATATGACCTGGTGCAGATTCCCGTGTTCGAGATGACCGAGGTGTTCGCTCGAGGGGTCGGCGAAAGCACGGAGGTCGTTCAGAAGCAGATGTACACCTTCACCGACAAGGGCGGCAGGTCGCTGACGCTGCGTCCGGAGGGCACGGCAGGGGTGGTCAGGGCGTTCATAGAGGCGGGTGGGGCAGGAGAGTTGAAAGCGTCCTACGCCGGGCCGATGTTTCGCTACGAACGTCCCCAGGCCGGACGGCGTCGCCAGTTCTACCAAGTCGGCATCGAGTACCTGGGAACCGACTCGCCCGATGCCGACGCCGAGGTGGTCGAGATGGGGTATCGCTATCTCGCCGACATCGGTGTGCCGGGTCTGGTGGTTCGGCTCAATTCGCTCGGCGACCAGGAGTGCCGACCGCATTACCTCGAGACCCTGCGCGAGTGGCTCCGGGAGCGCATCGAGCAGCTGTGCGAAGACAGCAGAGCCGCGTTGCCGGTCAATCCACTCCGTGTCCTGGACTGCAAGGTCTGCCAGCCGATCGTGGCCGACGCCCCATCGCCGGTGGACCATCTGTGCGACCCGTGCGCCTCCCATTTCGAGACGGTCAAGGGACGGCTCGATTCAATTGGTGTCCCGTTCGAATTGGATCGGCGGTTGGTGCGGGGCCTCGACTACTACACCCGTACGGCATTCGAGTACATCGGAACCGAACTCGATGCGGCGCAAAACGCGGTCGGTGGCGGCGGGCGGTATGACGGGTTGGCGGAGGCGCTGGGCGGTCCCTCGATCCCTGGGGTGGGATTGGCACTCGGTATCGATCGTATCGTGCTGTCGACGGAAGACACCGCCGACCTCCCTGCCGTGCTCGACGTTTACGTGGTCGTTGCCGACGCCGAGCTGCGAGGCGCCGCGCTCGACTTGCTGAGCACCCTGCGGAGAGCAGGCCTGCGAGCCGACACCTCTCCCGAGCAGCGCTCGGTCAAGGCACAGTTCCGGGCGGCTGACCGCAACGGCGCGCGGGCGGCGCTGATCGTCGGCGACGAATGGGGAGAGGGCAAGGTGGCGGTGAAGGATTTGCGCAACGGAACTCAGCTCACGATGCACAGCGAGGAGGTGGCCGCGTGGCTGAGCAGCCGCTGAGAAGCGAGTATGCAGGAACCCTGACCGAGGATCATCTGGGCGAAGATGTACGGGTGGCCGGCTGGGTCGACCGCCGCCGCGATCACGGTGGGATCATCTTTCTGGATCTGAGGGACAGCTCCGGCGTTGTCCAGGTCGTCGTCGATCCCGACGCCGTTCCCCACGCACAGGAGCTGCGAATGGAGTACTGCGTGACCGTGGCGGGCGAGGTGCGACGTCGCCCCGAGGGCACCGAGAACCCAGACATGGCAACGGGAATGGTCGAGATCGGGGCCGAGGAACTCACCGTGCTGTCGCCGTCTGACCCGCTTCCGTTCATGCTGACCGACCGGGCCGACACGGAAGAGCTCATCCGGCTCGAGTACCGCTACCTGGACTTTCGCAGGCCCAAGATGGCCGAGACCCTGCGGGTGCGCAGCCGGGCGACCGCTGCAATCCGGTCGACCCTCGACGAGCGCGGCTTTCTCGAAGTGGAGACCCCAACGCTGATTGCTTCGACGCCTGAGGGTGCCAGGGACATGCTGGTGCCCAGCCGTCTTCGACCGGGAAGCTTCTATGCGCTTCCTCAGTCGCCACAGCTCTTCAAACAGCTGTTGATGATCGGCGGCGTCGACCGCTACTACCAGATCGCCCGCTGCTACCGAGACGAGGACTTCCGCAGCGACCGGCAGCTCGAATTCACGCAGTTGGACCTCGAAGGAGCATTCTGGAGCGAAGCCGACGTGCAGGCTACGGTCGAGGCGGCAGTGGCGGCGGCGGTGCAAGCGGTGCGCGGCGTTACGCTCGATGTTCCATTCCCGCGTCTCACCCACGCCGAGGCGATGGATCGGTTCGGAACCGACAAACCCGACGTCCGGTTCGGCATGGAGATCGTCGATCTGTCCAAGGTGTTCGCCGGCACCGGTTTCAAGGGATTTGGCTCGGTGCTCGACGGCGGGGGCGTGGTTCGGGGCATCAATGCAGGTCAATTGGGCTTGTCACGGTCCGGGCTCGACGCTCTGGTCGACGTGGCCGTCGACCAGGGAGCCAAGGGCCTCGTGTGGGCGGTCGTCGAGGACGACGGCTCCTGGCGATCTCCGGTGGCCAAGTTCATCGAGCGATCCGAAACGGATGGAGTCGCCGAGGCGCTCGAGGCGCAACCGGGAGATACCCTGCTGCTCGTTGCCGACGACCCGGCGGTGGTGGCGCCCGTGCTCGGCCATCTCCGGATCGAGCTCGGACGTCCGGATGGGCACGAGGATCTGCGCTTCTTGTGGGTGGTCGATTTCCCCGTGTTCGACGAGACCGACGACGGCGGGCTGGCGCCGTCGCATCACCCGTTCACCGCTCCCTACTCGGTGGAAGAGATGCGAGAGCGGCCAAGGGAGGCGAAGGCGCGGGCCTACGATCTGGTACTCAATGGGAGCGAACTCGGCTCGGGAAGTGTTCGGATCCATGATCCTGCCGTGCAGGAGCAGGTCTTCGACGTCTTGGGGATCTCCAAGGCCGACGCGGAATCACGGTTCGGATGGTTTCTCCGAGCCCTACGGTTTGGGGCTCCGCCCCACGCCGGATTCGCGGTCGGGCTCGATCGGCTTCTGGCGATCTTGGTGGAGGCGCCCTCGATCCGCGACGTGATCCCCTTTCCCAAGACACAGCGGGGCGGTGACCCCATGACCAAGTCGCCTTCGCCGGTAGAGGAGGCACAGCTCCGTGAGCTCGGCCTGGCACTTCGTCCGGAGATCCGGGCGGCGCACGGCGACGACTCGCCGGCGACGTGACGGATCTCTTCGAGGCACAGAGGGCACAACACCGGCGCGACGCGGCTCCACTTCCGGCTCGGCTCCGACCCGAACGGCTCGAGGAAGTGGTGGGGCACCCCCAGCTGCTCGGTGATGGGGCCGCCTTCCGGGCCATGGTCGAGCATGGAAGACCGGTGTCGATGATCCTGTGGGGCCCGCCGGGAACGGGCAAGACCACCCTTGCGCGCCTCGTAGCTTCGGAAAGCGATGCCGTGTTCGAAGCATTGTCGGCGACTTCGGCGACCGTCAAAGACGTGAGAGCGGTGCTGGCTGCGGCGCTCGACCGCCTGGAGATGGAGGGTCGCCGAACGGTGTTGTTCTTGGATGAGATCCACCGATTCAACAAAGCCCAGCAGGACGCGTTGCTGCCGGGTGTCGAGAACGGAACGGTGATCCTGATCGGCGCCACTACCGAAAACCCGTTCTTCGAGGTCAATTCGCCGCTGATGTCGCGGTGCACACTGTTCCGGATCGATCGTCTGGACAGAGGTGCCGTGAGGTCGCTGGTCGAACGGGCGATGACCGACGAGCGCGGGCTTGCCGGGATGGCGCTCGACATCGACGAGGCGGGGATCGAAGCTCTTCTCGAGCGCAGCGGCGGTGACGCACGGCTGGCGCTCAACGCCCTCGAGACCGCCGCCATCGTGGCGACAGGGCGGGGCCAGGCCGTCATCACCGACGCCGACATCGAGGAGGCCATCCAGCGCCGAATCATCCGCTACGACAAAACCGGTGACCAGCATTACGACGTCATCTCGGCCTTCATCAAGAGTGTGCGCGGCAGCGACCCCGATGCCGCATTGTTCTGGCTTCACACGATGTTGGAGGCGGGTGAGGACCCGGAGTTCATCGCTCGCCGCCTGATCATCCTCGCCTCGGAGGACGTGGGTCTGGCCGACCCTGCCGCGCTGCCGTTGGCGGTGGCCGGGTTCCAGGCACTCCAGTTCGTGGGTCTGCCCGAGGCGGCCTTCGCGCTCAGTCACGTCACGGTTCACCTGTCGCTGACTCCCAAATCGAACTCGATCACGACGGCGATGGCGTCGGCGAAGGGGGCGGTGCAGGCGAACCCGGGAGCGGAGGTTCCGGCGCATCTTCGCGACGCCCACTATCGAGGTGCAGCAGTCATCGGGCACGGGGAGGGATACCGCTACCCCCACGACGCTCCCGGCCACTGGATCGCCCAGCAGTATCTGCCCGATCAGCTCGCCGGCGCCTTGTTCTACGAACCCGGTGACACCGGGGCCGAGCCACTGCTCGCCGACGATCTGACCCGACGGCGATCAGACCGGCCGCGCTGACGGCCGCGGGTCGCTTGGTCGGCAAGGCCGGGCCTGGGATCGGGCAGCGGCGCTATCCTGCGAATCTCCTTATGCATTCTGCTCAGCTCCGACGAGCGTTCCTCGACTTCTTCGCGGCCCGTGACCACGTGGTCCGTCCTTCTGCGTCGCTGATTCCCGTCGATCCGACCCTGTTGCTCACCAACGCCGGCATGGTCCCTTTCAAGCCCTACTTCTTGGGCGAGGAACCCGCCCCCTTCGATCGTGCCGTGTCTGTGCAGAAGTGTGTGCGCACCATCGATATCGACATCATCGGCACCACCGCTCGCCACTTGTCGTTCTTCGAGATGATGGGCAACTTCTCGTTCGGCGACTACTTCAAGTCGGACGCGATCGCGTACGCCCACGAGTTCGTCACCGAGGTCCTCGGGCTCGAGGAGGACGGCTTGTGGTACACCGTCCACGAGACCGACGAGGAGGCCAGGGCGATCTGGCTGGACCAGGAACGGATCGCTCCGGAACGGGTCCAGTTCGGAGGGAAGGACAACTTCTGGCAGATGGGCGTGCCGGGCCCGTGCGGTCCGAGCTCAGAGATCTTCTATGACCGCGGCGAGCAATATGGCGAGGGCGGAGGTCCCATCGGCGGCGACGAGGACCGGTACGTCGAGATCTGGAACCTCGTGTTCATGCAGAACATCCAGGACGCGCCGTATCACGTCATCGGTGACTTGCCGGCAAAGAACATCGACACGGGGATGGGGTTGGAGCGCACCGCCATGGTCCTTCAAGGAGCCGAGTCGGGGTTCGAGGTCGACACGCTGCGAGCGATGATCGATCGGGGAAGTCGCTTCACCGGAGTTGCGTATGGCGCGGACCCCATGTCCGACGTGTCGTTGAGGATCATCGGTGACCACGGCAGGACCGTGACGATGCTCATCGCAGACGGCGTGCGGCCATCCAACACCGGCCGCGGCTACGTCTTGCGGCGGGTGATGCGTCGAGCAGTGCGTCACGCGTGGCAGTTGGGTGGGAGCGGCCTGATCATGCCCGACTTGGTCGAGACGTGCGTCACGGTCATGAAAGACGGCTATCCGGAGCTGGTCGAAAAACAGGACCTGATTGCCGAAATCGTCGAGCGCGAAGAGGCGCGGTTCCGCCAGACGCTCGCCTCCGGGCACACCCTTCTGGCCAGTGAGCTGGAGAGCCTCGACGAGGGCTCGGCGCTGCCCGGCGAGGTGGCGTTCAAGCTGCACGACACCTTCGGGTTTCCGATCGAGCTCACCCAAGAGGTCGCAGCCGAAGCCGGAGTGGTCGTCGACGAAGCCGGCTTCGAGGCGGCCATGGCCGAGCAGCGAGAACGGGCCAAGGCTGCGTTCAAGGGTGGCGTCGAAGCTGAAACCGGCCAGATGTACTTGCGCCTGCAGGACGAGATCGGCCCCACCGAGTTCGTTGGGTACGTAGCTGAGGCGGCTCACGCCACGGTGCTGGCGGTGCTCCGCGAGGGCGAGCAGGTCGACGAGGCGGAATCCGGCCAGCAGATCGAGGTCTTCTTGGACGTCACTCCGTTCTACGCGGAGTCGGGCGGTCAGGTGGGAGACACGGGCACGATCACCACCGAGTCGGGGGTGATTGCGGTGCACGACACCCAACATGCCTTGCAGGGCTTCCACGGTCATCGCGGTCGCGTCGTCGATGGCACCGTCCGGGTGGGCCAGCCCGCCGAACTGCAGATCGACTCACTCCGGCGAGAACACATACGAAAGTCACACACCGGAACGCACATCCTCCATTGGGCTTTGCGCGACGTGGTGGGAGACCACGCCCATCAGGCGGGATCGCTGGTGGAGGCGGGGCGGCTCCGATTCGATTTCAGCCACTTCGCCGGCCTCACCTCTGAGGAGAAAGGCGCCATCGAGCGGCTCACGAACGAGAAGATCATCGCCAATGCGGCCGTGTCGACGGAGGAGACGACGATGGAGGAGGCCAAGCAGCGCGGCGCGCTGGCCTTTTTCGGTGACAAGTACGGCGACCGTGTGCGGGTGGTCGAAATCGGCGGCTTCTCGACGGAGCTCTGCGGCGGGACGCATACGCCGTCTGCCGGACAGGTCGGGCCCGTCCTCCTGACCTCGGAGTCGTCGATCGGGTCGAACGTACGCCGGGTCGAGGCCCTGACCGGCGAAGCCGCATACGAGCAGATCGTGGCCATGCGGGATGCCTTGCAGACCTCAGCCGCTGCGTTGCGCACCGGTCCGTTCGACGTTCCGGCGCGGTTGGAGTCGCTGCTCGAAACCAACCGCCAGCTCGAAGAGCGGCTCGAGCAGATGACAGCCAAATCCCGTGGCGAGCAATCAGGAGAGCTGGCTGCGGGCGCCGAGCAGCTCGGCGATCATCGTTACGTCGTGGCATCGGCGGGCGATGTGCCCCCTGATGCGCTCCGTCAGCTGGCGCTGGCTGTGCGCGAGCGGCTCGGGAACGGCGTGGTCGTGCTGGGGTCGGCTCCTGCGGGGAAGGGAGCCCTGATCGGTGTCGTGACGAAGGATCTGGTGGAGCGGGGACTGTCGGCGGCCGAGCTGATCACACCGGCGGCACGCCAGCTCGGTGGCGGTGGCAGCCGCGACCCGGAACTCGCCCAAGCGGGGGGACCTCACGGCGAGCACCTGCAAACAGCGCTCGACACCGCCCGCAGCGCGGTGGAGGCGGCGCTGGCGGGGGTCTGAGTCGCCATGGGTCGTATCATGGGCATCGACTATGGGACCCACCGAGTAGGCGTGGCCTTGTCCGATCCCCTTCACATCACAGCGCAGCCGTGCGAGGTCGTGGCGGTCGATGATCAACTCCTCGATCGCTTGGCAGCCATCGTCCGCGAACACGACGTCGAGCGAATCGTCGTCGGGCTGCCTGTATCGCTGTCCGGCGATGAAGGCCCTGCTGCCGTCGCAGCGCGCACGCTGGCTGAGGAGATCGACCGGCGCGTCGAAGTCGACGTCGAGCTCGCCGACGAGCGCTTCACGACGAAGACCGCAGAAGAGGCGCTGCTGCAAGGGAACGTACGCCGGTCCCGCCGCAAGGAGGTCATCGACAAGGTGGCGGCCGCGGTGATGTTGCAGCAGTGGTTGGACCGGCGATGATCGAGGAGGAAGTCCAGTCGAGGCGGCGAGGTGTCATCGTCCTGCTGGTGGTCGTGGCGGTGGGGTTGGCGGTCTGGTTCGGTGCCACCACGCTGGCCGGATTCGCTCGCGGCGCGGTCGCCGGTGGGCCCTCGACGACCCGGGTCGACCTTCCGGCCGGCACCCCTGTCGAGGTCAACGTGCCTCCCGGCTCCTCGGCGAGATCGATCGCCGCGCTCCTCGAAAGGGAAGGTGTCATCGGCAGCGCCCTCGAGTTCGAAGTCGCTGCTCGGTCCGAGGGAGTCGCCGGATCGCTGGCGGCCGGCACGTACGAGTTGACCGCCGGGATGTCTGTCGAGGACGCCATTGCCGTGCTGGTCGAAGGACCGGTCGTCGAGACCTACAGCCTGATCGTGCGCGAGGGTTTGCGGATCGAAGAGGTGCTCGACACGATCGCCGAGCAGTCGGCGCATTCCGTCGCGGAACTGGAAACAGCACTCATCTCGGGAGAAGTCGATTCCATGCTCCTGCCGCCTGGAGAGGGAGATGAGCTCACCGATTGGGAAGGCTTGTTGTTCCCGGCAACCTATGACTTCGTGCCAGAAGCGTCCCCGAGTGGGATCCTGCAACGTCTGGCGCGCGAGATGGACGGCCGGGTCTCCACCCTGGACCTCGGCGCTTGGGAGGCGGAGGGTTACACCCCGTACGAGGCGCTCGTGATGGCGTCGATCGTCGAAGCCGAGACCCGCGTGGACGACGATCGCCCACTGGTGGCTTCGGTGATCGCCAACCGGCTCGAACAAGGCATGCCTCTGCAGATCGACGCGACGGTGCTGTACGCGATGGGGGAGCGGGGCGTGGGACTCACCCTGTCCGACTTGGAGATCGACTCGCCGTACAACACCTACCAGAACTTGGGTCTCCCGCCGACTCCGATTGGTGTGCCGGGCCAAGCCTCGCTCGACGCAGTGGCCGATCCACCAGCAACGGACTACCTCTACTACGTGTTGACGTCAGCGGACGGCACCCACAGCTTCACTGCCAACTACGACGAGTTCCTACGCTGGAAGGAGCAAGCCCAAGCTGAGGGCCTCTTCCCGTGATGGAGCTGGTGGTGCTGGGAGATCCGGTCGCCCATTCGCTCTCACCTGCCATACATCGGGCCGCCATGGCGGCGGCTGGCATCGCCGGGAGATACTCCGCCCGACGGGTCGGACCGTCGGGTGTGATGACGGCAATGGCCGAGATGCGCACGGGAGCACTGCACGGGGCCAACATCACGATGCCGCACAAGCGCCTCGCCGCTTCGCTGCCCGACGAGCTGACGCCACCGGCGCGGCGGGCAGGATCGGTGAACACCTGGCGACCGGTCGGTGAGTGGATCGTGGGGGATTCGACTGACGGCGCCGGCGTCCGCTTCGCCTGGGCGAGGGCAGGGATACCTGACGATGCACGGCCGCTGATCCTGGGCGGGGGAGGGGCGGCAGCCGCCGCCCTGATCGAGCTCGAACACCTGCAGCCGGCGCTGTCCACTCGCCGTCCAGGAGCGGCGGTCGATCTGCTCGGCCGTCTGCGGCTGGATGCCGAACTGGTCCCCTGGGGTCAGCCCATCCCCGAGGCCGTGGTCGTCAATGCCACGCCTATCGGCATGAACGGCGAGAGGCTGCCGCCCGCGTTGCTGAGCGTTGCGTCGGGGCTCATCGACATGGCGTACGGCCCCACGGCCACCCCTTCGGTGTTGGCAGCCCGGTCGGCGGGCCTGCCCGTTGGGGACGGTCTCGAGATGCTGGTCGGCCAGGCAGCTGCGTCCTTCCGATTGTGGACAGGGGTCCAGCCCGACATCGAAGCCATGCTGGGAGCGGCCAAAGCGCTCAAGCACGCTCCGTGACTCGCCGAAACATCGTCGGTAAGCATGAAGGAGTCAATGCCATGGCACTGAGTGGACGCCTCGAGTCGATCCCACTGCCCGAAGTGCTCCGTCTCCTGGCCCGTGCCGGCAAGACCGGTTGCCTTCGGGTGGAGGCTGGTCAGATGGAGGGGAAGCTGTACCTCGCCGACGGAGAGTTGACGTACTCGACCACCCGTCGTGACGACGACCTGCGGGCCGACCTGCTCAATGCGGGGTTTGTCACCGCCGATCAATGGCTGCTGGTAGAACGGCGCGAACGCGACCTCCTCGATGTGCTTCAGCCGGGTCGCACGGTTGGGGAGCTGCGCGATTTCCTCGCCGAGCAAGGCACCGAGGTGGTGTTCCGCCTGCAGCGTCCCGGTCGCGGCACATTCGATTTCGCCGACGACGAGCGGCCTCGTTACGAATCTGGCCAGTCCGTCGACATCGAGAAGGCGCTGGCCGAAGCCGAACGCCGGGTGGCGGAGTGGGCTGAGATCGAAGAGGTCATCCCGTCTACCAAACACCGGCTGCGGATGGCGTCGAGTTTGCCCGAAGGTGCTCGAGATGTCACCGTCACGGCACCCACATGGCGCCTACTGTCGGCGTTGGGCGGTCAGGGGACCGTCGAAGATGTAGCCGAGCGGATCGGGTCGAGCGACTTCGTCGTGGCCCAAGCGCTGGCATCGATGGTCCGGTCGGGCCTCGTGGAGCTGAGCGAGACGCTCGCCTCGGCACGATACAGCTACAACGCCACCGACTACGGCCACGAAAACGCTGCCGAGGCGTCGGACGACGAGGAGACGAACGAGGAGGAGCCGGACGAGACCGAGTTGCTCGGTGGGCTGCTCTCGTCGATTGAATCCGACGAAAAGGAGTCCGACGTGCAGATCCTCGATTCGTCCTATGACGCCAGTTTCGAGGTCGAGGGAAGTCTTTCCGAACGGGCCGCGGCCATGCGCGAAGCCAACGAGCTGCGCGCCCTGGCCAACGAGCTGACCGACCTGAGCGAATAGCAGCATCGTGACACGGGACAGCGGGACGCTCGGCGCCCTACTCATCGAGGAGGGCCTCCTCACGCAGGACGCTCTCGAGAAGGGCACCGCAATGGCGGCCGAAACCGGCCGACCGCTGGGCCGCGTCCTGGTGGAGGAGAACATCGTCGGCGAAGCCGATCTCGTCCGCACTCTCGCCAAGCACATCGGCGTCGAGTTCGTCGACCTCAGTTCGCTCACCGTCGACCCTGCAGCGGCCAGCCTCATTCCGGAATCACTGGCTCGGCGTTACGCGGCCATTCCATATGCATTCGAGAACGACAAGCTCCTCGTGGCGATGTCGGATCCCGCCAATGTGCTCGCTATCGACGACATCCGGGCGATCTCCGGACGGGACGTTCTGGCCAAGGTGGCAACGAAGTCCGACGTCGAGCGGGCCATCTCCTCGGTCGCCGGCCTCGATGACTCGGTCGCCGACCTGGATTTCGAGGACGAGGTCGAGACGCAGAGCCTGACGGCCGTCGAGGCTGCCTCCGAGGAAGCCCCGATCGTCAAGCTGGTGAACATGCTCATCACCAAGGCGGCAGCAGAGCGTGCGTCCGACATTCACATCGAGCCGACCGAGAAGGACCTGCGAGTTCGGTTCCGCATCGACGGCGTCTTGCATGAGATCATGCGCACGCCTCGGTCGGTCACCGCTGCGGTGGTGTCACGTCTCAAGATCATGGCCGATGTCGACATCGCCGAGCGACGGCGGCCGCAGGATGGCCGCATCTCATTGCGTGTCGCCGGCCGGACCATCGACCTTCGGGTGTCGTCGCTCCCGACCATCTACGGCGAGAAGGTCGTGATGCGTATCCTCGACAACTCGACTGCCACGTTGGAACTCGAGGAACTCGGTTTCGAGCCCGACACATTGGAGCGCTACAGAACCTCGTTCACGAAGCCGTACGGAACGATCCTGTGCGTCGGCCCCACCGGTTCCGGAAAGTCGACGACGCTCTATTCGACGCTCAACGTGCTCAACCAGCCGGACGTGAACATCGTCACCATCGAGGACCCGGTCGAGTACCGCCTGTCGGGGATCAATCAGGTTCAGGTCAACAAGAAGGCAGGACTGACCTTCGCCTCGGCGCTACGTTCGTTCCTGCGCCAGGACCCTGACGTGATGCTGGTTGGGGAGATCCGTGACGAAGAGACCGGCAGCATCGCCATCGAGTCGGCGCTCACCGGACACCTCGTGCTGTCGACGATGCACACCAACGACGCTCCCTCAGCCGTCTCCCGATTGACCGAGATGGGTGTCGAGCCCTTCCTGGTCGGCTCCGCTCTCGATGGCGTGCTCGGGCAGCGTCTCGCCCGCCGCCTCTGCAAGGAATGCAAGTCGCCATACGATCCCACCCGAGACAGTCTCTCCAGAGTGGGATGGGACTTCGAAGAGTGGGGCGAAGAAACCCCGGAGCTGTTCAAGGCCGTGGGCTGTTCCAAGTGCTCCAACACCGGGTATCGGGGCCGTCTGGCATTGCACGAGATCATGTTGGTGACCGAGGAGATAGAGCGTCTCGCCGTCGATCAAGCCACCAGCGACGAGATCAAGAAGGTCGCCATCGCCCAGGGGATGCGCCCCCTCCGCCAAGACGGTTTGTTGAAGGCTCGCAGGGGGCTCACCTCCATCGAAGAAGTCCTGCGGGTCACGGTCTGAATCGGTCAAGCCGACCGCGCTCTCGTCCGAAACAATCACTAGTCGATCCTGAGGGGACCCACGGACCATGAATAGCGCATCCCGAAAACTCGGCGAGCTGCTCGTCGACCGGCACCTCGTGTCGAAGGATGTGTTGGAGACACTCCTCGCCAAAGAGGAAGCGAGCGGAACCCCGCTCGCCAAACTGCTCACCGACGGCGGATTCGTCCGCGAAGAAGACCTGCTCAAGACCGTCGCCGAGCGGGTCGGCATGGAATTCGTCGATCTCGACGACGTCCTGCTCGACCCCGAAGCGGTGGGTCAGCTTCCCAAGGAACACGCCGAGTCTCTCGCCGCCCTTCCCGTCCGGGTCGAGGAAGGCAGCGTCGTCGTGGCCGTGTCGGACCCGTTCGACCCCGAGCGCCACCGCAAACTCGAACAGCTCACCGGAACCAAGGTGACCCTTGCGCTGGCCACCAAGAGCGCCATCAAGGAGGCCATCGCCTTCGTACACGGATCAGAGGAGATCCCGGTCTCGCGTGTTCCGGGGGGCGGCGGGGTGCCCGTGCAGGTCGAGATCGAAGGAGAGAGCGACCTGCACGTCAACACGCTGCTGACGATCCTCGTCGATCAGGGCGGATCCGACCTCCATCTCGCCGCAGGTTCGGTGCCGCAGATCCGCGTCAACGGCAGCCTCCGCAAGTTGGAGGAATACGACGTGCTGATGCCGGCCGATTTGCGCCGGATGGTCTACGCGATCCTCACCGAAAAGCAGCGCGAGAAGCTCGAAGAGGGCCTAGAGCTCGACGCCTCGCATCCATTGCCCGGCAAGGGCCGGTTCCGTCTGAACGTCATGTTCCAGCGCGACTCGGTGGGTGCCGTCTTCCGCGCCATTCCCGACGAGATCAAGACGCTGTCCGAACTGGGCGTGACGCCCGTGGTTTCGGAGTTCGCCGAATACCCCCGCGGGTTGGTGCTGGTGACCGGGCCGACGGGATCGGGCAAGTCGACCACGCTGGCGGCGATCATCGATCTGATCAACCGCAACCGCGCCTGCCACATTCTCACCGTCGAAGACCCGATCGAGTTCCTCCACCATCATCAGAAGGCGATCGTCAACCAGCGCGAGGTCGGTGCCGACACGATGGGCTTCAACTACGCCCTGCGGCATGCGCTCCGGCAGGACCCAGACGTCATTCTCGTTGGCGAGCTTCGCGACCTCGAGACGATCTCGACCGCACTGACCGCCGCCGAGACCGGTCACCTCGTGTTCGCGACCCTGCACACGCAGGATGCTCCGCAGACCATCGACCGCATGATCGATGTGTTCCCTTCCCATCAACAGGATCAGGTACGTGTCCAGCTCGCAGCCACGCTGCAGGCGGTCGTGACTCAGCAGCTGCTCCCCACTCGCGATGGGAAAGGCCGAGTCCCCGGCATCGAAGTCATGGTCGCCACTCCGGCGGTGCGGAACCTGATTCGAGAAGGAAAGATCCACCAGATCACCACTGCGATGCAGGCCGGCGGCAAACACGGAATGCAGACCATGGATCAAGCTCTGGCCGATCTCGTCCGAAGAAACATCATCAGCTTCGAATTGGCTGCCGAGCGTTGCACGAACATCGAGGACTTGCAGCGACTGGTCGGCCGGGTGGCGTAGGGAGTAACAGGCCATGGCAACGATGACGTACGAATACAAGGTCAAAGACCGAGAAGGCAACGTCCATTCTGGGTCCATCGAGGCCGAGTCGCAGGCCAAGGTGGCCGCAGCGCTGCGCGAGAAGGGCTACCAGCCCATCACCATCGACGAGCAGAAGGAGTCGCTGGGCAGCAAAGAGATCAAGATCCCCGGATTCTCCGACCGGATCAAGTACAAGGAAGTGGCGGTGTTCAGCCGCCAGTTCGCCACGATGATCAACGCCGGTCTCTCACTGCTTCGGGCGCTGAGCATTCTGGCCGACCAAACCGACTCGGCCGCCCTGCGCAAGGTGATCTTGGCGGTCAAGAGCGATGTCGAGCAGGGCACCAGCCTGTCGCAGGCGATGGAGAAGCACCCCAAGGCCTTCAACCCGCTGTACACGTCCATGGTGAAAGCCGGCGAGGTCGGCGGTGTGCTCGACGACACCTTGCTGCGGCTGGCCGACAACCTCGAAGCCTCGGTTGCCCTCAAGCAGAAGATCAAGTCGGCGATGATGTATCCCATCGCTGTGTTCGTGCTGGTGGTGCTGATCGTCACGGCCATGCTCATCTTCGTCGTGCCGATGTTCGAGGGTTTGTACGCCGACCTCGGAGGCACGCTGCCATTGCCGACCAGGATGCTGCTGGCGATCTCGACGATCATCACGTCGTACTGGTGGGCGGTGGTCCTGCTGACGATCGGAGTGCTCGTCGCGTTCCGCCAGTGGATCGCCACCGACGGCGGGCGGGCGGCGTTCGATGCCGTCAAGCTGAAGCTGCCCATCTTCGGCAACCTGGTCCACAAGTCGGCGATCGCTCGCTTCTCACACACCTTGGCTGCGTTGGTGAAGACCGGCGTCCCGATCCTGCAAGCCATGGACATTGTGTCCGACACTGCCGGCAACGCCGTGGTGGCGCGCGCCGTCCAGGACGTCAAGGCTTCGGTGTCCGAAGGTGAGTCCATCGCCGCGCCGCTGACCTCCCATCCGGTGTTCCCGCCGATGGTGGTGCAGATGATCGCCGTGGGTGAGGAAACCGGTGCACTCGACACCATGCTCGAGAAGGTGGGCGACTTCTACGACGCCGAAGTCGACGCCATGGTCGAGGGTCTCACCAGCCTCATCGAGCCGCTGCTGATCGTGGTGCTGGGTGCCACCGTCGGCGGCATGCTCGTGTCGCTGTACCTGCCGATGTTCAAGATCATCGAGCTCATCCAATAGAGCTCGGCGTCCTGGGGCGACGCGGGGGACTCGAAGGGCTCTTCGGAGCCCTTCGACGCGTCCTGGCGGAGACGGTTCGGGCGAAGGCGGGCAGCACCCCTGAAAGGACCACGCAACCTGCGGGGGTGCGCCCTTCTTGGCGTGTCAGCGCGAGTTCGAGGGGCTTCCGCGCTGTGTCGAGGGGGGCGTCCGCACTGGTCGATCGGTCGACGGTTCCCGCGGAAAGCGCTCAAGGAACCACTCTGCGAGACCGATTACTTTCGGGTCAGGCCGAACGACGGCCTGCGGGAACCTACGACAAGGAGTGTCCCACGATGATAAAGATGCTGCGTCAGCGTCTGAACCAAGAAGAGGGCTTCACCCTCGTTGAGTTGATGGTGGTTGTGCTCATCATTGCCATTCTGATCGCCATCGCTATCCCCACGTTCCTCGGCGCCCGTCAGCGGGCACAGGACCGGGCTGCCCAGTCGAGCCTGCGCAACGCGCTCACGGCTGAGAAGGTCTTCTACGTGGACAACGAGATGTATGCCACCTCCGCCACCGACCTGGACGCCAGCGGTACGCCCGACCTGACCGAGATCGAGCCTTCGCTCACCTGGGTCGGCGCCGCTTCGACCGATCCGGTCGAGGTGTGGGCCCGTGTCGACGCCGCCGACGACCAGGTCGTCTGCCTCGAGGCGCTGTCTGAGGCCGGCACCACGTTCGTGCTCGGTGAGATCGCCTCTGGCGCCAACGCCGGCACCTACTACGGCACCACCACTCTGGCTGCGTGCTCGAACGCCAACGTGGCAGGCTTGGCCGCCAGCTGGTAATCGACGCCACCACTACTCGCAGAAACGGGCCCTCCGGGGCCCGTTTCTCGTTCCTTAGGTTGTCTTCCGGCAATAGCCGGGGAACAACCGAAAGTTCGTGGAGCGAGCGAGGGCGCACACAGCGAGGCCGGTCAGCGAACGAAGGCGAGGGCGACGAGGGCGAGCGCCGGCACCGCCCCCTGGATCAGCGCGGCGCGCAGCATCCGCCGATCGGATACCACCAGCACCGTTGCTGCCCCGAGCATGAACAGCATCACGTAGCCCAGCAGCGTCGTCCGGCCACCAACGTCAGACAGGATCAGGGCCGCTCCGGTGATGGCGCCGATGGCCAGGAACAGGTTGTAGAACCCTTGGTTGAACATGAGTGGGGCGAGTGCTTCGGCATGTGATTGATCTCGGACACCGAACCGTCGCCAGACCTGCGGGCGCCGAAAGCGCGCAGACTCTGCGACGAAGATTGCGACGTGGATGACTCCGGCCACAAAGCCGAGGGCTGCTGCCAAGCCTGTCATGTTCGCCAACCTCCTCGCTTGCACCCTACGCCCCTCACATCCGTCGCCCTGACTGACACCGTATCCATGGTGTGAAGGGTCGACTCGTATCCGCCACCGTGGTGGCAGCACTAATGCTGCTCACCGCTCCTGCGGCAGCACACCGGCCGCAAGGGTCGGCGTCGTCAGGTATCGCCGAAGTCCCGAACCTTTCCACGTCGTACGCCTTCTACGAACGAATCGCCGGCGAAGAGGTCGATGTCTACGTCGCTGATGGACACACGGGAGACGATCTGTTCGTCGGCATCACGATCCCGCAGATCGATGGCCTCGAGGATTTCGGCGTCACGCTCGGCGTGGTTGCTCCCGGCCTCGATCCGGCACACCTCGATCGAATCCCCGATGTCGGTATCGATTGGCCAGCCGGCGCCGGTGCGATCGTTGCTCGAGATCGGCTGGACGCCACGTTCACCGACGATGGCGACTTTTTCGAACCGTTCACGCAGACGCGTTATTGGGAGCGGCAGAGAATCGAACGCGCGTTGCCGGCTGACGGGCCCGTCTACTTCGTTGTGTGGCAGCCCGATCGCTCTGTCGAAGGTAGGTACGTGCTCGACTCCGGTAGGGAAGAAGTGTTCGGCCCGGCCGACGCACTGCGAGGCATTGGCTGGTGGTTCGAGGTCAACGCGTATTTTGGTCATTGGGTGCGGATCGGCGCTGCGTTGGGGGTGATCGCCGGCTTGATCGCCGTGGGCATAGGTCTGATTCGGCGGCGCAACGCATCGGTCTACGCTCCCGAGGCCGGCACAACCTTTGTCACGCCGCCTTGACGTCGGTCCCGGCCGCCGTCGACCCGGCACAGATCGAGCAGTCGGACCGCATGCTCGGGTGCTCCCTGTCACACGCTGCGGCTGTAGAGCGGTTCAAGTTCAACGCCTCCCATGCCGATACCTATCGCACAACTTGATCGGAGCGAGCTTGACTCGAGAAGAGCATGGCTTCACTCTCGTCGAACTCATGGTGGTCGCACTCATCATTGCCATTCTCATCGCGATCGCCATACCTTCGTTTCTGGGAGCGCGAAGCCGGGCACAAGATCGGGCGGCCCAAGCCAGTCTGCGTAACGCCCTCAGCGGCGAGAAGATCTGGTACGTGGACGCCGAGGCCTACACCGAGAACATCGGTGACCTCACGCTGACCGAGAGCGGCGTCGCCTGGCAGGCCGTGCCCTCTGCCGGGCCGGCCGAGGTGTACGTCAGAATCGACCCGGCCGACGACCAGGTCGTCTGCCTCGAAGCGATGTCGCAGACCGGGACCACCTTCGCGCTGGCCGACATCGCCTCCGGCGCGGTTGCCGGTACCCGCTACGGGGTTGCGTCCCTCCCTGCGTGCACCAACGCCGCAGCGGCGGCGCTTCCTCTTGCTCCCTGGTAGCTAACGTGCCGCCCGTGCTAGTCGTATCGACGTGAGTCTCGGTCTCTGGGCGGCCCTCAACGGTCTCATCGGCCTCGTTGTTGGGTCGTTCCTCAATGTCGTGATCCACCGCATACCGAACGACATGTCCATCGTGCGCCCACCTTCGGCATGTCCCAACTGCGGGCACCCGGTCAGGCCGCGCGACAACATTCCCATCGTCAGCTGGCTCCTGCTCCGAGGCAAATGTCGCGACTGCGGGCACCCGATCTCGGTCCGTTATCCACTCGTCGAGGTGGCAACCGCGCTCCTGTTCGCCGGGACCACGCTGGTGCTCGGCGTCAGCTGGGCACTACCGGCGTACCTTTTCTTCGTAGCGGTGACCTTGGCGCTGGCGGTCATCGACTTCGACACGAAGCGGCTGCCGAACCGGGTCACGTTTCCGGGCACCATCGGCGGAGTCGGTTTGCTCGCGATCGGAGCAGGGATAGAGGGGGAGTGGCAGTCGCTGCTGATCGGATTGGCCATGGGCGTGGGGCTGTTCGTTGCGTTCCTGCTGCTCGCTCTGGCGGTACCCGCCGGGTTCGGGATGGGGGACGTCAAGCTGTCGTTCATGCTCGGGGTGTTCACGGGTTACATCTCGATTCCGTCGGCGCTCTTCAGTGTGTTTGCCGGATTCGCCATCGGCGGGTTGATCTCGGTGGGATTGCTGCTGTCACGGCGGGTCGATCGAAAGACCGCCATCCCCTTCGGGCCGTCGCTGGTGGCGGGCTCGTGGATCGCCATCGCCGCGGGTGCCGGCATCGTCGAGTGGTATCTCGGAGGCTGAGCCGGCGCCTGCAAAATGACACATCTGTAATTACATCTGTGTACACTTCTGCCCGTCGTGCCGGAAGCGGCCGACTTCGGCGGCCAGCTGGCAGCCGCAAGAGCAGGGCAGGACATGGCTGAGACGGTCGGATTGGACATCGGGACGAGCGCTGTTCGCGCTGCGGTGATCCAGACAACCAAGGGCGCGCCCATTCTCAAGCGTTACGGCGAGGTCAGCCTCTCCCCAGGGGCGGTGGTCAATGGCGAGATCGTCGACGAGGGAGTGGTTGCCGACGCGATCACCCGCCTCTTCAAGCAGGCCAAGATCCCCAAGAAGCGGGTCATCGTAGGGATGGCCAACCAGCGGGTCATCGTGCGTCAAGTGCTCCTTCCCCAACAGAGCGAGGAAGAGCTGGCACAGTCGCTGGCGTTCCAGGCCCAGGATTACATCCCCATCCCCATCGATGAGGCGGTGCTGGACTTCGTGCCGATCGAGGACGTGGTTGCCGCCGACGGGACCGCGCAGATGTCGGTGCTGATCATCGCCGCCCAGAAGGACATGGCATCCGAGCTGCTCGGGGTGCTCAACAAGGTGGGAATCAAGCCGCTCGCCTTCGACCTGCAGGCCTTTGCCCTGGTGCGAGCGCTCAACTTGGGTCGTCTCAACCTCGACGCCGCGGCCAGCGTCATCGTCAACGTCGGAGCGAGTTTGACGCAGGTCATCGTCAGTCGCAGCGGCACGCTCCACTTCCTCCGCATCATCCCCATGGGAGGAAACGATTTCACTCGTCGGGTCGCAGACGAGTTGGGCATTCCCCAGGAAGAGGCGGAAGAACTGAAAAAGCGGGTGGGGGTCGCCCGTGACGATGCTGCGGTTGTCGAAGGTGACGAAGGTCGAGCGCAGACGGTCATCACGGCTCAGGCGGATTCGCTCATCGAAGAGGTGCGCAGCTCGATCGACTTCTATCTGAGCCAGACTCCGGGCGGTACGATCGATCGCCTCTACATCTCCGGCAACGGCACCCGCCTGGCGTTCCTGGCGTCTCGCCTGATGAACGCCCTCAACATGCAACTCGACACGATCCGCCTACTGGACGACACCGCCGGTGGAGGCCCGCTCCAAGAAGACAAGCGACTGGGCTTGGACGACAACCAGAAGAAGCTCATCGTTCCCGTGCTGCCCATCGCCGCCGGCCTCGCCCTGTGGGGGGAGGTCTAGATGCGACCGATCAATCTCCTCCCGCCCGAACAGGCGGAGCGGGCACAGAGACGGCGCGGCGCGTTCGGTGTGGTGTTCGCGGTGTTGCTGTTCGTCGCCTTGCTGGCAGTGGCGAGCGTGCTGCTGCTCGGACGCGCTCGTCGTGCAGAAGAGGATCTCCTCGCCCAACAGCAGAGGAACCAGCAGCTCCAGCGCCAGCTCGCGGAGCTGTCTGACGCCGAGGAACTGCGACGAGCGTATCTCGACGGCACCGATCAGGTCACGGATGCCTTGGCCATCGACCTCGCCTGGGGACGCTTTCTGAATGACGTGGGCCGGGTCATTCCCGATCGCGTGTGGTTGACCACGGTCGCTGCATCCGCTCAGGACCCCGAGGAGCAGGATGAAATCGAGGGAAGCGGGCCCGTCTACGGCTCTGTGACGCTGGGCGGTGTCGCATTCGAATACCCCGATGCGGCAACGTGGATACGCACCCTCGACTCCACCGAATGGGATGCCGTGGCGGGCGCATGGGTGACCACCACCAACCAGGGAGCGATCGGAGGATTCGACACCGTCAACTTCTCGTCCGCCGCGTCGCTCACCCAGGAGGCGTTGGGCAGCCGGCTCGACGATCGCATCCCTGAGGTCCCGCAATGAGGCGGGTGCTCATCGCGGTGCTGGTGATGATCCTCCTGGCGGTCGCCTGGTGGTTTCTGCTCGGCTCCCGCTGGAACGACCGAACGGAAGAGGCGCGTATCGCCCTCGAGCAGGAACAGCAGGCCGAGCGGGATCTCCAGCGCCGCATCGCCGCGCTCCAGGTGGTCGCCGACAACACGCTCGAATACCAGACAGCCGTCGACGAGTTGCAGAGATCGATCCCGGTGACCCCGCAGATGGACGTGCTCATCGACGAGCTCGCCGTACTCGCCGAGGACAGCGGCGTCGAGTGGGTGAGCGGCGTGTACAGCACACCCTCGGAGGAACCGCTCGATTCAGGGATCCGGGAAATCCTGATTTCGATGGAGGTTCAGGGCCAGTACTTCGAGATTCTCGGGTACCTGTACGGGATCGAGGAGATCGACCGGCTCGTGACGATCCAGGGAATCAACTTCACGTCTTCGCTCGACGGCGACGGCTTCAACATCATCTCTGCCCGAATCCAGGCAACTGCTTTCACGACCGGCTCGGTGGTCGTGCCCGAGGTCGACGAGTCTGTGGCGGGCACGACGACCACCACGGTGGTCGGTAATGTCACCACTACCTCGACGTCGCCATCGTCGACAACCACGACTACGGCGGCCGGATAGGGGATCGTGATGCACACGCAACGGCGATACTCAGGCGGTACGAGCACTGCGGTGGCTCTCGCGATGATCGGGGTCGGGATCGCCGCCCTGTGGCTGGCCATCGCTCCAGGCGTCTTCGGAGGCTCCACTCCCGGCTACTCGAGCGATCTGGCGCCGGTACAGCGGGCCCCGTCGTCTCCGGCTCCCCTCGCCGAAGGCTCGGTGCTCACGGCCAACCTCCAGATCTCCCAGCCACGCGATCCGTTCCGGCCCCTGATCACCGATCAGGGAGGGCAGTTGGGCGGACCCGGCGCCGGCAAGCGCACCGGGATTCCGGTCCAGCTGGTGTCGGTTTCGTCGGAGGAGCCGCTCGAAGCGGTCATCGACGTGAACGGTGTCGAGTACACCGTCCAGGTCGGTGACACCTTTGCCGGCTCGTTCAAGGTCGTCAGTCTCACCGCACCCGACCCGGATGCCGATCCCGAGGATCCGGCGAGCCGCGGGTCGGGGGTCTTCCTGTTCGGGGACAACGCCTTCGAGCTCACGACGGGACAGCAGATCCTCAAGTAGCAGTGGGCTCGGACGCGAGGTGTACCATCCTCGGCCGATGCTTCGCTACCTGACCGCAGGTGAATCGCACGGCCCTGGCCTTGTCGCGATCCTGGAAGGCATGCCGGCCCACGTCCCCTTCCTGGCGGACGAGCTGAGCGCCGAGCTGTCCCGTCGGCGGCTCGGCTACGGTCGCGGCAATCGCATGAAGCTCGAGCGCGACGAGCTGGAGATCCTCGGGGGCGTCCGCCACGGGGAAACGCTCGGCAGTCCCGTCGCCGTCCTCATCCGCAACACGGAATGGCCCCGCTGGGAGGAGGAGATGTCCCCCCACCCCGGTCAGGCTTCCAAGACGCTGACCACGCCCCGCCCGGGACATGCCGACCTCGTCGGCATGCAAAAGTACGACACCAAGGATGCTCGCAACATTCTCGAGCGGGCGTCGGCGCGCGAAACGGCGGCACGGACGGTCGTCGGATATGCCTGCAAACGTCTCCTGGCCGGAGTCGGTGTCGAAGTGCTGTCGCACGTCGTCGCGATCGGCTCGGCCCGGTCTGATGCCGGCGTCGTCCCCACGCCGTCGGACTTGCCTGTGGTCGACGCGTCACCGGTCAGGGCCTTCAGCGGCGAAGCCGAGATGGTTGCCGAGATCGAGGCGGCCAATGCCGATCGCGACACGTTGGGCGGCGTCGTGGAGGTGATCGCGTACGGCCTTCCTGCCGGTATCGGCAGCCACGTTCATTGGGATCGGCGGCTGGACAGCCAGCTGGCCGGTGCCCTCATGTCCATCCAAGCCATCAAGGGCGTTGAGGTCGGAGACGGATTCACGTCAGCGACGCGACGGGGGAGCGAGGCCCACGACGAGATCATGCGCGAGGGCGAGCAGTTCGTCCGCGCCACCGACCGAGCGGGTGGCACCGAAGGCGGCATGACCACCGGACAGCCCTTGCGCGTCCGAGTCGCCATGAAGCCCATCTCGACGGTGATGAAGCCATTGCGCACGGTCGATGTGGAGACGAAAGCCGCCGACACGGCATTCCGCGAGCGGTCCGACGTCGTTGCGGTCCCCGCTGCCGGCGTGGTCGCCGAGCAGATGGTGGCGTTCGTGCTCGCGAGGGAGATGCTGCAGCAGTACGGCGGCGACACCTTGGCCGACTTTTCTGC
This sequence comes from Acidimicrobiia bacterium, assembly GCA_041586155.1. Lineage (GTDB taxonomy): Bacteria > Actinomycetota > Acidimicrobiia > Spongiisociales > JAENVV01 > JBFGJH01. The sequence goes on from JBFHAT010000004.1 coordinate 73,608, forward strand.
GTCCGTGACGGCATACCGCAAGCGACTCGCCGAATTCTGATGTCCGTCTCATTCGAGGTCGGCACAGAGCACCAGACCTCGCACGTCGAAGTGGGAAGAGGGGTTGCCGACCCGTTCGATCTGCCCGCCCGCCTCTCTCGCACCAAGGCCGCCGTACTTCACCAACCGGCGACCGAGTCGGTGGCGAGACGTGTGGCCGATGATCTAGAAGGAACAGAAGTGGTCGTCATCGAGCTGCCGGACCGGGACCAGGCCAAGCGATGGGAGGTGGTGGCCGACATCCACCTTCGACTCGCCAGGTTCGAACTGGGACGTCACGACACCGTTGTTGGTATCGGAGGCGGAGCCGTCACCGATCTCGCCGGGTTCGTGGCAGCTACCTGGCTTCGAGGAGTTGAAGCCTGCTATCTGCCGACGACGCTTCTGGCGGCCGTCGACGCGGCGATCGGAGGAAAGACCGGCATCAACGTGGCCGGCAAGAATCTGGTCGGAGCCTTCTGGCATCCCAGCTACGTCGCCATCGACCTCGACATCCTGGACGCGCTGCCGACGGATCTGAAGCTCGAAGGATTCGCCGAAGCCGTGAAGGCCGGATTCGTCGGCGATCCGGCTCTCGTTGAGATATTCGCAATCGACGGGGCTGGAGCTTCCCTCGACGAGATCGTGCCGGCGGCGATCGCCGTGAAGGCTGCAGTCGTATCCAGTGATTTCCGAGAACAGGGTCGGCGGGCGATCCTCAATTTCGGACACACGTTGGGCCATGCGTTGGAGGTCCATCTCGGCATGACCCACGGCCATGCCATCGCGGTCGGGATGGTGGCGGAGGCCGCCGTATCAGAGGCCAGATTCGGGATAGAACTCCCGGTGGCGGAGATCGTCGCGAAGATCGGGCTGCCGGTGCGAGCACCGGCCGACGTCGAGCAGATCCTCGACCTGGTCGCATTGGACAAGAAGCGCGATCAGCGCGGAGTGAGAATGGTGTTGTTGAACGGGATCGGCAATGCGGAGGTCCACCACGTGACCGTCGACGAGATTCGCCACGGGATGGCGAGGATCGGGTGAGACGGGTGGTGCCTACACTGGCGGCGGGAGCGTGAGATGGTCTCAACGAATGATGTGAAGCCGGGCATGGCATTGGCGCTCGACAATGGTTTGTTCACCATCGTCGAGTATCAGCACGTCAAGCCGGGCAAGGGCAAGGCCTTCGTCAGGATGAAACTGAAGAACGCCGAGACGGGCGCCGTCCTCGACCGGACATTCCGCGCCGACGAAGAGGTCGAACAGGCTCGGATCGACCGGCGTGAGCACCAGTACCTCTACCAGGATGACATGGGCTATCACTTCATGGATCTCGAGGAGTACACCCAGTTTGCGCTGCCGTCCGAAGATGTCGGTGATGCTGCTCACTATCTGGTTGACGGAGCGACAGTGATCTTGCCGATGTACGAGGGCCGCCCGATCGGTGTCGAGCTGCCGGCGTCGGTCGAGTTGAAGGTGACGCACGCCGAGCCCGGCGTCAAAGGCGATCGCGTTTCCGGTGCCACGAAGCCCGTCACCGTCGAGACCGGCCTCGTGGTACAGGCACCACTGTTCATCGAGGCCGGCGACACGCTCAAAGTCGACACCCGTTCGGGTGCCTACCTCACCCGGGTGTGAACGAGCCACGAGACGAGGCGCTTCAGGCCCTCTACCAGCAAGATTCTGTGGGTCCGGGCGGGGAATCGCCGGCGCTCGGGGCCAAGGCAGCTCGGCTGGTCGCCGGCGTCGAAACTCACCGGGAGGAGCTCGACCGCCTCATCGAGCAGGCCGCGTCGGGATGGAGGCTCGGGCGGATGCCGGTGGTGGATCGAGCCATCCTGCGCCTGGCGACCTATGAGCTGCGCCACGAACCGCAGACGCCTGTCGGCGTGGTTCTCAACGAGGCGGTGCGCCTGGCCAACACCTATTCCACCGCACGATCGGGCTCATTCGTGAACGGAGTACTGGCGGCGATCGCCGGGACGGTCCGCGACGGCTAGGCGAGCTCCCACAGGGCCCGCATCTCTGGGCTACGTGCCAAGAGCTCGTCGAGGGTTCCGGAGTCGGCGAGGCGGCCGTCGCTCATGAGGAGGATCTGATCGGCGCGGCGCAGGGCGGGCCGTCGATGCGACACCACGAGGCAGGTGACATCTCGGAGCGCAAAGAGACGTTCCCACAACTCGGCCTCGGTGCGGACATCCAGGGCGGACGACAGGTCGTCGAACACCAGTAGGTCTGCGTCGGTGGCGAACATCCGGGCGGCGGCCGACCGCTGCAGCTGTCCGCCGGAGAGACGAGCTCCTCGGGTCCCGACCACCGTGTCGAGCCCCGCCTCGAGCTGTGGCAGGTCTCTGGTCAAGCGCGCCAGATCAACCGCTTCACCCAACGCGCCTTCTTCCAGCCGGCGCCCCATCGTGATGTTGGCTCGCAACGTCGCCGACACCAGCCGAGGTACCTGCGGCGTGTACGCAGATCGGGGTGGAACGAGGAACGTGCTCGGATCCTCGACCTCTTGCCCATTCCAGTGGATGGCCCCATCGTCCATCGGTAGCAATCCGAGCAGCGTTCTGATGAGGGTCGTCTTGCCCGACCCGATCCGACCGGTGACGACCGTGAACGAGCCGCGCTCGATTGCGAACGAGACATCCTCGATGCCTTGGCCGCTACCCGGATGACGGTGGGTGAGGCCGATCACGTCGAGCCGCATCAACGGATTTGGACGCCCGGGGGCAGCAGGGTTCCGGTCGGTGCTGTCGAACAGGCCGAGCGGAGTCCTATCGGTGAGCTGGGCAGGTGTGGCGTCGACCATCAACCGCATCATCCGCTCGACCGCAACGCGCCCGCGGGCGTGCTGAGCCAACATCTCGCCGCCCCACGCCATATAGCTTGTCAGCAAGGGAATGTAGAAGAGGAGAGTGGTCAACTCGCCGATGGTGATCGATCCGTCGGCGACCGCGCCGGCCCCGGCCAGCAACACCACGCCGATCGCAATCGCTGCCATGTTCCGATGCATGGAGCGGATGATCTGGCCCAAGAACGTGTCGGCCAGCGCCGCTCGCTGCCGGCCGGCGTTCAGGTGTTCCAGCCGTTCGAGCATCGGTTCGGTGCGACCGGTCGCCTTCACGGAGTGAATCGCGGTGAAGAAATCGCCGATGAAACCAGTCACAGACTCGGTGGTCGTGCGAAGGGCCTCGCGCCGACGCTGCACTCGACCCGAGAGGATCTGTGTCGTGATCGCCGCAATCGCCAAGGGGCCCACCAGCCACAGTGTCAGCTCCGGCGAGATCGACCACACGACCGCCAACGTCGAGGCGGCGAACGCGACCAACCCAACCGCATCCATCCAGTTCTCGACGTATTCGGCCATTTGGTCGACGTCTTCTCGAAAGGTCGAGACGGCAGCGCCGGTGCTCATCGGTAGGCGCCGGGCACCCGGAGCCTCCATGAGCCATCCGAGCATGTTGCGCCGCAACAAGAGCACGACCCGATGCCAGTAGCGCGCATACGCCAGGATCGATACTTGGAACGTCGTGAGGCGGGCCACGATCACGCCCAGATACAGCAGAAGGGCCGTTCCGACCACGGCCCGGTCTCCTGCCTCCAAGCGGTCGAAGATCCGGCCTACGAGCAGACCCAGCGCAGCGGGCAGGACGTGAAACGCCGCCCACAGGAGCACGTTCACCCAGAACATGGCCTTCCAGATGGTGCTGATGCGCCACACCACCGGTATCGGGTTCACAGGTCCACCTCCTCGTACAGCATTCCCTCTCGCGTTGCTTGGAGGAGACCACCGAACGCCGAGTCGGGATTCGCCATCAGCTCGTCGCGAGAGCCGTGCTCGATGACGGATCCTCCGTCGAGGATGAGCAGCTCATCGACGCGTCCGACGGTCTCGAGTCGGTGAGCGATGATCACCGCGGTGCGATTGCGTAGCAGGCGGTCCAGGGCAGCTGCCAGCACCGCCTCCGTCGCCGGATCGATCCGCGATGAGGGCTCGTCCAAGATGACGATGCCGGGATCGAGGAGGTACGCACGGGCGAGTGCCACCAGCTGTGCTTCGCCCGATGAGAGGCTCGTCGTTCCCGAATCGAGGCGGGTATCGATGCCCTCGGTGAGGCCGTCGAGCCAGATTCCCATTCCGATCTCCTCGAGCGCTGCCACGATCGCCCTGTCGGGTACGCCGCCTGCGAACATGGTGACGTTGTCTTTGACCGTGCCCTCGAAGAGCTGAACGTCCTGGGTGATCACCGCCACCCGACTCCGCAGAGACGGTTCTGCCACTTCGACGATGGGCACGTCGCCAAGGCAGATGCGACCGCCCGACGCGTCGTAAAAGCGTGAGATGAGCTTGGCGATCGTCGACTTGCCGCTGCCGGTTCGCCCCAACAAGCCGAGGTGGCGGCCGGCGGCCAGCTCGAACGTGATATCCGTCAGCACGGGCTCGGCGCCGTAGGTGAAGTCGACGTGGTCGAACTGAACCTTCAGCGGGCCAGAGGGGAGCCGGCGTTCACCGCGTCGCGGCACGGTGGGTTGCTCGGCGAAAAGCTCGCCCAGCCGCCCGAGCCCTGCCGCCGCCTTCTGCACCTCCTGCATCTGATCGGTGACTTCCATCACCGGATCCTCGAGCTTGGCCATGTAGGTGATGAGCAGGAATGCCACGCCCAGAGTCACAGACCCGCGCAGCACGAGCCAGGAGCCCACCGCCAGGGCCACCAAGGTCCCAGCCGAGAAGAGACCGATCGACGTCGTCCAGATGATGGATCGGCGGATCCAGGCGCCCACCGAGCGCTGGTAGTAGCGCCGCATCACCGGCTGGAACCTCCGCATCACGAAACGGCCGGCGCCGTTGGCACGGATGTCTTCGATCGCCGACAGCCGCTCCTCGATGAACCCGAACAGCTCCGCAGAGCTGCCCCGTTCGGCGGAGGTCGCCGATACGGCAACGGCACGAAGCAGGTACATCGCTCCCGCCAACACGGCTGTGAAAGCCACCACCGTCCACCCTGCCACGACGTGTTCCAGGAAGGTGAGCACGAATATCCCGCCGAGGAGAAGGGTCGCCGAGACGACCTGGACGGCGAACTGGCTGAACATCTTGGCGACCGCATCTACATCGCCGTCGACTCGTTCGATCAGAGAGCCAGGGCTGATCCCGGAGTGATAGTCGAGGTCGAGCGACGCAACGTGCCGCGCTGCGTCGAGGCGTAGCTCGTTGGCAACCGACCATCCGATCGACGTGCCCAAGTATGCGGCGGCGACCGACAGGACCTGGGCGACGAGACCGGCTGACAGATATATGACGGCGATCGCGGCGAGCCGTCCGACGTCGGCTCCCGCCAAGGATCCATCGATGAAGTCCTTCAGCAGCAGAGGGATCCAGAGCTGCAAACCCACGCCCGCCACGATGACGGCCAAGGCGAGCGCGAAGAGCCCCTTGCGGCGGGCCAAGTATGGGCGAAGGACGGCGAAGTTCAAGCCCCGGCTGCTGGTTGCGGTCGTCACCAGCGAAGGGTACGGGTTCCCTATCGAGAGCGTTGCGGAATATCCAAAGGGTTTCGACGCTGCTGCTACAGTCGCCGTCAGTCCTTTAACACCGGTCCCGCGAGGCCGGAAAGGAGAGCAAGAAATGCGGCTGAGCGTCTGGAGCCGCACAACGCGAACGGCGCATCAGGCCGGGGATCAGCCCGGAGATCAAGCCGGAGATCAGGCCGGAGATCAGGCCGGATGGTGGCTGTGCCACGGGTGATGGACGAGACCGACGTCTCTCGCGCCCTCAAGCGGATCGCCCACGAGATCATCGAGCGGCATCGGGGCGCCGGCGGACTCGTGCTCATGGGGATCCACACCAGAGGCGTGCCCATCTCGGGGCGCATTGCCCGATTCATCGCCGAGATCGAAGGGAGCGACGTTCCCGTCGGCGCCCTCGACATCGGCTTGCACCGTGACGACCTCGATGAGCGCCCCACTCCCGAACTGCACAGAACCGAAGTCCCGGTCGACATCACGGACCGGACGGTGGTGCTGGTGGATGACGTTCTCTACACGGGGCGCACGGTTCGGGCCGCGCTCGATGCGCTCACGGACCTCGGACGACCGGCCGCAGTCCATCTGGCCGTGTTGGCCGATCGTGGACACCGTCAACTCCCGATTCGTGCCGACTACGTGGGCAAGAACCTGCCGACGTCGGAGTCGGAGCGGGTGACAGTCCAGGTGGAGGAAACCGATGGCGTCGACGGTGTCTGGATCCAGGAGGGAACGCGTTGACCGATTTCCTCACCACCGACGGCCTCGAACGGGTACGAGCCGAGCAACTGCTGGACCTGGCACAAGGATTCGTCGAGGTGTTGGAGCGTCCCGTGCCGAAGGTTCCTGCCTTGCGGGGCAAGACGGTGGCGCTGCTCTTCTTCGAGAACTCAACGCGCACCAGGATGTCGTTCGAGAAGGCTGCGAAGGCGCTGTCGGCCGACACGTTGAACTTCTCGGCTGGTGGGTCATCGCTGTCCAAGGGCGAGTCCCTCAAAGACACGACGATGACCATCAAAGCAATGGGTCCGCACCTGATGGTCGTTCGCCACAGCGCAGTCGGAGCCCCTTGGAGGGTGAGTGAATGGACGGGCTTGCCCGTCGTCAACGCCGGCGACGGCGCTCACCAGCACCCCACGCAGGCGTTGCTCGATGCCCTCACCGCCCGCCAACGATTCGGGACGGTCGACGGTCTGCGGGTGGCCATCGTCGGTGATGTGCGCCACAGTCGCGTCGCCCGTAGCAATGTCGCCCTCTTCTCCACGCTGGGTGCAGCCGTCACCTTGGTGGCGCCGCGCACCCTGCTGCCGGCGGACCTCGACGGGTGGCCGGTCGACGTCGCCCACGGGATCGACGACGTTCTGGAAGACGTCGACATCGTCTACTTGCTTCGTATCCAGCAGGAACGGGGCGGAGGTGAGGTGTTTCCATCGATCAGCGAATACGTCGGACGGTTCGGGTTGACCCGCGAACGTGCCCGGCGGATGAAACCGGAGGCGGTGGTCATGCATCCCGGACCGATGAATCGGGGTGTTGAGATCTCACCGGCGGTTGCCGACGGAACCCGGTCGCTGGTCACCACCCAGGTCGGCAACGGCATCGCGGTTCGCATGGCGGTGCTGCTCGACTGCCTGTCGTCCCAAGCGAAGAGCTCCATCGCATGACCATCCTCCTCAGCGGTGGATTGGTCGTGTCAGGGGGTGACGCCAGCATCAGCGACGTGCTGATCGACGGCGGTCGAGTGGCGCTGATCGGGCCTGATCTGCCGGTCGAAGCCGACGAGGTAATCGATTGTGCGGGACGATGGGTTGGGCCGGGTTTCGTGGACCTGCACGTCCACCTGCGTGAGCCCGGTCAGGAATGGAAGGAGGACATCGCCTCCGGCACGAGGGCGGCTGCGGCCGGTGGGTATACGACCGTGGTGGCGATGCCCAACACGGCTCCGCCCATCGACGCAGGTCACCTCGCCCGGTATGTGGTCGATCGAGGCGCCGAAGCGGGCAGCGCCCGTGTGCTGCCCGCCGGGTGCATCACCCTCGGTCGGGCCGGGGTCGGGCTCGCCCATTTCGACGACCTGCGCGAAGCAGGGGTGCATTTGTTCACGGACGATGGCGACGCCGTCGCAGACGCCGGGGTTCTGCGCAGGGCTATGGAGTATCTGGGAGAGATCGGCGCCGTCGTCGCTCAGCACGCCGAAGATCCGGGCCTCGCCCGCGGCGGTCACATGCATGAGGGCGCCGTCTCGGCACGGCTGGGCCTGGCCGGCCTCCCGTCACTTGCCGAGGAAGCGATCGTCGCCCGTGATCTGCTGCTCGTCGAGCTGACCGGCTGCTCGTATCACGTGCAGCACGTGTCGACCGCAGGCGCCGTCGCCCTCGTTGCCGAAGCGAAGCAGGCCGGCTTGCCGGTGACCGCCGAGGTGGCACCCCATCATGTGGCTCTCGACCATACATTGGTCGAGTCGATGGATCCGGTCGCCAAGATGTATCCACCGCTACGAACTCCTGGCGATGTTGCCGCCCTGCAACAAGGCCTCATCGACGGCACGATCGACTGTGTGGCCACCGACCACGCCCCGCACTCCGCCCACGAGAAAGACGTTCCGTTCGAGGAGGCGCCGCGAGGGATCATCGGGCTGGAGACTGCGGCGGCGGTCATCAACACCTGCGTGAGTCTGGAACCGGTGACGTTCTTCGAGCGGATGTCTGTCGCCCCCGGCGCCATCACTGGGCAGAGGCTGGGCCAGCTGTCCGTCGGCGGCCCCGCCGACATCGTTGTCTTCGATCCGGAGGCGGAATGGACACCGTCGGCATTCGTCTCCCGATCGGCCAATTCCCCATGGCTCGGCCGCCCTCTGCGTGGAACGGTCGTGGCCACTCTGTACGCTGGCGCCGTGACCCATCGGAAGTCGTCCCCATGAGCAGAGAAGCTCTCGCCATCACCGCTGACGGCGCCGTATTTCGAGGGCGGGCGGTGGGCGCTGAGGGAGTGGCGACGGGAGAGGCTGTCTTCAACACGGCGATGGCGGGCTACCAAGAGATCTTTTCCGACCCGTCGTATGCCGGTCAGGTGGTCGTGATGACGGCCAGCCACATCGGCAACTACGGTGTCACCGCCGCCGACGACCAAGCCGACCGAGTGTGGGCGGCCGGTGTCATCGTCCGATCGTTGAGTCGCCGCGAATCCAATTGGCGGGCGCAGGGCACTCTCGCCGAGTATCTGCGGACCAACGGCATCGTCGCCCTCGCCGACGTCGACACCCGCCGCCTCACTCGCCACATTCGTGACCGCGGGGCGCAACCCATCGCCCTTGGTGCCGACATCGACGAAGGCGAATTGCGGGATCTCGCCGCGGCGGCACCGCGCATGGAGGGCATGGCACTCGCTCATGACGTGTCGACGGCGAAGCCGTACACGGTCGGCGCAGTCGGAGAAAGAAAGGGCCGGGTAGTTGCTTTCGACCTGGGCATGAAGCGCGACATCACCGCCAACTTGGCCAAGCGGGGCTACGAGGTGGTGGTGGTGCCGTCGCGCACGCCGGCCGCCGACGTCCTCGCGCTGGAGCCCGACGGCGTGTTTCTGTCCAACGGGCCGGGCGACCCCGAGCCGCTCGTCGAGCCCGTCGCAGCCGTACGGGAGCTGCTCGGGAGGGTGCCTTTGTTCGGGATCTGTCTCGGTCACCAGGTGTTGGGTCTCGCGCTGGGGGCCTCGACGTTCAAGCTGCCGTTTGGGCACCACGGCGGCAATCACCCTGTCCAGCGGCTCTCCGATGGCAAAGTGGCCATCACCAGTCAGAACCACGGCTTCGCGGTCGACCCGTGGAGCCTGACCGAACGCCGTCCGCCCATCGTCGAAGGGCTCGCCTCGCCCGAGATGCTTCCCGACGCCATGGACAGCCCGTTCGGAACCGTCGTCGTGACTCATCAGAACCTCAACGACGGCACATGCGAGGGTATGCGCTGCCTCGATATTCCGGCTTTCTCCGTGCAATACCATCCCGAAGCGGCCCCAGGCCCCCACGATGCGCTCGAACTGTTCGACCGATTCGACGAGCTGATCGGCTGATGGGCAAGCGCTCCGACCTGCACTCGATTCTGCTGATCGGCTCCGGGCCGATCGTCATCGGACAGGCCTGTGAGTTCGACTACTCGGGAACCCAAGCCGCCAAGGCACTCCGGCAGGAGGGCTACCGCGTGATCCTCGTCAACTCCAACCCCGCAACGATCATGACCGATCCTGAATTCGCCGACGCCACCTACCTCGAGCCCATCACGGCGGAGGTGATCGAACGGATCATCGAGATCGAACGTCCCGACGCGTGCCTACCGACGTTGGGTGGGCAGACCGCCCTCAATGTCACCACCGAGCTGGCCAAGGCCGGCGTCTTCGAGCGGCACGGGGTGGAGTTGATCGGAGCGGGACTCGATGCGATCGAACGGGCTGAGGACAGAGGCCGGTTCAAGGAGACCATGGAGGAGGCGGGCCTGCAGACTCCGTCCGCGATCTATGCGCGCTCGATGACCGAGGCGATGGACGCCGCCCGCCAACTCGGGTACCCGTTGATGATCAGGCCGTCGTTCATCCTCGGAGGCGGAGGAACCGGCGTGGCACACGACGAGGAGGAGTTCATCCAAAAAGCCGGCTACGGGTTGGACTATTCACCCGTACACGAGATCCTCGTCGAAGAGTCGGTGTTGGGTTGGAAGGAGTTCGAGCTCGAGGTCATGCGAGACAAAGCGGACAACGCCGTCATCGTGTGCTCGATCGAGAACCTCGACGCGATGGGTGTCCATACAGGAGACTCAATCACCGTTGCCCCGATCCAAACGCTCTCCGACCGCGAATACCAGGAGATGCGTAACGAAGCCATCACATGTCTTCGGGCCATCGGGGTCGAGACAGGTGGCTCCAATGTGCAATTCGCCGTCGACCCGGAGACCGGCCGCAGGCTGGTCATCGAGATGAACCCCCGAGTCTCGCGTTCATCGGCGCTCGCCTCCAAGGCGACCGGCTTCCCCATCGCCAAGATCGCCGCGCTGTTGGCGGTTGGGTACACATTGCCTGAGATCGCCAACGACATCACCGCAAAGACGCCCGCGTCGTTCGAGCCGGCCCTCGACTATGTGGTCGTCAAGGCGCCCCGATTCGACTTTGCCAAGTTCCCCTCGGCATCGACGACCTTGGGGACATCCATGCAATCGGTGGGGGAGGCCATGGCCATCGGGAGGACCTTCGTCGAGGCGCTGCAGAAGGCGCTACGCAGCCTCGAAACCGGACACCGGGGGTTCGGCGCGTCGGCTGCGGAACGCATCTGGCTCGACGTGCCCACCTCGGTGCTGCTCGAACACCTGCAGCGACCCACGCCCGATCGGATCTTCCAAGTCGCTGAAGCCCTGCGACGTGGCGTAGACGTCGCCCAAGTGGCCGATTGCACCTTCTACGACCCGTGGTTCGTGTATCAGCTCGCCGAGATCATCGAGGTACGAGAAGAGGTCGATGCTGCCCAGTTGCTGGCGGCAGCAGGCGATGAGCGGGTTGCACCGGTTCTGCGAGAGGCCAAACGTCATGGCTTCTCCGACGCGCAGCTGGCCTACCTCTGGAACCGCTCGGAAGACGAAGTCCGAGCGCTGCGGCGAAGCCTGGACATCGGCGTCACCTACAAGACGGTCGACACCTGTGCGGCCGAATTCGAGGCGACCACCCCATACCTGTACTCGACCTACGAGGACGAAGACGAGGTCACCCCGGCCGACAAGCCTCGAATCGTCGTCTTGGGCTCGGGACCAAACCGGATCGGCCAGGGCATCGAGTTCGACTACTGCTGCGTGCACGCCGCCTTTGCGCTCAAGGACGCCGGTTACGAGACGGTCATGGTCAACTGCAACCCCGAGACGGTGTCGACCGACTACGACACGTCCGACCGACTCTATTTCGAGCCACTCACTGTCGAAGATGTGCTTGCGATCGTCGAATCGGAGCAGCCGGAGTCGGTGGTCGTTCAGCTCGGAGGGCAAACCCCGTTGAACCTGGCGACCGCGCTCGCGGAGCGGGGAGTGCCGATCGCCGGAACACAGCCGTGGTCGATCGACCGCGCCGAGGACCGTGAGCAGTTCTCGGCACTGTGCGCCGAGCTGGGGGTCCGCCAGCCACCTCACGGGATCGCCACCACTGCCGGTGATGCGGAACGGGTCGTCGACCAGATCGGGCTCCCCGTGCTGGTTCGACCCTCCTTCGTGCTGGGAGGCCGGGCCATGCGGGTGGTGTACTCCTACGACGAGCTGTCCGAGTACCTCGGGGACATCTACGGCGACGGGCTGAGCGACTCAGGTGCCGGTCTCGACCTGTCGGCATCGCCACTGCTCATCGACCGCTTCCTCGAGTCCGCCACGGAAGTGGACGTCGACGCCATCTACGACGGCCATGAGATCCTCGTTGGCGGAGTCATGGAACACGTCGAGGAAGCCGGGGTCCACTCAGGTGACAGTGCCTGCATCACCCCGCCGCCAACCATCTCAGATGAGGCAGCCGAGCATATTCTCGAGGCCACCGAGAATCTGGCCCGGGCTCTCGAGGTGAGGGGACTGATCAACATCCAGTTCGCAGTCAAGGGCGACGACGTGTACGTCCTCGAGGCCAATCCACGGGGATCTCGTACCGTGCCCTTCATCTCGAAGGCAACCGGCGTCCCACTGGCCAAGGTCGCGGCTCGGGTGATGACGGGGGCAACGATCGAAGCGCTTCGGACAGAGGGACTCCTCGGAGACGTCGGTACGCCTCGGTTCGTGGCGGCAAAAGAGGCTGTCCTTCCTTGGAATCGATTTCCCGAGGAAGACATCATCCTCGGCCCGGAGATGCGCGCCACAGGCGAGGTCATGGGCATCTCCGACTCGGCAGGCGTCGCGTACGGAAAGGCGCTCCTCGGGTCGGGCCTCGAACTTCCCGAGCAAGGCAACGTGTTCTTCTCGTTGGCCGATCGTGACAAGGCCATCGGGCTGGCCGCCGCTCAGGCGTTGGCGATGCAGGGCTTCAAGCTCTTGTGCACCAAAGGCACCGCTCGCTATCTCGACCACTTTGGCGTTCCCAACGAGATCGTCGACAAGGTCGGTGAAGGCCCCAACGACACGCTGAAGCTGATCGCGGCCGGCGACGTCGATCTGGTCGTCAACACCCCGCGTGGCTCGCGGGCACGATCCGACGGCCGACTCATCCGCGTCGCGGCGCAGCAGGCAGGCATTCCTTGCGTCACGACGGTGCAAGGCGCGCTCGCTGCTGCCCGCAGCCTGCAGGCAGGCCGCGAGGCTTTGTCGGCTCCCCGCAGTCTCCAGGCCTGGCATCAGTGATCAGCACCTCGGTCAAGGTAGGACCGCTCACGCTTCGCACCCCGCTGATCGCCAGCTCGGGAACCGTCGGATCGATCGGGGAATGGTCAGGCGTAGCCGATGCCGACGCCTACGGAGCAGCGGTCGCCAAGTCGGTGTCCGGGACTCCGTGGGAGGGCCGTCCCAGTCCGCGCCTGGCTCCCGTCGAGGCGGGCATGCTCAATTCCATCGGAATCCAGAATCCTGGGATCGACGAATGGGTCCGGCAGCACTCCGGCCGCCTCGACTCGTACGGGGTCCCGGTCTGGGGATCGGCCGTGGGACACGACCCGGACGAGTTCGCCAGGGTCGCGGACGGGCTCGCCCGATGCGGAGTGGCCGGCATCGAGATCAACCTGTCGTGCCCCAACCTCGAGGATGGCCGCATGTTCGCACTCGATGCCACGAGGGCGGCGACCGTCGTGGCTGCGGTCCACGGAACCGTAGACATCCCGGTCGGAGCCAAGCTGTCGCCCAACGCGGAGGACATCGTGGCGGTGGCAGAAGCGACGCTCGAAGCGGGTGCCGACTGGCTGACGCTCACCAACACGGCCTGGGGCGCCGGAATAGACATCGAGCGCCGCCGTCCGCTCGTCAGCGGAGTCGTCGGCGGGTACTCCGGGGTGGGGATGAAGCCGTTGGCGATGCGGTGTGTCATCGAGGTGCATCGCGCCTTTCCGACCGCGCCGATCATCGGGCTCGGCGGCGTGCGGAAAGGAACCGACGTGATCGAGTATCTGATGGCGGGAGCCAGGGCCGTAGGCGCCGGGACGGTCCATTTCGAAGACCCCAAGGCCGGGCGGCGCATCTTGAGAGAGGCACGGCGCTGGGCTGAGCGGCACGGAGTGGAATCATTCGACGAATTGGTCGGGTCGGGACTGTGAGCCGCAACCCGGTGCTCGTCGCGCTCGATGTGCCGACCGCCGAAGAGGCAGTGCGCCTCGCCAAATCGCTGCACTCACATGTGGGCGGATTCAAGGTGGGCTTGGAACTCCTCATGGGCCCAGGTCCGGCCACGCTCGGAGCGATCGCCCAACTGGGCAAGCCGGTGTTCGCCGATGCCAAGCTTCACGACATTCCGGCCACCGTCGAGGCGGCCGCCTATGCCCTGGGTAGGGCGGGCGCTCGGTGGGTCACTGTTCACGCCACTGGTGGTGAGAGCCAGCTGGCGGCTGCCGCCGATGGATTGGAACGAGCTGCTGGCGGGCGGAGAGTAGGCGTTCTCGCCGTGACGGTGTTGACCAGCCTCGACGATCGCGACCTGGCGGCGGTCGGAATCGCTGGCTCCGCCGGGAAGCAGACCAGCCGCCTGGCCAAACTGGCGGCGCGTTCGGGGGCCGAGGGAGTGATCTGCTCACCGCGCGAGTTGGGTGTGATCGGGACCGTCTCCCCGGGGCTGCTGCGGGTCACCCCCGGCATTCGGCTGACACCCGTAGCCGACGATCAGAAGCGAACGGCGACGCCCGGCGACGCCGTCCGTTGGGGAGCCGACTGGCTCGTGGTCGGCCGACCAATCACCAGAGCAGACGATCCGGCCGCCGCCGCTCAGGCCGTGGTCGACGCTGCCACCGCTTCGATCTCCGGTTAGCCTGGTGGCCCCAACCAGACGAGGTGAGCGTGGCCAATCCCCCTCAATTGACCGACGAGCAACGCGCGGCCGCATTGGCGAAGGCTGCTGAGGTGCGCCGTATCCGGGCCGAGACCAAAGAGCTCCTCAAGATGGGAAGCATCACGTTCTCCGAGCTGCTGCAGAGGGCCGAGGATGATGACGCCATCGCCGGAATGAAGATCGCCTCGGTGTTGCCGTCGCTGCCCGGGATGGGCAAAGTCAAGGCCAAGCGCCTGATGGAAGAGGTCGGAATCGCAGACAACCGTCGAATCAGGGGTCTCGGTGACAAACAGCGCGAAGCGCTCCTCACCCAATTCTCCTGACCAAGGTGTATTGCTCGTCTTGTCGGGCCCATCCGGCGTCGGCAAGAGCACGATCGTAGAAGCGCTCGACAACCAGCACGAGTTCGCTTTCTCCGTCTCAGCGACCACCCGCGCCGCCAGAACCGGTGAGAAGGACGGCGTCGATTACTACTTCGTGAGCGACGACGAGTTCCAACGGATGATCGACGAAGGCGAGCTACTGGAATGGGCGGAGTACAGCGGCCATCGATACGGCACCCCTGCTTCCCCGCTGATATCGGCGCTGGCCGACGGTTCAGACGTGCTTCTCGATATCGAGAATTGGGGCGCCCGGCAGGTGAAGGAGGCATATCCGGAAGCTCTCACCGTGTTCATCGTCCCGCCGAGCATGGACGAGCTCGAACGTCGCCTTCGTGGCCGCGGGGACACCGACGCAGCCGACGTGACCGCCCGATTGGCAGTGGCCGCCGAGCAAATCGCCGATGCCGCCGAACACTACGACGCCGTGGTGGTGGGCGACACCGTCGAGCGGGCCACGTCGGAGATCATGCGTATACTGACCGCTCACGAAGAAGGATCCCATGTCGGCTGACCACGCAATCGAACAGGCCCTCGGGCAGATCGGCGGGCGTTTCAAGCTCGTGATCGTGTCCGCCCGCCGAGCACGCCAGATCAATGCCTACTACAACGAGCTCGGCGAAGGCATCGGCAGCTACGTGCCTCCGCAGGTTCATTCGCTGAGCAGGAAGCCACTGACGATTGCCTTCGAGGAGATCGCCGACGAGAAGGTCTCGTTCGAGCTCGAAGAAGCGTGAGCTCATGCAAGGACGTCTGATCGTCCTTGGTGTCTCCGGCGGGATCGCCGCCTACAAAGCGGCCTATCTCACCCGCTTGTTCCTGGAAGAAGGCGCGCAGGTCCGCGTCATCATGACTCCGTCGGCTCGCGAGTTCATCGGCCCTCAGACGTTTGCCGGGCTGACAGGGTCCCCGGTGGTCGAATCGCTCTTTGGTCAGCCCGAGGTCAGTCCGCACACGACGTTGGGTCAGGCGGCCGACGCCATCGTCGTGGCGCCCGCCACAACGGCCACACTGGCACGCATCGCACACGGGATCGCGGGGGACCCGCTCGTTGCGACCGTCCTCGCCTCGGAAGCTCCTCTCGTCGTGGCCCCGGCGATGCACACAGAGATGTGGGAACATCCTGCAACGCGTGAGTCGATCTCCGTGCTGCGGTCGCATGGACACACCGTCGTGGGGCCCGATTCGGGCGACCTCGCTGGCGGCGACGTGGGCCCGGGCCGAATGGTCGAACCCGAGGCCATCGTGGCTGCCACCGCACGGGCGATCGCTCGCGCCGGCGGCGACTTCTACACCGACCGGAAGGTCGTCGTGACAGCGGGGGGTACACGGGAGCCGATCGACCCTGTGCGCTTTGTCGGGAACCGATCTTCAGGCACGATGGGTCACGCCATTGCATCGGCTGCCGCCCGACGGGGCGCCGATGTCACCCTCGTCACGACGTCGGCGCTGCCCGCCGAAGGATGCCGAATCGTCGAGGTGGAGACCGCCCACGACATGGCTGCCTACACCTGGGAGGCGGCGGTCGGAGCCGACCTTGTGATCCTCTCGGCAGCCGTCGCCGACTTCCGGCCGAAGGTGACGGCCGATTCCAAGCTGCGCAGAGCAGACGGCGTCCCCGAGATCGTGCTGGAGACGACCGAGAACATCCTTGCGGGCGTCGTGGAGATGGACCCGCGCCCGTTCGTCGTCGGATTCGCCGCCCAAGCGGGGAGCCTCGACGAGGCGTTCACGAAGGCCGAGACATACGGCGTCGACCTCCTGGTCGCCAACGATGTGTCCGCCCCCGGAAGCGGTTTCGGCACGTTGACCAATGCAGTCACGATCATCACGCCGGAGGGTGAGGCCGACGCTTGGCCTCTGCTCACGAAGAAAGAAGTAGCGGAGCGGCTCCTCGAACGGGCGGCCCGCGCGATGAACGAAGACTGAGGTACGGGCCCAGCCGATATAATCGCCATCGATGCGTCGTTGGACATTCACATCCGAGTCCGTCACCGAAGGCCATCCCGACAAGGTTGCAGACCGCATCTCCGACTCCATCCTCGACGCGATCCTGGAGCAAGATCCGGGAGCGCGTGTCGCATGTGAGACGCTCGTCACGACCAACTTGGCGGTCATCGCCGGCGAGCGCACCGCCAACGCCGACGTGCCCTACGAGGCGGTGGTACGCAAGGCGATCGCCGAGATCGGGTACACCGACGAACCCGACTTCTCGGCGGACACGGTCGACGTGCGGGTCGGGTTGGGCGAGCAGAGCCCGGACATCTCCGGGGGCGTTTCGGTCTCGCTCGAGGTGAGGCGCGGCTCGGACGATCCCAACGACCGCCTCGGTGCCGGCGATCAAGGGATGATGTTCGGCTATGCAACCAGCGAGACCGACGTGCTGATGCCCATGCCCATCCACCTGGCGCACCGGCTGGCCGAACGACTCGCCGAGGTCCGGCGGTCCGGCGAAGTGGCGGGTCTCGGCCCTGACGCCAAGACACAAGTGACCGTGGACTACGAAGGCGACCGGCCGGTCGCGGTCCAGCAAGTCCTCATCTCAACGCAGCATGCCAGTCATGTGGATGTTCATCGCGATCTTCGGGAGCCGCTGTGGGAGCACGTCATCCGCCCTGTCGTGCCCGAGGCGATGCTCGACGGCACCGATCTCCTCCTCAACCCGTCCGGGCGATTCGTCATCGGTGGCCCGGCCGGAGACACCGGCCTGACGGGCCGCAAGATCATCGTGGATACGTACGGTGGCGCCGCTCGCCACGGCGGCGGCGCATTCTCAGGGAAGGACCCCACGAAGGTCGACCGAAGCGCGGCGTACGCCGCTCGTCATGCCGCCAAGACCGTGGTGGCGGCAGGACTGGCCGATCGTTGTGAGCTCCAGCTGGCCTATGCCATCGGCCAGGCGCGTCCAATGTCGCTGTACGTCGACCTCTTCGGCACCGGCAACGTCGACCCCCGTCGTCTCGAGACGCTCCTGGTCGAGTTCTTCGACTTCCGTCCCGCCGCCATCATCGATCGCCTCGATCTCAGGCGCCCGATCTACGCCCCGACGTCGGCCTACGGTCACTTCGGCCGTGAGCTGCCCACCTTCACCTGGGAACGCACCGACAGGGCCGAAGAGCTCGCCAGGGCGGCGGCTGCACTCTGAACGCCCTGGTCCTACCCGACGTGCCGTCGTTCTCCGTCGACGGTGGCTTCTGGTACGACGTTCCCGATGGCTTCGAGATACAGGTGGGCACGGTCGTCCGAGTGCCGTTGGCGGGACGAGTGGTGCGGGGATGGGTGACCGCGCTCGACGAAGCCGAGGCACGTCCGGGGCTCAAGCCCATCAGGCAGGTGTCCGGGGATTTCGCCGTGTTCGACGAGCTGCTGCTGCGCACCCTGCAGTGGTGCGCACGGCACTACGTGGCTCCGCAGGCCGTTCTCCTGAAGAAGGCGGCACCACCCAACCTGCCTCGCCGAATGGCGCCTCTCGAGCTCGCCGGCCTGCCCGAGCCCGGGGCTGAGCCTCCGGCGCCGGGTGACGACACGGAGCCAGCGCATCACGGGCCGCCCAAGGTCATCGTTGGAGACCCGCAACCTGCACAGATTCTCGCCACGGTGGAGCCAGTGCTGGCCGATGGTGGATCTGCCCTGATCATCTACCCGACCGGCTTGGAGGCGACCCGGGCTCACGACGCGATGCAGGAGGTCGGGAACCGCCGGATGCTCGTGCATCCCGACATGAGCGACCGGCAGGTGACGACCCGCTGGTCGCGAACCCGCGATCAGCCAGGATTTGTCGTGATCGGGACCGAGCGGCTGTCGACATGGCCCATCTGCGGGTTGCGGTTGGCTTGGGTGATGGGTGACGGCCGGCGGGGTTTGAAGGCCCGGCAGACACCCACCCTCAATGTGCGCGACGTACTCAGCAGGCGCAGCGCCACCGAGCGATTCTCCTTGGTGACCGCCACCGTTGTGCCCAGCGTCGAGTCACTCGCAGCTGGATTCCGCGTCCAGCCGCCACCAAGGCGGGTGTGGCCGCGAACCGAGATCGTGGACCGAGGGGAAGATCCACCCGGCAGCGGCGTGATCGGCCGCCGCGTCAGGGCAGCGCTCGCGAGCGTCTTTGCGGCAAATGGCACTGCGTTCGTATTCACTCACCGCCACGGGTTCGCTCCTGCCTTCCGATGCGTGTCGTGCCGGACGCTGCGCAACTGTCGGACGTGCTCGGCGAGAGCCGTGGGCGACGAGACATGTCGCCGCTGCGGGGCGGAGCTGGGTCCGTGCACAGAATGCAGCGGCCGGGTGTTCGAGCCACTGGGAGCCGCCGAAGGCCGAGTCCGCTCGGAGCTGGCCAAGGTGTTGGGACCCGACGCGGTCGGAGGGGCGGGCTCTGAGTCGCCGATGTGGGTTGGCACCGAGCGAGACCTGCCCCTCGTGCAGGGACGAGACCTGGCGGTGGCGGTTGATGCCGATGCACTGATCTTCGGCACCAACTACCGGTCACCCGAGGATGCGCTCCGTGTGCTGGCCAGGGTGGCGCTCACGGTGCGATCGGGGCCTTCGGCGCCCGCCGGGAGCCGGCTCATGGTGCAGACGAGCCGGCCGTCCCATCCTGTGTTGGCCGCGCTGCAGCGTGGTCATCCGTTTCCGTTGCTCGAGTCCATGCTCGACGACCGCCGTGTTCAGCACGCTCCGCCGTTCAGCGAGCTGCTTGTGCTGGAGGTCACCGATCCACCCGGCTGGGTGGACGAGCGCCTCGCCCCCCTGGAGCATGTCGTGCTCGGGTCGGCGCTTCGGCAGGGAACCCGGCGGTGGTTGCTGCAGGCAGACGACCTCACCGAGGCCAAATCGAAGCTACGGCCGATCGTCCAGGAAATGCGTGACGCCGGTGCCAAGGTCAGGGTGGACGCCGATCCCCTCGACCTGTGAGATGGAGGCGGGGGCTATCCTCCCGGCACGATGGCCATCTATCCGATCCGTACGTTCGGCGATCCCGTCTTGCGAGCTGTCGCCAAACCGGTCGAAGAGTTCGGCGCAGGA
The DNA here is from genome assembly GCA_041586155.1 of Acidimicrobiia bacterium. Lineage (GTDB taxonomy): Bacteria > Actinomycetota > Acidimicrobiia > Spongiisociales > JAENVV01 > JBFGJH01. The sequence goes on from JBFHAT010000004.1 coordinate 93,518, forward strand.
CTCGCCAAGCTCGTGGATGACATGATCGAGACGATGTACGACGCTCCCGGCGTCGGGCTCGCCGCTCCGCAAATCGGCATCTCGCGTCGCGTGGTCGTATTCGACGCAGGCGACGGCGCCAATGTGTTGATCAATCCCGAGCTGGTAGAGGACCCCGACGAGATCGCCGGCCTGGGCGAAGACCCCCATGAGATGTTCGAATACGAGGAGGGGTGCCTTTCTGTCCCCGGCTACTACTGGCCGATCCAGCGCCGCGCATTCGCCTGGGCGAGAGGGTTCGACCTCCACGGAGAGCCAGTCGAGTTTCAGGGTGTGGAGCTGATGGGACGGGTGCTCCAGCACGAGGTGGACCATCTGAATGGCACCTTGCTGATCGAACGACTCGACAGCAAGACGCGTAAAGGCGCGCTACGCGACCTGCGCAACGACGCGCTGGGACTGGTTTGAGACTGCTGTTTTGCGGGACACCCGAGGCCGCCACGCCAACGTTGCGGCGACTGGCTGGCCCCCATGAGATCGTCGTGGCAACACGGCCCGACCGTGCCCGCGGTCGCTCAGGGCGGCTCCGCCCGCCGCCGGTGAAGGCGGTCGCCGAGGAGCTGGGGCTGGAGGTGGTCCAGCCTGGGAGCCGGGCCGAGCTGTGGGAGCTTGCGGCAAGCCGAGCTCCTTTCGATGTGGGGGTGGTCGTGGCGTTTGGGATGATCCTCGAACAGGAGCTACTGGATCTTCCCCGGGCCGGCTTCCTCAACGTGCATTTCTCGTTGCTGCCGCGGTGGCGGGGGGCGGCGCCCGTGGCACACGCCATCCTTGCGGGAGACGAGGAGACGGGCGCGACCGTCATGAGCGTAGACGCAGGGTTGGACACCGGTCCCATCGTTGCCGCGCAGCCACTGCCGATCGACCCCGAAGAAACCGCCGGACAACTCACCGTCCGCTTGGCCGATCTCGGCGCCCGGCTGCTCGACGATGTGCTGGAGGACTGGTGTGAGGGCAACATCGATTCGGTGCCCCAAGACGAAGCCGCTGCCACGTGGGCGCCGGTGTTGACCACGGACGCAGCAAAGCTGGACTTTGCTGCACCGGCCGTGGAAGTCTTGCGCAGGATCAGGGCGTTCAACCCCAAGCCGGGAGCATGGGCGATGCACTCAGACCGCCTGAAGATCTGGGCTGCCCGGCCGGACGAGGGTGAGCGGACGCCTGGCGTAGGCGTCTTGGAGATAGAGGGTGATCTGGTCACGGTTGGCACGGGGCTTGGAACCGTGCGACTCGAGACCGTCCAGCCGGCCGGACGTCGCGCGATGTCGGCAGCAGACTGGGCGAATGGAATGCGGAGCGACGCTCCCACCACACTGTCGTGAGCAAGCCCGGCGTTGCCGCCCGCCGTGTGGCTGCCGAGCTGGTGGGTCGGGTGAACAGGCACGGCGCCTACTCGAACGTGGTGACGGCCAATCTGAACGGTCGCGTGTCGCCCGTCGATGAGGGTTTCGTCAGGCATCTCGTCTACGGCGTACTGAGAAACCGTCGCCGAGTGGACCGGATGATCGACGCTTATGCTCGCCGCCAGGCGGAGCCCATCGTGCGCGACGCGCTCAGGGTCGCGGCCTTCGAACTGTTGGCCGCGACCGACGCGCCGCACGCCGCCGTCGACTCGGCAGTGGAAGTGGTGAAAGAAGCAGGTGCCTCCAGAGCTGCCGGGTTCGTCAACGGCACGTTGCGCTCGCTGATCCGGCAAGGCGAGCCCAAACTCCCGGCCGGCGTCGAGGGTAGAGCACTCCGATATTCCGTCCCGGAGTGGTTGGTGACTTCATTGGATGACCAATGGGGAAGCCACGAGACGGACGAGTTCCTGGAGGCATCGCACCAGGATCCCCAGCTGGGCTTCCGCATTCGGGCTCCCATGCTCGAAGGTGGCGAATTGGGTGGGGTGCTCGATCTCTCCGAGGTCGGCTACGGCGAATCGTTGCCGCCCGGGGCCGTCGTGCAGGATCCGGCGTCCACCGCCGTGGGGGCCGCCGTCGCCCCGGGCCGTGATGAAACGGTGCTCGACATGGCTGCGGCGCCGGGAGGCAAAACGCTGCACCTGTACGATCTGGGTGCGGCACGGGTCGTAGCCGCGGACCGGCATGCCCGGCGAGTGGCGCGGGCGCAACGGCGGCTACGCGCCGAAGGAGCCGATGTGCCGTGGCTGGTTGCCGATGGCAGGGCAGCGCCGTTTGCGTCGGGCTCGTTCGACGCGGTTCTTCTCGACGCCCCCTGTAGCGGATTGGGAACACTACGACGCCGGCCCGAGATTCGTGATCGAGTGGACGCCGGCCAAATCGATCGCTTGAGGGAACTCCAGAGCCGGATGCTGGACGAAGCGCTCCGCGTGGCCGGGCCTTCGGGCAGGGTTGTCTATTCGGTGTGCACTGTGACCGCAGCCGAAACGGTCGAGCAAGTCGCGGGGAGGGCGGCAATGCCGCCCGACCTGCCCGGGCGGCGGTGGGGCAATGGAATGCTCCTCGCTCCCCATCTCACCGGCACGGACGGGATGTACATCAGCATCGTCCGTGGGGGCTGAATACACTCGCGTCGATGGATCCTGTCAAGATCTTCCCGTCGATTCTCGCGGCCGATTTCGCTCGGCTCGGCGACGAGGTGGCGAACGTGGCTGCGGTGGTCGACGGGCTCCACATCGACGTGATGGACGGTCACTTCGTGCCCAACATCACCATGGGCTTTCCGATCATCGAGTCGTTGCGCGCCGTGACAGATCTGTACTTCGACTGCCACATGATGACAACCAACCCCGATGTCTTCGTCAATGATCTCGCCAAGGCCGGAGGACAGCTGATGTCGGTTCACATCGAGGTGTTCCCCAACCCGAGGCACGTCGCCGCCTCCGCACGTGAGACAGGCCTGGACTTCGGTCTCGTGATCAGCCCACCCACACCCATCGAAGCGCTCGAGCCCTATGTCGGCTTGTGCAGCCAGGTGCTGGTCATGACGGTGAATCCGGGCTTCGGCGGGCAGAGTTTCATGGCAGACATGATGGCCAAGGTCGAGCGGCTACGCGCCTTGGTGGACCGGGAGGGTCTCGACGTACAGATCCAAGTCGACGGAGGAATCACCGTCGACACTGCCTCGGAGGCGCGCGATGCGGGCGCCGATGTGCTCGTGGCAGGAACGGCCGTGTTTCGCCAGGCGGATCCGGTCGGAGCGGTGGCCGCACTCAGAGCGGCGGCCCGACCTTGAGTCGCCGGCTGTGCTCCACCGACCGTCGCGCCCAGCATGGCGGAGGCAGTGGAAGCGGTGACGCATGAACATGGTCGCCGACCGTCATCGGATCGTAGTGGCCGACGATGACCCGGACATTCTCCAGTTCGTTCGGGTGAATCTGGAGCTCGAGGGCTTCGACGTTGAGACCGCTTCCAACGGGCAAGAGGCCATCGATCGAGTGTTGGCCAACCCACCGGACGTCCTGTTGCTCGATCTGATGATGCCGGTCATGGACGGGCTCACGGCATTGAAGCAGCTGCGACTCCACCCGGCCGCATCCAACACGTCCATCATCCTGCTCACCGCTCGCGCCCTGACCGAAGACCGCATCCGTGGTCTGGAGCTTGGCGCAGACGACTATGTCACCAAACCGTTCGACGTTGGCGAGCTCGTTGCCAGGGTGAAGGCCGTCATGCGCAGGACCCAAGCGATGCGTGACGTGTCGCCGCTGACCGGCCTGCCCGGCAACTTTCGTATCTCGTCCGTCATCGATGAGCGAATCGCCAGCCCCGAAGACGAGTTCGCTCTGGCGTGGGTGGATCTCGACAACTTCAAGGCCTTCAACGACCACTACGGATTCATGCGAGGCGACCAAGTGATCAAATTCACGGCGCGAGTGTTGTTGGAAGCGATCTCCAACACAGGAGATCCGGACGCCTTCGTCGGGCACATCGGCGGCGACGATTTCGTGGCGGTCATCAAGGCCGACGATGCCGAGCAATTCTGCATCGACGTCACGTCGGCGTTCGACGACGGCATCTTGGATCTCTACGACACCGCAGACGCCTTGCGCGGCTACATCGAGGTGACCGACCGGCGCGGCGAACGTCATGCCTTTCCGCTCGTATCGGTGTCGCTCGGCGTGGTCACGAACACCAACCGGGCGATCACGTCGCAATGGGAAGCCTCGGCCGTAGCGGTCGAGATGAAGGAGTTCGCCAAGAAGCGGCAAGGATCGAGCTACGAGATCGACCGGAGGACCGGCTGAGCGCGAAAGTCATGGCCGACCCTCCCGACCAACGCTTTCTGGCCAGAGCCGCCGACCTCGCTCGCGACTCGCAGCCGCATCCCAACCCCCGAGTGGGGGCGGTGCTGGTCAAGGACGGACGGGAGGTGGGGGAGGGAGTGCACGCCGGTCCAGGCACTGATCATGCAGAGGTCGTGGCGCTGAACACGCTTTCGAAAGGGGAGGCGGTCGGGGCAACGATGTACGTGACGCTGGAGCCCTGCGCCCACCACGGTCGTACGCCCCCATGTGTCGATGCCATCGTGGCGGCGGGCGTTGCTCGCGTGGTGATCGGTGAAGTGGACCCCGACGGGCAGGTGTCAGGCCGGGGGATCGCAGAACTCGAGGAGGCCGGGGTGGAAGTCGTCATGTCGGCGATGCCCGGCCTCTATGCCACGCTGGACCCAGCCTACGTGCACCATCGCACGACCGGCAGAGCGCGAATCACCCTCAAGGCGGCCGTGACGTTGGACGGCCAGCTGGCCGCTGCCGATGGAACGTCGCAGTGGATCACCGGTACTGAGGCCCGCGGGCACGGCCACGCCCTGCGAGCGGCCGCCGACGCAGTCATCATCGGCGCAGGCACCCTCATCGCAGACGATCCCCGGCTGGATGTCCGGCTCGACAGCTTCACCGGTCGTCAGCCTCGTCCGGTCGTGGTAGCGGGGAGGCGCCCATTGCCACACGATCGCCAGCTGTGGGAGCGCAACCCTCTGGTCGTGGCGGGCAGCGGCTACACAGGACCTGGTGAGCACGTCGAGGTGTCCGAACGTGCTGGGCGACCCGATCTGCGGGTTGCGGCCGAGCGGCTCGCCGACCTGGGCTATCTGGCGCTCCTCGCTGAGGGCGGAGCCGGCCTGGCGAGAGCGCTGTGGGATCACGATCTGGTCGACGCCGGTGTGTTGTATCTGGGGGCGAAACTGGCGGGAGGGTCTGGCATGGCAGTCTTCGGCGGCGCCTTCGCTACCCTCACGGATGCGCGCCCCGTCGAAATCGTCGACGTTGGCCGACTCGGGCCCGACGCGTACATCGAGTTCAAGAGGAGCAGTCCCTAATTGTTCACCGGCATCGTCGAATCCGCCGGCACCGTGTCTGGTGTCGACGAACGAGGCACTTCCCGCCGTCTCACCTTCTCTGCCCCTGGCGTGGGCGAGGAGCTCGCCGTTGGCGACTCGATTGCCGTGAACGGCGTGTGCCTCACCGTCACGTCCCAGGACGGGTCATCGTTCAGCGCCGAGGCCGTCGGGGAGACGCTGGACCGATCCAACCTCGGGGGCCTGCGCACCGGCGATCGCGTCAACCTGGAACGGCCGATGCCCGCAGCCGGCCGTTTCGACGGGCACATCGTGCAGGGTCACGTCGATGGCATCGGAACCATCACGTCTATCACCCCCGAAGGTGACGGGGCCCGGCTGAGGATCGAGCATCCGCCCGGTCTCGGCCGCTATCTGGTCGAGAAGGGTTCCGTGACGGTCGACGGGGTCAGTCTCACGGTCGCTTCTCTCGACGAAGGTCATTTCGAGATCGCCGTGATACCGCATACCCTGCAGGTGACCGTATTGGGAGAGCGCGTAGCGGGAGATGCAGTGAATCTCGAAGTCGATGTGATTGCCAAATACGTCGAGCGCATGATCGGATCCGGCGAGTGACGTACGGATCGATCGAGCAGGCGATCGAAGCGATCCGCAACGGCGAATTCGTGGTGGTGGTCGACGATGAGGATCGCGAGAACGAAGGCGACCTGATTCTTGCCGCCGAGAAGATCACGCCCGAGAAGATGGGCTTCATGGTCCGCTTCACGTCGGGGCTGATCTGCCTTCCGGTCGAAGGCGCCAGACTCGACGAGTTGCAGATCCCACTGATGGTGAGCGAGAACACCGACACGATGCACACCGCCTTCACCGTGTCGGTCGACGTCAAGCGAGGCACCAGCACCGGCATCTCGGCCTCCGACCGCGCGGCCACGGTCAAAGCCGTTGCCGACCCGTCGTTCGGTCCGAGCGACTTCAGTCGACCAGGCCACGTATTCCCGCTTCGCTACCACCCGGGCGGCGTCCTCCGCCGTGCCGGCCACACCGAAGCCGCCGTCGATCTGGCCAGACTCGCCGGCCTGTACCCCGCCGGAGTCCTGTGCGAGATCGTCAACGACGACGGCTCGGTCGCACGGGGGGTGGAGTTGGAGCGGTTCGCCAAAGAACATGGACTGGTCCTCGTCACCATCGCCGACCTCATCGCCTACCGGCGAGCCAAGGAGAAGGTCGTCCGACGGATGAGTGAGGCCGAATTGCCCACACAGTGGGGCACGTTCAAAGCCATCGGTTTCGAGTCACTCATCGATGGCCGGGAGCACATTGCGCTCGTGCTGGGTGACGTCGCAGGCAAGCCGGACGTACTGACCAGAGTGCACTCGGAGTGCCTCACCGGGGACGTGTTCGGCAGCCAACGCTGCGACTGTGGCTATCAGCTGCACGATGCCTTTGCCAAGATCGGGCAAGAAGGCGAGGGGGTCGTGCTCTACATCAGAGGTCACGAGGGTCGGGGCATCGGGCTCATGCACAAGCTCCAGGCCTACGCGCTCCAAGATCAGGGTCGCGACACTGTCGAGGCCAACCAGGACCTCGGGTTCCCGCCCGATGCCAGAGACTACGGGGTGGGGGCGGCAATTCTGGTCGAACTCGGCCTGTCCTCCCTTCGGCTGCTGACGAACAACCCCACCAAGCGGGCAGGCATCGAAGGGTATGGCCTGTCCATCACCGAACGTGTGCCGATCGAAACGGCGCCGACGGACCACAATCGTGGGTACCTCCGCGCCAAGAGCGACAAGCTCGGGCACCTCCTGTCGGTGGACGACGATGCGCCGGAGTGATCCGGCCGGAACGTCCGAGCCACTCGACGGCTCCGGGCTCAGCGTCGGAGTGGTGGTCTCGGATTTCAATTCGGAGTTCACCGAACCGATGCTGGCCGCAGCCCAGGACACGCTGAAGCTCGCGGGGGTGGAAAACGTGACGGTGGTCCACGTCGCCGGCGCGCTCGAGCTGCCGGTCGCATCGGCCGCCTTGGCCGCCCAACATGACGCAGTCATTGCGATCGGCGCAGTGATCGAGGGGGAGACCGACCACTATGAGCACGTGGCAACGCAGGCATCGGCAGGGTTGATGCGGGTGAGTCTCGACACAGGCATTCCCATCGGCAACGCTCTCCTGACCGTCCGCGAGGTCGCCCACGCCGAGGCGCGCACCCGCCCGGGACCTGAGAACAAAGGCAGCGAAGCTGCTCGGGCATGCGTGCAAGCCGCACAAACGCTGCGGTCCCTGCGCTGAGCGTCATCGGCGTCCCGTCGACTCACATTGACGGGAAGGCCCCCCGTGGCGATACTTGTGCCGGACAACCCGAAAAGAAGAGGACCTGCGCGTTCCCACCCGGCCACCTTCGGTGCGCTGAGGTCAAGATCCCCGCTCCTGCAGACGACGGCTGACCAAGCCGGCCACGGCAGAGCAGGGAGGACGGTGAGCAGCGTTCGCTGCTTTTTTGTTGCCCAGTGAATCGGATCAGGAGGATCGACATCGCAGAGTTACGCGTCAACGGAAACATTCGGGCCAGGGAGGTTCGAGTGGTGGCCCCCGACGGGAGTCAGATCGGGGTCAAGAAGTTGGAAGAAGCGCTTTGGCTGGCGGACCAGCTCGACCTGGACCTCGTAGAGGTTGCCCCGGCCGCAAGGCCACCGGTCTGCAAGATCATGGACTACGGCAAGTACAAGTACGAGCAGTCCGTCAGAGATCGAGAAGCCCGCAAGAAGCAGACGCGTACCGTCATCAAAGAAGTGCGCATGAAGCCCCGAATCGGCGACCACGACTACGAGATGCTCATGCGGCGCTCGCTCCACTTCTTGGAGGAGGGCGACAAGGTGAAGGTCACCATCCGTTTCCGTGGCCGCGAGAACGAACGGCCCGAGCTTGGACTCAGGCTCATCAATCGACTGGTCGACGACCTCGGAGAATATGCCGTCGTGGAACAGACCCCGCAGAAGGAGGGTCGCACGATGACCGCAGTCATCGCACCGTCGGCCGCCGCCCGGGCACTGAGAGAGAAACGAAACGCAGAGAAGTCGGCTGCCGCAGGATCCGACGAGGAGACGGCGGCACCGCCGCCGCCGGCAGACGAGGAGGAGTGATCCCCATGCCGAAGATGAAGACTCACAAAGGCACCGCCAAACGGTTCAAGCAGACAGGCAGCGGGAAGCTACGTCGCCGCCAGTCGGGACGCGGCCACCTCAAGTTGGCGAAAGGCAAGGACAGCTACCGGCGCTTGAAAGGCACCGAAGACGTCTCGCCGGCCGACACGAAGCGCGTCAAGCGCCTGCTCGGCTCGTAGTCGGAAAGGAGAGACTCTCATGGCACGAGTCAAACGGGCGGTCCATGCCCGCAAGAAGCATCGGAAAGTGATGGAGCGCGCCTCCGGCTACACCGGTGCCAAGAGCCGCCGATACAAGACCGCCAACGAGCAGGTCATGCACGCGCTCCAGGATGCGTACGACCATCGCAAAGCGCGCAAAGGGGATTTCCGGAGATTGTGGATCGCCCGGATCAACGCCGCTGCCCGCCAAAATGGCACCACCTACAGCCGGCTGATCGCAGGCCTCAAGGCTGCCGACGTCGAAGTGGACCGCAAGATGCTGGCCGAGATGGCGGTCAACGACCCCAACGCCTTCACCCAACTGGTCCAGCTGGCAGGTCAGCACGAGTAGACGCGCCTGTGGAGCCGATCCGCTCACCACGAAACCCGAAGATCGTGGCTGCAGGTCGGCTCCATCGCGCCAAGCACAGGCGCGCCACCAACACGACCCTGTTGGAGGGTCCTCGAATCGTCGCTGAAGCCGCCGAAGCCGGATGGAACATCACGACGGTCTTCGCTGCGCAGGACCACACCGACGGGCTCTCGATCGCGACTGCGGCGGCGGCATCCTGCGGAGCGGATCTGGTCATGGTCTCCCCCGCGATGCTGAAGAAGGTTGCGGGCACCGAGCATCCGGCCGGGCCCGTCGCAGTCGCCGAGATTCCAGCGTCGACGCCGCCCGATCCCGCATGCGACGTGCTCATCCTGTATGAGATCGCCGATCCCGGCAACGTGGGGGCCCTCATCCGCAGCGCGGCTGCATTCGGATTCGACGTCATTGCGATCGGCGGGGCCGACCCATGGTCACCGAAGGCGCTGCGAGCGGCGGCAGGGGCGCACATTCGCACTGCCCTACGGGACGCGCCAGCCCGCCTGGCCGAGCTGCCGCATCGACTCGTCGCGACCGCGCCAGCCGGAGGCGCAGGCGAGATCGGGGCGGCTGGTCCCGTCGCGTTGATCATCGGTTCGGAAGCCCACGGTCTGCCACCCGAGGTGATGGACGAAGCAGGCGAGGTGCTGTCGGTCCCGATGCGACCGGGCGTGGAGAGCCTCAACGCTGCAGTCGCGGGATCGCTGGCGATGTTCATGGTGGCGAATACGGCCGGGCGCTTGGACCACCAGCACTAAGGTTGCTCCCCTCATGAACGACCTGATCGACCAACTCGAAGAGTTGCGAAAAGCCGCGCCCGATCGGATCACGGCCGCCTCCGACCTCAGCGATCTGCAACGTGCCGAGTCCGAGCTGATCGGGAAGCGATCGCCAGTGGCAGCCATGCGCCGGACCTTGGGCACGCTCGACGACGACAGCCGCCCTCGAGTCGGCTCAGCGATCAACGACGTGACGAGCGACATCGCCGGACAGATCGCCCGACGGAGGGCCGAGCTAGAGAGGCTGGCCGAGGACGAGTTGTTGCGGGCTGACCGCGTGGACGTGACGCTGGAGCGGGTCACCGATCCGGTGGGCATGCAGCACATCCTCACGACCACGATCGACGAGGTGGTGGACATCTTCACGGCATTGGGTTACCGGGTCGCCGACGGCCCGGAAGTCGAGACCGCCTACTACAACTTCGACGCCCTGAACACTCCGCCCGATCATCCGGCGCGGGCCGAATCAGACACGTTGTACGTCGACTACGGCGAGCCGGCAGACGAGATGCTGCTGCGGACACAAACCTCGCCGATGCAAGCCCGCTACATGGAGACGCATGATCCTCCGGTGTACGTGGTCGTTCCGGGCCGGGTGTTCCGCTCAGACACCCTCGACCCCACCCACTCTCCCGTGTTTCACCAGGTGGAGGGGCTGGCAGTCGACGAGCACATCACCTTTGCCGACCTGAAGGGCACGCTGGCTCATTTTGCCCGCGAGTTCTTCGGCCCGGGATTGCGCAGCAAACTGATACCTCACTTCTTTCCCTTCACCGAGCCTTCGGCGGAGATGCACGTGTCGTGCTTCGCCTGCGACGGGAGTGGGTGCCGCGTATGCAGCAACACCGGCTGGATCGAGTTGGTCGGTTGTGGCATGGTCGATCCCAACGTCCTGGAAGCGGTCGGGTACGACCCGCAGACGCTCACCGGTTTCGCCTTCGGTATCGGCGTCGAGCGCCTGGCGCTCGTGCGCCACGGCATCAATCACATCCGCCACTTCTTCGACAACGATGTGCGGGTGCTGAGGCAGTTCACATGAATGTGTCGCTGCGCTGGCTACGCGAGTTCGTCGACGTGCCCGACGACGCCACCCCTGCGGAATTGGCCGATGCGTTGGCCGGCCTGGGCCACGAGGTGGAAGGGTACGAGATCCTCGAGCCTCGATTCCGGGGAGTGGTCGTCGGCCGGGTCGACGGCATCGCCGCCCACCCCAACGCCGACAAGATCCGAGTGTGTCAAGTCGACACGGGGGAGGAGTCGCTCGAAATCATCTGTGGAGCATGGAACTTCGAGACGGGTGCGGTGGTCCCCGTCGCAGTGCCCGGCTCAGTGCTGGGGGAGGACTTCGAGATCACCCGGCGCGAGATCAGAGGAGTCGTGTCGAACGGCATGATCTGCTCGGCCCAGGAGCTGGGGTTGGGCGAGGACCACGAGGGCATCATGGTGCTCGACGATCGGCTGCCGATCGGTGCCGACTTCGCGAACCTGGTCGAACTGCCGGACGTGATCTTCGACCTGAAGATCACACCCAACAGGCCAGACGCGATGTCGATGTGGGGACTGGCTCGCGACCTCGCCGCGCTGTGGGGTATACCGGTCACGATTCCAGAGATCACATTGCCTGCCGGAGGCGATGCCATGGCGGTGGATGTCACCATCGAGGCCCCCGAGGGATGCAGGAGGTTCGTTGGCAGAGAGATCGACGGCATCGCCCTCGGTGCTTCTCCTCTGTGGATGCAGCTCCGTCTCGAGCGGGCCGGTGTGCGAGCGATCAGCAACGTGGTCGACGTGTCGAACTACGTGATGCTCGAACTGGGCCAACCAACCCACGTTTTCGACCGGGCGAAGCTCGCCGGTGAGCGGATCGTCGTGCGTTGGGCCGCCGAGGGGGAGACACTCGTGACGCTCGATGGGGTCGAGCGCAGATTGTCGACCGAGGACCTCGTCGTCGCCGATGCGGTGCGCCCCTCTGCGCTGGCTGGAACGATGGGCGGAGAAGACTCCGAGGTGTCGGCGACCACATCGGATGTGTTCATCGAAGGCGCCAGCTGGGACCCTCCGACCGTCCTCCGGATGAGTCGACGCCACAACCTGCGATCAGAAGCATCGGCGCGCTTCGAACGCAACGTCGATCCCAACCTGGGGCTCATCGCGGTCAACCGTGTAGCCCAACTGATTCTCGAGACCGCCGGAGGCGTCCTCCGTGAGGGCCACGCCGACGCCCATCCTCATCCGGCCAAGCCGTGGACGGTGACCCTGCACCCACGCGACGTCGGTCGGCTGCTTGGAGTCGACATCCCTGTTGACGTGATCCGCCGGGCCCTCGAGGGCCTCGACCTCGAGACCGTCGGCGACGACGAGCTCATCGTCACCGTGCCCACCAACCGGCCCGACCTCACGAGGCCCGCCGATCTGATCGAGGAGGTCGCCCGCTTGTACGGGTTCGACAACATCCCCGAGACTCTGCCATCGGGGCACGGAGGCGGACTCACACCCGAACAGCGCAACCTCCGCCGCCTTCGATGGGTCATGCGCGCCGCTGGCTTTCACGAGGCCCAGACCTTCAGCTTCCACGGTCACGACGAGCTGGAGATGCTCGCACTGGCCGAGGGCGACCCCCGCCGCAACGGGATCGAGGTCAAGAATCCGCTGCGGGAGGAGGAGTCGCTGCTGCGCACCACCATTCTCGTGGGGCTCCTTCGATCGCTTCGATACAACATCGGCCACGGAATACGGAATGTGGGCCTGTTCGAGATTGGAAGGGTGTTCTTCAACGACGACACGCCCGAACAGGGTGTGGTGCCTCACCAGCCCGTACAGCTCGGGTTCGCTGCGGCCGGAAGTCTCGCCCCTCCCGCGATCGACCAGCCGCAACGTCCCGTCGATGCCTTCGACGCGACTGCGGTATGGCGCCTCATCGTCGATCAGATGGGCCTGCGCGACGCCGCTGTGACTCAGGCCGAGATCAGCGGTCTGCATCCCGGGCGAGGGGCTGAGGTGAGCGTCGGAGGATCGCCGGTGGGTTTCGTAGGTGAGCTGCACCCTGTGGCCGCCCGCGCCTTCGGTTTGGCTGGACGGGTGATCGTCGGTGAGCTCGACGTCGACCAACTCGTCGCGCCGCAGGGTCTGTGGGAGTTCGAGGAGCCGAGCGTCTTCCCCCCCGTCGAGTTCGATCTGAGCTTCGACGTCGGCGGGTTGCCGGCCGCTCGCGTGTTGCATCAGGCGCGCGAGGCCATCGGGAATCGGGCGGAGTCGGTCAGGGTGTTCGACGAGTTCGTCACCGATGGGCAGCGCAGCCTGGCGATCCGAGTGACGATGCGGGCCGCCGACCGCACGATGACCGCAGAGGAGATGGGAGCGGCGCGCCGCGCAGTGATCCAGGCGGTGGAACGCGAGGGAGCCTCCCTGCGAGGGGGCTGATGGAACACTTCCTGACCATTGCCGACGTCCCGGCCGCCACGCTCGCCAATCTCGTCCGCCTCGCCGAGGCGCTGAAGCGAGATCCTCAGAGGTTTTCCGGTCGGCTCGACGGTGCGGCCGTTGGGCTGTTCTTCATGAAACCGTCCACGCGCACACGCGTCTCGTCCGAGGTCGCCGCCGTTCAGTTGGGAGCCCACCCTGTCGTGCTGAAGGACGAGGAGGTGGGACTCGGCGGGCGCGAGCCCCCCGAGGACGTAGCCCGGGTGCTGAGCCGCTACCTACGAGCGCTGGCGCTCCGCGTCTTCGACCACACCGACCTCGAACGCATGGCCGAGGTGGCAGAGATTCCAGTCATCAATCTGCTGTCCGACCTGGAACACCCGTGTCAGGCGCTGGCTGACGTCGTCACAATCGCCGGGGTGCGCCCGGTCGAAGGAGCGACCGTGGCGTACGTCGGCGACGGCAACAACGTCTGTCACTCGCTCGCTGCTGCCGTCACGAAGCTGGGCGGCCACATGCGCGTTGCCACCCCGCTCGGGCACGAGCCGGCCGAGACCTATCGGTTCAGTGTCGAACTGTTCAACGATCCCGTCGCGGCCGTGGAGGGGGCCGACGTCGTCTACACCGATGTCTGGACCTCGATGGGACAGGAGGCGGAGGCGGATGATCGCAGAGAGACATTCGCCGGCTTCACCGTTGATCCGGCCATGATGGCTCGCGCCGCTCCGGGAGCGATCTTCCTGCACTGCCTGCCTGCCCACCGTGGGGAGGAGGTGGCCGACGAGGTGTTCGAGGGGCCGGCCAGTCATGTGTTCGACCAGGCGGAGAACCGGCTGCATGCCTTCAAGGCCGTTCTACTGGAGCTACTGGCCTGAAGGCGCGGTGGCTGTCCGAGCTAACGGGCGGAGATGCCATTGACGTGGCGCCCGCTCTCTTGGGGCATGACCTGGTATCGGAGATCGACGGAGAGCGGGTCGTGATTCGTGTCACCGAGACGGAGGCCTATTCCTCCCAAGGTGATCCGGCAAGTCACTCTCACCGCGGCCCGACCAAGCGGAATCGATCGATGTTTCTTCGAGGCGGCCATCTGTACGTCTACCGCAGCTACGGGATCCACTGGTGTGCCAACATCGTGACCGGCTCGTCAGGATCGGGGCAGGCGGTGCTTCTGCGCGGGGGAGACGTGATCGAAGGCGCAGCAATCGCCGTCGCCCGGCGGGGGAGGGCGACGAATCTCGCAAACGGGCCCGGAAAGCTGGCACAGGCTGCCGGCATCCACGGCGGTCACGACGGACTCTGGTTGGGTGACGGTCCGATTCGGCTCGAGGCCGGTCGGCCGGTGGGTGGCTACGTCGTGACACCACGGATTGGGATCAGCCGGGGCGTCGAGATGCTTGCCCGATTCGTCGCCGACGGATGAGCCTGTTTCCGGTGCCGCTCAGTCGGCCTCACCTCCCAGCTCGGACGGCACGATCTGTGCTCCACTCGACGCAGCAGACGACTCGAAGCTGGCCTGGGCGTTGGGTACGAACAGCACCGACAGCGTTTCGTGGTTGTGGAAGAACGTCGAGGTGCCCTGGCGGGGACCGAGCAGCTGGGTCACCGTGTGCGTGCCAGCCGCGACCGAGCGGGCGACCGTGTAGGACATCTCGAACGACTGCTGGTCATTCGCCGGCCGGAACCATGCTGACCATCCCGGGCTTCCCACGACCACTCCATTGACCTTGGTCTGGAGGATGAAGTCCGTCCCGATCGATTCGGGATCGACGAATCCGGTGCCGCTGATCAACAACACACCGGGCTCGGGCGCATCGATGGTGACCTCGTTGACCTTGATGAGGCCCTTGTTGGTCTCCAGCACCGATCCGGTGACGCCGTCGTCTTCTGCGCTGAGTCGGGACGCGATGTCGCTGCTGGGCAGTCCGTCGAGGAGGGCGGCATCGCCAGCGGTGTCGGCGCTGGCTGCTTGCACGGCCGTGTTCGCATCGACAACCTGACGGGTGGCGAGTCGGCGCATGAACGCCGCCATCTGTCCGCGAGTGACCGGATCGGCCGGGCAGTACTTGCCGTCGCCGCACCCGGTCGTGATTTGGTTGTCTGCCAACCAGGCGATGTCCTCGGCGAAGATGTGATCGTCGGGCACGTCGCTGAACTCGCCGAGCGCCAGCGCTGACAGCGGCGCCACCAGCGCAGCCGTCAAGACGGCCACAGCTCCCAGCTCGGCGTATCTTCGAAGCCTCGTTTGAGCCATGCGTTCCTCCCTTTTCACGATGCCCGGTCGATGAACCGGATGTAGATCCAGTACGCCACCACGCCGAGGGCACCTGCCCCGGCGACGACTACGAACCACAAGCCCCAGAATGTGGCCGGACTGCTCAAGAAGCCCCCCACGTCCCAGGCGGGTCGCGACCCCAGGATGCGGGGTGACGCGTTGGCCTCCGTGGTCGGCGGCGTCAGCTGGATGCCGGCGACGCTCGTGGCGATCGTTGTGGTGGGGGCGACGGTCGTCGGGGCAACGGTCGTGGTGGTGGTGTCCGCGGCCGCATTGGCGGCAGGCGGCGTCGAGCTGGCCGGCGCCGTTGTCGTGGTGGTGGTCGACGTCGTCGAGGTGGAAGTCGTGGTCGGCGGCAACGTGGTGGTGGTCGACGTCGTCGTGGTCGTCGTGGTCGTGGTGGTCGACGTTGTTGTCGTGGTCGTCGTGGTGGTGCTCGTCGGGGCGGCAACCACCGAGAAGGTCGTCGAACCGGTGGCGGCGCACGAGCCGGGCGTCTCCGGATCGAGCTGGCATGCCGACACCGTCCAATCCCCAGGTGGCGCGAACGCTGGCACCGTGATCCCGAGAGAGAACCCACCGTCCGCCGAGGCCGAGGTCGATCCAAGGCTCGAGCACGCAGGGCTAGGTGCACCCCAACACGCCTGAACGGTCGCCTCGGCCGCGAAGCCAGACCCCGACAGCGTCGCGCCCGAACCCGCTTCGCCGCTGGCCGGTGACACGCTCACGCTTCCCGCTGAGGCAGGAGCGCTGATCGTGATGATCACGATGAGAACACCGGCGACCAGGATCAGCGTCGCAAATACAGCACGCAAACTCCCTCCTTCACGGCCGTCGCGGCGTGTGGCCCAGGTTGGGGGCAGCGGCCACGGGACGAGCTTACCGGGCATGACGGTGAGACGATGAGGATCTCGCAGTCACGGATTGACCCACACCCGTACCACCCCTTCGGCCGGCGCGCCTCCGGCCGGGTCCTGCTTCCACACGACACCCGGACGCCGAGCGGCCGAGACCGGATCAGCCTCCTCTTGGACGATGATCTCGATCCCCACGCCGTTCTCGGCGAGCTCGGCCTCGGCTTGATCGACGGGGAAGCCGATGATCGACGGGATCGTCGTGCCCGGCTCGGGACCGGCCACCAACAGCTCGACCGACCCGCCCGTCTGGGCCGGGGTGCCCTGGGAGGGCGTCTGATTGAACACTGTGCCCTGCGGTAGACCACCCGCCTCGACCCACGAAACCGTCACGAGGTAACCGGCGGACTGCAGGTGAGAGGTTGCCTGTCCCAGATCAAACCCGATGACGCCCGGAACGACACCGGCTCCGGCCGCCACCACTCCCTCAGGATTGTGTACCGGGCACACGACCGTCGGGGCGCCGTCGATGGGAGTCTGGAGCGCGATGACGTGCTCGCGCGGGCAGAACGGGCCGGCGAGGTAGCCCGTAGACGAGTCCACCTCGATGGTGACGAGGCCATCGGCGTCGGGGGTGGGCATGGCGCCAAATCCAGTTCCGGCCAGCGCCTCCGCGGCGAACGCGCGGAAGATCTGCGCAGGATATGTACCGCCGACGACGTTGAAGCGAGTGCGAGGTGGCTCCATCGAGATCGCCCCCTGCGGATATCCGACCCACACCGCCGCCGCCAGGCTTGGTGTGTAGCCCACGAACCAGGCGTCCCGATGTGCCTGAGAAGTACCTGTCTTCCCGGCGAGCGGCCGCCCTATTTGGGCGTTCTGGGCGGTGCCGCGGCGAACCACCTCGGTGAGCGCCGCCGTCACCTGCCGCGCCACATCAGGTTCTATCGCTTCAGTGACGACGGGCACAGGCTGGTAGAGATTGACGCCCTCTTCAGTCTCGATGGACGTGACGAAGATCGGGTCGATGTGGGTTCCGTCGGCCGCGAATGTCGAATACGCAGACGCCATCTCCAGCACCGACACCTCCTGGGCACCGAGGGCAATCGCGTGGAACGGCTGTAGCTCCGACTCGATGCCGGCCGCCTGGGCGACCTCGACCACCGCCGCCGGAGTCACCGCATTGACCATCTGGGCGTATACGACATTGACCGAGAACACCGTCGCCTCCAGCACGCTCAGCTGGGGGAAGCTGGAGTTGGCGTAGTTGTCGACGACCCACGGCCCCGAGTCGGTCCCGATCGTGATCGAGGCGCCCCCTTCGAAGATGGAGTTGAGGGAGAGGCCATTCTCGAGCGCAGCGGCCAGAACGAACGGCTTGAACGCGGAGCCCGGCTGACGGCGGCCTTGGGTCGCGAGGTTGAACTGGGCTTCCGGGTCATCGCCGTAGAAGTCGTCCCCTCCGACCACTGCCCGCACGTAACCGGTTCCGGGCTCGATCAACACGGCTGCCGCCTGGGGGCCGTCCTCGGGCAGAACGTGTGCGACCGCCGCTTCGGCTGCAGTCTGGGCGACGGGGTCGAGAGTGGTGTGAATCCGAAGGCCACCTCGGAACAGGAGGTTGTAGCGATCCGTCGCTGTGGCCCCGAGCGCGGGGTCGTCCAGCAGCCGACGCTTGACTTCCTCGGTGAAATACGGATGCCGGGTCTGTTCCGGAGGTCGGGGAGCGGCCAGCGACAGCGGCTCGCGGTCGGCCGCCTCGGCCTGCTCGCCGGTGATCCAGCCCAGTTCGGCCATCTTGGTGAGCACCACACGCCGGCGCCCAAGCGCCCCCTCCGGGTTGCGGAACGGATCGGTATCAGATGGAGTCTGGATGAGGCCTGCCACCAACGCCGACTCTGCCAAGCTGAGATCAGCGACGTGCTTGTCGAAGAAGTGCGCTGCCGCCGCACCAACGCCGTAAGCGCCGTCGCCCAGATACACCGTGTTGAGGTAACGCTCGAGTATCTCTTCTTTCGAGAGGGACTCCTCGAGGCGGATCGCCAGCGACGCCTCCTCGATCTTGCGGTCGAGCGTCACCTCCGGCGTCAGGATCACATTCTTGATGTACTGCTGAGTGATCGTGGAGGCGCCCTGAGTGGCCTCGCCGGTTTCGAGGTCGGTGAGCAGCGCCCGGGCGATGGCGCGTAGATCGACCCCCGGATGCTGGAAGAACCGTTCGTCTTCGATGGCGACCACGGCGTTGATGAGGTCATCGGGCACTTCCTCCAGCCCGACGGCGACGCGATCCTCCTCTGCGTGCCACTGGGCGAGAACTGACCCGTCGGCGGCATAGACGATGCTGGTGCGCCCCAGGTCGCCGAGGCCCGGGTCCTCGAGTGGTTTGATCTCGCCGCCGCAGGCAGCAGCCACCATGGCCAGCACCAACAGCAGCACAGCCCAGCGACGGAACATGCCTTACTCCTCGGGCGTGAGGGTACCGGCGGTCAAGTGCGATTCTGGGTATTTGCGGGCAGCAGAACGGGTCTCAACCAGCCCGCCGGAGATTCCGCACCCTCAGCCACAGGGGGCTACCCTGCGCGGCGAGCATGCGCAACCAGGACATCGAGAAACTCCTCAGCGGCGCTGACACGGTGGTACCGGAAACCGAGTTCCGCGAGCGCATCGCCTCCGGCCCGCTACGCGTGAAGCTGGGACTCGACCCGACCGCCCCGGCGGTCACGTTGGGGTGGGCGGTGGTGTTGCGCAAGCTCCGGCAGTTTCAGGAGCTGGGCCATACTGCCGTGCTGATCGTGGGCGATTTCACGGCCCAGGTCGGTGACCCGTCCGGGAAGAGCGACACTCGCGTGCGGCTCAGCGCTTCGGAGGTGCGCGGCTACGCCGAGTCCGTCTTGGAGCAGTTCTCACGTGTGCTGCTGCCCGAACCGCTCGAGATCCGATACAACTCCGAGTGGTTGGGTGCGCTCGCCATGGCCGATGTCCTCGAGTTGACCTCCAAAGTCACCGTCGCGCAGATGCTCGAAAGGGAGGATTTCCGAACCCGTTTCGATGCCAATCGTCCCATCTCGGCGATGGAGTTCATGTATCCGCTCCTGCAGGGTTACGACAGCGTGGTGGTTGAGGCCGACGTCGAGCTGGGTGGATCGGACCAGCTGTGGAACAACATGATGGGCCGAGTGCTCATGGAGCGCTATGGCAAACAGGGCCAGATGGTACTGACCATGCCGCTGCTGGTTGGCACCGACGGTGCGCAGAAGATGTCCCAATCGCTGGGCAACTACATCGGGATCACCGACGATCCGGCCGACATGTTCGGGAAGATCATGAGCATCCCCGATCACCTGATGCCGTCGTACTTCGAGTTGTTGACCGATCTTCCGCCTGCCGAGTGGAGCGACCGGGTCGTCTCGGATCCGGCGCAGGCCAAACGACGACTGGCGCGCGAGATCGTCGGCTTCTTTCACGATGCGAGCGCGGCAGGGGAAGCGGAGACGGCGTTCGATCGGGTGTTCAGAGAAGGGCGGATCCCCGACGATGTGCCGGAGATCGAGCTGACCGCGGAGGATCCCGTCTACCTGCCTGCGCTGATGTCGGAGGCCGGGCTCACCGATTCGAACTCCGAGGCGCGTCGCCTCCTCGCACAAGGTGCCGTCAAAGTCGACGGGAACAGGGTCGCCGACGAATCGATTCCGCGAAGCGAGCTGGTCGGCCGCACACTCCAGGTGGGGAAGCGGCGTTTCGTCGCCTTACGATGAGACCGGGGCTTCGATGGTCATTGGTTGGTTGACGTCGGCCAGTTCGAATCGAACGATGAACGTACCACCGGGCTGGACCGGAACGCCGGCTGCGATGGCCGCATCGCCCGCAACGCCGATCATTTCGACCGCCAAGAGCACGGCGGTGGCGTTGTCGACGGTCAAACGAAACGCTTCCACCGACTCGAACGGGAAATCCTCGATCGCGCTGCCCCGTTCGCCGATCACCGTCAGGTCATATTCGGTTGCCGGACGGCCCGCTGTGGTGACTGAGGCACCCTCGAACCCGCTCAGATCTTCGACTGCGCCGAAGTTGCCGAACTCCGACCAGAACGCGCTCGTACCGGGACAGAGGTCCATGGCGTCGGTCACGGTCGGGTCGTCGATGGTGGTCGTCTGCAAGTCGGCGAAGCCGTTGTCGTAGTAGACCACATTGTCGAGGTAGGTGACCGACTGGTCCAGGTCGATACCGCCGAGCCCGAGGCTGAGGTCACAGTGGAAATCGGGATCAGCGAAGCGTCCGGTCGAGGCAATCGACAGCTCGTTGTCCTCGTCACCAATCCCGATCTCCGTGGCGAAGGTGAATGTCTCGAAGGCCTCGGTTGGATCGCCACCGACCTCGAGACCCGACGTGAGAACCGTCGTGGTGGTGGCGGGGAGGGTGGTGGTGGGCTGGGGTGGCATCGTGGTCGGGGCGGCCGTGGGGGAGGGCGCGCGTTCCTCTCCGGAACTGGCATCCGTGCATGACGTACCCAACAGAAGCACGGCGCACGCGACGACGATGGTGATTCGCAAACGGACCTCTCGGGGAGCGGCGCCGCCAGCGTAACGGCTCGGCCACTCGTAGTGGAATTCTCGACCTCCGACTGCCAGGATGCGGCCATGGCCGAGCATCACATCGACAAGCAGACCATCGAAGCAGACCTGTTCTTGACCGATGGAACGGCCATCTCGGGAATCGTCTACATAGAGACCGCGTCGCCCCTCCTCGACGCCACCCAGGATCTGCTCGGTACGGAACGCCGGCTGATCCCGTGCCGCGGAGAGTCGGGCGAGCTGATCCTCATCGGGCGTCGCGCGATCAGCGCTCTCCGGTTCGAGTTCGCCGGCACCGGTCCGGCCCCGACGCCCATGACCGTCCTGCCCTCGGTGACCACGGTGGCTGGGGGACATCGCTTCGAGGGCGTCTTGCACATCCCTTCTGAGGACGGCCGCATCTCCGACCTACTCAACGATGCGGATCGATGGATGCTTCTGGTCGCCGGCGACCGCGGTGTTTGGATCGACGCCGACAAGGTGATCAAACACGAGGCTCCCTGATACTCGTCACCACGCCGAGAACCTGTCGAAAGCATCCTTGATCGCCGCAACGTGGATGGCTCGGCGTCGATGGAGCGACGCGTGCCCTCCCGTGACCACTCGCAGCTCGGCGCCCGGCCAGTGGTCCGCAATGCGCCGAGTCGCCGAGAGCGGGACGTACCCGTCCTGCTCCGCTGCGACCAGGACTGCGGTTCGTCCGTGCGGAAGGGCGGGACGAGCGGTCGTGGCAGCCCGGCCCAGCACATCGGCCAGCCGGCCTCGGGCTCCATCGCCGAGCGCCTCCCATGCGACAGCATGGGACAAGACCGCGTCGACGTAGACCTCGCGTGGCGAGTCGGCTGCGGCCAGTGGGGCGACGGCTCGCGGATGAGGACTCCAGGCCGCGGCGAGCGCAGCCATCGATCCGCCCATGGAGTAGCCAGACAGCCCGACGATCCAGCCGACTGATTCGAGCCACCGGGCGAGCGCCAGGGCTTCAGTGACGACGGTGCTGCCCATGGTCAGCAAGTCGGCGACGGTGCGGACGACCTGCCCTGGGCACGGGCGCCGGCGACCGTACAGAGGACCCTCGATGATGGCCGACGCGATCCCTTCCCCTGCCAGCTCCTCGGCGAGGCGTTGACGAGTCACGTAGCCATGATCGTTGAACGCCGGAAAGAGGATCACAAGACGCCGGGTCCGGGTCGGTCGAAACACCCGGGCGTACCCGAATCGGGAATAGTGCGGCAGGTATGCAGCGTTGGGAGAGAGGAAGCGCAGGTCGGAGAAGTGTCCGTTCTTCGGCTGCGCTCGGTACACGCTGGGCAGCGTTGCTCCCGGGTCGATCCCGACGACATCGTCGACCGGTCCCCATCCGTCGGCGAAAATCCGAGGGTAGATGCGGGGTAGGCGAATGGCTTGGGCGACGATGCGATCCTGCCAATGCACGACGGGGACACTAAACGAGCCGTCGATCAGGCATCGACTTGGTGTAATCAGATCGATCGGTTATCGTGCCGTCCGCTCCAAGCGAGCGCGCGGAGACTCGGAGGCCGCAAGGCGGGACACCGCCCGAGGCCGACCGTGTCGCCGCCGGAACGCATTGCCGGTACGACGGCCCAGATGGTATACTGGCCGTCTGCCCGGTCGGGCGCGCACGGTCGTGCGCCCTCGAGGGCGAGCGTCGAGTCGAAAGACCCGGCGCAGGTCAGGAGGCGGAGCCGATCAGCAACCGAGCTGCCGGCGCCTACCGCGCTCCGGAAGCAAGAGCAATTGGCTCCTTGACAACTAAACAGTGGTGCCAAAAACCAGTTCGTCCGCATCCTCCGGTCATCCCGGAAGTGGTGCGGCCAGAGAGCGCAGCAGCGCTCTCGTCACCCGTTCCGAGCAAAGCGAGGAACGGGCCGACACAGGTAAGTTCGATCCGTCAAAGATTGAACGAAGATGCCTGGGTCACTCGACATGATTCCGTCCGCGGGGATTCCCCCTGCGGAGGCGATCCGCCTCGGCGGATCGTTGAAGATCCTCGGATCTTCCAAGGGTTTACGTTGGAGAGTTTGATCCTGGCTCAGGACGAATGCTGGCGGCGTGCCTAATGCATGCAAGTCGAGGGAGAACCACTTATTCCGTAAGGCATGGGTGGGGAAACCGGCGAACGGGTGAGTAACACGTGAGCAACCTGCCCCAAAGACTGGGATAGCCCGAGGAAACTCGGATTAATACCGGATATTCTCACCGGACCGCATGGTCTGGTGAGGAAATGCTTTTGTGCTTTGGGATGGGCTCGCGGCCTATCAGCTAGTTGGTGAGGTAACGGCTCACCAAGGCATTGACGGGTAGCTGGTCTGAGAGGACGATCAGCCACACTGGGACTGAGACACGGCCCAGACTCCTACGGGAGGCAGCAGCA
>JBFHAT010000005.1:0-100028 GCA_041586155.1 Acidimicrobiia bacterium
GATCAGCTCTTCCGACTGGTCACCGGAGCCGACCACGTCGAGCAGCAACGGTCACGAGCTGGTGATCGACCTGCGCGAGCAGGGAGCCCCCAAACCGCACTGAGGGCCGGTTCACCCGAACGGGACCCGCCACCTCGCTCCCCGACGACCCCGCCGCAGGAGACACGGCGAGCTGCCGATCGTTGCAGGATCGGGCGTGCAATCTGGAGCGCCAGTTTGGTGATCGGCGTGGCGGCCCCTCTCGCTTCAGCCGACGCAATCCACGGCGACGTTGACTGCTGCGCAGATTTGACGCATCCGCTGATCGCTCAGGCGTCCCAATCGCTGCGTGAGTGTTGCGACCGAGACACTCTCGATCGAGTCGAGATTCACCGCTGACGCCAGGGGGATGGGATCCTCAGACGGCTCGAGGACGACCTCACTGGGTAGACCCCGGACGGTAGTAGTACATGGAGCGATCACCGCTCGCCGCAATCTCGGAATGGCGACATCGCGCGACAGCACCACAACAGGTCGGCGAGGGACCTCGGGCAGCTCACACCACCAGAGCTCACCTCGGGCGGGCAAGCCGCTCACGACGATCCGGCGGCTTGGCGGAACGAGGAGAGGTCCCCCCACTCATCGGACTCATCGATCGGATGAGCGTCATACGCCGCATAGGCGGCATCGATTCGGGCGGCACGATGTCGGGCGAGCAGAGCGGTGAGCGCCTCATCGAGCAGGGCGGCATCGTTGATGCCAGATCGCAATCGCCGAGCTTCTTCGAGCAGCGACTCGTCGACCGTCGTGCTGACTCTGACTCTTGCCATGCCACAACTATGCCACAATTACGCCATGGCCGCTACCAGGTCGATGCCCTCGCACATAGCCTTCTCGCTTGCTGCAGGGTTCCCAACGAGTGCACATGCGCCAGGGCGCGCACCGAATGATCAGGCTGCGTTCGGTGGCCTGCCGCTGACGAGCGGCGGTCCACTATGTTGGGGATTGGGTGGTCGTCGTTCGGAGGTGAACTCATGACCAAAGACGACCATTCCGGGATGAGTGAGGTCAACGGTCTGCAAGCCCTTCAGGTCGATGGCAGCGCACTCAACTACCGGGTGAGTGGTACGGGTCGGCCGGTCCTGCTCATCCATGGCGCCTTTGGGGTCATGGAGGTCTGGAGTGACGTGCACGATACTCTCGCCGCCACCCACCGGGTCATCAGCTACGACCGTCGTGGACATGGCCGGTCTCCGAACGGCACATCGGACGTACGGGTTCACGCCAGCGACGCGGCGGCCCTGATCGACCACGCCGCCGGAGAGCCCGTGATCGTCGTGGGTTGGAGCGCCGGGGCGGGTGTTGCGATGGAACTGATTCGAACCCACCCCGAGCAGGTCTCGGCAGCCGTTCTCGTCGAACCGACTTTTCATCTCGCTCGTGAAGCGCCTCTTGATGCGCTTCGTCTCCTGCTCCGCACCAAGCTCGACTTCTTGCGGAGCCGCGACCGCGCCGCGGGGAAGACCATGGCGCTCTTCGTTTTTGCCCGACGCAGTGGGGGGAACGGCTGGGACGAGCTCGACGAACGCCAGCGTGAGTGGTTCCTTGGCGATGTGGACGGCCTGCGCGCCGAGTTCAAGGTGCTGGAGCGGTTCAGCACCGCGGCGGATCATATTTCGGCCGAGGAGGTCGCGGGCTGGTCGGTTCCGATGACATACCTTCTCGGCGAGGACAGTGCCGAGTGGGTCCACGCCGTTCACAGCGCTCTCTCCGAGGCGGCACCCCAGATCCGCACCAGCCGGGTACCCGACGCCTGCCATCTTCTACCTCTGCAGCAGCCGGAGGCCGTGGTGCATGCGGTCCGCTCAGCTACGCCCGATTGAGTCAGCGGACTCGAACGACATCGGTGTCTGCAACACCGCGCCGACCTCTGCAGGCCACTTGGAATCGACTCGGCCCGCTCAGACAGGAGCCTGTGACAGCGACTGACGGTCGATCTTGCCAGTCGATGTCTTCGGCAGCGCGGACTGGAATTCGAACGCTTCTGGGATCATGTACTTGGGGACACGCTCGGCGCACCATTTGATCAAATCGGATTTGCTGTGCTCGCCTTCGACGACCACGTACGCCCAGATCCGGTTGGAGACGACATCGTCCGGGATGGCGATGACGGCGCACTCCCGAACCCCCGGATGGCTGTTCAACGCCGTCTCGATCTCGCCGAGCTCGATGCGGTAGCCGCGGCTCTTGATCTGATGGTCCTTGCGGCCCAGGAAGCGATAGTCACCGCTGTCCAGCTCTTGGACCAGATCTCCGGTGGCGTAGGCCAGGTCGGCGGGGCCGACGCTGGCCCCGTGTCGCACCAGCCGTTCTGCGGTCTTCTCAGGGTCGCCCCAATAGCCGTGCATGACGGTGGCCCCCCGCACGAACAGCTCGCCTCGCTCGCCGGGTGCAACCTCCGACCCGTCTTCGCCCACGACGAACGTCTCGACGTTGCCGATCGCCCTCCCGATGGGAATGTCGCCCCCCTCCGCATCGGGCGGCTCGGTCACCCGGTAGGCCGTGCACACGTTGGTTTCGGTGGGTCCGTACCAGTTGTGAAACTCGACGTGGGGCAGCTGGCTCATCAGCCGGCTGAGGTACTTCGAGGGAAACACCTCGCCGGCAAAGATCATCGTACGAAGACTGGGGAGGGCGCCGTCGGTGAGGTTGCCATGTTGGGTGAGCAAGGAGAGGATCGACGGCACCGAATACCACACGGTGATCTGATGCTGGTCGATGAAGCGCGCCACCTCTACCGGAAACACCGACGTGGCACGGGGCACGAGCGCGACAGACGCTCCGGCTCCCGCTGCTGCAAACAGATCGAAGACCGACAGATCGAAATGGAGCGGGGCGTGGCTCGAGAGCCGGTCCTCGTGGGTGACGTCGACCTCACCGATCGCCCACTGCACGAAGGCGAGGGCGTTGCGGTGCGAAAGCATCACCCCTTTCGGAGCGCCCGTGGAACCGGACGTGTACAGGATGTAGGCAAGGTCTTCGTCGATCCGGCGCACTCCCGTCGGCGCCGCCGGATAGCGGTCGAGGTCGAACCCGTCCTCTACGGTCACGCCGGAGGGGCGATCGGGAAGACCCTCCAGCCCGTCCATCACCACCAGCGTTTCGATCGGAGCGCCTTCGCCCATCATCTCTTCCCAAGTGCCGGCTTGGCGCCGAGAAGTGAGAAGCACCCGGATATCGCAGTCCTTGACGATGTAGGCGAGGCGGATGGCGGGGGCGCGCGGGTCCAGCGGCACGTAGGCTGCACCGGCCTTGAGGATCCCGTAGATGCCGACCACCGCCTCGAGCGACTTGTCGAGGTGGAGGCCGACCCGATCACCCGGCGCGACACCGGATGCGACGAGCAGCCGAGCGAGCTGGTTTGCTCTCCCGTTCAACTGCTCGTAGGCAAAGGAGCGGTCCCCGTCGACCAATGCAGGGCGCTCGGGATGCTCGACGGCCGAATGCTCGAGGAGCGAGTGCAACAGCGGGGCCATCACAGCCCCAGGTGACGGGCGATCAGGTTGCGCTGGATATCGGACGTCCCCGAGTAGATGCGACCGCCAATGGCGTCGCGCAACTCTCGCTCGAACTGTGCTTCGGCCATGTAGCCGAGCCCGCCGTGGTTCTGGATCGTGTCGAGGCTCGACTGCACGTATGCCTCCGACAGGAACAGCTTCACCATTGCCGACTCGGCGGTGTTGGAGGTTCGCTGTGTCATGGACCAGCCCAGGTGATAGAGGAGGAGCCGGGCCGCCTCGAGGCGCACCTTCATGTCGACGATGCGGTGGGCCACCGCCTGAAACTTGCCGATCGACTGGCCGAACTGCTTGCGGTCCTTGGCGTATTGGATCGAGGACTCGAGTTGGCGTTGCATCGATCCGATCGAAGTCGCCATGATGATTCCCCGCTCCCAGTCCATGGAGTGGTTGAAGATGGCCATGCCCGACCCGGGCTTGCCCAGCAACCGGTCGGCCGGCACCCGGCAGTCGCGAAAGATCAGCTCGCTCATCGGGGACGTCCGGAGGCCCATCTTGTGGAAGGGCCTGCCGACATCGAGGCCCGGCGTATCACGGTCGACGACCAATGCGGACAAGCCGAACGCCCCTTTCGACTTGTCGGTGACGGCAAACACGATGAACACGTCGGCCAGCGGCGCATTGGTGATCCAGGTCTTGGCGCCATTGATGACGTAATGGTCTCCGTCTTTCACCGCCGTCGTCGACATCGAGCCGAACGCATCCGACCCGGCGTCGGGCTCAGACATCCCCTGCACGCCGACGATGCTGCCGTCGACCAGCCCCGGCAAGTAGCGCTGCTTCTGTTCGTCGGTACCGAACCGGACGAGCGGAACCTCGCACGACCACATCTGGGCGTTCAGCGAGAAGAGGAGCCCGTTGTCGCGACACGCATACCCGAGCGCCTCCATGGCCAGGATGATCGTCAGCGGATCCGCTCCTTGGCCCCCATATTCCTCAGGCACAGGGAGCCCTTGGATGCCGAACTGGGCGCACCGCTTCCACGCTTCGGCGGAGAACCCATGCTCGGCGTCGAGGCTGATGACATCGTGAGCCAGGTGATCACGAGCGAACCCGATCACTGATTCCCGGAACCGCTCCTGCTCTTCGGTGAGCGCGAAGTCCACGGCACCGCCGACGTCAGCTGACCGAGGCGAATGCCTCGGAGTCCGCATCGGACTCGGATGCGCGCGCTTTGGCCACGATGCGGCGCATCTTGACGAGGCCAGGCAGCGGCTCTTCCTCGTAGATGCGTCCGCCGAAGATGTCGAGCAGGTCGGATCCGTACTCGGTGTAATGGAGCAGGTAGCCCCACCCGAGCGGGTTCGCCCAGAACGAATCCATCAAGGTTTGCACGGTGTCCATGCCCCGCTCGCAGATCTCGGCGTAACCCTCGAACGGGTCGTCCAGGCCGTCGAGCTTGCCGTCCAGGTAGTCGGCCATGTAGGCGGCCGCCTTCTCGGCCTCGGCCAACGCCAGATGAATGCCGAAGGAGAAGAACGGATCGATGAATCGGTGGGCATCGCCGACACACAACCAGCCCTTGCCGGTGAACTGTGGGATCCGGTACGAGAAGTTGGCGGTGGCGTACACCGGCTCGACCAGTTCGATGCCTCGTACCCGCTCAGCCAGATTCGGGTTCATCTCCTGCAGCTCGCGGTAGAAGAACTCCTCTTTCGTCTCTTTGCGAGACTTGTAATACGAGACCGGAGTCACGATCCCGAGCGACACGACCTCCGGATCGACCGGAATCAGCCAGGCCCAGTGGTCGACCTCACGATAGAAGAGCAGCGTGTTGCCTTCTTCTTCGCCGTCGTTGCGGACGACCCCCTTGAGGTGGCTGAACACGGCGATCTGGTTTTCGTATCCGCCCCGTTCCTTCTTGGCGGCAATCCCCAAGCCCGACAGCCAGGTCTTCCTTCCGGACGCGTCGATGATCGCGTCGGCCTCGATGGTCAGCTGCTCGCCGTCGGCCGTGCGCACGGTGAGCCCTTTCACGGCGCCCGCGTCGTCGAAGATGGGTTCCAGCGCCTTGCCGTGGACATAGCCGGCCCCTCGCTCCCGAGCGGTGTCGAGAAGCATCTTGTCGAACGCCGATCGTTTGACCTGCCAGGTCCGCACTTGACGTCGTTTGGCGCCGCCCATCGAAGCAGTGATGGGCACGTCGTACCGGTTGGCGCCCGACGTCCCGTACACCGTTCCGGCCAACTTGACCGGGAACTGGTGCTCGAGCATTGCGTCTCCGAGTCCCCATTTGCGCACGGTTTCGGCGACCCACCCGGTCATCGACTCTCCGATGTGAAAGCGCGGGAAGCTCTCGGCCTCGACGATGATCGAGTCGATTCCCTTCTCACCCAGGAACAGAGCGGATGCTGCGCCGCCCGGTCCCCCGCCGACGATGGCTACCTGTGTTCTCATCGTTTCCCCCATTTTGTCTGTTCAGATGAGCATGAACGGTTGGGCCACCAAGCCGTAGCTCGCCCCGGCGATCGCCCGCAGCCCCACGTCCAACGCCACTGAGGGTAGCAAGCTGAGCACACAGCCGCTAGGGAACGCTCGACGCCATCGCCGGCTCGGCCGGCGCGTCTTCGAACGACTCGGACTTCTTTCGCTTCCAGGCCGGCTGGCCGAGGGCCACGAACAGCAGCAGGATGAACGGCACGAGCTGGGCACGCTGCCTGGCGATGATGCCGAGATTCAAGACTCCACTGTGGCCAAGGATGAACCCGCCCG
The DNA here is from genome assembly GCA_041586155.1 of Acidimicrobiia bacterium. Lineage (GTDB taxonomy): Bacteria > Actinomycetota > Acidimicrobiia > Spongiisociales > JAENVV01 > JBFGJH01. The sequence goes on from JBFHAT010000005.1 coordinate 6,270, forward strand.
AGTACAGAAGCGAATAGAGAATGATCGGATGGCGCCAGTCGCGACGGAGGTTGCGAATGATGGGACGGAGGCGCCAGATCACAAGCGCCAGCAGCAGCGTCCCTTCGAAGATGCTGTTGACCAGCGTCTGTGTGTTGTGGGCGTCATACGGCAGCGGCCGGAACACGACCCGCAAGACTGCGTCGGGCACGTCCGCCGGCGAGGTGACCATGCTGCCTTCGACCTCCGAGCCACCGCTGGCGGTGCGCTCTTCCACCCCTGCGAAGATGGGATCGATCTCCTCCTGCAGCAACTGCTCGTTGATCCCGACACTGAAGTCGATCCCAAAATCGATGCTGGCCAGCTGGATCGCGCCGAAGAGAACGACGAGTGAGGCGCCGATTGCCACCATCCTCATCCCCTTCGAGCGGGCATCGCTCGGCCCCTTCCCTAACACGAGCGCCCCGATCAGCGAGACGGCGATGAGCAGGGCGATGTGGGAGCGAATGATTCCCGCGCCGAGCAGCCCGAGCCCGATCGGCCCGACCCAGGCGAGGTTGTAGCCCGTGAACAGGCGGGCGATGCCGTAGGTGGCGATGCCGATGAAGAGAATCATCAGCGACTCTTTGCCGATCGAAGACGGCCAGTACACGATGTTGGGGAAGAAGAAGATGAGCGCCGCGTACCAGCCGAGCGAACGGTCCGCAAAGACGTGCCGGTAGGCGGCGTAGAGGAGTAGCTGGCCGACGAACGCGAGCGTGGCAAAGATCAGAAACCCGCCGAGCTTGCTGGGCTCGTAGATCGCGTAGATGAATCCGGTGGCGACGGAAATGAACTCGGTACCGGGCTCGATCTCAGGGATCTGCAACGACTCCCACAGGGGTGCGATGCGGATCGCATCGTTGTGATATCCCGTGGCGTCCCCGATGCCGCCGTACAGGGCTTCCAGCGCCCAGTACCGCAGCCCCGACGCCGTCAACTTGGCGATGTAGCCCAGCATGCCGACGGTGGCGAACCACCGTGCGTCGTGCACGCTGACCATCTTCCCGACGATGTACGCAACGGGTGTGGCCAGCACCACCACGAGCACGAACGTCACTGCTTCTCGGCTGCCGACCAAGCTGGTGGCTCCGAATCCGACCACCGCCACGACCACCAGCAGCCAGTACAACCCCGGCAGCCCGCGCCGAATCCGGTAGTCGTAGTCGCTGATCATCGCAGCACTCCACGTCCCCCTCGTCGCGCACCGACGCTAGCACCTGGGATGGAGTTTCGACACCGGGTGTGGCGCGCCCACCACGCCTCCGGTACGCTGCCCCACCACGAGAGGGGGGACCTCGATGACAAGCATGAGTCGCACCGGAGCCGGGCCAGTATTCCCAGTGGCGAGCCATGGCGGGTGAGCTGGCCGACCAGGTCACCGAACAGCTCAAGAAGGTGACGTCGATGCGTGCCCGCCGGAAGTTGGCGTTGACCCGGGTGGGCGTACGGTCGGTCACCGCCGGTCTCAGGACCCTGCCAGATTTTCTCATCATCGGCGCCCAGCGCAGTGGCACGAGCTCGCTGTACAAGTATCTCGGTCAGCACCCCAACATCGTGCCGTCGCTGCGCAAGGAAGTGGACTACTTCTCGGGGAGCCACGGCAGGGGACAGGCCTGGTATCGCTCACACTTCCCGACGACACTGCGACGGAAGCAAGCGGCTCGGAAGGGCGAGCCGCTGCTCACGTTCGAGGCGACTCCCTTCTACCTGGTCGATCCTCACGCCCCCGCCAGGGCGGCTCGCGAGATACCCGATGCTCGCATCATCGCGATGCTGCGTAATCCGACCGACCGGGCGTTCTCGCATCACGGTCACAACCGCCGCCTCGATCACGAGCCACTCGAATTCGACGAGGCCATCGCCGCCGAGTCCGAGCGGCTAGAAGGCGAGTTCGAACGGCTCCTCGGTGATCCTTCATACCGAGCCTTCAACCTGCGACGCTACGGATACGCCTTCCGCGGCCACTACGCACGGCAGCTGGCGCGCTGGTACGAGCAATTTCCTCCCGACCGCATCTTGGTGGTGCAGAGCGAGGACTTCTACACCGACACTCCCGCCGTGTACAAGGCCGTCCTCGAGTTTCTCGGCCTGCCCGAGTGGCAGCCCGCCGCGTACCGCAATTTCTCGTACGTAGGGGCGCCTGCCGAGGCCCCTTCGGCCGCTGCGGCGATGACCGCATCGACCAGGCAAATGCTCGACGAGGAGTTCGCTCCGTCGAACGCAGCGCTGGAAGAGATGCTGGGCCGGCGTTTCTCGTGGACATCCTGATCACCTCCGCAACGTGCCGCTGACCGAGTACGTCAAACCCGCTGCCAAACTGGCCTTCGCCGCCGGGGACTTGTTCACCGGCCGTTGGCCAGGACCCAGGATCCTGATCTACCACCAGGTCAACGCGGCGCCGAAGAGAGAGATGGAGGTCTCGATCGAGGCGTTCGCCGCGCAGCTCGAATGGCTGAACACCAACGCCGAGGTGGCCTCGCTCGCCGACGCCCTCGCCCGCCGCTCCGAGGTCGACGCCCATCGCCTGGTGGTGCTCACTTTCGACGATGGCTACGCCGATTTCTACTTCAACGGGTACCCGCTCCTTGCCGAGCGCGGGTGGCCCTTCACCCTGTATCTGTCGAGCCACCCCATCGAGACACGGCGACCGCTGGCCGAGGGCATCGGCGCCGACCCCCTCACATGGGACCAGGTCAACGAGATGCGAGGGTCGGGCCTGGTGACACTCGGTGGCCACACCCACACTCATGCCGACCTCCGGCACGCAACCCTCGACGAAGTGTCCGCTGAGCTCGAACGCAACGACGAGATGCTTGCGTCCCGGACCGGCGAGACCCCGCTGCATTTCGCCTACCCGTGGGGCTATTGGTCGGCCGTGGCCGATCCGGTCGTGAGGGCTCGTTACCGTTCGGCGACGCTCGGCAGTGGTGAGCCGGTGACCGCGAATTCCGATCCGTTCCTGCTCAACCGCATCCCGGTGCAGCGCTCCGACGGCGTGGCGCTCTTCCGTCGCCGGATGTGGGGCGGGCTTCGCCTCGAGGACAAGTTGCGCAGACGTATCCGCGGCTACCAAGGGCCTTGACCGGTCCTGGAAATCATTGGTAGACAGAGTTGACGCGCTGAGCGTGATCGGCCAACCTGGGTGAGTGACCTCCCAGGGTGCAGTCCGCCAGGCCCTGCACAGCCTCGCATGACCCACGAACTCGCAACTTCCGTCGATCGGCGGTCGTTTCTGCGCCGAGCATCAGCCGCCGGTGCGGCCGGCGTCGTTCTGGCCGCAACGGAATGGAGACCGCTGCGCGCCCTGGCGGCCAAGGACTGGTCGGACCCGACCGCATGGCCCGATGGCGTCGTACCCGGTGCCGGTGATCACGCCGAGGTGACCACGGACATCGTTCTCACCTCCTCGGTCTCGGTGGGAAGTGTCGAGATCACAGGGGGGTCCAGCCTCACGTTCGACGCGGGCGCTTCGGTCACGCTCACCACGACCGGCAACGTGGTCGTCGCGGGAACCCTGGTCATGCGACCGGCCAGCACCGTCACCCATGTCCTCCGGTTTGCCGACGTGGACGAGAGCTCCTTCGTGGGAGGGGGCATGGCGGTCCTCGCCTCCGACGTCGGATTGTGGGTCATCGGAGCCGGCCAGCTCGACATCGCCGGAACCGCCAAGAAGGGCTGGGCCCACGCCAGCTCCGACCCAACGTGGTCCGCCACCGATCAGCTCATACAGACCCCGACCGTCAAGGAGGACTACGAGGGCTTCAAGACGGTTTCATTGGGTTCAGCACTTCCCACCGTCAACGGGACCTGGACGGCCGAGGTGCTCAACCTCACCCGCAACGTGCGAATCGAGGGTTCCGCGTCGGGGCGTGCCCACATCATCGTCAGGTCCAGCCAGCCGCAATACATCCAGTACGCCGAGCTCGCGTACCTGGGACCGGAAGGCATTCTCGGCCGGTACCCCTTGCACTTCCACCACACGGGCGACGGCTCTCGCGGCAGCGTCGTCACCGGGGTGGTGTCGCGTCACAGCCGCAACCACGCGTTCGTCCCCCACGTCAGCCATGGCATCACCTTCACCGACTGCGTGGCCTACGACACGGTCGAGTCAGCGTTCTGGTGGGACAAGGGCGACGAAACCGACGACACCGTGTGGGACACCTGCATCGCCGCCAAGGTGGCAGACACCAAGACCGCCAATGTGGCCGGCTTCATGCTGAACGGAGGCACCGGCAATGTCGTGAGGGACTCCGTTGCCGTCGGCGTGGTCTCGGGAGACAACGCCTCCGGGTTCTGGTGGCCGAGCCAGGCGAACGGTCTGCCCAACACCTGGGTCTTCGAAGGTAACACCGCCCACAACAACAGCCGGCATGGGATCTTCGTCTGGCAGAACACCTCGACGCTAGGACATGTCATCGACGACTACGCCGCATACCACTGCGGTCTCGATGGGATCCATCACGGCGCTTACTCGAACGTCGGGTACAGCTACCAGAACAGCACGCTGTACCGCAACGGCCGGTCCGGCCTCTCCCAGCACGCGCAGACCAACCCGACCCAGGCCGCCAAGTTCCCTGGCCGCCGCCTCTCCTTCGAGCGTCTGACCTTCATCGGAAGCAGCTACGCGGTACGGCTCGGCAGCCACAACGCTGAGGCAGGGGTGCCGACCCTGTATCGCGATTGTGGGTTCGAGCTGCAGGCACAGAACAAGGTGCTCGTCGACGAGGGCACCCTCGAACCAGGTCATTACGACTTCGTCAACTGCGGGCTCGAGCCGAGCGACTTCGACATCTCGGTCATGCGGCCTGGGTCGCTCATCAGGGTGCAGCGAGCCAACGGGACTGCGTATCAGATCGACCACACCGGGGCCGTGACCACCATCGCCGCTTTCGACGGCGCCCGCGGCGGATTCATCGACGTGCCACCCAGCCATTGGGCGTATGCCCCCATCACGGCGGTGGCGGCGGCCGGCATCGCCCTGGGGTACAGCGACGGGACGTTCCGGCCCGGCGAGCTGGTGACGCGAGCGCAAGCCGTCGTGTTCGTGGGTCGAGCGGCTGCGCTCCCCAACCCGTTGGGGGCCACGTCCCAGTTCAGGGACGTACCCCAAGATCACTGGGCGTTCGGGCCGATCTCGGCGGCGGTGGCTGCAGGCATCGCCGCCGGGCGTGAAGATGGCACGTTCGGACCGGGCGAGACCGCAACTCGAGCCCATATCGCCGCATTCATCTTCAGGGCGATCGGCGAGAAAGAGAACCCGACGCATGGAGGAGCCTTCACTGACGTCCCTGCCTCCGCCTGGTTCGCCGGAGTCGTGGAACGACTCGCCGAGCTGGGCGTGATCGCCGGCTACGAAGATGGGACCTTCCGCCCCAACGAGAACACCAGCCGGGCGCAGATGGCGGCAATGATCTCCCGCGCATGGAAGTTGTGATCGGACAGCACGGTTAGCCTGACCGGGATGCGCGTCCTCCATGTGATCGACGGGTTGGGGGGATCCGGCGGCGCCGAGAACCGCATGTGCGAAGAGGTCCTCGAGCTCGCCGGCCAGACCGACCCGCCCCAGCAGATGGTCGTTCGACTGTACGAGCGCGACTTTCTACAGCCTCGCTTGGAGGAGGCCGGTGTTGCCGTCGTGGCGCTCGGGCTGGCCGGAGCGCGAGGAGCTCGCAACTGGCCCCTGGCGGCGTGGCGTCTCGTGCAGATCACTCGGAGGTTTCGCCCAGACGTGATCCATACGTCACTGTTCTCTGCGAACCTGGCCGGCCAGCTGGCCGGGATCGCCACCCGCACTCCCGTCGTGTCGACGATGACCCTGACCGGCGACATGCGCCTGCACCGGATGCTGCAACCGGGGGCGGCGTCATGGCGAGCAGGTCTGCTTCGCTGGATCGCCGCCCGAGTGGCCAAGATGGCTCCCGTCGAATACCGGGCCATCACCCACGACGTCAAGGACACGTCGTGCGTGGCGATGCCGTTCCCGCCGGACCGAGTGTTCGTCATCCCTCGAGGTCTCGCTCCTACGAGGGGAACGGCCCCGAGCGATCGGTCTCGCTTCGGTCTACCCGATGGCGTACCCCTGTTCGTCAACGTCGGGCGGCTCACCAAGCAGAAAGGACAGACGCTGCTCATCGAGGCATTCAGCCGGATCAGACAGGACATCCCCGATGCGATCTTGGCCATTGCCGGTGAGCGGAGCGACGCCACTCACGACGTCGAACGAGCAGTGACGTCACATCAGTTGAACGGCGCCGTCCACCTCCTCGGGTTCCGGTCCGACCTCGACCAGCTGCTGGCATCAGCCGACATCTTCTTGTTCAGCTCTCTGGCTGAAGGTCTCGGCACGGCCGTCCTCGAAGCGGTCGTCGCCGGCCTACCCGTCGTCACCTTCGACATCCCGCCGGTGACCGAGGTGGTGGACGGTGCGCCTGGTGTGACCATCGTGCCGATGGAAGACGCCGCTGCGCTGGCTGCCGCCGCAGTGAACGCCTGGCGCACGCTGCAGGCCGGAGAGCGAACCGGCGATGGTCGAGCGTGGGTCTACGACCGCTACGAGCTCGGAGTCGTCGGGTCCCGGCTCAGACGGGAGCTGGAGCGGGTTGCCGGCTCAGCCTGACCCGAGCTCGAACGACGCCGTCATCCATTCCCAGATCAAGTCTCCAAGCGCTTCCTGGGTCGGTAGCGCCGCCCGGCCGTGGACTTTGCCGTCGAGGACCTCGATCTGCATCGCTGGACCGGCTCGCTCGACCAGGGCTTCCAAGCGGCCGGGCAACGCCGCCTGGAAATCCTCCCATCCGTCCTCGGTACCGAACACGAACAAGACCGGGACGCCTCGCTCGATCACTCCCGTCAACGCATCCAAGAACGGACGACTCACCCAGGGCGGCGTGCCGTCGCCGGGCCGGATTCGAGCCAATGCCGCCCTGGCTTTCGTTCGCGCCAATATCCGAGCGGCCCCTGCGATGCGCGCCAGCTGCTTGGGTTTCAGGAGCATCGTCGGCTCGAGCGCTCCCACTCCCCGGCTCATGAACTCCAGTGTGGATCCCTCCGCCAGCCTGGTGGCGGTACCCTCGCCGCGATCGAAGTCGCGCACCAGAGGGGCGATCAGCACCAGGCCGGCCAGATCTTCGATGCGGTCCGCCGCCGCCAGCGCGTTCCTGGCGCCGAAACACTGACCGATGAGCACGTGTCGGCTCACACCCCGGCTTCGTAGCGAATCGACGGCCCCCACGACGTCAGCGGCGAAATAACGGTTCGATCCCATCTCCCCGATCAAGCCTGTGCTGTCCCCGGCTCCGTGATAGTCGAATCGCAAGGTGCGGACTCCGACGGAGGCAAGGCGGGTTTCCAGCGGGGTCCACAGCGGGCTGCGGGTCACGGCCGCCGTGTAACCCCCGCCGCGCAAGACCGTGACTCCAAGTGAACCGGGTTGGTCGGGCTCGGTGCAAGTTCCAAAAAGCGTCTCACCGGCGGCTTCGAAGAAGAGCGGATGAGTTGTCATCGATCCGCCCCCAGGTTCTCCACCCAGGCAACCGTCTGGTCGATGAGCAGCCTGGTCAGCATCTTGTTCTCTTCTGTCTCGAACCGGTCGGCTTCGAACCACCACGCTTCCTCGTGACCCGTGGAGGACGCCGTGACCTCGACACCTGCATCCTGCCACCCAGCCGCGACAAGGGCCAGATCCTCGGCCAGCTCGGAACGGCGCGACACCTGCAGCACGAGCGCTGCCTCGGAGGCGGCTTCGCTGATCAGTCGGGGAACGTCGATCGGCGCGACCGACCGATGGAGGTCACGCTCGATGAGGTAGTCGAGAACGACCAGACTGCCTTCGTTCTCGAGCATCGTGACGAGATCGGATCCCGAATGGCGCTTGTCTGCGCCGGAGGTCAGCTCCTGGACCTGCCGCACCCTGATGATGTCGGCCAGATATCCCGCCGGATCGATGACCGGATCCCAGAGCACGAGCGGTGCCCCACCGCGCCGGACGGCTGCCCGGGCTGCCACGATGCCACCCCACCGCACCCCCATCAGGATCATGCGATCAGGACGACAACGCTCGGCGAGGGCACCGGCGGCAGCGTCGGCGTCGTCGGTCATGGACGCAACGGTCATCCCGCCGGGCACGTCGTCACTCAGACCCGTATTGCGGTATTGGAATCGCTGCACGGCCGCTCCGGCTGCGGCCAGCGCACGCGCCAAGAGCACTTCACGCCGATAGTTCTTGAAGTACTCGGCGTAGATCGGGCTGCAGATCACCACTCCCGTCCCACTGGGCTGATCGGGCAGATACCGATGCCCGAAGAGCCCCGGACCAACTAGATCAGCTTCTTCGAGGAATCCCTCCGCCTGGCGAACAGCTCCCGCTCCAGGGCTCATCCGGCCCCCTCGCCCGCCGGCGCAGCTTCACTCGCGTCGACGCCTCGCCCGCTTCCCTGTCCGGCCCGTCGGCTGCTGGCTTCTTCGCGCATCGCCAGCAACCGACCGCTGGGACCGACTGGTCGGAGCAGTGCGAAATCGACGGCATCGGTCGCACCGAGGGCGTACTTGTGGGGCTCGGACCCTCTGAGCAGATCCAGGCTGGACAACCCTTCGCTTCGCGCCCAGTCGAGGGCAGTCACGGTGAGGGCGATACCGATGCCGTATCGGGCAAATTCGGGATTCCATCCTGTTTTGTAGCTGGCGAACGTTGTGCGGTGCCTGAACCCGAGGAGACCGGCGATCGCTTCGCCGTCCTTCTCCATCAGCAACAGCCACGGCCCGTCAGGTCCAGTCGCTCGCCGGGCGACGTCCGACAGGAAACGCAGGCGAAGCTCGTCGAACAGCCCGCCACCTCGACCATCCCAGCGGCTGGCGTGCAGCTCTTGAAGCGAGCTGAGCCCGTCGGCGACCGCCGGGCCTGGCGAGACCCATCGTGGCTTCACGCCGAGCCCTTCGAGCTGTCGAGCTCGGCGTCTCACGTTCTCCCGCATCTTCTTCGACCAACGACCCTCGATGTCGTCGCTCAGCTGGAACGCCGGGCACCGAATCCGGTCCACCACGGTAGCTCCGGCGATCCGCAGCAATGCCGGTTCGTGCTGCTCGGCCACCGACTCGAACAGCAGCGTGCGGCCGGACCCCGTCTCGATGGCCGCTGCCACCAGCGCATGCTCGACGTCGCCGCCTGTCTCGCAAATGGGTCCGAGATGGTCGCCCGCCCCCGCGCCGGACCCGGCGAGACCCAAATAGCGAAGTGGCACGGGAACTCGCCTGTGGACTCGGCGTTGCAGCTCGGACAGCGCCAGCAGGCCAAGGAGAGTCCCATCATCGTCGCGAGCGGTGAGCACAGTCAGGGCTGCGTTGGGCTCGAGCACCTCATGCCAGGAGCGAATCCAGCTCGCCGTTTGGAAGAAGTTCGACACCCCGGCTCGGGCGAACAGACGATCCCATTCACCCTCCAACTCGTCGAGCGCTTCATCGCCCGGAACGGCGGACACCTGAACAGTCATGGCCGGGCCGATTCCTCGACTTCGTACATCGTCAGCAATTGTCGGACGATGACGTCGGGCGTGAAGGCTTCGGCTTTACGTCGGCCTTCCGCCCCGCACGACATCCGTAGTTCGGCGCTCTCCGCCAGTTGCTTGATCCGGGCGGCGGCCAAGCCGGTATCACCGGGCGGAAACAGGAGACCGGCCTGGCCGTCGGTGTCCAGAAGCTGACGGATCGGCTCGAGGTCGGACGCCACGACCGGAATCCCGTTGAGCATCGCCTCGGCCGTGATGCGGGAGAACGATTCATCGCGAGATGCCACGAGCACGATGTCGCATTGTTCATAGATGCGACGAACGTCGGAGTCAGGCCCGCGCATCACGAGGTCGACTCCTTGAATTGCATCCAGCTGCTGCCATACGGGGGTTGCGTAGTCGGAATCGAGCCTTTTCGTGAAGAGGCGCCACTGCAGATCCAGGCCGCGACAGCCTTCGATGATGTCGGGAAGCAGATCGAAGCCCTTGCGATGACGGCCGGCGCTGAGATACCCGACGACGAGGGGCCCATCACCGTCACTTCTCTCGGCGACGACATCAGCCGGATCGATCGGGTTAGGGACGATGGTCACCTCGTCCCACGTACACAGGCCATTCTCGACAGCAACCGACGCGGCGGTGCGAGACACCGCGGCAAACCGGGGGCGCTGCAGCAACCACCGGAGAATGGGCCCGAGCCTCCGACCCCACGGTGAACCGACCGGGTCGTGCACCCATACGGTGACCGGCGCACGGGTGACCAATGCTGGGAGCACCGACAGGCTGAGCGCCCGGGTGGCGTTGGCGTGAATCGCATCGATTCTCGTGCGATGCCGAAGGGACCATCGCGCCAGTCTCAACGCCGCCCATATCCGATGCATTCGGTTGGGAAAGCGCGGCTTCCATGGCAAGTCGATCGTCTCTTCGGCCAGCCCTCGTTCCCGGACGAGCGCTCCGAATTCACCCTGCATCGGCGCCGCGAGCATCCTCACGACGCGCGGCCCGATCTCCTCGAGCAGCGTCGCCAGACTCCGGTTCGAGCCGCCGAGTGGCGCCGGAACCGCGACGAAGAGCACCACCGGCCGTGCCGGCTGGTCGGGACTCATGCTCGTCCCCAGAGATCAAAGCCGGGACCCACCAGCGAGCGCAGGTCTGCGAGGTCATCTGCCAATTGGTCCCAGATCCAGGCCTCGGTCGAAGGATCGATGTCGAGTGTGTCCCGCTCCAGCGGCCTGCTCAACGCCACCCGAAGACGCTGTTTGGCGAAGCGGGGCATCATGCGGCTCACTGCCGTGCCTCGAGCGGCTCTGCGCACCCGGTTGACGATCCCTGGTGCCTGGCGCTTGTCGGCGGTGCGGTTGAGTTCGCGCTCCACCGTCGCGATCGGCACGGTCGGATCGACCCCGATGAACGAGAAGATCTCATCGAGGACGGCTTCGCGCTCGTTGAGGAGCCGGTCCGACGACACCACCATGATCTGATCGCGAGGGAAGTGATCGAGGTAGAGGCGCAACTGGTAGGCGTACCTACTGACATCGAGGTAGTCGGGACTCGCCCGCAGCGCCTCGGCGATCGGTCGTTCCTCCCTGCCCCTGTCGACGTAGTGGGCGTATTGGCTGCGGATCCGTGCCACCGGATCCCGGATGACATACACGAGCTGGATCGCCGGATACTCCTTGGCGATGCGAGCGGGCACGTCGGGAATCTTGGGTGCCTGCGAGTAACTGGTAGAGGCTTCGCCAATCGCCGTCTCGTCCCCGGCGTCGGCGAACAGCGACAGATACCAGTCGAGCCCCCGCGCCATGTTGACCGAGAAATAATGCGGTTCCTTGCGCTGGGGCATGAAGACGTCCGGGTGGGACCGCAGATACGCCGAGAGGCTCGTCGTGCCCGATTTGGCGGCACCGATCACCATGAATGTCGGATGTCTCGTCACGCGTTCACCCCCCTGGACCATCGGATGTTAGCCAGGGAGGGTCCCGGTCACGAGCGGCCCCGGGCGTGGTGGATCGCCGGGTGGAGCCCACTGAGGATGATGGCGAGCCGGTCGAGCGATGTCGTCGAGTTCACCCGCAAACGGGAGATGCGGAGCCGCGCCCCCGGCGGCATGGGCTGCAAGTGATGATCGAACAGGAAACCGAGGACGTAGCCGAGCTCGTCGAGCACCGACTCGGCCCGGCCGTCCCAGTTGCCGTTGGGATAGGCGAACGCACGCGGGGACCGTCCCATCCACGCTGCAAGTTGGCGGTGCGCCGCCTCGATCTCATGCCGGATCTTGTCGGTCGGGCATCGATCGAGACACGGGTGGCTCATCGTGTGGTTCTCGATCACCACGCCGCCACGCTCGAGCGCCGCCAGGTCATCGACGCTGAGTTGGGGACTCTGCACGGGTTCGCCGTCGACGGACGCCCGCAGCCATTCGATGGCTTCCAGCCGCTGGGAATCGGGCACGACTTTGAGCCGCTGGACCAAGGTGCCCGGACCCGGAAGGGGGTCGACGGCCCCGCGAGCCAGCAACGCCTCGACCTCGACCCACCACAGCGGCCGGCTCGTGCCGATCACCCCGGGAACCACGAAGGCGACGCCGGGTACCCCGCGCGCTTTCATCATCGGCAGGGCGGTGTCTCGCACGGAGCGGATGCCATCATCGAACGTGATCAGCAGCGCGTTGGGCGGCAACGAGATTCGGCCGGCGGTGGCATCGATGGCATCTGCCAGTGAAATCGGATGGTATGCCGACCGATACAGGTCCAGATGCGCCTCGAACTGGGCGGCGTCGTCGATGCCGTGGTACGCCACCACGGCGAGATCGCGACCGGCTCGCCGGCGAAAGAATGGCTGCAGGGGCGAACGCCGGAGGGTGGCATCGGCCAGGCGGTTCGGAACGATCAATCTACCTCCCAGCGTGAACCATAACGCGCGCCCCGTGACCGGGTCGCTGGTTGAAGCGTGCCGACAATGGAGTAACGTTGCTCCGCACAAGACTGTACAAAGGGAGGGATCGATGGCTGCGCGGGGCCGGTCACGTTGGACGCGGCGCGATGCCGGCGCGTCACCCGAGGACCGTCGGCTTGTGCCCGACGGCGGACCGGTGGTGAGCATCTCCAATGTCACGAAGGTCTACACGCCGTACCCGCCCTTCATGCGGATCTTGCTGCGGTCGTCGATCAAGTCCAGCATCGTGGCGCTCAACGATGTCTCTGTAGACGTCGAAGCGGGCAGCATCCTCGCCATCGTCGGACCCAACGGTGCCGGAAAATCGACACTGTTTCGGATATTGACCGGGCTCACCACCCCCACCGAGGGGTCGGCCACCATCTGCGGTTTCGATGTGACATCACAGGCGTTCCATGTGCGCAGCCGGGTGGGTTTTGCGCCCGCCGACGAGCGTACGCTGCTGTTGCGCCACACCTGCCGTGAGAACCTGATGTTCCACGGCAAGCTGCAGGGAATGGAGCTGCGCGGACTGCTGCGCGAAGTCGACGCGACGCTGGAGCTCGTCGGGCTCGGAAAGGCGAAGAACCGGGCAGGCATCGCGCTGTCGTCGGGTATGAAGGCCAGGTTGCAGCTCGCCCGAGCCTTGCTCCATCGCCCGGCGGTGCTCATCCTCGACGAGCCGACCGGCGCGATCGACCCCCTCGCCGCTTACGAAGTGCTCGAGATCATCAAGCAAGCTGCCCGCGAGCGCAACATCGCCACACTCATCAGCTCCCATCGCCTGGAGGAGATCGAAGCGCTCCACGACAACGTCGTGCTCATGGATCAGGGCAAGATCGTGTACAAGGGTGACCTCGACGTCATGCGAGAGACCTGGGACAAGCCGGGATTGGAGATCGTGTTCGAGGACGCGGCCTCCGCCACCCGGGTCGCCGAGTTGGTGGTGAACATGGGATTGGCGACCATCAGCGAGCACGACGGCGTCGTACTGACGCTGTCCTCCGACCTGGGCACCGGAAAGCTGATCCACGCCCTGACCGGCCAGACCGAGCAGATCCGTTCGTTTCGAGAAGTCAAGCTGCCGCTGCGGGATCTGCTCGCCAAGATCCTCTTGTCAGGAGATGCGACATGAATGGTCATCCCGTCGTGGCCGGCACGCGTCGACTCCGTCAGGTCGGGTCGGCCTTCTTCCGCCTCGGGCTGCAGCAGACCCTTGCGTACCCGTTGTCATTCGTCCAGAGCCAGCTCAGCTCCATCGTGCCGGCGATCATCTTCTTCTTCGTGGCGAAGCTGGTCGCCCAGGAGAACTACTACACGTCGGTGATCATCGGACTGGTCGCGGCGGGGGTCCTCGACGCCGGTGTTCGAGGCTTCACGCGGGAGATCGACGTGGCAATCAACCGAGGGTGGTTGGAGATGTTCCTCGTCGAACCGGTGCGCTGGCGTTTCCTCCCATTTGGGATGGCCCTGTGGCCCATCACCCTCGGCCTGGCCAGCGTCTCGATGATCGCCCTCACGGCCGCCGCCTTGGGTGCACAGTTCCGGCTCGAGAACCTCCCACTCGCCCTCGTGTTCCTTCTGTTGGCGCTCGCCGCCGGACTGGTGATCGGAACACTGTCCGCCTCCCTCAAGGTGCTGGCAAAATCCGGCGATCCCGTCCTCTTCGTGTACGGGCTGCTCACCCAGATCTTCGCCGGCGTGTACTTCGATCTCGACGTGATCCCTGCGCCACTGCGCGTCATCTCGTGGGCGTTGCCCCACACGTACGCCATCGCCGCGCTGCGACGCCTGCTGCTGCCCGAAGGCAGCCAACTCCCGTCGATCTCGGTGGCGACATCCACCTGGGTACTGGTGGCGTTCTGCGTAGTCGGATATCCGGTGGCACTGTGGGTCTACGGACGGGCACTGGAATACGGCCGCCGTCTGGGGGTGCTCAGTGGCTATTGAACCCGGAGAACCCCAGCCGGTGTTTCCGATATTCACGGGCGCCGGTCGTTCGGGCACCACCTTGTATCGCTCGATCTTCGACTCGCACCCTGACCTCTTCGTCGCACACGAAGCGCATTTTCTCGGTCCCATGGCGGCACGGGCCGGGCGATACGAGATGAACGGAGCATTCGACCGACAGCGCTTCGTCGACGACCTCTACGACGACCACAAATTCGTGGTGCTGGGCGTCGACCGCCGAGAGGTGGCCGAAGCCTTCGACGTCGCCGGTCCTGCCGACTTCGCGACCGCCGCCCGGACGGTGTTCGGCGTGCTGGCGCAGCGGGCGGGCAAGCCGAGATATGGCGACAAATCTCCCAACTATGCGAGCCGCATCACCGAGATCGCGTCCGTCCTGCCCGAGACGAAGTTCGTTCACATCGTGCGGGACGGCCGCAACGTCGCCCTTTCGCTGCTCGACCGGGGGATCGGACCTGGCACCCTCATCGACGCCGCGAGCCATTGGTCTTCCGTGGTTCGCAAGGTCGGCAATGCGAGCCGTGAGCTGGGGCCGGACCGGATCCTCCAATCGAGGTACGAGGATCTCATCGCCGAGCCAGAGTCGGAGGTGAGAAGGATCTGCGACTTCTTGCATCTGCCGTTCGATCCCCGCATGCTGGCGTATCGGGAGCGAGTGGACGAGATCCTCGAACCGCTGAAAGCGGTCGAATGGGACTGGGCGCATGAGAACCTCTCCGCTCCACTCGATCCGACGTTACGTGACTGGCGATCGACGATGGAATCGGACGACGTGGCGGCGTTCGAATCGGTTGCGGCCGAGGAGCTGGAGCGCCACGGGTACACCATCGCTTCGGATCCGGCAGACCGGCCGGCTGTGCGAGCCGCTGCCAAGGGTCGATGGCTCGGTAAGCGGGTGGCCTTCCGGATACGGCAACCACTCCGGAAACGACGCCACCGCCGCCGTCTCGAGCCGTGAGCTCTCTGGGTCCTCGGCCCAGCTTCTTCATCGTTGGTGCACCAAAATGCGCCACGACGTCGATGTACGAGTACCTGCGCGCCCACCCCGATGTCTTCATGCCCGACAGACGGGAGATGAACTACTTCGGCTCTGATCTGCCGCTGCCGAATCGGCTGCCAGATCTCGAAACCTATCTGTCGTTCTTCACCGAAGCGCAACCCGGCCAGGTCGTAGGGGAAAAGTCCGTGAATTACCTGTTCTCGCGGTCGGCTGCGCACGAGCTCTTGGAGTTCGATCCCGAGGCGAAAGCGATCATCATGCTGCGCAACCCGGCGGACGTCGTGTTCTCGTTGCACCGCCAGTTCTTGTTCTCGGCCAACGAGGACATCATCGACTTGGCCTCGGCCCTCGATGCCGAGGATGAACGCATTCGAGGGCTCCGGATCCCGGCAGGCGCCCACAACCCGGCGATGCTGGCGTACACGAGAGTTGCCTCGTTTGCGCCGCAGGTGCGGCGGTACCTGGATCAATTCGGTCCGGATCGGATCGCCGTGGTGATCTTCGACGACTTCGCTGCAGACCCCGAGCGTGAATATCGGTCGGTGCTCCGGTTCATCGGCGTCGATCCCGGATACGAACCTGACTTCGAGGTCCACAATCCGGCCAAGCGGGTACCGAATGTGGCGGTGCGTAAGTTCATGAAGACCCATCGCGGCCTCAGTGCCGTGATCAACCGCATCGTCCCTGAAGACCTGCTCGACCGTGCCCGTTCGAGTTTGGCCCGACTCCAACCGCAACCCGAGCGCCAGCTCGATCCGGATCTCCGTCGACGGCTCGTCGAGGTGTTCGACGACGACATCAGCCAGCTCGAAGCGCTGATCGACCGCGACCTGTCGGGCTGGCGGCTCGTACCGGCTTAGACGACCTCGAGCTCGCGCAGGATCCGAAACACCTCCGCGCCGATCGGAGCGGTGCGAGAGATCGGGATGTGGGCGAAGTCGACCTGTGCCTGCACGCCTTCGAGCTTCAACAGACGATCGATGTCGACCACATGGAAATCGAGCCGAGCGGAGAGTTCGCTGAGCGCCAGATTGAACTCGCGCCGGCGCAGCGGATGGGCCGACCCCAGCAGCTGGTAGTTGTGATGCTGACTGCCCGGATCGACCACCAGGCTGTTGTAGATGATGACGTGTGCGCCGACTTTCTCACGAATCAGCCTGATCACCTCTTCCAGATTCTTCTGAAAGTCGGCGACATCGATCCGGCCGATGCTCTCGAAGTTCTTCTTGAACCAGCGGGCGACCTCCGGGTCAGGTAGCACCTTGTCCGTCAGGTTGTTGAGCCAGAAGCCGCCCGGATCGATCAGGTATCCCTCGCTTCGGTGGCGGTAGACGACGCGCACGAGATCCGAGCCGATGGAGAGGATGACGACCGTCTTGGGAAACCGGCCAAAGCGGGGATGGTCATCGATGACGAAGTCTTTCTCGGTGAACAGGCGAGGTCCGAAATAGTGCTCTTCGAGCCGGAGCCGGCGCCTCACCTCCGCGGTGTCGGCGGTGGCTGCGTCGCCGAGCGTCTGGAGCATCTGATCGGTCCGGTGCGCCCCCAACTCGCCACCTGTGCCTTGTTTGAAGATGCCGACCGTGCCCTCGAGTCCGGGACCGATCAGCGGCGCCGCAGTGAATGTGGACGGCAAGTCGCAGCCGCCACGCAGCAGCACCCCCACCCGCCGCGCATCGGGATCGTTCTTGGAGCGGATCACGGCGAAATTGGGACCGGTGTACTGCACGAAGTCGGGGCCGGTCTTCTTCCGGACGCGATCGACCACCGCCTTGCGGTACGTGGCCTTGAAACGCCGCTCGAATGCCGTGTCGGTACCGGCGAGCTTGCGCCAACCTTTGACGCCTTTACGTAGCAGCTTCTGCATCGTCACAGCTCCTCGGCGGTACGGTCCATCACCTCGGCCACGACCCTCATCTTCGAGGTGGAGTCAGGACTCCCGCCGTTGTCGCCGAACTCGGGCGCGACGTGAGCCAGCACGTCTCCAACCCGGAACGGGCTGCCCTCACCCAGCTCGATCGAGCGCATCGTGCCTGGTTCTGACGCAATGATACGGAACCGCAGCCGCAGCTTGACGGTCCGCGTTTGTTCCGACTTCGCGCGACGCCGCCTGAGCAGACGGGAGGCGTCTTTGGTTCGATCTACGGCCTCCGATTCGCGCGCCTCGATCTCGCAAAGAACGTCACCGAAGGCGATCGCGCCGCCCTCGGCGACGTGCCATTTCGTGACCGAGCCGCCGATCACGCCCATGCCGAGCTCGGGTACTTCGACCGACAGGATCACTCGGCGCCGTCCCGACTGCCCGACTGGACGAGCAAAGGTCGGCGTTCGAAGAATCCGTAGTCCTCGAGAATGCGCAGTGCCTCTGCGGCGAGTGCCGCGTTGGCAGCTGCGGAGTACTCGAGAGGACCCGCGACATGGTCGGCGGCCCCCATTTCCGCCAGGATCCGATCCGCATCGATGATCGAGACGCCCTCTCTGATCGACAGTTGGAGCAACGCCAGGTCGACCTGCTGTGCTCGCCGGGTGAAGGGGTCGGGCTGGTCGTGGTAGTTCGAGATCGTCACGGTGGGGTCGATAGTCGAAGCATTCAGGAAGACGACGTAGATCTCGTCATCCTTGAACCTCTTCACGACTCTCTCCATCGCCCCCAGGAAACCGTCGGGATGAGATGCACCGACCAGCACGTCGGGATGCGGGCCTAGGAACACGAGATCGGGCCGGTCGGCGATGGCGCGACTCCGACCGGACTCCAGCTCAGACAACAGGTCGGGATAGCCGCCCCGCGCCTCGATCGTGAGGTCGACCTGCACGCCGTGCTTGCGCCGGACGAGGTCGGCGAGCCCTTCTTGGAGGACGCTTCCTCCATCGGCTCGCGACACCAGCGCGTCGACGAGTTCCTTGTTCCCCTTGACGACGACCGACAGGCGGTCCTGGCCGCCGAGACGAGGTGACATCGATCCTACGCCGCCGGCGAGCGCCTGCTCTCGATCAGCGTCGTGATCGCAGAGATGTCCTTGAAGTTGTCGAGCGTGACGTCTTCAGGCTCGATCTCGATGCCGAATTCCTCCTTGATGTGCCCGAGGAGGAGGAAGATGCCAAGCGAGTCGATGATCTCACGTTCGAGGAGGTCGGTGTCGTCTTCCAGGGCCTGATCAGGCCGGCCTTCCATGAATTCTTGGCGGATGAACGCTTTGACCGCTGCAGCAGTGTTCTCCACGAATAACCCCTTTCGCGCGCCATGGTGTCTTGGGCAAGCCCGGCCGAAGCAGGCTTGCGCCTCCCAGCGCCTCGCCTGCCGGAGCGTGATGGTCATCCACTCCCTTGCCACCATCAATCCACAGCGGTGCGGCTGAACTCTATCGGCGGCCCGCGCGGCTGTCCACCCGCCGGTCACCCCCACCTCGACAGCAAAGGAGCACGTCGGTAAGGTGCTCAGAACCCACAACTTCCCAGACGCCGCCTGATCCCAGCAGGCCCGCGAAGCCCTTCATCCACTTCGGCGCATTGCCGATAGGGTTCGAAGACGACCCGATGCTGGTCGAGGCGCCAGGAGTCTCCCAGAATGAAACACACCATCCTCATCTCGATCACGGCTGCGGTGACCGCCGCCACTCTCTTCGTCGCGGCGCCGTCGCCGGCAGTTGCATCGAGCAGCCTCAGCCCGATCGGCGTGGTCGGTTGCTCGAACACCCGGAACGCAGTCACCGGATACCACGATGTGTCGTCGGCCAATGCCTTCTGGAGCGCCGCGTCCATCGCCAGCTACGGCGGCGGCTCCGTCGTGCAATGGGAGAAGGCCAGCGACCCACGCTGGGCGACATTCGACGAACAGCTGGCCGCCCGCGGGGCAGCAGCCGTGTGGCTGCAGCTGTGCGTCGCCGACAGCTTCAACGGACCCCTCACCGTCGCAGACAACATCGTCGCTCTGATCCGCCAGCGCACCAATGTTCCCATCTATGCGTCGGCCATCGACGACACGCCATCGTGCAACCGGTCGAATCCGGCTCTGTCCCAGGACATGGTGGACCACCTCGTCGCCAACGGATCGGCGGAGCGTGGCCCGGTCATGCAGCCCCTCACGGCCAGCCAAACACTCGACGGTTGTCACGCCAACGACGTGGGCGACGATGTGTGGGGTGAGACGTTGGCTCTGTTCTTCACCGGGATCGGCGAGGGGGACGATCCGTCGCCGACCCCCAACCCCAGCCCCAACCCCAGCAGTGGATCCGGCCTGTTCATCGACGACGACAACAGCCCCCACGAGACAAACATCGAGTGGATCGCCAAGGCCGGGATCACGCTGGGCTGCAATCCTCCCGCCAACGATCGCTACTGCCCCGACGACTCCATCACCCGAGGGCAGATGGCGACGTTCCTCGTGCGCGCCCTCGACCTTCCCCCGGCTCGAGGAGCGGTCGGGTTCAAAGACGACGACGGCATCCATGAAGGCAACATCGAAGCTGTCGCGGCGGCAGGTATCGCATTCGGATGCAACCCCCCGAGCAACGACCGGTTCTGCCCATACGACCCGGTCACCCGGGCGCAGATGGCCTCGTTCCTCGCACGAGCGTTCGATCTCCCTCACGTCTCCAACGGCCCGACCTTCATCGATGACGATGGGTCCGTGCACGAGGCCAACATCGAAGCGATCGCGGCTGCCGGCATCACGGTGGGATGCAACCCGCCCAAAGGCGACAGGTTCTGCCCTGACGATCCGGTGACCCGCGCCCAGATGGCCACCTTCCTCGTACGGGCGCTCACTCAATGATCGGGGTGCCGATCGGCTGACGAGCCTCGGGCTCTCCGTGCACTGATCGCCCATAGGCCGGCGCCCACGACCATTCCCGCAATGACCGCCAAGGCGAGCCAAACCGCCGCCGAGGACGACGATTGTGGAGCCGGCACATCCGGCGGAACGGCCTGTCCGAGTGTCGTACTGGGTGTTTCGACCCTCGACGTGGTGGTGGTTTCCGCGTCGACGGTCGTCTCGGGGGCCGAGGTGGCAGGAACCGTGCTGGCTGGGGCGACGTCGGTGGTCACCACCGGCGGCACCGTCTCCGGCGTCACGCCGTCGGCGTAGAACCAAGGCGTCGCCGTCGGGTCCGTCAAGAAATGAGCGAGGAGCAGTTCGCCGACCTTCTCCTCGCCCGAAAGCACGGGGTGAATGCCCTCCTGGAAGTCGTCGCAACTCCATACCAGCCCGTCGGCGCGAGGCTGCATTCCATCGGCCCACATGTAGGGTCCCCACCCGATCCAAGGGGCGAGGCCGGAGGAGGGATCGAGCTCCGGAGCGTCCTCGACCTGGAGTTCGATCGTCCATTTCACCGAGAACCCGTTCTCGTAGGCGATCGGTTCCCCTTGATCGGCGTAACCGCCGTAGATGCGGCTCGACAGGTAGACGAGCCGCAAATTGGGAAACCGCTCCCGCAACACCTGCAACACCTCGACCATCTGGCCGACGTACCGCTCACCCTCGCGTGGGAACCGGCTCGGACCTCGATCCTGGGCCGGCAGCTTGACCCAGGCCACCTGCACCTGCTCGGCGGTCAGCCCTGCCTCGTCGAGCAGGCTGTCGACTTGAAGCCAGGGCCGGCCCGACGAAGAGGTCCACACCCCCAGAGGCGCACCGTTCTGGGCGAGGTTGGCAGTTCGCAGCGCCGGATTGACCCGACCATCTCTGGCGACCAGCCGTTCGAAGGCAGCGAACTCCGTTCGCGTGTTCGATACGCCAATCGACACGAGACCGATCGAACCATCCGATGCGGGGGAGCCGTCCAGTCCACGCGGCACAACATCGGCGGCAGCCGCCAGCCCCTGTTGCAGGTGATGATCGGGCGGAAGATTGGACCCGTCGTACAGGCCGCCGGCCTCGCCTCGATACTCGCCACCCACCAACTCGGTCAGCGGCACCAGGCCGGTGCGGTCGTTCGTACAGTCCTTGGCGGCGCGTTGCGCAGCCGCTGGTGCACCACTCAGCACCAGCAGGACCGCGATGATCATTGCCACGAACAGTGGCCGTCCACGTTGGTTGATGACTCACTCTCCGGTCGTGCCGAGCTTCGATGACACCCCGCCGACGGCACGGGCGTCGATCCGGGGGGAGTTGCCCAGAGCGACACACGTTAGATGGGTCGGCCGGCTACCGGATCCGTGGTGTTCTCCGAACTTTCTTCACAAAACGCCCCAATGTGCGTACTATTGTCGGCGGGCGCGGCGGAGGCACCGCGAGTAAAGGGTGGGAAGGAACCATGGCTCTGCGCAGGTTGAGGCGTTTACTCCGCTCACATTGGGTGATCGTGGCAGCACTCGGCATGGTCGGCCTGGGAGCAGGGATCTTCTTTGCCGACATGCAGAATCAATCCATCGAACCACTCTACGAGGGAACCGCGCTCGTAAACGTGGGCTCGCCTGCCACGGACCGTGACCGTGCCGCCGTCGCCGAGCAGCTGGAAATCGCCGAGGACACCGCCACCCGCGCCAACCGGGACGTCATCGACAACTTCCTCGGTCAGGTCAGTGTCGACGAACGCAGCGGCGACCTCCTGTTCGTCTCCCGAGGCGAGACCGAGCGGGAAGCGCTCGTCACCGCCGAGGGAATGCGCCTCGCCTACTTCGAGCAGTTGCGGGAGGACACCGCCGACGCCAACTCCGGGCGCATCAACGAGATCCTGGCCGAGGGCGCAGCGCTGCTGGCCCGCTTGAACGAGATGGATGCCGAAGCCGCCGCCCTGGCGGCCGCCGAAGTGGTTCCGATCCGCGAGCTCACCGCCGAAGAACAAGCGGACCTCGACTTCCTCCAGGCGCAGATCGACGGGCTCGTACAGCGAAGCTTCTCGCTGTCGGCAGACCTCATCCTCGCCGAGGTCGGCGAGAGCCGTTCCGGCACCGTCGAGGAGATCACCGAGCAGCTCGAGCTCATCGCCGCCAGGCTCGACGAGCTGTACCAGGCCCGTGACCGACTTCTGGGAGATTTGGAACCACCCGACCGCGCGGGACAGGCACCGGCCGCCGCCGAACAGGAGACGTCCACGGAGCCGATCCTCACGGAAGGACGAGGAGCTCCCTTTGCGCTCGAGGGGATCGAGCCGCCCCAACTGGAGGGAACATGGACCCGCAGTGCGCTCGAGGAGCGGCTCACCGAGCTCGAGACCGAATTCGAGACACTCTTCGCCGCTCAGAATGAACCGCCGCCGGCGGCTCCGGACCTGGAACCCGTCGTCGTCGACAATCTCACTCCCACCCGTACCGCTCCCCCACTGAGCGGCGCCGTCGGGCTCCTGGGCGGCGCCTTGCTGGCCGCCGGGGCGCTGGCAGCCGAAGACCGCATCCGACGCCGGGTGTTCGTGGGCCCCGACGCGGCGCCGCTCCGGCTCCTCGCCGAGATGCCCCCGGCCACCGGTCGGCTCATCGAAGGGATGGGTGGCGCTCCGGCACGTTGGGCGCCCGGACTGCAACAATTACGCAACTCGATTCTCGAAGCGGCCGACGAGCGAATCAACGACCCCATCGTCGGGATCACGCCCGCTCGGGTCAGCAAGACCGAAGTCGAGGCGCTCGTGAAGGACCTCGGCCAGAGCCTCGCCGCGACCGACCGCACGGTTCTGCTCTTGGATCTCGACTTCACGACGTCGATGGAAGACGACACCGACCCCACGACACTCTCGATGGCCCAACTGCTGCGTGACGTTCGGCGTGGCGGCGATGCAGACATCACCCGCCTCAAGACGGCACTGGCCGAATCGGTGATCCCTCACGCCTCCTTCTCGATGATTCCGGCGGGCTTCACGACCGAAGATCCGACCGACGTGGTGGCCACCGCAGCGTTCGCCACGATGATCCAGGCCGCCCGCGAGCAAGCGGACATCGCCGTGATCGTCGCTCCCGACATCACCGACACCTCCGCCCACGCCATGCTCCGCAAGTTCGACCACGTGGTCGTGCTGATGCGAGCGGGACGCACGCGCTGGCCGGACTTTGGTGCGGCGATCGAACATCACCGCGAGAACCTGCTCGGCGCGGTCCTGATGGTGGGCAGAGAACCGCGCGTCCGGCGCTGGATCCCCAGGCTCCGGATCCCCAAGCCACGTCTCCCCAAGATCGCGTTGGGCCGCAAGCCCAAGATGCGACGGGCCGCCAAAGGCTCCTGATCCACCCGCGCGGCCCCCGCTAGCGTGGATGGGCGTCCCGCTTCGGAGCCGTCATGAGCCCAACCGAGCCGATTCTCCTGTCCCCCCCGGACGTGTCGATCGCCGACCGTGAAGCGCTCGGCCGCGCTTTCGACGGAGGCTGGATCGCCCCTTTGGGCCCCGAGGTAGACGAGTTCGAGCGAGAATTGGCGGCGTTCGTCGGAATGCCTCACGCCGCAGCACTCAGCAGCGGAACGGCGGCGCTCCACCTCGCGTTGCTCGTCGGTGGTGTCGAAGCCGGCGATCGCGTTTTTGTCTCCGATCTCACATTTGCCGCCACCGCCAACGCCGTCCGGTACGTGTCCGCCGAGCCGGTGTTCATCGACAGCGACCGCACCACCTGGAACATGGATCCCGATCTCCTCGAAAGCGCGCTCGAGAGCGCAGCAGCAGAAGGAGAACTCCCGGCGGCGGTGATCGCCGTCGACCTCTACGGCCAGTGCGCCGACTACCGGCGAATCGAGCAGATCTGCCGTCAATTCGACGTTCTCCTCATCGAGGACGCCGCCGAGGCGTTGGGAGCCGACCTCGACGGCGGCCGGGCCGGCAGCTTCGGCGATCTGTCGGTGCTCTCGTTCAACGGCAACAAGATCATCACGACCAGCGGTGGTGGAGCCCTGCTCGCCCGAAATGAAGACTGGATCAGACGCGCCACCTTCCTCGCCACCCAGGCGCGGGATGCCGCCCCCCATTACGAGCACTCCACGCTCGGATACAACTACCGACTCAGCAATCTCCTCGCCGCGCTAGGTCGTTCACAGCTGGCCGACCTCGAGCGCCGGGTAGAGGCGCGACGGAGCCACAACCATGCCTACCGGGCTGCGCTGGCCGACATCCCCGGCGTCGAGTTCATGCCTGAGTTGGATGGTGGCCGATCCACGTTCTGGCTGACCACCCTGACGTTCGACGCCGCGCAGAGTGGCGTCGACCGCGAGACGGTGCGACGGCATCTCGTCGACCGGGGGATCGAGGCGCGTCCGGTGTGGAAACCGATGCACCTCCAACCTCTCTACGCGGAGTGCGCCACCATCGGCGGCGCTGTCAGCGCTGACCTGTTCGAACGAGGGCTGTGTCTGCCAAGCGGGTCGACGATGGGTGACGCCGACCGCGAGCGAGTGATCTCGGGTGTCCGAGAGGCGCACGAGCTGCACTGACCAAGCGCGTTGCAAAATGACGCTCGATCGACAATCCTGGAGGCCGCGCCGGTCGGGAGTGGCGCATGAGGGGGGACATCGTCGTGTTGAGGAACACCGAATCGGCCACCGCCGAATCACCGCAGGCTGCGAGCCCGGAACCGTTCGCCTGGCGGAGGATCGCATACCCGATCGCTCTCGCCGTCGTGTACCTGACTTGGTTGACGTACATGGCGACGAGCGACCGATGGGGTCTCTTCGCAGAGCATTGGCCCGTGTCGCTCACGATGAGCCTCGGGTCGTTCGTGGCGGGGGCGACCGCCGAGGGTGGAGCTGCGGTGGCGTTCCCGGTCTTCACCAAGGTGCTGCACATCGAGCCGACGACGGCGCGGACGTTTGGCCTCCTCATCCAATCGGTGGGGATGACCATGGCCGCCCTCGTCATCGTCGTCCGGCGAGTGACCATCCTGCCCCGGGTGATCTTGTGGGTCTCACTTGGAGGGGTGGCCGGTCAGGTGATCGGCACCTTCTGGGTGGGCCTCGCCAGCCCCTACTCGAAGATCCTGTTCACGTTCGTCGCCACCGTCTTTGGTGTGGCGCTGGCCGTCTCACGGTGGGCCTTGAAATGGAACCCGCTGCGGTCGATGCCCGGCTGGGGCAAGGCACATCGGACGACCTTCGTGGCCCTGGGGGTCGCAGGCGGCATCGTGGCAGCCAACACGGGATCGGGCATCGACATGGTGACGTTCATCGTCCTCACCCTTGCGATTGGAATCGACGAGAAGGTCAGCACTCCGACCACCGTGGTGATCATGGCAATCAACTCCGTCGTGGGCACCATGCTCCACGCCTTCGTGGTCCGGGACGTCGGCATCGCTTTCGAATATTGGCTCGTCGCAGTCCCGATCGTCGTCATCGGCGCTCCCTTCGGCGCCTACTTCGCCTCCAAGGCCACCAGAGACCAGATCATCTGGCTGCTGCTCACGCTGATCACCATCGAGCTCATCTCGACGCTGTGGCTCGTTCCGTTCTCACGTACCGCCATCATCGTGACGTCGATCGCCGTCGTCGTCTGCGCCGTCGGGTTCTGGGCGATGCTCCACCATCGCCACCGACGACTCAGTCCTCGCCTCGTCCCCCGACCCAGCGAGACCTGATCGAGGCCTCAGCCCCGCGACGCGCTCGGTCCACCATTCGGCGAGAGCGGCAACGGCGGTGATTCCGACGCCCACCGTCAGCGCTCGGGTCGCCGAGGGCGCCAACCCGGCGATGCGCGACCATCCCACGACGATCACGACGTGCCAACCCACCACCAGCCACGCCGGACGTATCGGTCGTAGGCCCATCAGCGCCAGCGCAGCCAGCGAGCCGAGGCCCCCCACGAGACCGCTCGGTCGCACCGCTCCGTCGAGCAGCACGGTGGCGGCGGCCAGCGACGTCGCCGCCAGCGCTCCCACCCAGGCAACGCTCGTCCGTGGCCGCAGCCACATGAGGGCCATCATTGGGATCGATGCGCCCAGCAGCACTGCCGACAGCTCGGTGTCCGGCGTGGTCGCCCAGACCCCTCCCAAGCTGACGAGCCAGGTCACAGACGGGTGCCAGCGGGTCCGTGCCTGCCGCAATCCCCATGCAGCTGCCAGCGCCGCGATCGCCGCCGCGAGCAACCATTGCGGACCCAACGCCCATGCCCGTTCGACTGCGGCCGGCCGCACTGCGGCGACGAAGCCCGTCGCGATCCCTCCCGCGAGCGCCATGAACAGAAGACCGTCGATGAACCGGCGCCACCTGGCCGGCATGACCGTGCCCACGGCCGCGGCAATCAGGCCTGCGCCGAGCCCTGCCCGGAACTCCGCGGTTCGTAGGAGCTCCACCAACACCAACGGATCCAACCGTCCCTCCGGGATGCTCAGGCGTCGGCCAGCAACTCGCGCGCCCGCTCGATGAGCGTGCCCGCTTCTTCGACCTTGGCCTGGTATGTACCGAGATCGCCCTCGGCCAGCGCCGCATTGGCCTCTTCGAACGCATCCGAAGCAGCCTGCAAGAGCTGAACGACGTCATCGGGCACGATCGGCGCCGGTCCATCGCCACCACTCGGCACGTCCAGCGTGCCTGCGAACTCGGGGACCACCACCGACAGAGCCTCATCGAGCGACTCCCCGAATCCGATCCGGTCCGAATACGCCACCACCACCCGCTTGAACTCAGGAATCTGCCCGGCGTCGCCTTGGAGGTACACCGGCTGCACATAGAGGATCGAATCTTCGATGGGCACCACCAGCATCTGACCTTGGATGAAGGTCGAACCCTCCTGGCCCTCGAGCGTGCGCAACGCCGAGAATTCGGAGTCCTGATTGATGTCCTGGCCGATCAGGGCGGGTCCGTCGAACTGCCGATCGCGAGGCAGCGTGTACACGATCATCTCGCCGTAGGAGCCAGGATCACTCTTCGCAACCAGGAACGCGATCATGTTCGCCTTCGCCTCAGGCGTGAAAGGCTGCATGATCAGAAACGACAGGTCGGACTCGCCCGGAAGCCGGATCAACAGGTAGTAGGGCTCCATCCGGCGAATCTCACTGCGGTTCTGGTCGAACAGCGGACGGCGGATGGGATCTTGGGGTGACGTCGCCGGGTCGAGCGCGATGTCCCAGCGGTCCGAGTCGGTGAAGAAGTCGCGGGCTCCGACGACGTGATAGCGCCGGTACATGTCGGCCTGCACACGGAACATGTCCTCGGGATACCGGAAGTGCTCGTCCAGCCCCTCCGGCATCTGCGAGGCATCGGTGAACAAGGACGGGAAGGCGTTGCGGTAAGAAGCCAGCACAGGGTCATCCGGATCGATGACGTAGTAGGTGATCTCACCGGTGTACGCGTCGACGGTCGCCTTCACGGAGTTGCGCAGATAGTTGAACCGGTTCGGAAGGTAGGGCTCGGTTCCCAGCGCCCCGGGCTGTGGGTCACGCAGCCGAGCCGTGTCGGCCGGCTGCGAGTAAGGGAACCACTCACTCGTCGTGTACAGATCGACGATCCACACCAGCCGGCCGTCGAGGACCACCATGTAGGGATCCGAGTCGACGTTGAGGAATGGGGCGGCGTTGGCGACCCGGTCGACGACATTGCGGCGCATCAGCACCCGGCTGTCCGAACGCAGCTGCTGGCTGATGATGATGTTGAAGTCGGAGTACCTGATGGCGAACGCAACCCGCCTCAACAGCCCGCCCACCTCGACGCCGCCCGAGCCGTCGTAGGTGTTGAACTCGATCGCGTCGTCGCCTTCACCGACGGGCCGGTCCACCTCTTTCTCGTCGGTGCCGGCGATGACGATCGAACTGGCCGGCAGCGCCTCTCCGAAGTAGATGCGTGGCTGCTCGATCTCCAGCGTGGGATCGGTCGCCTGGGGTGGAATGTCCCGGACCAGGTAGTCGGGCTTGCCCTCATCGGTCACCTCGTTGGCTTGACTGACCACCGCACCGAAACCGTGCGTGAAAACGAGATGGCTGTTGATCCAGTCGTCGCTCGTCTCGCTCCGCACCAGCTCGCGTGGTGACAGCAGCACCTGTGTGAGCGCTCCATCGATCTCGTACCTGTCGACGTCGACGTCTTCGAACTCGTAGAACGGGCGCAGCTCCTGGCTGCTCTTGTACGTCGATCGCAACACGGCCGGATCCCACAACCGGAGATTGTCGAGGGTGCCGGTGCTGTCGCTGAGATCCTCGGCCGACAGGCTCTGGCGGGCGGTGAACGGTTTGATCTCGACGTCGTCGATGCCGTAAGCGAGCCGGGTGAGCTCGATGTTGTGCTCGACGAAAGGGATCTCCTTGTTGATCTCGTCCGGTACCACGCGCAGCTGCTGCACGGCGGCGGGCACCACGCCGCCGCCGATGATCGAGACGAGCAGCCACGCTCCGACGGCAATCCCGGGGAGCATCCAGCCGCTCATCCTGATGTTCGCCAAGAGGACCGCTGCGACCGCCACCGACACGAACACGAGCAGCGTCAACGCCGGACGTTGTGCATTGACATCGGTGTAGGAGGCCCCGGCAACGCCCCCGCGCACCGAGAACAGGAGTTCATAGGTGTCAAGCCGGTAGCTGGCGGCCTTGATGAGGAACAGGCCGGCCAGCAGCGCGGAGAGTTGCACCCGTGCCCCACGGGAGATCTGCGGCGCCCGATTGGCGAGCAGTCGAATGCTGCCGTTCATGAAGTGGAGGAACGCCACGACCACGGCGGTCAGAGCGACGAGTTGGAAGGAGTACGTCGCCAGGGCTCGCAGAAACGGCAGCCGGAACAGATAGAAGCCGAGATCGATCCCGAAGATGGGATCAGCCTGACCGAAGCTCTGCGGATTCTGGAACAGCACGAAATCGGTGGTCCATGCTCCCGCTCCCAGCCCGGTCATCAAGGCCAGGAAGCCGGCGACGATGAGACGAACCCTGATGCGCCGGCTGGCCACCCAGTCTTGGAACCGCTCGACGACTTCCTCGCTCTCGTCGACGGGAAAGATGGGCGTCGCAGTTCGGTCGATCACGACCATGTTGAGATAGACGAAGCCGAACCCGAGCGCGATGGCACTGACGATCAGCCCCACCCGCAAGACGAGGAGTTCGCTCCACACCGCGGCGAAGTCCACGGAGCGGAACCAAAGCAGCTCGGTCCAGAGCGTCGAGAGAACCTGCAGCGCCAGGTAGAAGAGGATCAGGCCGATGACCAGTCGGACCCAACGCCTCCGCGACGGGCCTTGGGCGGTGCGGGCGGGCTCACTCTGCAGCATGGCGGCCCATTCTATGGATACGGCGTGGGTAGACCGGCTGGCTCAGCGGCTCACGACGATGGTGCAGCTGCAATCACCGTGAAGTGGGGGCATCGGCAGGTTCTTGCGCAAGTGGGCGGCGACGTCCATCGGGCCGGCATTGCCTTGGGCGTTGCACTCGTCACATGAGACCGACCCCACCAGCCAGCCCATTCGAGCCATTCCGAGCGCGTACAGTCCCCGAGCGACGCCCCGGTGGTAGGCCAAACGTGCATATTCTCGAATGCGACGCTCGGCTTCGTCGGTCCGCCACCGCCGGAAGGTGCGTGACACCGCCGCACCCGCGGCACGTGCTCCGCTCGCCTCCTTCGCCCCGGCGGTGAGGTCCGCCTCGATGGCCGAAGTGAAGGCGCCGGTCTGTTCGTTGACGTCTTCCGCTTCGGGCTTGGGCCGCCCCAACGACTCACCTGTCATCGCCTCAGCGGCCGAGTAGCCGGCGGCGAACGACTCCTGGGCGAGGATCACGAAGTCGCCGTGCAGCGACTTGTCGATTTCTTCGACCTCGGGCTTCCATGGGCCCTTGCCGTTGTTGATCTCCTCGAGCGCCGTGTTCTGCCAGTCCGTCAGTTGACGTTTCACCGATCTCAGGATCCGGTTGGTGATGGGGAGCAACAGTTGATCACGGAGCGAGAACGGGTCCACCACACCTTGCTCGAGGGTCACCAGCGGGGCGGGAGCGCTTCCGCCTTCTGCCCGCAGCGAGTCGAACAAGCCGGCCAGCACGTCCACTTCGGGTTCGGGGCCAGCGGCCGGTTCCTCTTCCTTGAGACGTCGCACCTCGTCTGCCATGGCTGACGCATCGACCGGGTCTACCCGGGTCGGTTTGGCCGCCGGGATGATCCGAATCGTCTCGTCCGCCCAAGTGACGCCCCGTCCGCCGCCCGCGGCCGCAGCCTCGGTGTCGCCGGCTTTGGGCTGCTCACTTTCCTCGGCTTCTGGCTGAGCTTCCGGTTCCTCGACCGTCTCGACGACTCGCGGAACAGCCGACAGCGCCTGTCGCTTCTCCTCCAGATCAGATTCGAGGCGCGCCACGGTGGCCCGCACGGACTCGAGCTCGGCCAGAAGGTCGTTTCGGCGCACCTCGAGGGCCCGAGCCCGCTCCTGAGCCTGGTCGGCCGACTTCTGAGCGGCCTCCACGATCTCGTCACGCTCGGCGCGGGCCTCGACGAGGATCCGCTCAGCTTCGACCTTGGCGAGCCTCACCTGCTCGTCTGCTTCGCGGCGGGCATTCGACGTCATCCGATGAGCGTCACGTTCGGCTTGCCCCGTCATGGCGAGCGCCTCCCGCTCGGCCTCCTTGAGGATCTGCTCGGCCGTGGCCTGGGCACCTGCAATGAGCTGCGAGGACGCCGTCCAAGCATCGCCGCGCAGCGCCTCGGAGTCCTCTGCAGCGGAGCGCCGTGCGTAGTCGACTTCGGCCTTGGCCTCGGCTCGCCACAACGCCACTTCGTCGGTCGCACGCTTGCGGAGGTTCTCGGCTGCTTCCTGAGCGGCGTTGAGGATCTGGGAAACCTCGAATCCCAGCGCGTCGAAATCGTGCTTCTTCTCGCCGAGCTGCTCGAGCCGCGACGCCAGCCGCTCACGCTCCTCCCGAGTCCGCTGCAGCGCGACTTCGAGCTCTGCGAGGTGACGGTCGACTTCTGCCTGCTCGTAGCCCCGGAAACCGATCTTGAACGGCCGCTCCTGCGGCGAAGGCTCGGACATTGGCTGAAACGATACCGAACGGTTCCGCGGATGCGAAGAATCCGCCTGGCGAACGGCTGGTCCGCCCACCCTTCCGAGCCAGGGCGGCTCAGCCGAGGCCGGTCAGAAACTCGATCGCTTCGTCAACGGTTGCGACACGAACGAGCTCGACGTTCGCCTCGGCTGTCTGCGCCTCGGCCCAATTGTCGGCAGGTACCAGCATGAAGTCTGCGCCCGCCTCGGCGGCGGCATAGACCTTCTGCCGGACGCCTCCGATTGGACCGATGGAACCGTCCGGTCTGATCGAACCGGTGCCGGCGACGACCAGGCCGTGACTCAGATCCTCGTCTGACAGCAGATCGATCAGGGTCAGCGTGTACATCAACCCGGCCGACGGCCCGCCGACGTTTCCGTCGTCGATGTCGATCTCGATCGGGGTCACGTAGTCGAAGTTGTGAGTGGTGGCCAGAAATCCGATCATCGGTCGATTGGGATCGTCGGCGTTGGGCACCAGGGTGACGGTGCGCTCGATGACCTCGCCATCCCGTTCGATCGTCAGCGTCACCTCGTCGCCGATGCTCCGTTCAGAAATCAGGCTGATGAGGTCGCCGGCCAGGTCGACCGGCACTCCGTCGACCGAGACAATGACGTCGTCTGCCCGCAGGATGCCTTCCACCGGAGAGCCTTCGCTGAATCCGGCCACGAGCACGCCTTCGCCGGTGAATTCGACTTCGAAGCCGGCCCGCTCCAACGCGACCAGGACCGCCGTCGCCTTCGACTCATCCATCAGCTCGCGATTTCGCTCCGCGTACTGCTCATCGGAGATTCCCGACGGCCGCACCCGCTCCCGGTCGTAGATGTCAGACTGGGGGTCGAGCCCTGCCACGACGAACTCCAGCGCACTGAGCGCAGACGAGCTGGACACGGTGAGCATATAGAACTCGCCGGTGAGTGGGTCGGGGTCGGCCAGCACCACCATCTCGTCGATTTCCCGCACCGGGCCGGGCGTGAAGGCGACGTACGGCACTTTGATGACCATCGAGAGTGCCACGATGATCGCCAGGACGATCATCGCCCCAGCCAGACGATACGGCCAGCGAGGCATTGGCGCTCCGTCGTGTACGGCCACCTCCAGCTCGGGCGGCGCCGACCGGTTCAGGTCCGTCTCCATCGCCGGCATGGTACCCCGGGCGTGGTGGCAACCCTGCCGGGGCGTGGGCGAGTAACGTCGTGGCGACGCCGAGTCTGTGATCTCGACCATCGAGGAGGAACCGTGCTCGCCCATCCTGCCGTGCTGACCGGACACGTCCTGCCCCGCCGGGCTGTCATCACCGTGCTCGCCGTGGTCGGGTTCGCGGCGCTGACGGCCGTCGCCGCCCAGTTCGCCATCCCCCTTCCCTTCACTCCGGTGCCCATCACGGGACAGACCCTTGCGGTGTTGTTGACAGGGGCCGCGCTCGGAAGCCGGGCCGGAGCCGCCAGCCAGCTCCTCTATGTCGGGGTGGGCGCCCTCGGCGCCCCTGTGTACGCGGAGGGCGCCGGCGGTTGGGACGCGGCCACGGGCCCAACCGCCGGATACTTCGCCGGTTTCGTGGTAGCCGCGTACGTCGTCGGATTGCTGGCCGAGCGCAAGCAGGACCGCAGTTTCGCCACCTCGCTGCCCGCGTTCTTGACCGGATCGGTGATCATCTACGGCTTCGGCCTGGCGTGGTTGCTGCAATCACTCGACGTCGACCTGGCAACGGCGCTGGGCCTCGGTCTGGCGCCGTTCGTCGTGGGGGACATCGTCAAAGCGCTGATCGCGGCCGGCATCACGCCGACGGCGTGGAGGCTGGTGGGCCGCTCCAGCTAGCGGCTGCTCAAGCCGTCTGGTGGTCCTCGCCCAGGTAGGCCTTGATCACCTCGGGGTTGCGCTGGATTTCGTGGGGTGGGCCGGTGGCGATCGGTACCCCGAAATCGAGCACCATGATGCGGTCGGCAATGTCCATCACCAGCCCCATGTCGTGCTCGACCAGGATCATGGCGATGTCGAGCTCGTCGCGGATGTCGAGAATGAACCGAGCCATATCCTCGGTCTCTTCGAGGTTCATCCCGGCAACGGGCTCGTCCAACAGCAACAGCTCGGGCCCCATGGCCAGCGCCCGGCCCAGCTCGACCCTCTTCTGCACCCCGTAGGGCAGAAGCCCGACCGGGTATTTGCGCCACTGCTCGATCTCCAAGAAATCGATGATGTCTTCGACCTGGACCCGATTGGCGATCTCCTCCCGCTTGGCCCGCCCCCACCACACGGCCCCGGCCAGCCAACCGTGCTTCATGCGGACGTGCCGCCCGGTGAGGATGTTCTCGAGCACGGTCATGTGCGGGAACAACGCAATGTTCTGGAACGTGCGGGCGATGCCCAGCTCGGCGGTCTTGTTGGGCTTGAGACCCGTGATCGACCTGCCCTTCCATCGGATCTGACCTTCCTGAGGCCGATACACCTGATTGACGCAGTTGAAGATCGAGGTCTTGCCGGCGCCGTTGGGGCCGATCACGGAGAAGAGCTCACCAGTATCGACGTGGAATGAAACACCGTCGATCGCCTTCAAACCCTTGAACGAGAGGTGGATGTCCTCCACCTCGAGCAGATGCTCGTAGGGCTCTGCGACGTCATGAGCGGTCTCGAGACCCTCGAGGGTGTGATGCGAGCGGACGACGTCAGCCACGAACGGTCCTCTCGCTCGGTGCCGGCCGGGAACTCACGACAACCACCGCTTCCGGCGCTTGTAGTGCTTTACGTCTCGGAAGGACTTCCGCTCGCCGCCCTCGCCATGCAAGCCGAGGTAGAACTCCTGCACGTCCTCGTCCTTCAACAGCTTCTGCGGATCGCCGTCCATCACCATCTTGCCGGTCTCCATGATGTAGCCGTGGTGAGCGATGGAAAGCGCCATGTTGGCGTTCTGCTCGATGAGGAGCACGGAGGTGCCTTGGGTGTTGATCTCGACGATGATGTCGCGCACCTCCTGGACCAGTTTCGGTGCGAGCCCGAGCGACGGCTCGTCCAGGATCAGCAGCTTGGGGTTCTGCATGAGCGCCCGACCGATGGCCAGCATCTGCTGCTCGCCGCCCGACAGGTATCCGGCGGTCGCGGACCGGCGCTCGAGCAGACGTGGAAACAATGTCATCACCCGCTCGTACGATCGACGATAGGCCGACCGATCATGGTTGACATACGACCCAGCCCGCAGGTTCTCGTCCACCGTGAGCTCGGCGAACACCCTCCGGCCCTCCATGACTTGGGAGATGCCGCGCTTGACTCGGCGAGCCGGGTCCTCGTGGGTGATCGCGACACCATCGAACGTGATATCTCCCTTGGTGATGTCACCTTCGTGCACGTCGAGGAGGCCGGTGATGGCCCGCAACGTCGTCGTCTTGTCGGCCCCGTTGGCACCCAGCAGAGCGACGATCTGCCCGTCGGCGACCTCGATCGAGATCCCGCGCAGGACGAGAACGACGTCGTTGTACACGACCTCCAGATTCTCGACTGCCAGCATCTCTCCCTCCGTGGAGCGCCGGGGGCGAAACGCCCCCGGCGCTCATTCGTCTGTCGCTACTCCAGCTTGAAGCAGGCCTCGCTGAACTCGTACTCCGCAGCGATGTCGGACGTGTAGAGCGCTTCCAAGACCTCGAGGCCGGACCCGCCGGCTTCCAGGTCGGCCGTGCTCGGCTTGCCGATGTACATGGCCCGCTGCAGGTTCTCGTTGGGAGAGCCGCTGTACGACTCCGGCGGCGCCATGCCGTTGAAGTCGACCGATTCCATGCTCTTGCCCGCGGCCAGGACGCCAGCCTGGGTCATGTCGCCGTTGTCGTACGCCTGCCGCAGGATCTGCTCCAACAGCACAGCCTCGACCACTCCCGCCAGGAAGTACTCGCTGGGCGGGGCGTCGGGATTCTGCGCCAGCACGGCTTCGCGAGCGGCCGTGGTTCCCGGATTGGGGTCGCTCCACGGCGCCAGTGGGAAGCCGAAGATCATGTCGCGTACCGCCGCGTCCCGGATCGGCGAGTCAGGGGCGATGAAGCCCTGGTTCCAGTCGACGAACGAGCCGGACCACACCGCCTGGAGGCCGGCTGCCAGCGTCTGCCCGTAGATACCCGAGTAGGCACCCGGCGACGTCGATACCCACACGATGTCCGGAGCGCCCGCAATGATGCCCTGCGCCACTTCGGCCAGCGACGCCTCATCAGCGGCGTTGACCTTGCCTTCACCGTCGTAGACGATGTCGAGACCGAGGGCTTCGGCGGCCAGCTTGGCGCCCTGCGCCGAGTCCTGGCCGTAGTCACCGGCGTTGGAGGCGATGGCGATCGTCGCCGCGTCCGGATTCTGGTCCTTGATGTAGCCGAGAACGTTCATCGACTCGATGCAGTACGGCGTTCCGTGCG
This sequence comes from Acidimicrobiia bacterium, assembly GCA_041586155.1. Taxonomy (GTDB): domain Bacteria; phylum Actinomycetota; class Acidimicrobiia; order Spongiisociales; family JAENVV01; genus JBFGJH01. The sequence goes on from JBFHAT010000005.1 coordinate 41,924, forward strand.
CCAGCACGTTCGAGTTGAGTTCCGGGTCGGTCCAGCCCGAGTACCACGTGAGGGGGATGGCGAGGATACCGTCGGCCTGCAGGTCGGGCACGATGTTCACCGTATGGGGCGAACCGGTCGAATGCCCGAGGGCCACGACCTCGTCTTTGATCTCGGAGTACTTCTGGGTATGGACGTCTTCGGCGTAGCCGGTGTCTTCGATCACCAGTTCCACTTGGAGACCGTTGATGCCTCCCTCGGCGTTGACCTTGTCCCACCAAGCCTGCTGGCCCGCCACGACCGGGGTCACCAGCGCCGAGAAGACGCCGGTCAGGTCGGACAACAGTCCGACCTTGATCACGCCCGCTTCGAGATCCACGCCTATATCCGTGGCGATCTCTCCAGCGGGCGCTGTCTCGTCAGGAGCGGTGGTCTCGTCGGGGGCAGTGGTCTCGTCAGGGGCAGTTGTCTCTTGGGGTGCGGCCGTCGTCGCCGGAGCGTCGCCCTCGGTCGTATCGGCGGCGCCGCCACCGCAGGCCGCCACCACCAGCCCCAAGGCCAGCAACACAGCCAGCCATCTGGCTCTCATCGTCATTTCAGTTCTTCCTCCTGGTTCTGATTCGTCGAAGGCCACTCAATAAGTGAACGGCCAACCCTTCCAGTAATTGCGAATGCGGATCCAGATCCCGTACAAGCCCAACGGCTCGAAGATGAGGAACCCGATGATGAGAAGACCGTAGAGGACCAGGTTCAGCTGGGCTACCGACAATCCCGGACCGACCCCTGGCAGCGTGTTCACCAATCCGAAGTCGGAGCCGTCGGTCGCCACGACGAAGTCGAGCACAGAGGCGAGCAGGCTGTCCCCCTCCTCGACGATCCCTTGAACCCACAGAGTGAATTCTTCGACCACTCGCGGCAACACGATCACGAACACGGCGCCGAGGATGGTACCCGACACGGTGCCGGCCCCGCCGATGAGGACGATGGCGATGAACTGCACGGACAGAAACAGATCCCAGCGTTCGGGAATGAGCCGGCCGACGAACGAAGCGAGTAGCGCACCGGCCACTCCGGCGAAGAACGAGGAGATGCCGAACGCCAGCAGCTTGTAACGGAACTCGTCGACCCCAGTGATCTCGGCGGCGACGTCCCGATCTCGAATCGACTGGAAGGCCCGCCCCACCCGCGTCCTCTGCAAGTTCTTGGCCACGAGCACGAACAGCAACGCCAATGCGACGAGGAACAGGTACGTCTTGGCCTCCGAGGACAAATCCACCCCCAACCACGGGCCGTCCGACGTCAAGTCGAGCAGGGGCTCGTCCTCCCTCCAGAATCGGATGTGGAACTCGGGAAACGACCGCCCCGCCTGGGCGCCGCCCGTGACGGACCGCCAGTTGCGGAAGAGGTAGTCGCCTGCGAAGACAAGCCCCAGCGTCACGAACGCCAGGTACAGACCACGAACCCGCACAGCGGTTGGGCCGACCGCCACTCCCACCAGCGCGGCCACCACTCCGGCAGCGGGCAGCCAGATCCACATGGGAAGCTCCCACCCGATGTGCTCGACCGTCGGTGCGCCGCCCAGCACCGCGGCGACGTAGGCTCCCACGCCCATGAAGAAAGCATGACCGAGCGATACCTGACCAGCGAGACCGGTGAGGATGTTGAGGCCCAAACCGCCAATGGCGAAGATCGCCACGCTCGACAGGAGTCGGAGCCAATCGTCGGCAGCGAGGAACTTCAGGCCAGGCACGATCCCCAGCGGAAGGGTCGCAGCCACGATCAGGGCAAACATGGCAACGACCCGCTTGGTCGTCGTGTTGAGGATCGCCTGATCGTCCTCGTAGGAGGTGTGCAGCAGAGGTCGGCCTCTCATTGGTGCATCTCCCGGGGGTGGACTCTTCTCATACCCGCCGGATCTCCTCCGTGCCGAACAGCCCGTAGGGCCTGATCAGCAGCACTACGAGCATGACCAGGTAGGGAACGACGCCGCCGAATCCGGTTCCGAGGAACTCGAACGTCAGGTAGGTGCTGGCAGCCGCCTCGGCGAAGCCGATAGCAAAACCGCCCACCAGGGCGCCGACGATCGAGTCGAGCCCGCCGAGGATGATCGCCGGAAAGGCCCTGAACGCGAAGAACGCAGTCAGCGTGTCGACCCCGCCGGGCCGGCGGGGGAACATCGAGATGAACATCCCTCCGATCGCCGCCAGCGCCGCCCCGATTGCCCAGGAGATCGAGAAGATCCGGCCAACCGAGATGCCCTGGGCGCGGGCCGCTTCCTGGTCCCATGCCGTCGCTCGCATGGCGATCCCGGTGCGCGAGCGGAAGAACCAGGTCACCCCGATGACCAGCAGCGCGGTCAGGATCATCTGGAAGGCAGTCGTGTAGGGCAGGCGCAGCGAGCAGAGGTCGGTGAGCTGGATACTGGGCTCGTAGCCTCCCGTCTCGCATCCGAACCCCATCTGCTTGAGGCCGAACGGATCGCCCATGGGTCTGGGATTCAAACCGAGGAAGTCGTTCGCAACGGTGCGGAGCACGATGTCCATTCCGAGCGTGACGATCGCAACGGCGAAGAGGGCTTCCCCCAGCATCGGTCGGAGGAACAGGCGCTCCAGCACCATGCCCAAGGCGGCGGCGAACAGCACCGCGAACACGAGCGACAGCCCCCATCGGATCCACTGCGGCGAGCCCTCCATCCACCGTCCGGGGATGTTGATGATGGTGGCGAACGAAGCGACGAAGAAGGCCCCCAGCGCTCCGAGCGCACCGTGGGCGAAGTTGAGCACCTGGGTCGCCTTGAAGATGATCACGAAGCCCAGGGCGAGCACGGCGTAGATGGCACCGAGGCTGAGGCCATTGACGACCATGAACCCGAAGCTCGACGCCTCCGGTCCGGCCTGAGCGAGGACGACCACCCCGTTGACCGTCACGTCCGATACATGTCGTCGATGAGCTCCTCGAACATGCTCGCCATCGAGGATCGTTTCAGCTTCTGGGTGGCCGTCAACTCGCCGTCTTCGTGGTCGAGCTCCTTGGGGATCATCCGGAACTTTCGGACGTTCTCTACGCGGGCGAATTTGTCGTTCGTCTCGTTGATCACACCCTGGATGAGCTCGACCACCTCCGGCTTCTCGGAGAGGTCGCGGTAGGTCGTGTACGGGATACCACGGCGGGTGGCCCAGTCGCCGACCGTGTCGTATTCGATACCGATCAGCGCACTCAGGAACTTGCGGCCCTCACCGGTGACCATCGCCTCCTTGACGTAAGGCGACGTCTTGAGGCTGTTCTCGATCTCGGACGGCGACACGTTCTTGCCGCCCGAGGTGATGATGATGTCCTTCATGCGATCGACGATCTTCACGTGGGTCCCATCCACCCACTCACCGACGTCACCGGTCTTGAGCCAACCGTCTTCCGTGAAGGTCTCGGCGGTCTGGTCCGGCTTGTTCCAATATCCCCTGAACACACCGGCGTGTTGGGTCTGGATCTCTCCGGTCTCCTCGTCGAGTCGCAGACCGATGCCCGGGTAGGGGACGCCCACCGTTCCCAGCTTCATCTCACCGACCGGGTTGTACGTGGCCACAGCCGCGTTCTCCGTCATGCCGTACAGCTCGAACACGTCGACGCCCAATCCGTGGAAGAACTCGATCACCTCGGGGGCGATGGGGGCGGCTCCGCTGGCGGCCCACCGGCAGCGCCGCAGACCCACCCGCTCCCGAAGCGCCCGGAATACGATTGGATACCCGACCCAGTAGGCGAGACGCCCGGTCAGCGAATGGTCCCCGCCATTGGCGATGCGCTGTTTGCCCACGTAGCGAGCCAGAGCAAAACCGATCTGAAACCAGAGGCGCTTGAACGGGGTGGCGTCCTTGGCCTTGATGACGATCCCGGCGTGCAGCTTCTCCCAGATCCGGGGAACGGCAAAAAACAGCGTCGGCTGCACTTCGCGCAGGTTCTCTTGTACGGTCTCGATCGATTCGGCGAAGTTCAGTACGGACCCGGCAGCGCACATCGTCCAGGTCGAGAAGATCCGTTCGGCGACGTGGCACAGCGGCAGGTAGGTGAGGATCTGATCGGTGGCATTGGGCCTGCGGTTGCCTCGCATCCGGTTCTTGGCAGTGATCAGGGTGTGGATGCAGTACTCCACGTTGCCGTTGTCGAGCATCGCCCCTTTGGGCGGACCCGTGGTACCGGACGTGTAGACCAGCGTCATGACGTCCTCGGCGGTGGCTTGGGCCATCCGTTCTTCGACGGCACCGCTGTGATCGGCTCGATGCCGGCGGCCCAAGGCGATGAAGTCGTCCCAGAAGAGGAAGCGGTCGTCGTCGCGAAACGCACGGAACCCTCGTGGTTCGACGTGGATCACCCGAGCCAGGTTCGGCAGTCGATCGATGATCTCGAGGACCTTGTCGGCCTGCTCCTGGTCTTCGGCCAGGTGGACCTTGGCACCCGAGTCGCTCAGCAAGTACTCCACCTCGGCAGTTGGGTTGGTCGGATACAGCCCGACCGAGATTCCCCTGACCGCCACGGCGGCAAGGTCGAGCACCACCCATTCGGGGCGGTCCTCAGACTGGATCGACACTCGATCCCCCACCTCGACCCCAAGGGCTAGAAGCCCGTGGGCGGCGTCCACGATCAGCTCCCACAGCTCCGACCACGTGATCTCCTGCCAGATGCCGTAGTCCTTCTCACGCATGGCGACCTGATCAGGGCTCGACTCCGCCCATTCCTTGACCCGGACGGCGATAGTCCGGTAGCCGGTCTCAGTACCGGGCGAGGCGACCTCGCCCATGGTTGCCGTCATGACGCTCCTAGGAGGGTGGCGTGTGCAGATCGCGGCGAACCGTAGCGGCCCGAGCACTCACCGCAAGCAGATACCATATCGGCGCCAGCCGGCGGAGGACCTCGGAAACGAGGAAAATCGATCGCCTGGGTGATGCGGCCGGAGGGTGCGCTCAGGCGCCCTGGACCCATTCGGCGCCCTCGGCGGCGTACTCCTTCTTCCAGATCGGTGCCCGATGCTTCAACTCGTCGATGATGTGGCGCGCAGCGGCGAACGAGTCGGCTCGGTGCGACGACGAGACCGCCACGACCACGGATTCCTCGCCGACACGCACGGTGCCGATCCGGTGCTCGACCGCCAGATGAGTGATGTCCCAGCGTTCCCGCGCTTCGGCGCAGATGGCGGCGATCCTGGTCTCGACCTGTTCGACGTATGCCTCGTACTCCAGGTGGGTCACGTCGGTACGACCCGGGGCGTGGTCGCGGACGATGCCCGAAAAGAGCACGGCCGCGCCGGCCGACGGGTCCTGAACGGATTCGTAGAGCGCGACCGGGTCGAGGGGCCGCTCGACGACCAGCACGTGCGTTCGTAGTCCGGTCCCGCCCATAGAATGCAGTGTACGTTCCGAGGTGAGCCCCATGAGCGACGACCTGTTCAGCCAACTATTCGAGCTCTTCAACGCCCCAGGTCCCGTCAATTGGCGACTGGGAGCCGAGATCGCCAAACAACTCGCCGGTGAGGCATCACCGGTCGACCCATGGCTGGCTGAGGAATACCAGGACCTGGCCCGACTGGCTCAGCTCCAGATCGAAGCGATGACTCCCCTCTCTCCGGATCCGGCTTCCAATATGGAGCCGCTCGACCGGCGAGGGTGGATCCTCGCCAACCTCGAGGCCTACGGCTATCTGGTCGCCGGCCTCGACCCGCTCGACTCAGCTGACACCGTGTCGAGTAGCGATCCGATGGGGATGTTCGTGAAGCCACTCGTTCCCGCGCTGCTCGGCATGCAGATGGGCTCGTTTGTCGGGTTCCTGGGCCATCGAGTGCTGGGCAACTTCGACGTCGGGTACCCGACCGAGCATCCTGCGCCCCTGCGATTGATCGTGCCGAACGTCGAAGACTTCGCGGCCGACCATCAGCTCGATCCGCGCGAGGTGAGGCTGTGGTCGGCGATCCGCGAGGTCGCCCACCAGTCGATCTACGCGATCGACTGGATCCGTCCCGACGTCTTGCGACGCGCCGCCGACTATGTGGCGGGCATCGGCCTCGACCTCTCGAACCTGTTGGAAAGGTTCCAGTCGGTGACCGATCCGACCGAGATCCAATCGATGATGGAGGATCCCCTCGGCCTGTCGGGTATCTTCTCCGACGAGCACCAGCGACCCGCCCTGGGTGATCTGCATGCCATCGTTGCGACGATGGCCGGGTATGCCGAATTCCTGCTGGACGGTATGGGCCGCAAGCTGCTCCCTTCTCTCGAAGCGATTCGTGCGGCTCATCGGATCGCTCGTGACGAGCCCGCCACCGGCGAACAGCTGCTCGACCGATTAGTCGGCGTCGAGATCGGAGCCGGAGTGTTCGACGACGCCGCTGCGTTCGTTCGCCAGGTCGCCGACCGTTGGGGTGACGATGCCGCCCACCGGCTGCTCGAGGGGCCAGACATGGTGCCGTCGATGGATGAGATCAGCGATCCGGTCGCGTGGGCCGCCCGCGTGCTCCTGCCCGACCTCTGACCTGCTCGGCGGCTAGTCGAACAGGCCCCGCCACAGCTTGCGGAAGAAGCCTTCTTCCGGTCGTGGCAGATCGGCCAGCACCCGTCCCTGCAGATCGAGCGGAAGCTCACCCACCAGGACGAACCCGCCTTCGGGCGAAGTCCATGCAATGGCGGCCGAACCGAGCGAGAACGCACGCTGATATCGATTGCCCTCGATGGTGCTGTCGGGCACCTGTGCCAGCTCCGGCACCTCGATCTGCTTCTCTGAGTTGAGAACGGTGAAGGAGAAGACGCCGTCGCCGTAATAGGCAGCGGCGATCTCCGGCTCGGGTCCCTCGGACACGGACAGGCGATCGAAGCCTCCCACCACCGAGGGAAGGGCGCGCTCGTTGAACGAATCGACCGACTCCATCACCACCTCAGCCAGGTCGACGTCGGCGGTGAGCCCAGGCTGTCCCGGCTCGAACGAGACGAACCTCGTCGAACAGTAGGTCGTGCCGTCGGCGTTGAACACGTCGGACGCCAGCAGCACGCCGGTGGTGACGTCGAAGCGCATCCTGAGGCGGATTGTTTCGGCCTCGAGAACCTCGACGATCTCGACCGGGCGTTGCAGAAAACGGCCGCTCCGACCATCGCGTACGTCGTAGCGGCCGGACTCGATCCAACCGGCGTCGACGGCGACCATCGCTGCCCGCACGACTCCGCCGGCGTCGCGCGACACGACCACGCCCTCAGCCTGCGACACCTCGAAGACATCGGACGTGCGACCGTCGGGCGTGTTGCACACCACGGTTTGCTCGCCGGTGTACACGGCCTCTGCTTGCCGGCTGAGCAGCTCTTCGAGATCGACGGCGCCGGCCAGCGGCCCGAAGACGCTGAGCCCCGCCACGACGGCGATGATGGTCGTCAACCGGGCGGTCACCGGGTGCCTCCCTGCGTCGGCTGACCGAGGTTCTGGGTGATGACGGGATCGTGCAATTGCTGCTGCTGATACTGCAACGACACATCGTCCAATGTGATCCCGACCACGTCGGGAGCGGATGCGGTGGCGGCGGCGACGAACACGATGATCGCGGCGGCGGCTGCGGCCACCCAACTCAGGGGTCGCCGTCGCAGCGGCACGACCTCGGCCGGAGACCCGACCCCGGCGAGGAGCCCGACCGGGAGCTCGAGGACGGGCAGCGACCGCAGCGCACTACGGGCTGCATGGAGGTCTGCCATTTCGAGACGACAGCGCTCGCAGTCGGCGAGGTGTTCGACGACCATCAGCGACTCGGCGGCGGACGTTTCGCCATCGAGATAGGCGGAGGCCAGCTCGCCGAGGTGGTTTCCGGCCGCTCTCGTCATGAAAGCGCCTCACGCAGCAATTTCCGACCGCGATGGATCCGAGACCGCACGGTGCCGACAGGGACGTCGGTGGCTGCGGCGATCTCGTCGTAGCTGAGGCCGATCAGATCGCACATCACGACCGACTCCCGAAAGTCGTACGGCAGGGCGAGCAGCGCTTTCTGGACGTCTTCGCCGAGCCGGATCGAGGCGAGCACATCGTCGGGGGCAGGAGTGACCGCGTATCCGGTCCGGTCGAGGTCGTCAGGCAGCCTCGTCGTCGGTCGCCGCTGCCGCCGACGAACATCATCGAGGAAGGCGTTGCGGGTGATCCTCCACAACCAGCCTTCGAAGCTCCCGGGAACGTACCGTTCCAACCCTCGGCGAACCCGCAGCAACACTTCTTGAGTGAGGTCGGCCGCGTCGTCCGGATTGCCGGTGAGTCGATACGCGAAGTTATAGATCTTCCGCCCATGGGTGTGCGCAACTTCTTCCCACGTCAGGGGCACTTGCTCAGCCATTGCGGCCTATCCCCATAACGGGGCCGGGCGGAGAAAAGTTCCGCTCAGTCCGAATCTTTTTTGGACGCCTCCGCCACCGGTGCTTCAGCGTCGTCTTCGGACGCTCCGGCCTCGATGCCCTTGCGGAATTCCTTGGCCGACGCTCCAAGCGAACGAGCGAGATCCGGGAGCTTCTTCGCCCCGAACAGCAGCACGACGATGAGGGCGATGATGAGCCATTCCCATCCAGATGGTGTGCGCATTGGGTCGATCTCCTTTCGGGCTGCAAACTCTAGTCCCTCCTCGCAGTTTGTCAGTCGGCAGAAACCGAGCCCATGAGTAGGACGTCTCTCGACACCCGATGGTTCCGACCCTGCCCATCACCGACTGGAGAGGAGGAAGTCGGCTGCCATCGACGCAGCCACCCACACGGGTAGCGCGCTCAGCCCGATCGCGCCGATGGACCGGATGAGCGTCCATCGCTGCCCAAACGCCTCGGAGATCAGCACGAGCAACGTGGCGCCGACGATGTACGCCCCGCCCAGTCCGGCGACGAACAAGAGACCGATGCCCGGGTCCGAAGCGGCACTCTGACTCTGCGAGGACTCGGCGGCCATCGTGACGACGCCGACCACTGCGAGGCCGGTCACGCCCAGCACGAGGTACGGACACCATCGGCGAGCCAGCAACACCGTGGTCAGCTCCTCCGTCGATCGGGATCCGAGGGAACCAAATCTCCGGGCACGGCGGTCCGGCCTGGCCTCTCGCTGCGCCTAGCTCAGAGCCAGAGAATCGACGAAATGCTGCAGCCGCTCCCTGGTGACGAAGCGGACCCTCGAATCGTTGCGCTCGCGCTCGTACACCTCGAACGGCCCATACTTGTCGCTCACCAGGAGGCCCCGATCGGCCTTGGATGCGAGAAAGGTCACGGTGAAGTCGCGGATGGCCGTCTCGGACACTTCTTGGTATCCGCCCGGCTCGTGGGGCACGTCGTAGATGAGTGTCGTGGTTCCGGCCCGGGAGGCTCTGTAGAGATGGTCGTCCTCCTGAGTGACCTGGTAGCCGAACACCGCGAGCGTTCCCCGCACCAGCTCTCCCGCCGACATCGTGGACGGATCGATGCCCTGCGCCCGCAATCCGACGTCGACCGCCTTGGGAATGCGCAGCTCCCTGCCGATCGGGACCAACTCGCCCTCGGTGGACGTCGACGTCGTCTGCGGCGTCGCATCGCTGCGGCCGGTGAACTGCTCTTCGAGCGGATCGATGTCGACCGCCGAGAGATCCAGCACCGCCGCACCGGACAGTGGCGGCGGCAGTTCGCCGGGAGCAGGAAGTCGGATCCGGCCGACCTCGCGCACCTCGCCCCTCCCTGCGAATGCGACCACCTCGGTGACCTGGTCGATCGGCAGATGATGGCGCTTCTCGCGGGTGACCTCGAGGGCCTCGTTGATCAAGAGCTCTTGCATCAGCTCGTCGGGTCCGTCACTCTCCGGCAAGGGGACATCGAACGTGACCTGTGCTTCGTGTTCTTGGACGTGGAAGGCGGCAACCGCAGGTCGCGGACGATCGACCGAGAGCTCCATCGCCGGTGCCCCATCGGGGGTCACCAGCGCTTCCTTGGCGGTTTGCGTCCGGCGCCTGGTCATGATTGCAAACGCCATCAGCAGGAGACCGATGATGATGATCACGATGCCAACCGTCTGCACTGCAAGCCTTTCGTCGTGTCGTGCCCGAGTGTAGATGCTGTGCGGATCGGCCTACGGCCAAAGTCAGACGGCCTGCTTCCTCCGCGCCGCGATTGCTCGGTCCTTGCGGATTCGGCGTCGCTCGCGTTCGGACAATCCACCCCAGATCCCGAACTTCTCGCTGTGCTGAATGGCGAACTCCAGGCACTCCACTCGAACCTCGCAAGCGCCGCAGATGGCCTTGGCTTTCCTGGTCGACGCACCCCGCTCGGGAAAGAACAGATCTGCGTCGGCCCCGCGGCAATTCGAGTAGTCCTGCCATGACAAGTCGTGAAGCGCCAGCGCCTCGATCAGCTTCCGTTGCACCGTGTCCCTCTCACTCTTCCCCTCCTCGTCCCTCTGACGCTCCCCTCGAGGTTTCCTCCGGCGCACGCCCGTGTTGGTCCGGGCCGGCCGTGAGACAACTCCGCGTCTCCGGTTTCCGGGTGGCCTACATCCCGATGGTCGGTTTTCGCGATCCGCTCCGCTCGCTCGAACCACTCACATCCGTGTAATTACACCATTGTGATTGTGGACCTCTCGGCCCCGGCCTGTCAAGCCCGACACCTCCAAAAGCCCCTCTCCGACGCCGATTTGGGTCCTGCGACCTACCGGCGAGGGCCGCGCTGGCATAATGGGCCGGCACCGAGAGAGCAGGAGCATCGTGGCAACCACCGAGCTTGAGCGCCCCCGCCGCCAGATCTGGCTCGTCGACCTCTATCGCTCCGACATCGGCAAGAAGTACGCGATGGCACTCTCGGGCATCATCCTCTTGGGGTTCGTCGTCGCCCACATGGTCGGCAACCTCCATCTCTTCGAGGGCCCAGAGAAGATGAACGAGTACGGCGAGTTCCTTCGCGATTTCGGCGAGCCGGTTGCGCCCCGCAGCGTGGTGCTGTGGCTCCTTCTGCGGATCCCCCTGATCGGCGCCTTTGCCGTGCACATCCATGCCGCCTACGCCCTGACGTACGTCAACGCCAAGGCCAGGCCCGACAAATACCAGCAGCCCCGAGAGTGGCTGGCGGCCAGTTACGCGTCACGCACGATGCGATGGTCCGGAACGATCGTGCTTCTCTTTCTGATCTGGCACCTGGCCGATCTCACCTGGGGTTGGACGTTCGTGAACCCTGACTTCGAACGGGGTATGCCCTACGAGAACGCGGTGGCATCGATGAGCCGCGCGGGTGTCGCGGCGCTCTACGTCGTGGCCAACGTCGCGCTCGGATTTCACATCTTTCACGGCGCATGGAGCCTGTTCCAGAGCATCGGCGCCAACCATCCCCGCTTCAATCGGTGGCGCCGGTGGCTCGCCCAAGGGCTGGCGACCGTCGTCGTACTGGGCAATGTGGCTTTTCCCATCGCCATCTTCACCGGTTTCGTGGGTTGAGGAGGTCTGGCGAAATGATCACCCTCGACGCACGCATCCCGGAGGGCCCCATCGACCGGCTCTGGGAGAACCACAAGTTCGAGATGAAGCTGGTCAACCCCAACAACAAGCGCAAGTTCACGGTGATCGTGGTCGGCACCGGACTCGCCGGTGCCTCGGCTGCCGCCACCATGGCCGAGTTGGGCTACCGCGTGAAGGCCTTCACCTACCACGACTCCGCGCGGCGAGCCCATTCCATCGCCGCCCAGGGCGGCATCAACGCCGCCAAGAACTACCACGGCGACGGAGACTCGATCTTTCGGTTGTTCTACGACACCGTGAAAGGCGGTGACTTTCGGTCCCGGGAAGCAAACGTCTACCGGCTGGCCGAGGTGTCGGTCAACATCATCGACCAGGCCACCGCCCAAGGCGTCCCGTTCGCCCGCGAGTACGGCGGGCTCCTCGACAACCGCAGCTTTGGTGGAGCGCAGGTGTCTCGTACCTTCTACGCCAGGGGCCAGACCGGCCAACAGCTGCTGCTCGGGTCGTACCAGGCGTTGTCGCGTCAGGTAGCGCTGGGCAACGTCGAGCTGCACCGACGAAGCGAGATGCTCGAACTCGTCATGAAAGACGGGCGAGCCGTGGGCATCGTCACCCGCGACCTCGTCACCGGCGAGATCGCCTCCCACAGCGCACACGCAGTGGTCCTGGCCACCGGCGGCTACTCGAATGTCTACTACCTCTCCACCAATGCAATGGCGTGCAACACCACCGCCATCTGGCGAGCTCACCGCAAGGGGGCGGCGTTTGCCAACCCGTGTTTCACCCAGATCCATCCGACCTGTATCCCCTCTTCGGAGGAGTTCCAGTCGAAGCTGACGCTCATGTCGGAGTCGCTGCGCAACGACGGTCGCATCTGGGTACCGATGAAAGCCGGGGACACCCGCCCGCCTCACGAGATCCCCGACGCTGAGCGGGACTACTACCTCGAGCGCAAGTACCCGGCGTTCGGCAACCTGGTGCCTCGCGACGTGGCCAGCCGCAACGCCAAGACGATGGTGGATCAAGGCAAGGGTGTCGGCCCCCTCGAGAACGGCGTCTACCTCGACTTTGCCGACTCGATCGCCCGCCTCGGCCGCGACGTCATCGAAGAACGGTACGGAAACCTTTTCGAGATGTACGAGCGGATCACCGACGAGGACCCCTACCAGATGCCGATGAGAATCTATCCGGCTCCCCACTACACGATGGGCGGATTGTGGGTCGACTACCACTTGATGACGACGATCGACGGGTTGTTCGCCATCGGCGAGGCCAACTTCTCCGACCATGGCGCCAACCGGCTTGGAGCATCAGCGCTCATGCAGGGATTGGCGGACGGGTACTTCGTGCTTCCCTACACCATTGGCAACTACCTTGCCGATTTCCTCGGCGAGGACCCGGTGCATCCCGAGGACTCGGCTTTCGGGGAGGTGGAGCAGGACGTGAGGGACCGCGTTGCCCGCTGGCTGTCAGTCAAGGGGAGCCGCACGATCGACTGGTTTCACCGCGAATTGGGCAAGATCATGCTCGAGTACTGCGGCATGACTCGTTCGCAGGCCGGGTTGGAGAAGGCATTGTCGGAGATCCCGGCGCTCCACGATGAGTTTCGCAATGACGTGCGGGTGCTCGGCTCATCCGGCACCCTGAACTCGTCGTTGGAGAAGGTCGGCCGAGTGGACGACTTCTTCGAACTGGCCCAAGCCATGTGCGTCGACGCCCTCGACCGAGCCGAGTCGTGCGGCGGCCACTTCCGCGAGGAGTACCAAACCGAAGAAGGCGAGGCGCTCCGACGTGACGACGAGTTCGCTTACGTTTCGGCCTGGGAATGGTCGGGTGATCCGGGGGCTCCGGTGCTCCACGAGGAGCCTCTCGAATTCGAGCACGTCGAGCTGACTCAGAGGAGCTACAAGTAATGGACCTGACTCTCGAGGTGTGGCGGCAGCCACACGCCGACGCGCCCGGCTCCATGGTCACCTACGAAGCGAGGGACATCTCTCCCGACATGTCGTTTCTGGAGATGCTCGACGTGGTGAACGAGCGTCTCATCCAAGACGGAGAGGAGCCCATCGTTTTCGACCACGACTGCCGCGAAGGAATCTGCGGCTCGTGCGGTCTCATGATCAACGGCCAGGCCCACGGCCCTCAGCTCGGCACCGCCACCTGCCAGCTGCACATGCGCAAGTTCGCGAATGGCGACACGATCATGATCGAGCCCTGGCGGGCCGCCGGCTTTCCGGTGATCAAGGATCTCGTCGTCGACCGAACCGCCTTCGACCGCATCATCGAGGCCGGCGGCTACATCACCGTGCCCACCGGTTCGGCGCCCGACGCCAACCTCATTCCGGTCCCGAAGGAGGCGGCCGACACCGCCTTCGACGCCGCCGCGTGTATCGGGTGCGGCGCCTGTGTTGCAGCCTGTCCCAATTCGGCGGCGCAACTGTTCACGGCGGCCAAGGTCGCTCATCTCAATCTGCTGCCCCAAGGCCAGCCCGAGCGCTGGACCCGGGTTGAGGCCATGGTCGACACCATGGAGGAGTACTTCGGCTCGTGCACCAACCACGGAGAGTGCGAGAAGGCCTGCCCCAAGTCCATCTCGATCGACTTCATCGCGCTGCTCAACCGCGACTACATCAAGGCCAAGGTGATCAACCGTCGCCTGGCCGGTCAGACCCGCTGACGAGGCCTTCGGCCGTCGATCGCAGTCACCGAACGTGGCCGATCTCCATTGTGGAACGATCGGCCGACTGGTACCATCGACGCGGGGTTGAAGGGCTCGTCCGGGGGCCCACCGCTAGGGAGCGTGTTACGGATGGCCTATCGCCATAGATGGCGTCAGAGAAGGGAAGACGATGGCGCCGCGCTGGTCGAGTTCGCCATTCTCGCCCCATTCTTGATTCTGCTGGCGCTGGGGATGGTCGAAGCCGGATGGGCGTTCAACGCCAAGCTCGACGTGACCCATGCCGCCCGCGAGGCCGGCCGACTCGCGGCAGTCAATACCGATACCGCCGCCAACATGGTGGCCGAGGCGTGCAGCCGTATGGACCTCTCCAACAACACCACCATCGAGCTGACTCGCACGGGGGCTCAGATCGGCGACGAGCTGGCCGTCGACGTGATTCACAACTACACGAGCATCACCGGCGGCTTCATCCCGTTCTTCAACGGCATCACCGTCAACTCGACCGTGGAGATGCGCCTCGAACAAGACGCCACCTGGTCGGGGATCGCGGGGCCGATCTCATGTTGAGCCGGTTCCGTCGCAACGAGCGAGGCGCCACCGCCGTGATGGTCGCCTCGATGATGCTGCTGCTGATGGGCATCGCCGCCCTCGTCGCCGACTGGGGCATGGGCACCTCGGTGCGCCGGGCCGCTCAGAACGCCTCCGACGCCTCTTCACTGGGCTCGGCGATCGAGTTCACCATCAACGCCGGCGCCAACCCGATGCAAGCAGCGGTAGACGAGGTGTATGACCTGGTGAACCGCAATATGGCCGATGCGCCGACCGCGGCAGACTGGACCGCCTGCGTCGACCCCACCCCGCTCGCCCGGCGAACCTTGAGCGACGGCGCGCTGTTGGGGGTGGTGGGTGGTTCCGACTGCATCAGCTGGAGCGCCAACTTCGACGAAGTCCGGGTGCGCATCCCCACCCGAGGCGTCGACACGTTCTTCGGGTCGGTGTTCGGCATCAACCAGATCGACGTGGCAGCAGAAGCACACGCTGCGGTGGTCGGCAACAGCGGCGGAGGCGGTTTCGCCTTTCCCACCGGGGTGTTCAGCGACGCCGGCGGCACCGAATTCTGCATGAAGACCGGCACCGGCGCCCAATCCCACAACAGCTGCGGTGACCCCACCACCGGCGACTTCGGCAACTTCCGGCCCTACTGGTACGCCGAGATCGCCCCCGGCGGCCCCAACTCGGAGTGCACGTCGGGCGAGCAACCCACTCCGATGTCACGGGTCATGGCGGTCGGCATGGACCACGAGCTGGGTCACTGGATCGCCGGCAGCGACCGGAGGAACGGCGCCGGATGCCCGGCCGCGGCCGGCCCGCCCAAGCCCAACATGCTCGACTCTGCAGCTGGCTACACGAAGACCGACATCAGCAACGGGCTGGTCAAGGGCGGCGTCTACGACGGCGCATTCGCCGGGCGACTCGACGGTGGCTACGACACCGGATGGGGCACCACCACCGTCTTCGGCTTCACGATCGACAACCGTCCGCTGTGGACGATGATCGATCCGAGCGTGGGCACTCCGGAATGCATCGCGGCGCGGGCCCATCCAGCCGCTCCCGCCGACGCCGCCGCCTATGACGCTGCCTGGGCGGACATGCTGGCATGCCTCAGCAACCACACAGGGCTTCTGTTCACCTCAGCCATTGAGAGCTCGGCCCGGCTTTCAGCGGTCCCGAAATTCATCGAGACCACGCCGCTGCCCAACAACTCGTGCTGCTACCACGTCGACTACATCGTCCCGATGTGGATCCAGGACCTCTACGTCGTCCTCTCTCCCCAGCTCACGTGCAACGGCACCCTCGACAACGACCCGGTGGAGGGAACCTGTGTCTCCCGGCCCGGGCTGAACGGCACGATCAGCATCGTCGCACCGGGGCAACGGGTCCTCGACTCGGCCAGCGGGGTCGTGCTCGAATGCGACCATCTGCCCGACGATCTGTGCAACTCGCTCAGCGGAGGCCCTGGGGGCGGCACCAACAGCTTCACCGGCGTCGAGCTGACCCGCTGAAGGCGACCGGCATGGCCGGATGCCGTAGTTAACCGCTGCTAACATCGCCCCTCCCGTTCGACGAAAGAGGCGAGAGCATGGGCGTGAAATACCTCAGCGAAGAATGGGCCAACGCATTCACCGATGCGCTGGCCAACCACGACGGCTTCCAGAGTGCCATCGGCACCACCGACCTCGGAGTCCAGTTCCAGGTCACCGACGCCCCCGACGGCGGCACCGTCGACTACTACCTCGACATCGGCAACGGATCCGCCAAGATGGCGCTGGGTCAGCTCGAAGACCCCGAGGTCACGATCGCTTCCGACTACGAGACGGCCGCGGGCATCTCGAAAGGTGAGCTCAACACCCAGGCAGCCTTCATGACCGGAAAGATCAAGGTGACCGGCAACCTGGCGGTGTTGATGATGCATCAGCCGATCGTGTCCAACTGGACCGCCGCCGCCCAGACCGTCGACATCGACTACTAGCGTCTCACCAGATCTCACTCATTGTGGTAACCTGACCACAATGAGTCGAAGGACCTATAGAACTCCGCTCACCGGACCGATAACCTCCAGAGGGGTCGCCAACCGGCATCACGCCGTATGAGGGAGTGGAGAACATGACGATCCGGGGCAGAATCGACTCGCGCCGTACCACGCTCGGCGAGGAGCGCGGCGCCGCCCTCGTCGAGTTCGCCGTAAGCGCCATGCTGCTGTTCACCCTCTTGTTCGGCATCATCGAGGCGGGGTGGGCCTTGTCGAATCAGCTCGATCTGCGGCATTCGGCACGCGAAGGCGCCCGAGTGGCGGCCGTCGGCGCCAACAACGCCGACATCGTCAACGCCGTATGCGATGCCATCAAGCCGGGACCCTTCCGAGCATCGGCAACCGTGGCGATCAACGGAGGGACCGACGTCGGAGACACCGTCGATGTCACCGTCACCGCCACCAGCAACGGGCTTTCCGGATTCCTCCCGGTCTTCAACAACATCATCATGGACGACACGGCCATCATCTACCTCGAACAGTCGCCCAACTTCGGAGCGGGCGGCACCTGTCCATGATCGGCCGGCTCCGCACCGACGAGCGCGGCTCGACGCTGCTCATCGTGGCCTCGTCGCTGCTCGTCCTGATGGGTTTCGCCGCCCTGGCCGTTGATTGGGGGCTGGGCACCAACCAGCGGCGCGCCGACCAGAACGCCTCCGACTTCGGAGCACTGGGGGCCGTACAGTTCGCCAACCTCGACGTGACCGCCACCTGCAATCAGTCCAACGTCCGCATGCGGGCCGCCTGCAACGGCGCCGAAGCGGCAATGACCGTTGTCGACCTCAATCTGACCTTCACCCCGGACTGGACGCAGGCACCGTGCGATCCCAATCGCCCGGCCGAGTTCACGATCGTGTCGCCGCTGACCGACTGCATCAGCTTCACGTCGTCGCTCGACCGCGCCCGGGTGAGAACTCCGATCATTCCGGTCAACACCCAATTCGGAGCGGTCTTCGGCGTCACCGAGATCGACACCGCCGCCGAAGCAGAGGCAGGGGCCCGTTCGCTGCTGGGCGGGGCGGTGCTGCCGTTCGGAATCCCCAGCAACTTGGCCGGATCTTCATACGAGTGCTTGCGGTCGGGGGCGCATCCCCAGTGGGGACCCTGTGCGGGCGGTACCACCGGAAACTACGGGTCACTCGACGTTCCCACGTACGGCTCCGAGGAATTCGTGCAGGCCAACGGCGGCTATGTACCAACCATCACCCGCTGCAACGGCGACACCAACGGACGCCTGACCTGGAACATTGCTGCCGGGGTGGATCATCCGATGAGCACCTACACCGTCGGCGATCCGATCGTGAACGATCGGGCCTCCTGCCCGGTGTTCAACGCCGAGCCCAACCAGGTCGCCGCCCAGACCGGCATCGGCTCCGCGCTCGAGCCGGGCCTGTTTCAGTCGACCAGCGCCTACTCGGAAGACGGCACCGTGATCCCCGGTCGGCTCAGCCGGGGCGGCAACCAGGTGCAGATCAAGAACGGGGTGTGGGCCGACGACACCCCGCTGTGGGACTTCCTGTTGCCGGGAACTTGTGCCGGTGTGCCCGGGGTGACCGGTCAGGTCGACAACCACGCCGAGATGGAGCTGTGCCTCGACGCCTGGATGGCCGGCACCGTGGTGGGCATCATCTTCGACCCCGACATTGGGACCTCGGTCCGGTACGGTTTCGCCCCCGAGCTCGACCGCCCCTTCGGGCCGGGCACCCAGGACTACTTCATCGAGCGTTTCCGGCCTGTCTACCTCGACACGAGCTGGTTCAAGTGCACCGCCTCCGGCCAATGCGACACCGTTCATTCGCCGGGTGAGCTCGACCCGTCGATCAGCAATCCCACCGACTCGTGTGCCGCCATCGCCGACCCGGTGCTGACCTGCGGCCTCTTGGTCGCCTCACAGGACATCGCTGCCCTGTCGGCCTACATGCTGCAACCCGACATGCTGCCGGCCTCGATCCGCCAGCCCATTCCTGCCGACGACGACCAGCTCGCCTACAACCTGTCGGGCTGATCTCACTCATCGGGCGATCTCAACCGAGCCCGTCGTGGTCACTCGAGCGACAGCGAGTGGAGCTCGTCCACCTTGGCTTTCACCGCTTCAGCCGCGTCGTGGAGAGCAGCACGCTCTCCGTCGGTCAGGTCCAGCTCCACCACCTGCTCGACGCCGTTGGCGCCCAGCGTCGCCGGGACGCCAAGATAGACCTCGTTGATGCCGTACTCGCCGCCGACCCATGCACAGACCGGCATCTGGTCGTGTGAGTCGGTGACGATGGCCCTCACCATTGCCGCTGCAGCGGACGATGGGGCGTAGTAGGCAGAGCCGGTCTTCAGAAGCGCGACGATCTCCGCGCCGCCGTCGCTGGTGCGTTGCACCAGGCTGGCGATGGTGTCATCGTCGAGGACCTCGGTGAGGGGCGCCCCGTCGACCCGACACTGGGAAGGAACGGGGACCATCGTCTCGCCGTGCGAACCGAGGGTGAGTGCTTCGATCTTCTGGATATCGACGCCGGTCTGTTCCGAGATTAAGTGGGCGAATCGCGAAGAGTCGAGGATCCCGGCCTGTCCCATGACCTTGTTGCGGGAGAGACCGCTGACCTCGGCGGCGAGCGTCGTCATGTGATCGAGCGGATTGGTCACCACCACCAACGTCGCGTCGGGCGACGCGTCCATGATCTGTTCGGTCACGGCTTTGACGATCTTGGCGTTCACCTCCAGCAGATCCATGCGACTCATCCCCGGCTTGCGAGGAAGGCCGGCGGTGATCACCACGACCTCGCTACCGGCCGTGTCGGCATACGAATTGGTTCCGACCACCTTGGTCGAGTACCGCTCCACCGGCCGGCTCTGATTCATGTCGAGGGCCAGGCCTTGGGGCAGACCTTCGACGATGTCGGTCAGGACGACCTCATCGACGATGTCTGCCTGAGCGAGGCGCATCGCAGTCGTCGAGCCGTACTTCCCGGCTCCCACTACGGTTACTCTGCGCATGCTGCGGAACTCCTTCACTGGCGAGGGCCGTAGCGTAGCTGCCCTGCCTCATGCGAATCATCAAGCCCTACCTCCTTGCGGCCGTCTTGGCCGTCTCCGTGGCCGCCTGCGCCGGCTCGCCCGATCCCACGCCGACCACCACCCGGCCGGAGCTTGTGGACCGGATCTTCGACCTGACCGACCCCGTCATCCAGGCCGAGGTGGGTGCCCCGCCGTTCGAACCGGTCGGGTGGCAGCGCTTCGTCGGTCCGTTGACCGCCGTCGGCGACACCGCCCTGCCTGATCCGCGGGAGGTGGAGATCATCGCTGCTGCAGCGGCCGATGCGGTGCCGCAGTTGCTCGACGGCGTACGCAATCTGGTTCGCACGTCGGATGCGCCTCCCTCTCACCTCGACACGTCGGCGGCGGTGGCGGTCGCCGTCGGACCCGATATCTATCTGCTGGACCGGGTTTTCTCGGTCGAGGCTCGGGCTGGGCGATATCAGGTGGCGTATGCGATCAACCACGAGCTGACCCACGTCCAGCAGTGGCTGGCGCTGGACGACGCATATCTGAACGCCGCTGCCCGGGGCGAGGTCGACGCGATCGAGCTGGATTCCGGCTCAGACGCCGTGCGGGCGTTCGCCGCCGCCACCGGTTGGACCGACACCGGCGACGAGCCGTGGCAGGCGCAGTGGGTGATCGACAGCGATTCCGTCCCTGCCACCGAATACGGGACGGCCGGCCCGGCCGAGGACATGGCCGAGACCGTTGCGCTCGCTGCGTCGGGTAGGAGCAACTGGCTCGACCCGGCCCGCCGCGTCTGGCTGTCCGAGTGGCTGGGGGCGCCGCTGACGGATCTCGATGCTGGTCAGCCCTTCGTACCCGAAGGCGCCTCCGAGGTGAACTCGGCCGACCTCCTCTACGACGAGGAAGCCGTTGCGGCGCAGAAGGGCGAGCGGCGGCGCGTCGAGCCGCTGTATTTCCAGCTGCCCGCCGACGTCGACGCAGCCGAAGTCCTCGCCGCCGACATCGCCGAGGAACTAGGACGGCGAGGGCTGACCGGGACGATGGCCACCATCGACGACGAGCGGCTCATGCGGTTCGGAGGCTCCTTCGAGAGGGGCGACGGCGTTGGATTCCGGGTGGAGCTGTGGGACTTCCGCACCTCGACCTTCGAAAGGGGGCCGGGTGAGCCGATTCTGAGCTACGTGATGATCTGGTGAACGTCGACGTCGAGGCCCACGTCGAGCTGAGCGACCGAGTGAGTCAACCAGCCGAGTGAAAGCACGTCGACGCCGGTCTCGGCGATCTCGCGCGCGTTCTCCAAAGTGATTCCGCCGGACGCCTCCGTCACCATCTTCCCGTCGACCATCGCCACGGCTTCGCGCAGGGTCGCCGGGTCCATGTTGTCGAGCAGGACGACATCTACCGGGTCTTCCAGGAGCACGGCGAGCTGCTCGAGCGCATCAACCTCGACCTCGATCTTCACGGTGTGACCCACCGACGCCCGCACGGCGCGTACCGCCTCGGCGATGCCTCCTGCCACAGCGATGTGATTGTCCTTGATCATGACGGCGTCGCCGAGCGAAAAGCGATGGTTGGCGCCTCCGCCCATGCGTACGGCGTGCTTCTCGAGAGCCCGCAATCCTGGGGTGGTCTTGCGGGTGTCGGCGATCGCCGCGCCGGTACCTTCGACTGCCAGCACCACGGCTCGAGTCATCGTGGCGATTCCCGACATTCGCCCCAGCAGGTTGAGCGCCGTCCGCTCGCCGAGGAGGATCCCGCGTGCCGGGCCCGTGAGCTCGGCGAGCACCTGTCCTGCTCCGACTTCGTCGCCGTCATGACACAACGATCGAAAGGCGATCCGACCATCGGCGTATGCAAAAGCGGCCGCGGCGACCTCCAATCCGGCCGCCGTACCATCTTGGCGGGTACTGAGCACCGCCGACGCCGACGCACCTGGAGGGATCACCGCCTCGGTCGTCAGGTCGCCGGCGGCGCCGAGATCCTCCTGGAACGCCGTTTCGATCACCGGGAGATACATCGATCGATGCAGCATCACCGGGTCAGTTGGGGGAGTCGACCGAGCGCCGGCCGAAGCTTCGTGGTGCGGCGTTCCTGTGCTCGTGGGTCGGGTGTGGGGTGGTCGAGCCGGTAGTGCGCCCCGCGGCTCTCCCGCCGCTCGAGGGCGGCGGTGGCGATCAGCCGGGCGACTTCGTGGAGATTTCTTCCTTCCCCTGATGCACGCGCTTGGTCCGTCAGGGCATCGATCTGCTGGAGTCCGGCGCGGAGCGACTCGGCCGATCGTTCGACACCGACGTGCTCCCACATCGCCGAGCGCAGTGGATCGAGGCCGACACCGCGACGATCGCGGGTGTCAAGCGCATCGTGCGGCACCAGGAGAGAGCCATCATCGATGGAGGTTCGATGACGACGCACGGCGTCGGCTGTCAATCGGCCGAACACGAGGCCCTCCAGAAGGCTGTTGGACGCGAGGCGGTTGGCACCGTGGATCCCGGTGGATGCAGCCTCCCCCACTGCGAACAAGCCGGGCAGGCTCGTGGCGCCGTCGGGGGCGGCATCGATGCCGCCCATGAAGTAATGGCAGGCGGGCGAGACGGGCAGCGGCTGATATCGGGGGTCGAGGCCCGCAGCCATTGCCGACGCAAAGACCGTGGGGAATCGCTCGGGGAATGCTGCGCCGATCATCGTGGCGTCCAGATAGGCGTCGCCCCGGTGACGGTAGTTGGCTCGCGCCACGACGTCGCGCGGGGCGAGCTCGGCATCGGGGTGAAGGTCGAGCATGTAGCGGTGTCCGGAGCCGTCGATCAGGTGCGCTCCTTCGCCGCGGAGCGCCTCGGTCAGAAGCGGCATGGGATCGAGTCGTGCATCGAGCGCCGTCGGATGGAACTGCACGAACTCCATGTCGGCCAACACGGCCCCCGCCCGGGCTGCCATGGCAATTCCGTCGCCGGTGACGACGGTCGGATTCGTAGTCCGGGCGTATACCTGACCGATGCCGCCCGTAGCGATCACCACCGCCGGAGCCAGCCAGACCTCGGTTTCGTTCCGGCTGGTCAGCATCACGACCCCTACCACCGACCCCGAGCGATCCAGCACCAGGTCGACGGCGAAATGATCCTCATGGACTTCGAGATCGGTTCGGTTGTCGACGGCCTCGGTCAGCGTGCGCATGATCTCGGCGCCGGTTGCGTCGCCATTGGCGTGGACGATCCGCCTCCGGCCATGCCCGCCTTCCCGGCCCAGGGCGAGGTCACCCGATGTCGTCCGGTCGAACCGGGCACCCAGCCGGATGAGCTCGGCGACGGCGTCGGGCCCGCCCCTCGTCAGCACCTCGACCGCGTCGGCCACGGCCAGTCCCGCCGACACCGACAGAGTGTCCTGGGCATGGAGATCGGGGTGATCATCTTCCCCGAGTGCCGACGCGACTCCCCCTTGGGCCCAATCGGAGGAACCCGCTCCAAGACGCGTCTTCGTGGCGATGATGGCAGGGCCGGCGGCCAGTGCCACCGACAGTCCGCCGACGCCGGAGCCGATGATGACGGGTCGGTCGTGACGAACGATCAAGGTCAGACCTTGACGGCCAGCATCCGCTCGACGGCCTCCCGGGCGCGGTCGGCCACGTCAGGATCGACCGTCACCTCGTATGTCATGGTCTCGAGGCTGCGGCGGATGTTGTCGAGTGTGATGCGCTTCATGTGTGGGCACAGGTTGCACGGCACGATGAACTCGATATCGGGATACTCGGCAGACACGTTGTCGCTCATCGAGCATTCGGTCACCATCATGACCTGATCAGGCTGATTGGCTCCGACCCAGTTGATCATGCCGGAGGTGGACCCGACGAAGTCGGCTTCGTCCAGCACATCACCAGGGCATTCGGGATGGGCGATGATCTGGAGCTCGGGATGGCTCTTGCGGTACGACCGCAACTCGTCGCCGGTGAACCGCTCGTGCACCATGCAGGAGCCCTCCCAGAAGATCAGCTCCTTGTCGGTCTGGCCGGCAACCCACCCGCCCAGGTACTGGTCGGGGATGAAGATGACGCGATCGCTGTCGAGCGATTCGACCACCTGCACAGCGTTCCCCGAGGTGCAACAGATCGTCGATTCGGCCTTGACCTCTGCCGAGGTGTTGACGTAGGTGACGACGGGAACGCCCGGATGCTGCTCCTTGAGCCTGCGCACGTCGTCTGCGGTGATCCCTTCGGCGAGCGAACACCCGGCTCGTAGATCCGGGATCAGCACGGTCTTCTCCGGGTTGGCGATCTTGGCGGTCTCTGCCATGAAGTGGACACCCGCCATCACGATCACGTCGGCGTCGGTCTCGGCCGCCATGCGTGCCAGCGCCAGTGAGTCTCCCCTCAGGTCGGCGGCCAAGTGGTAGATGTCGGGAGTCATGTAGTTGTGGGCGAGAATGACGGCGTTGCGTTGCCGCTTGAGTTGCTGGATACGATCGAGCACCGGCTCCTTGATCGCCAGCTCGATGTCGGGAATGGCATGTGTGGTCACTGGGCACCTCTTATACTCGTAATGAGTATAACTCATCGTGAGAGGAGGTCAATTCCCGCCTTTCACCATGGCCATCACCAGGGCCTGCCCACGCCGGGGCGGGGATGTTCGCTCGTGACTTCACGCCGGAAGCGAAACAGCTCGGCCGGGCGGCCCCCGGTGGAGGTGGTGGCGCCGGTCCCCTCGACCAGGCCGGCTCGCTCGACGAGCCGCCGAAAATTCTGCTTGTGGAGCGGGGTGCCGGCCAGCGCCTCCACGACGCGCTGCAACTGCAGCAGCGTGAATTCATCCGGCAGCAGCTCGAACACCACCGGCCGGTAGGTCAACTTGCCACGGAGGCGTCCGATCGCAGTGGCGATGATGCGCCGGTGGTCCGAAGCCATCGACCGGCTTGGCGGCAGGTCCTCGGGAATCTCGGACCGCCGGTCGGTGTGGGCCTCGGCCACCAATGCCGCCTCGTACATCAGCTCGTACCGCTCGAGGACTCGTACCCCGTCCCATGGGAAGCCATCGGTGGCGAACGTCCTTCGGAGTCGGGCCTGGCGAGCCGGGTCCGGTCCGGCCCAGTCGACGAGACGCGGGACGATCACGTCGTCGATCACCGCAGGCCTACCCGCACGATGGTCCTCCCACGGATAGAGGTCGTACCAATCGGTCCAGCCGGCGGAAGCGGCCGGGCTGGTCTCGGCAACCAGCCCCACATAGGCGACCGACAGCAGGCGGCCGGCGTCGGCTTCCGGACGACGGCCGATGTCACCGAAGGTGTAGAGCTGCTCGAGGTAGCCGAGCTCCAAGCCGGTCTGATCCCGCACCCAGCGGCGCACTGCCAGCTCGAGAGTGCGATCGCGTTCGGGTTCCAGCGGGCCCGACGGGAGACTGGGCAGCCCGCCGGCCAGCACCGCCAGCACGCGGGGCGTGTTCTCGGTGACGGCGACGATGACGCCGTCGAGAGTGATCGAGATCATGTGGCAACGAGGCTACAACCGCGTGCCGGCCCGGCGGCGCGCCAGGGCGGACTACCGCAGGTAGGCCCGGCCGCGAGTCAAACCATGCGCTCGATCATCGCATCGGCGAATTCCGACGTCTTCACCTCGGTCGCTCCGTCCATGAGCCGGGCGAAGTCGTAGGTCACGATGCGGTCGCCGATGGCGCCTTCCAGGCCGGTGACGATCAGGTCGGCAGCCTCGCGCCACCCCATGTATCGCAACATCAACTCGCCCGACAGGATCACCGAACCCGGGTTGACCTTGTCCTGACCGGCGTACTTCGGAGCCGTGCCATGGGTGGCTTCGAACACCGCCACGCCCGTCTCGTAGTTGATGTTGCCGCCGGGAGCGATGCCGATCCCGCCTACCTGGGCGGCAAGGGCGTCCGACAGGTAGTCACCGTTCAGGTTCATCGTGGCGATGACGTCGTAGTTGGCCGGCCGAGTCAGGACCTGCTGGAGCATGGCGTCGGCGATCACGTCCTGGATGAGGATCTTCTCCCCGGGGTCGCCCCCCGATTCCTCCCAGGACACCACCTGCTCCGAGAACTCGTCGCGGGCCACCTCATACCCCCAATTGCGGAAGGCGCCCTCGGTGAATTTCATGATGTTGCCCTTGTGGACGAGCGTCACGGATTCTCGGTTGTTGGCGATGGCGTACTGGATGGCTGCGCGGACGAGGCGCTTGGATCCGGACTCGGAGATCGGCTTGATCCCCAGGCCCGAGTCGGGTCGGATGTCCCAGCCGAACTCCTCCCGAACGAACTCGAGAAGGCGCTTGGCGTCCTCGGTGCCCTTCTCGAGCTCCTTGCCTGCGTAGACGTCTTCGGTGTTCTCACGGAAGATGACCATGTCGACCAGGTCCGGCTGCTTGACCGGCGATGGCACTCCCTGGAACCAGCGAACCGGTCGCAGGCAGACGTAGAGGTCGAGTTTCTGACGCAACGCCACGTTCAGGCTGCGAATCCCGCCGCCGACCGGCGTGGTCAGCGGGCCCTTGATGCCGACGAGGTATTGCTCGAACGCCGCCACGGTGTCACCAGGCAGCCATTCACCGGTACGGTCGTATGCGCTCTCGCCCGCCAGGACTTCCGTCCAGGCGATGGTCCGATCTGCGCCGTACGCCTCGGCAACGGCGGCGTCAAACACCCGCACTGCGGCCGCCCAGATGTCAGGCCCGATCCCATCGCCTTCGATGAACGGGATGATGGGGTCGTTGGGGACGACCAGCCCTTCCGGGCCCATCGTGATCGGCGTGGCCATGTCAGCTCCTGAGTGGGCGAGCGGCGATTATCGCACGACCGGCGGGGCGCAGCCGAACCGCTCTCATTCGGCTCTGCGCTCGGCTGCCGAGACGGTGTTGTCCATGAGCATGGCAACCGTCATCGGCCCGACTCCACCAGGAACCGGGGTGATGGCGCCGGCCACCTCCACGACCGACTCGAAGTCGACGTCACCCACGAGCCGGTTGTCGTCGGTGCGGTTGATGCCGACGTCGATCACGGTGGCGCCTGGCTTGATGAAGTCGGCGTTGATCAGCCTCGGCACACCCACGGCTGCGACGACGATGTCGGCGCGGCGGGTTTCGGCGGCGAGGTCGGCGGTGCGCGAGTGAGCCAAGGTCACGGTGGCGTCGGCGCCGCGGGCACCCAGCAACAGCCCCAGGGGACGCCCCACCAGAAAGGACCGCCCGACCACGACGGCATTGTTCCCCCGTACCTCGATGCCATGGTGCGACAGGATTCGCATGACGCCCCGAGGTGTACACGGCGCCAGCACCGGCCGATCGAGCACGAGCAGGCCCAGGTTGTACGGGTGGAGTCCGTCGGCGTCCTTGCGCGGATCCATCAGCTCGGTGATGGCTTCGGAGTCGAGCCCGGATGGAAGCGGAAGCTGCACGAGGATGCCATCGACGCGGGAGTCGGCGTTGAGGCTCCTGATGAGCTGCTCGACATCGGTCTGCGACGCATCGGCCGGCAGTTCGTAGTGATAGGAGTTGATGCCCGTCTCTTCGGCCAGGCGCCGCTTGTTGCGCACGTATACGTGTGACGCCGGGTCATCACCCACCAACACGGTGGCAAGACCCACCGCGATCCCCCTCGCTCCCAAGGCGGCAACCCGCCGGCTCACGTCGTCCTTCACCGTCGCTGCGACGGTCTTGCCGTCGAGAATCTTCGCTGTCAATGTAAGAAGTGCCTCCTGTGAGTGAACACCATCGCCATGTCGTGTTCGTCGGCGGCGGCGACAACGGTTTCATCGCCCTTCGATCCTCCCGGCTGCACGACTGCGGTGACCCCGCCAGCGGCCAAGACATCGATGCCGTCCGGGAACGGGAAGAACGCATCGCTGGCCGCTACTGCCCCGTCCGCCCGTTCCCCCGCCTTCGCCAGCGCCCGCTCGGCGGCGCCGACCCTACTCTGATCGCCTGCTCCTATCCCGACGGCCAAGCCGTCTGCTACGACGACGATGGCGTTGGACTTGGTGTGGGCCGCCACCGTCCATGCGAATTCGAGATCCGCATGCTCACGCTCGGTCGGATGCCTCAGAGTGACCGTCGTCGAACCCGCCAGGTCGAAGCCGACCTCGTCTCGCTGCTGGAGGAGGAACCCGCCATCGACGCGTCGCCAATCCGGATCGTCGGTATGGGGCGCGCCGGCTTCGATGAGACGAAGATTGGTCTTGGCGGCCAGGCCCGCGGCGTCGACCACCTCCGGAACGACGATGATCTCGACGAAGCCGGCAGCCGCCAGCACATCGGCGGTGGCTGCATCGAGCGGTCGATTGAGTGCCACCACGCCGCCGAACGCAGAGAGCGGGTCGCAGCTCCAGGCGGCCGAAGCGGCATCCGCCAAGTTCGGGCGGATGGCAACACCGCACGGGTTGGCATGTTTGACGATCACGCAGGCCGGTTGGGCAAACGCCTGGACGAGCCGCCACGCCGCCTCGGCATCTGCGTAGTTGTTGAATGACATCGGCTTGCCCTGCAGCTGGCGCGCCGCCGACCACCAGCCGGCCGAGCCCTCCTGGCGGTACAAGCCGGCGGGCTGGTGCGGGTTCTCCCCGTACCGGAGCACGGCAAAGCGCTCGACAGCCAGCACTGCTCGTTCGGGAAGATCTGGACCTCGCTCCATCCATTCGACGATGGCGGCGTCGTACCGCGCCGTGTGGAAGAAGGCGACCCGCGCCAGCCTCCGGCGAAGCTCGTCGGAGAGCCCTCCTGCGGCCACTGCGTCGGCCACTTCGTCGTACAGGTCGGGCGACGTCACCACTCCGACGCTTTGATGATTCTTGGCAGCGGCCCGGATCATCGTGGGTCCACCGATATCGATCTGCTCCACGATCTCAGATTCGGTCACCCCCGCCGTCGCCGCGGTGGCTTCGAACGGATACAGGTTGACGACCACGAGATCGAACGGGGTGATGTCGTGCGACCGCAGCTCGGCCATGTGATCGGCATTGCCCTGATCGGCGAGGATGCCGGCGTGGATGCGGGGGTGCAGGGTCTTGACCCGCCCTCCGAGCATCTCGGGGGCGTTGGTGACGGACTCGACGCTGACGACCGGAAGACCGGCCTCGGCGAGGGTACGAGCGGTGCCGCCCGACGAGACCAGTTCGACACCCGCATCGACCAGCCGGGAGGCGAATTCGATCAGCCCCGCCTTGTCGAACACGGAGATGAGCGCCCGCCGGACCTCACCCATCGCGTTTCCACGTGACCTTGCGACCTTCCACGCTCAATCGACCCTGGGCGAATGCGCGTATCACTTCGGGATAGAGGCGGTGCTCGACCTGCTGGATGCGGGCATGGAGCGACTCGATGGTGTCTCCTTCGATGACCGGCACCGCCTCTTGGGCGATGATCGGACCATGATCGACGAGCTCGTCGACGAAATGGACCGTGACGCCCGTCATCTTGACTCCATGTGCCAGCGCTTCTCGCACCGCGTGGGCGCCGGGAAACGCCGGGAGCAATGCCGGATGGACGTTGATGATGGGGAAGCTGTCGACTGCGGCGGAGCTGAGAACCCGCATGAAGCCGGCGAGCACCAGCGCCTCGGCACCGGCTCGCTCGGCGGAGGCGATGATGGCGTCCGTGAAGGACGGACGATCGGGAAACGCCGACCATTCCACGACGTCCGCGGGAATCCCGGCTGCGCGGGCCCGGTCGAGGCCTCCGGCGTGCCGACGGTCTGCGATGACGACCACGATCTCGATTTCGGCGACTGGATCGCTCCGCGCATGATCGATCAACGCCTGCAGGTTCGAGCCACTGCCGGAGACGAGGACGGCCACACGCACCGGACGATTGTAGGGCGCTCGTCCCCCGGGTCAGGGAACCAGCGGCGAGGTGGTCACCGGCCCAATGCTCGGAGCATGGCTGCCCCCATGTCGGTCGGTGTGGGCGCCACCACGATGCCAGCCCTTTCGAACGCACCGATCTTGTCGGCTGCAGTCCCTTTGCCGCCTGAGATGATCGCCCCGGCGTGTCCCATCCGCTTGCCGGGTGGGGCCGTCGTACCGGCGATGAAACCGGCCACGGGCTTGTTCATGTGCTCGGCGACCCACTCGGCGGCTTCCTCCTCGGCGGTGCCACCGATTTCGCCGATGACGATCACTCCCTCGGTGTCGGGGTCGTCGTTGAACATGCGCAGACAGTCGACGAAATTCGTGCCGTTCACCGGATCTCCTCCGATTCCGACTGCGGTGGTTTGACCCAAGCCGTTGCTCGTCAGCTGGAAAACTGCTTCGTAGGTGAGGGTTCCCGAGCGGCTCACCACACCGATGCTGCCCGGGGTGTGAATGTACCCAGGCATGATCCCGATCTTGCACTGCTGGGGAGTGATCACTCCAGGGCAGTTGGGTCCGACGAGGCGCACCGGCTTGTCCTCCAGGTAACGCTTGGCGACCACCATGTCGGCTACGGGAATGCCTTCCGTGATGCACACGATCAGCTCGATGCCCGCAGCCGCTGCCTCCATGATGGCGTCGGCGGCAAACGGCGGCGGCACGTAGACGACGCTCGCGTTGGCCCCGGTGTCCGCCTTCGCCTCGGCGACCGACCGGTAGATCGGGACATCCACGCGGTATCGGTCGTCGCGCCCCTGTACGCCGCTGTGGTCGGTGTCACCTTCGAACGCCATGGTTGTCCCCGCCCGCGAGGGGTGAACGCCGGCCACCACGTTGGTCCCGTAGGCGAGTGCCGTGTCGGTGTGGAACTTGCCGGTCTTACCCAATCCCTGCACCAGCAGCTTGGTGTTCTTGTCAACCAGGACGCTCATCGGGCCAGCTCCACGATCTTCTGCGCCCCGTCCTTCATGTCGGATGCGCTGATCACGTTCAAACCCGACTCGTCGATGATCTGCTTACCGAGGTCTACGTTCGTGCCTTCGAGCCGTACGACCAGCGGCACGTCCAGCCCCACGTCCTGCACGGCTTCGACGATTCCAGTAGCGATCGTGTCGCACTTCATGATGCCGCCGAAGATGTTGACGAAGATGCCGCGCACGTTGGGGTCTCTCGTGATGATCTTGAACGCGGCAGTGACCTTGTCGGCCGTGGCGCCGCCCCCGACGTCGAGAAAGTTGGCCGGCTCTCCGCCCACGTACTTGATGATGTCCATGGTCGACATGGCCAGCCCGGCGCCGTTGACCATGCAGCCTATGGTGCCGTCGAGCTTGATGAACGACAGATCGTGCTCGGCCGCCTCCACCTCAGCAGGGTCCTCCTCCGTCTCGTCTCGCATGGCTTCGATGTCGGGATGGCGGTACAGCGCGTTGGAGTCGAAGCTCATCTTGCCGTCGAGGGCCATGACGGTTCCGTCGCTGGTGACCACCAGGGGGTTGATCTCGATCAGGTCGGTGTCCAGCTCGACCGCCGCCTCGGTGAGAGCCTTCATGAAGGTCACGCCGTTGGCGAACGCCTCGCCCTCGAGACCCAACCCGTATGCCAGGCTCCTGGCCTGGAAGTCGGCCAGGCCGATCGCCGGATCGATGGTCTCTTTGAGGATCTTCTCGGGCGTCTCCTCGGCCACCACTTCTATTTCGGTCCCTCCCTCTGTCGACGCCATGAGAATGTTGCGCGACACGGCCCGATCGAGCACCACCGACATGTACAGCTCTCGGGCGATATCGATGCCCTGCTCGATGTACAACCGATTGACCTGCTTGCCTTCGGGCCCTGTTTGCACGGTGACGAGGGTCGAGCCGAGCATCCGACCGGCCACGTCCTCGACGGCTGCGCGGGCGGCCTCGACACCGCCCTCGATGCCGGCGGTCACGACACTCACGCCGCCCAAGTCGGGGTGCTCCACGAATCGGCCCTTGCCGCGGCCGCCTGCGTGGATCTGCGACTTGACGACCACGACGGGGTTGCCGGTCTCATCGATGAGGGGACCGGCAACGGCGCCGGCGTCGGCCGGCGTGGTGACCATGCGACCTCGTGGGACCGGAATGCCTCTTTCGGCGAGGAGGGCCTTCGCCTGATATTCGTGGATCTTCATACGTTCCTCGTAAAACGTTCTTCGATGTGCTCGGCCACCCAATCGGCGATGTCACCGAGTGGCGCGCCGGGAGTGAAGATCGCGGCGAGACCAGCCTCGAGCAGCGGCTGGACATCTTCGTCCGGGATGATGCCCCCACCGAACACGACGATGTCGTCCGCGTCACGCTCGCGCAGCGCTTCGACCACGCGGGGAAACAACGTCATGTGTGCGCCTGACAGCACCGAGAGGCCGATTGCGTCGACGTCCTCCTGAATGGCGGTCTCGGCGATCTGGTCAGGAGTCTGGTGAAGCCCTGAGTAGATGATCTCGTTGCCTGCGTCGCGCAGCGCCCGGGCCACCACCTTGGCGCCACGGTCGTGACCGTCGAGGCCAGGCTTGGCGATGAGGATTCGGCGCGGCATCGACTGGGAGCCTAGCCCCGCTCCCCTCGACCCTCGTCGCCGAGCTTGACGAGAGGAGCCCACGCCAGAAGGAGCCGCTTTCGCCCGTGTCCGGCGAAGTCGATCTGCGCCTCGGCCGAAGCATCGCTGCCGGCAACCTCGACGACCACCCCGGTACCGAACAGGTCGTGTCGAACCCTGTCTCCGACGTCGATCTCCAATCCCGAAACGGTGGATCGGGGGCCGTCGGCCCTCTCTTTCGCCGGATCACGCAGTCGCTGGACCTTCTCGTAGGTGCCGTCTGGTAGCTCCGCCAGGAAACGGGAAGGAAAGTTCGAGTTCGACATTCCGAACATCGTCCTGGCGTCGGCATAGGAAAGAAACAGGTAATCCATCGCCCGCGTGATTCCCACGTAGCAGAGCCGCCGCTCCTCCTCGAGCTCCTCAGGGCTCCCGAGGCTGCGTTGATGAGGAAATACCCCTTCCTCCATGCCGACGATGAACACGACAGGGAATTCGAGGCCCTTGGCGTTGTGCAACGTCATGATGGTGACCGATTCGGCGTTCCGGTCGAACTCGTCGATCTCGGCGACCAAAGAGATGGTGGCGAGGTATTGCGTCAGCTGCTCCATTCCGGAGAGCTGATCCCACTCCTGGCCATCGACCAGGGCCCCCTCCATGCTGGCGACGTACTCGTCGATGCCCGACTGGAGCTCGCGGAGGTTCTCGGCACGACCGAGCGCTTCGATGGTCTTCTCCGCTTCGATCTCGGCCAGGTAGCCGGTGTCGGCAAGCACCGCCGCCAAAGCGCCGGCGGGACCTCCCTCCTCCGCCTGCTCGTGGAGATGGTCATAGACGTCGAGAAATTCCTTGATCTTGCCAACCGCCCGGCTGTTGAGCGGCTCGATGTCGTCGACCCGGCGCAACGCGTCGTAGAACGTGATGCCCTGGTACTCGGCGAACCGATCGACATGACCCACCGTCGTGTCGCCGATCGCCCGTCGCGGGACGTTGATGATGCGCTTGAGGGCCACCTGGTCGTCGGGGTTGACGAGCACGCGCAGGTAGGCGAGGGCGTCCTTGATCTCTCTTCGTTCGTAGAACTTGAGACCACCTACGACGTTGTATTGGATCTGGTGCCGGCCCAAGACGTCTTCCACGACCCGAGACTGCGCGTTCGTCCGATAGAACACCGCCATCTGCGACAGCGGAACGCCACGCTCCTCCAGCCCATGGATCTGCTCGGCCACGAACGACGCCTCGTCGTGCTCGTCTTGGGCGTTGTAGACGCGGACCGGCTCGCCAGTGCCGCGATCGGTCCAGAGACGCTTGTCCTTGCGAGCCCGGTTGTTCGTGATGACCCCGTTGGCGGCGTTGAGAACTGTCGACGTGGACCGGTAGTTCTGGTCCAACACGATCACCTTGGCGTCGGGATAGTCGTTCTCGAACTCGTTGATGTTGCGGATGTCGGCGCCGCGGAAGGCGTACACGGACTGATCCCCGTCCCCAACCACGCACAGGTTGCGGTGCAAGCTGGTCAGCTGTTGCACCAGTTTGTATTGAGCGTGGTTGGTGTCCTGATATTCGTCGACGAGCACATAGCGGAAGCGCTGTTGGTACATCTCGAGGACGTCTGGAAAGGCCCCAAAGAGCTCGACCGTGACCTGCAGCAGGTCGTCGAAGTCCATCGCCGACGCCTCGAGCAGCCGCTGCTGGTAGAGGCGATAGACGTCGGCTACCTGCTCATGGAAGAACCCGGCCTCTCTGCTGCTGAACGTCTCGTAATCGACGAGCTCGTTCTTGGCGGCGGATATCGTCGCCCGTATGTTGCGTGGCGGAAACCTCTTCGAGTCGAGATCCAGATCCTTGACGCATTGGGTGATCAGACGCAGCGAGTCGGCCGCGTCGTAGATGCTGAACCCGGACCGGTACCCGAATCGGTGCGCTTCTCGCCGCAGGATCCGAACGCATGCGCTGTGAAAGGTCGACACCCACATCGCCCGAACGGCACCGCCGACCAGGGCGGCGACACGCTCTTTCATCTCGTCGGCGGCCTTGTTGGTGAACGTGATCGCCAAGATGGCCGTGGGCGCGACGCCGAGATCCCTCACCAGGTGCGCAACCCGGTAGGTCAGGACACGGGTCTTGCCGGATCCGGCTCCGGCGACGACCAGAACCGGGCCATCGGTTGCCGCGACGGCTTCGCGCTGGCTGGGATTGAGGTCGGCGAACAGGTCGGACTCGGCCGGGTCGGCCAAGTCCGAGAACAGCGTCGACAGGGTGTGATCCTCGGTGGTGATCTGCTGATGGTACGCCAGCAGGCTCCGAATATCACACTGATGTGATTCTCAGCGATCTGCCGAGTAGGCCACTTCGACGGCCTCATCCTGATCCGGATGCACGACGAGGGTGAAACAGAACTTGCTGCCAGTGGGGAATCGAGCTTCGTACCACACATCGCCCCCCATGGCCCTGGCCAGCTTGCGGGCGATCGGGAGGCCAAGGCCGATCCCCTGATTCGAGCGGGCATCACCGGTGGACAGCTGCTCGAAGTGGCGGAATATCAGATCACGCTCCTCGGCCCTGATCCCAGGACCGTTGTCCGACACGACGACCATGTACTCCTCGCCCACCATGCCCCCCTCGACGAGCACCTGGTCGCCCCCATACTTTCTGGCGTTGTCGAGAAGGTTGCGGAGGATCTGGCCGACTCGCTTCTGATCGGCGAACACCATGACGCCGCCCGGAATCTCGATGGCCACCTGCTGCTCGCCGCCGACGGAAAAGGTCACATCGGCGACTTGATGCACCAGCGTCGACAGGTCGAAGCTCTCGCGTTCGAGCTGGATGCGACCTGCGTCGAGCCGGGGGATGGTCAGGATGTCCTCCACCAACTCCTGGAGGTGGGCGGCCTGGACCGAGATGATACGGAGGAACTCTTCGATCTCCTCGGGCGGCAGGTCGCGCCACGCCTCGTGCAGAGTCGAGGCAAATCCATAGATCGAGGTGAGGGGGGTACGCAGCTCATGCGACACCATCGAGACGAAGTCGTTCTTGAGCAATGCGGCCCGCGCCGTCTCTTCGCGCGCCGCCGCCGCTCGCCGCATCGAGCGGATCGTGAGAACCACAGAGCCGAGGGCGACAGCGCCCAGCCCCGATACCAGTGCGATCGTGGTGCCGTCCATCAGCTGGCTACCGATCGTAGGCGCCCGCCGACCGCCGTGTCACGAATCGAGGTCGTCGAACGAGTACAAACTGGACAGACTTTGGCGAGCCTCCTCCTGCATCCGGCGGCGCTGGTGGATCGCCGAGTCGATGACCGTTGCCACCGGCGACTCGACGGTGCGGAGCGTTCGTGCCATCTGTGGGGTGAATGCGTTGGGCGTGGCGGAAGCCAAGGTGAGCATGCCCACCACCTCCTGCCGGAAACGCAGAGGCGAGCTGAAGATCGACGGCCATCCTTCCGGGACATCCAGGCCGTCGTCGCCTTCGCCGGCGCCGAACACTCGGATCCGAACGCTGCGTTCGTCCAGACGCCCGCTCTGTCTCTCCGACAGGTCGGTCAAGGCCCGCTCCGTGAAGAGCTTCAGGGCTGCCGCAGTGACGGGCTTGTCGGCGCGGACCATCACCGTCGGCTCGTCGACGATGGAAATTGCTCCGACGTCGTAGGCCAGGAAGCGACGGAGGATGAACAAGATCTCCTCTGCGCTCGCATCGAGGTCGAACGATCGGGCCGTCAGGGTCATGAGGTCGTTGGCGATGGTCGACTCGAACAGCTTGCGGTCGAGCATCTCGGTGACTCTGGCGAGCACATCGATCTGGTCGAGCTCCTGGGACTCCGGCACCGTTCCGCTCAACTCGCTGAGCGCCCGGCTGACCGAGGCGGACTTGATGGCGGCAACGAGCTGATCGCTGAGCGTTTCCTTCGTGAGGTATCCGTCGGCGCCGGACTTTTCGGCCCAATAGCGATCCTCGGCCGAATCGTGAGCGGTGAGGATCAAGATGGGGATGTGAGCGGTCGTCCAGTCCTCCTTCAGGAGGCGGCACGCCATGTACCCGGTCATCCTCGGCATCTGGATGTCGAGCACCACCAAGTCGGGCCGGTCCTGATAGAACGACTGGATCGTCTGGATGCCGTCTTCGGCGGTGACCACGTCGTAACCGGCCTCGGTCAGCATGACCGAGACAGCCTTCCGGATGACCGGGCTGTCGTCCGCGACGAGGATCCTCATGGTGTCGCCTTAGATTCGGTCATCCCGAGCAGCGACTTGAGCGTGATCGCCAGGACGCCCTCACGAAAATCGGACTTGTCGAGATAGGCGTTCACTCCCGCCGCATAGGCGGCAGACTGGTCCTCGGGGCTGGCCACCGCCGACACCATCACCACGGGGATCGACGGAAGTCGCTTGCGCATGAGCTTGACCAGCTCCACGCCGTTTGGGCCCGGCATGCTGAAGTCACAAACGACGGCATCGAACGTCCCGTGTTCCAGTGCCTTCACGGCCTCGGCCGCATCGCTCGCCGGGACCACCTCGAAGCCCGCCGAACCCAGCGTCGCCGCCACGAGCTGACGCACACCCCGCGAGTCGTCGACCACCAGTAGCCGGGGCCGGGCGCTCGAGGGCGGCTTGGTGGCCACAGACGTCAGTCCGCGTGGCTCGAGGATCCCAATGAACGTGCCACCCCCCAGCACCGCGACGCCTGCGATCAGCGGGGAGCCACCGAGCATCGGCCCCAGCGCCTTCACCGCCACCTGGCGACGGCCCACCACCGTCGCCACGCTGAACGCGTGGACGCCGGTGCGCGAGGTGATGACGATCACCTTTCCGGCCTGCGCTATCTCGGCGAGGCCGAGGACCGCGGCGAGAGAGGCGACGGGCACGCGCGTGTCTTGGTAACGCACCCCGTCCAGTGAATCGCCGACCACGACGACGGTGGAGTCGACGGCCGCAACCGGGATCCCCCACTGCTGGCCTCCGGCCTCCACCACCAGGACTTCTTGCAGCGCCAGAGACGACGGCAGCGTCATGCGGACCGTCGTTCCTCGGCCCGACGCGGTGCCCACTGCGATACCGCCATTCAGTGCCTCGACCAGTTCGGCCGCCATCGCCAGGCCGGTCCCGTCCCCGCTCACGTCATCGGGCGATCCGACCGTGGTGAACCCGGTCATGAACAACATGCGCTGCAACGCCGTCTTGGAGGGCCGCTCGGGGCCGATCAGGCCCTTGGTGCGTGCCACCTCGGCGACCGCTTCCCAGTCGATGCCTCGCCCGTCGTCCGTCACCGACACCTGAAGCTGCCGCTCAACCGCGGCGACCTCGACGACGACCGAGCCCGTCGGCGGCTTGGAAGCGTTCACGCGCTCCGCAGCCGATTCGATCCCGTGGTGGACGGCGTTGACGACCAGGTGCCGGAGCGGCTCCCGCAGCCGGTCCACCAGCTGGCGGTCGACGGCGACATCATCACCGACGACGCGCAGGCGGACGTCCTTGTTGAGGCGGCGGGCGAGAAACCTGACCAACTGGTCGAACGTCGACGTGACCTCGTCGAACTGCACGCTGGGAAGCCGGAGCGCCTCCTCCTGCAGCTGAAGCACCGATTCGTGGAACCGGTCGACGGCGAACCCGAGTCGCACCGATGCGGCGGCCGCTCCAGACGCCCCTCGCTCCACCTCTCGATGGAGTGCCCCGGCAGCCTCGCTCATCGCCTCGGCGTCCAGCCGGAGCTCCACCGCCCGGTTGATCAGCTGATACATGCGGCTCGTCTCCACCCTCGTACTGTCCCCGCCGAGGACCAGCTCGAGCTCGTTCATGAGCCCGCCCAGGTTCTCGGCGGCCGACCCGACTTCGAGTGGAGTGCTAGGCCTCGATTCGGCGACGGGATCTGGGGAGGGGGCGTCCAACTCGCCGATGACGACGCGGAGCCGGTTGACGGCAGTCATCAGCTCCTCCGGATACCCCTCCAACTCCGCGTCGAGTGCATCCTCGAATTGAGTTGCCACTCCTTCGATCGCCTCGCCCAACTCGGTGTCCTGGGCCCGGTTGCCGTCCTCGACTTCACGGAACAGACGTTCGAGGAGCTTGGCACCGTCCGCCATGTGGGGGTAGCCCATGACCAGCGCGTTGCCTTTGATGGTGTGCGCATCGCGTTTGCGATCGGACACCTCCGCCGGCTCCAGCAGCCGATCCTGCATCGTCTGGGCGCCCTGAATCAGCGCAGCCGATCTGACTGCTACTTCTTCACGAAATATCTCTTGGAGCTCAGCGCTTTCTGCAAAATCCACGGAGCGCACCTGACGAGTCGACGATATGGCATCGCGGGCCCTTCAATTATCGACCGGATTCCAGGGGTGCTTGAGCGAACTGGCGCTCACTCCCACTCGATGGTTGCCGGTGGTTTCGAAGAGATATCGTACGCAACACGGTTGATGCCGGGGACCTCGTTGATGACCCGGGAGGAGATACGCTCGAGTACGTCGTACGGAAGTCTCGCCCAGTCGGCGGTCATTGCATCCTCGCTGGTGACCGCACGCACGATGAGCGGATAGGCGTACGTGCGGCCGTCTCCCTGCACTCCCACCGACTTGATGGCCGGGAGTACGCCGAATGATTGCCACAGTTGGTCGTAGAGGCCGGCGCGCTTGATCTCGTCGAGCACGATGACATCGGCGGCTCGCAAGATGTCAAGCCGCTCTCTCGTCACGTCGCCGATGATGCGCACTGCCAGACCCGGGCCAGGGAACGGCTGACGCCACACGATCTCCTCGGGAAGGCCGAGTTCCTCGCCAATCGCCCGCACTTCGTCCTTGAACAGGTTGCGAAGCGGCTCCACCAGCTCGAGTTCCATGTCATCGGGCAGTCCGCCCACATTGTGGTGTGACTTGATCTTGGCGGCGTCCTTGGTCCCCGACTCGATGACGTCCGGATACAGCGTTCCTTGCACCAGAAAACGCGCATCGGCCAGCTCTCCGGCCACCTCCTCGAACACCCGAATGAACGTTTCGCCGATGATCTTGCGCTTTGCCTCGGGATCTTCCACCCCGGCCAGCTTCTCGAGAAATCGGTCCTGAGCCTTGACGTGGATCAAATTGCTGGGGAAGTGGCGGCGGAACGTATCCTCGACCTGGGCGCCTTCACCCTCGCGCAACAATCCGTGGTCGACGAAGATGCACGTGAGTTGGTCGCCGATTGCGCGTTGGACCAACGCAGCAGCAACCGACGAGTCGACCCCGCCCGATAGCCCGCATACGACGTGGCCATCGCCGACCTGCCGGCGGACGTCGTCGATCGCCGACTCGATGATCGAGTGGTGGGTCCAGGTCGGCCGCGCCTCGCACGCCTGGTAGAGGAACCGTTTGAGGATGGCCCCGCCGTACGGAGTGTGAGCGACCTCGGGATGAAACTGCACGCCAAACAGCGGGGCTGACCGATGCTCCATCGCGGCCACGGGTGCCCCTGGAGTGGCCGCAACCGATGTGAACCCGGGAGGAGCCTCGACCACTGCGTCCCGGTGACTCATCCACACGTCCTGGCGTTGCGGCAAGTCGGCGAACAGCAACGAGGTGCTAGTCGTCACGTCGAGCTGAGTTTTGCCGAACTCGGCCACGTCCGAGTGCTCCACCGTTCCACCGGCGGCGCGCGCCATTGCCTGGTGGCCGTAGCAGATGCCCAGGACAGGCACGCCCAGCTCGAGAATTGCCGGGTCGAGCTCGTAGGCGTCTTCTGCGTAGACAGAGGCCGGCCCGCCCGACAAGACGATCCCGGACGGGCTGTGCCGTTCGACATCGGCCGCAGTGATGTCGCGGGGCACGATCTCGGAATACACATGGGCTTCCCGAACCCGACGGGCGATCAGCTGGGCATATTGGGCGCCGAAATCGACGACGAGAACTCGGTCGAACTCCGGGCCGGTGCTCATCCCATGCCGACCCGCTGGTTGCGCTGGAGTGCCTTGCCCTCAGTCTGCAATGATGGGGCGATCATCACCTCGGCCTTCTGGAACTCCTTCAAGTCGGCGTAGCCGGTCGTCGCCATGGACGCCCGCAGGCCGCCGAACAGATTGCGCCTGCCGTCGTTCTCGTGGGCGGGCCCGACGAGGATCTCGCGGAGAGTGCCAAGGTCGCCTGTCTGGACTCTGGCGCCGCGTGGCAACGTGGGATGAAAGGTCGCCATGCCCCAGTGGTATCCCCGTCCGGGCGCCTCGGTGGCGGACGCCAACGGCGAGCCGATCATGACGGCGTCGGCGCCACAAGCGATGGC
Organism: Acidimicrobiia bacterium; assembly: GCA_041586155.1. Lineage (GTDB taxonomy): Bacteria > Actinomycetota > Acidimicrobiia > Spongiisociales > JAENVV01 > JBFGJH01. The sequence continues at coordinate 82,246 of JBFHAT010000005.1, forward strand.
TTTGGACACATCGCCCCCGGTCCGCATGCCGCCGTCGGCAATGACGTGGACATACCTGCCGGTCTCGTCGAGGTAGCGGATTCGGGCACCGGCCGCGTCGGCGATCGCAGTGGCCTGTGGCACCCCGACGCCGAGCACACCCCGGGTGGTACAGGCTGCGCCCGGGCCGACACCCACCAAGATCCCCACGGCTCCGGTCCGCATCAGATGGAGTGCGGTGGCGTACGAGGCGCATCCACCGACGATCACCGGCAACTCGTATGCAGCGATGAACTCTTTGAGGTTCAGCGGCTCGACCCGCGTCGATACGTGTTCGGCGGATACGACCGTGCCCTGGATCACCAGGATGTCGAGGCCGGCTTCGCGTACCACGCCGGCATAGCGCTCGACGTGCTGAGGGGTGAGGCTGGCGGCGGTGATGATGCCGCCTTCTTTCATCGTCGCGATGCGGGCCCGCATCAGCTCGGGCTTGATCGGCTCGAGATAGATCTCCTGCATCCGTCGCGTGGCCTTGTCGGCAGGAAGGTCGGCAATCTCTTCCAAATACCGGTCCGGGTCGTCGTAGCGGGACCACAGCCCTTCCAGGTTGAGGACCCCTAGACCTCCCAGGCGCCCGATCTCTATGGCCGTCGCCGGGCTGATGGCCGAATCCATGGCAGAGCCGAGCATCGGAAGATCGAATTGGAAGCCGTTCAGGTGCCAGCTGATATCGACGTCGTCAGGGTCGCGTGTCCGGCGGCTCGGGACGATGGCGATGTCGTCGAATCCGAACGCCTGGCGACCCGACTTGCCGATGCCTATGTCGATTTCCATCGTGGCATTCCTCCGCACCTGAGGGAGGCGAGGGTAGCACGGGCTCACCTCGCCGCCGTCACATCAGACGCAGCCCGCCTGCTCACACAGGAGCGCCACGACCGCCAGCAGGTTGAAACCCGCGTGGATGAAGATCGCCCTCCCCAGCCGCCATCCATTCGCCACGGTGACCCACGACAACACGGCACCGACGACAGTGATCGGGACGAACACGATCGTGGCCCGAGCGAGCCAAGACGCCGACCCGTCGGCGACGTCGAAAAGGTGAACCGCCCCGAACACCAGTGCCGAGACGACCACGAGTGGGACCACACTGAAGCGCCGGCTCAGCGCTCGTTGAAGGACGCCTCGATACAGGACCTCCTCTGTGATGGGTGTGAGCACGGTGAGCGTGATGACGGCTGCCAGGAGGGGCAACCCCGATGAGACCTGCCCGAACTCATCGACTGCGCTCTGGGCGGCATCATCGATACCCAACAGCTCCGACAGCGGCAGGGAGATCAATGCCAGCCCGAGCGCCAGACCCACTCCTACCGCCACCCAGAGCAGGTCGCGCCCCACCATCTCGAAACCGAGGCCCGAGCTCGCTCGGGTGCGATTGACCGCCAGCATCACACCGATCACGGCCAGCGTGCCGAGATGCTGCGCCGGGATCACGAGTGCGAACAGCTCATCGGCCGAGACGTTGGCGGCGTCGATGAGACCGGCGGTGGGGTCCAACGCCAGCATGGCGAACGCAAAGTTGCCGGCGAAGAGGCCGCCCACCAATGCCAGCAGGAAGTGCCAGATCCGCCAGGGTGTGCGCTCCGAGACGGGGAGCGGCGGAGGCAGCGGCGACGCCATCAGCCAGCCAAGCCCACCCGCTTGCGGACCTCGACCATCGTTTCCTCGGCTCGCATCCGTGCGTCGAGCGCTCCCCGCGCCATCAGCCGGCCCACCTCACCGTCCTCCAGGGAGAGAAATGCGCTCCTGATCGGCGCCAGGGCTTCGATCAACGCCTCCGCTACCCGGACCTTGAAATGGCCGTACATCATGTCGTGGTACTCCTCCACTAGCTCGTCGACGCTCCGATCGGTGCACGTGGCCATGATCTCGAGGAGATTGGAGATGCCGGGCTTGCCGTCGGGGTCGTACCGCACTTCCTGCCCCGAGTCGGTGACGGCTCGCTTGCACTTGCGCATGATCGTGTCGGGGTCGTCGAAGATCAGCACGCGGCTGTTCTGGTCGGGATCGGACTTCGACATCTTCACGGTCGGATCCTGGAGCGACATGACACGAGCCCCGACTTCGGGGGTGATCTGCTCGGGCACCGGGAAGGTGTCGCCGTAGCGACCGTTGAATCGCACTGCGACGTCTCGAGTCAGTTCGAGGTGTTGGGTTTGGTCGTGACCAACCGGAACACCGTGCACCCTGTGGACGAGGATGTCGGCCGCCATCAGCACCGGGTAGGCGAACAGCCCGTAGCGCTGCCCGGCCTGGTCGGATTTCTCCTTGAACTGCGTCATCCGGTTCAAGGCACCCAGCGGCGTGTCGGCACCGAGAATCCACGCCAGTTCCGGGTGCTGGGGCACTTGCGACTGGTAATACAACAACGAACGGTCGGGATCGATACCCACGGCCAGCAACGCCTTGGCGGTTTCCAACCGGGAGTGTTGCAGCTCCTTCGGGTCGTATGGGATGGTGATGGCGTGGAGGTCGACGACGCAATACACCGTGTCGTAGGTGTCTTGCAGTCTCGCCCAGTTCTTGAGCGCGCCGAGATAGTTGCCAATGTGGATCTCGCCCGTGGGCTGGATCCCTGAGAACACCCTCATTCGTTCCGACATTTGGAGCTCCTCGACGAAAAGAGACCGACTCGGTCGAGTCGGCCCTAACTCTGCGCGCTGGGACGACGCCTGGTCAGCCTGCCCACCATCCGCGCATCGTCATCGGTGGGATTGTACGGAGGCGCACGCCGGAGTCGCAACCGGCCCCGGACTAGCCACATCGGGTTGTCTATCCTGAGGGCATCCGAGCTCGAGGCGACTAATGATCATCGATGGCTTCGTCCATCAGCTCCCAGACAGCGACCCCGACGAGACACAAGAGTGGCTCGACTCGCTCGACGCAGTCGCCGGGGCGCGGGGCCCCCTGCGGGCTCGTTTTCTGATGTCCAAACTCCTCGAACGCGCCCGGGAGCTCAACATCGGGGTGCCGGCCACAGTGTCCACTCCGTATGTCAACACCATCCCGCCCGAAGAGGAGGCGTTCTATCCGGGCGACGTCAAACTCGAGAAGCTCATCCGCCGCTATATCCGCTGGAACGCGGCGGTGATGGTCATCAAAGCCAACCACGAGGACCCCGGCATCGGCGGGCATCTGTCGTCGTTCGCCTCATCGGCGATCCTGTACGAGGTCGGCTTCAATCACTTCTTCAGAGGCAAAGAGGACGGCCTGCCGGGCGACCACGTGTACATCCAGGGTCACGCCGCTCCCGGTATCTACGCCCGTGCCTACCTCGAGGGACGGCTCACCGAGCAGCAGCTGGACAACTTCCGCCAGGAAATCGAGGACAACGGCCTGTCCAGCTACCCCCATCCGCGGCTCATGCCCGACTTCTGGGAGTATCCGACGGTGTCGATGGGCCTCGGCCCCATCAACTCGATCTACCAGGCCCGCTTCAACAAGTACTTGCAGAACCGTCACCTCGACGAGACCGAAGCGAGCCGAGTGTGGTGTTTCGTCGGCGATGGCGAGATCGACGAGCCGGAGACGCTGGGCTCGATCTCATTGGGAGCGAGGGAGAAGCTCGACAACCTCACGTGGGTCGTGAACTGCAACCTGCAACGTCTCGATGGACCTGTCCGCGGAAATGGCAAGATCATCCAGGAGCTGGAGGCGATCTTCCGGGGAGCGGGCTGGAACGTCATCAAGGTCATCTGGGGATCGGATTGGGACGAACTGCTGGCACGAGACGTCGACGGCGCCCTCGTCAACAAGATGAATACCACCGTCGACGGGGAGTATCAGCGCTACAAGACAGAGTCGGGCGCGTTCGTCCGTGAGCATTTCTTCGGCCCGGACCCACGGCTGCGGAAGCTCGTTGAGCACATGTCGGACGACGAGATCTGGGACCTACGCCGGGGCGGCCTCGACTACCGCAAGGTCTACGCCGCCTACAAGGCGGCCACGCAGCTGACCGGCGCCCCCACCGTCATCTTGGCGAAGACGATCAAAGGCTGGACTTTGGGGCCCGACGTCGAGGGACGCAATGCGACTCATCAGATCAAAGAGCTCACCAACGCCCAGCTCATGAAGCTGCGCGAGACGCTCCATCTCGAGGAAGCCATTCCGGCGGAATCACTCGAGGGCGACGCCGAACCGCCCTACTACCGACCGGCCGAAGATTCGCCCGAGATCCGCTACTTGATGGATCGCCGCAAGGCGCTCGACGGGGCCCTTCCGAGCCGCGTCCTCGGAATCCGCCGCCCGCTCGAGCTGCCCGCTTCCTCGACCTTCGATGAAGTCAAGGCCGGGTCGGGCACCGTGGAGGCATCGACGACCATGGCATTCACGCGCTTGCTGCGCGGAATGATGCGAGACGAGGCGTTCGGAGCGCGGGTGGTGCCCATCATCCCCGACGAAGCGCGCACGTTCGGCATGGACTCGCTGTTCAGGGAGTTCAAGATCTATGCGAGCCAGGGTCAGCTGTACGAGCCAGTCGACCACGACATGTTGCTGTCGTATTCGGAGGCCAAAGACGGCCAGATCCTCGAGGAAGGGATCACCGAGGCCGGATCGATGGCAAGTTTCACGGCGGCCGCCACCTCCTACGCGACGCGCGGCGTGCCGATGGCGCCATTCTTCATCTTCTATTCGATGTTCGGCTTTCAGCGGGTCGGCGACCTGATCTGGGCCGCCAGCGATCAGAGGTCGAGAGGGTTCCTGCTCGGGGCCACTGCGGGTCGCACCACGCTGCAGGGCGAGGGGCTCCAACATCAAGATGGTCACAGCCTCGTCCTGGCGGCGACCGTGCCGCACCTCGAGGCCTACGATCCGGCCTTCGCCTACGAGATGGGCGTTCTGGTCGAGCAAGGCCTGCAACGGATGTACGGCGAGGCGCCCGAGGACGTCATCTTCTATCTGACGCTCTACAACGAGAACTACGTCATGCCGTCCATGCCGGCCGGTTCGGAGGAGGGCATCATGGCAGGCATGTATCGCTGGGCCGACGCTCCCGGCGACACGGAGCATCCGGCCACGATCTTGTTCTCGGGGACGGCACACCTCGCAGCACGCCAGGCGCAGGAGGATCTCGCAGAGCACTTCGGCGTCGGAGCAGAGTTGTATTCAGCGACTTCGTACAAGCGGCTGAGGGACGACGCCTACGAGGTGGAACGCTGGAATCGCCTCCACCCCGACGAGCCCGAGCGGGTGCCGTACGTCACGCAGCTCTTGCAGGACGGAGCCGGCCCCATCGTGGCCGTCACCGACTTCATGCGCCTCGTGCCCGACCAGGTCGCCCGGTGGATGCCTCGGCACTATCTGTCACTGGGCACCGACGGATTCGGCCGCTCAGACACTCGGCTGCAGCTTCGCCGGTTCTTCGAGACCAGCCCGGGTCACGTGGTGGTCGCCGTCCTCTCGGCCCTCGCCGACCAGGGTGCGGTCAAACCAGAGGTCGTCGGTCGAGCCATCGACCGATACGGGCTCGATCAAGACTCGCCACCTCCCTGGGAGCTCTGAGCGTCCACGAAGTCGAACTGAAACGAGACCTCGTCAGTTCCCAGGCCCGACGTGGAGACGACCACGACCACCGGAACCTGACCAGGCGCCCGATACGTGCACGCGAACGATCCGGTGTCGTCGACCACGACCAGGTCGCCTCCGCAGTCGAGTACGGCATCGTCGGCGACGGCACGGCCTGAGCGTTGCAGCTCGGCAGCCAGATCCTCCGAGAGATCGACGATCTGCGCCGGCGAGAACACGTTCGAGGCTGTGACCTCGACGCCGTCGCCGGTGATCGTGGCCAGGAACTCGAGCGTTCGGCCGTCGTCGAGGATCGCCCGGCACTCGAACCCATCACCGTCGGGCGGATCGCATTGTGCGGTGAGCGCCTCGAATCCGAGCTCGGGTCCGATGACGCGATGGATGATCCCTGTCGCCGCCAACTCGCTCGACAGGTGCACATCGAAGGAATACTCGCCATCGTTGCTCACCACGACGTCGGCGCGGCCGCCCCCGTCGATCTGGTACCCGCACCGGTACGTGCCGTCGGAGTCGCCGATGAGGGCGCCCGAGCCGCACTCCAACACACCGGGGGGCAGCGCCGCGTCCGCCATGGTGCGCTCGAACGTCTCCACGAGTTGAGGCACGTCGCTCGGACCGATGACGTTCACCGCTTCCGCCGCGATTTCGTCCGCACCAACCCGGCCCACCACAAGCACGATCCGGCCATCGGCCGTCGTCGCTTCGCAACGCAAGACGCCGTCCACGGGATCGCCGCAGTTCGCTTCGAGCGTCAGTCCCAGTTCCTGCGAGAGCGGGCCTTCGACCAGCCGCTGCGCTGCCACGGCGTCGGGCGATGGCGCGGCACATGCCGCCAGCAGGAGAAAAAGTGGAATCCACCGAACGGTCAGCTTCATCGGTGAGAAGTATCGCCTTCCGCCGAAGCAACAGCCAGTTGGCCCGTCAGAGCTCGGCGAGCAGGTCGTCCAGCTCGGTTCGATCGCCCTTGCGGCGGGTCATCGTCGGGAGCAGAGCTGTGACACATCGGCCGAACAACTCGTCGGAGGGCCCGTTGGGCCCTCCGGTGGCGGTTTGGAGGCTGAGACCCTCAGCCGCGGCCATGAAGAACTGCACCACATCGGAGATGGTGAACGGGGGCCGCAATTCGCGCCCCAACAGCTCGAGGACGCGCTCGAACATCGGGGTGATGGACGCCCGGAACTCGTCGTACATCCTGTCCATCCGATCGGTGATGTCAGGCCGGGCTCGCATGAGCGACCAGAGGTGGGTGTGGACGGCGAACGCCGGATTGTTCACGATTTCCTGAATATCCGCATATGCCAAGTCGTGGACCAGCGCAATGGCATCGCCTTCGTGCTGCTCGACCATGTGCTGCAGTCGAGCGTACGTAGGGGACCGATCGACCGACAGCGCATAGTCGATGAACTCGCTGAGGAACGCCTCACGGTTGGGCCATCGGTTGTAGAACGCACCCGTGGTCAGTCCGGCCCGGTGTGCGATGTCGGCCGCCTTCAGCTGCCCCAACATCTTTGCGACCACGGGCCGGGCTGTGCCCGACGAAAACCCGAACGACTCCGAGACGATGTGCCATGCCGCCTCGAGCATCTGTTCGCGGCTCCCGGCCTGGGATTCAGGAGTTTCTTCCGCCAACGACTTTCCACCTTGTCGAACGAGATCATAGTTGATACTATCGAACCCAAGAAGGGACCTACTGGGAGGTTCCGCCCTGGGGGGCGCATGATCTTAGGCGGCAGGCATCGGTCTGCCGCCTACATGCATGTCGCCCCCCCTCATCGAATCCCATCGGGCGCCGACCAGCCTCACCACGCGCCCCTCACGGCGTGGGCTCTGACGGCATCCTCCCCAAGGCAGGGCCCTCATCCGAATGCCTGCGACACCACCCCGGTGAGCGTCGCCGGATCTCCCTTGCGGCGAGTGACTACCGGCACCAATGCGATCATGGCGTTGACCAGAACCTCGGCCGGGAGGGCCTCGTCACCGCCAACAACCCGCTGCTCGACGAACCCCCAGGTCATGGCGTTCAGGAGCATCGACACCGACTGGGCCGTGAATGGGGGACGATACTCTCGGCCCATGAACTCGAGAATGGTCTCGTAGAAAGGGAGCATGCGGTTGCGAAGCTCCTCGTGGAGGCCCCGGAGCCGCTCTGCGATGTCGCTCCTCTCCCGGGCGAACGACCACAGATGGACCTGCACGAACGTGGTGGGACTCGCCTCCAGCGCGGCGAGGTTGTGCCGTACCAGTTTGTCGACGATCTCCTGCAGCGGTTGCCCCTGGTTGGCCATGTAGATCTCGACCAGCTCGTCCGGGCCCGGATAGCGGTCGATGGACAGCGCGAAGTCGAGAAAGTCGTCGAGGAAATCCGCCCTTGTCGGCCAACGGTTGTAAAACGCACCGGTGGTCAAGCCCGCCCGGGAGGCCACCTCAGCAGTGGTGAGCTGATCGAGAACCTTGGCCGATGGGCCGATTCGGGCGCCACCAACCCCGGGATCCAGGCCGAACGATTCGATCGTGATCTCCCACGCAGCCTCCAGCAGTGCGGTTCGGCTGTCTGCTTCTCCCATGGGGAGGCTCCCTTCGCTCGCAGACTTGCCGCCTCAGATCATACTTACTACTATCTCCCGCCACACGGGAAAGTGTTGGTTCGCCAAGGTTTCGAGGGACACCATTTCAGGTGTCTCTCGATTCATTTTGCCCACGCTCGGTGAGGAGACTACCGCGGTGAGAGGGAGTCGGAAGCGGACCGGTTGCGGGGAACAGGTGACAACGGCATACTGTGCGCCGATGTTCGACACCACGCCGACGATCATTATCAACTGAGCGCATACCCCTCGTATGCGCGACCAACCTCTCGCCCGGCGAGAGGTTTTTTGATGGGAGCTTGCACGATGACCCTCGAGATCTACGACACGACGCTTCGGGACGGCAGCCAGCAGGAAGGCATCTCGCTGACCGTCAGCGACAAGCTGCGCATTGCTCGCCTGCTCGATGATCTGGGCGTTCACTACATCGAGGGTGGTTGGCCGGGAGCCAATCCGAAGGACGACGAGTTCTTCGCCCGAGCCCGTTCAGAGCTCCCCTTGGCCAACTCGCACCTCGTGGCGTTCGGATCCACTCGCCGCCCCCGTGGCTCGGTATCCGACGATGCCCAACTCACTGCGCTCTTGGCCGCCGAGACCGAGACCATCTGCATCGTCGGCAAAGCCTGGGACTATCACGTCCGGGAGGCGCTCCGATCCGATCTGGATGAAGGGCTGGCGATGGTCGGGGAAAGCATTGCATTCTTGAAGAAGCATGATCGACGGGCATTCTTCGATGCCGAGCATTTCTTCGACGGCTACGCAGCCAATCCAGAATTCGCAATGGCCGTGCTGCAAGCAGCGGTGGATGCCGGCGCCGAGCGACTCGTACTGTGCGACACCAATGGAGGCCGGCTTCCTCACGAGATCACGCAGGTGATCGGCCAAGTCCAGGCCCGATTCGGTCCCGACCAGGTAGGGGTTCACTTCCACAACGATGCCGGAACGGCGGTCGCATCCTCGCTCGCTGCGGTCGATCTGGGTGTTCGCCAAGTCCAGGGCTGCATCAACGGATACGGCGAACGAACCGGAAACACGGATCTGTCTACCCTCCTGCCCGACCTCGCCCTCAAGATGGGCCGACGAGTGATCCCACCTCAGCGACTGGAGATGCTTGCTCCGATCGCCCACCACGTCGCCGAGGTCGTGAACATCGCACTGGACCCCCACCACCCGTACGTCGGTTCGTCGGCATTCACCCACAAAGCCGGTCTGCACACCTCGGCGCTCGCTCGCCGGCCGGACGCCTACGAGCACACGAACCCGACGGCGGTAGGAAACCACACTCGCATGGTTGTCTCCGAGCTGGCCGGGAAAGCGAGCATCGTGAGCAAGGCCAGCGAACTGGGACTGGACATCGACGACGACCTCGCACGCAGCATCATCGAGCGGGTGAAGGAGTTGGAGCATCGCGGCTTTCACTTCGAAGCCGCCGACGGGTCGTTCGAGCTGCTCGTGCGGGAGATGACCGGCTGGAAGCAGCCGTTCTTCGAGCTCGAATCGTTCCGCGCATACACGGAACGACGGGCCGACGAAGAGGTGGTCGCCGAGGCGACCGTGAAGGTGATCGTAGACGGTAGGCGCGTCATCACGACCGGGGAGGGCACGGGCCCCGTGCATGCACTCGACCAGGCGCTGCGAGCGGCGCTCAGCTCGGCGTACCCTCGGATCAGCGAGCTGAGGCTCACGGACTATCGGGTCCGGGTGCTCGATTCATCTGACGGGACCGGCGCTCGGGTCCGGGTGCTGCTCGAAACGAGTGACCACACAGACGCATGGGGAACGATCGGCGTCCATGAGAACGTCATCGAGGCGTCGTGGGAGGCACTGACCGAAGGGTTGATCGTCGGGCTGCTCAGAAGCGCCGAGTGAGGGGAGCCGTCAAGGTCGCTTCCTACCTTCTGGTTGCGGCGTGTACCTACACCGCTCCGCCGACGACAACCCCGCCCTCGACCTCGGCGCCCCCTCCCCCAACGACCGCGCTCCCTGCTCCACCCGAGACATCGGCGATCGAGGAAGTCGCTCCGAGTCCGCTCGACGGATATCGGATCATCGACGTCGACCAGATCCCGATCGCGATTCCCATCGACTGGGAAGTGCTGGAGGAGGCAGACGCCGTCCGTCTCGGCAGGATCGGCGGCGCCAACAACCCTCAGATCGACCCCTACCTGGGCGAGACGCCACCGCTGCTCGTGGCGGTCGGAACGGACTCGGGCTATCGACCGAACGTGAACGTCACGAGGCTTGTCGCAGCTACTCCTGCGGGGGCGTTGGAGACGTTCGGCGCCGTTCTCGCTGCTGCCGGCGGGGAGATCGAAATGCGGGGCACGCTGCCCGAAGGCGGAACACTGATCGAGTACCGCCTGCCGCTGACGGGAGCGGAGACGGTCATCGCCCATGGCACGGCACTCGTGCTCGAATCGGGCTACGAGATCGTGGTCTCGACCACCAGCAGAACCGACACCGATCGAATGGTTCGTGCGATCCGAACGGCTCTGGCCGTGCGCTAGTCGAGGCCCAGCAAACGGCGCACCATCGTCGCCGTGGCTCCCCACAGAACGTCGCCGTCGATGTCGAAGAACCAGATCTTGCGGCCGCTCCAAGCTTCATATCTCCACTGCTCGCCGTCGGAGAGCGACGCCACGGTCGGCAACAACACCTTGTCGACTTCGCGCTCCGACGGCGTGAACACCGGGCCGGCGGGCAGCCGCCCGACGACCGGAACCACGAACAGCTCGAACTCCACCGTGTGAATCGGCTCCAAGAACCCGAGAATGTCGACCTGCGCAGGGTCGATGCCCATCTCCTCATGTGCCTCGCGTAGCGCCGTGTCGATCGGACCGCGATCACCCGGATCGGGCCGCCCTCCCGGGAACGCGAGATGGCCGGCATGAGTGGGCATGGTCATCGGTCGCTTGGTGAGCACCAGCCGCGTCTCGGGGCCGTCCGGATAGAGGGCCAGCAGCACGGCCGCGTACGGCTGGCCCTCGCTGGGCGGCACCACCGCCGGTTTCAAACCGGGAAACGACCAGGTCACGAACGCATAGTAGGTCGCACCGCCAGAGTGCATCGCAGCCGGACACGAATCGAATAGGCTCCCTGGCGATGGACCTCGAACCGGAGTCACGCCACACCCGACGCTTCGAGCTACGGCCCTTTCGCAAGAGGGACGCGGAGCCGCTGCTGGACGCGGTGGTGGCATCGCTTACCGACCTGCACAAGTGGCTCCCGTGGGCTCACCTGGGCTACAACCGTATGGACGCCACCCGCTACGTACGTGAGACCGCCAAAGCGTGGCGGGAGGGCCGGGCCTACGACTTCGCCATTCGCCGTCATGACGACGCCGACTACCACGTCGGCAACATCTCGATCTGGCACGTTTCCCGACCGTTCCGAGTCGGGGAGATCGGGTACTGGGTGCGCTCTGATGAAACCAGTCGGGGCGTCGGGACCGAAGTGACTGCCCGGCTGGTACAAGTGGGTTTCGAAGAGCTGAACTTGCACCGGATCGTCCTCCGGATTGCCATCGGCAACCGGGGCAGCGAGCGGATCGCCGAAAAGCTGGGGTTCACGAGGGAAGGCATCCTGCGCGAAGAGATCAAGGTCGCGGGGGCCTGGCTCGATCACACGGTGTACAGCTTGCTCGAGGATGAGTTCGACCGGCGTCGCCAGGACTACGAGCGCGTGTCGGGCTCGCCGTGACCGGCTCGTGTGACGACACGCTCGGTCACCGAGGATGAGGTCACGATGTTCGTGATCGTTTCGCCATAGGGCCTGAGTTCGTCGAGCAGCGCCTCGAGGTGATGGGTCGAGCGGACGATGGCGCGGATGACGTGACTTTCGCTGCCGGTGACTCGGTGACACTCCAGGACTTCAGGGAGCGTCGTGACCACGGCATCGACCTTCCGGTCTGCCTCGCCCGTCGCCTTGAGGCGGATGACCGCCAGGATCGGAAAACCGAGCGCTTCGTGATCGATGACCGGTCGGTAGCCGGTGATGAGCCCGGCCACCTCCATGCGCCGCATCCGCTCAGCTACGGCCGGCGCCGTCAAGCCCACCGCTTCGCCGAGCTCCTTGTACGAGGCCCGAGCATCGCGCTGCAGCGCCTCCAACAGGAGCCATCCGACGTCGTCGAGCCTGGCCGAGATCGTCTTCTTCTTGCGATCCGAAGCCGCCGAGCGCCCGGCCTTCCGGTCAACCATGATTCTCTCAGTCTATCCGCAATTCACTAATGATTCCAAAGTCTTGCTACCGAGATGGCTGATAAGCGTGGGCGAGCGAGGCTCAAGGGGTTGATATCATCGGCCGATCAATAGAGACGTTTCTCGACAAGGAGCACCCCATGAGCAGATTCGACGATGCGTTCGAACGGCTCCTGGCGGCGTGGAGGCACCATCAGGATCTCCGCGCTGCGGGAGCGTCGATCGCAGATTTGTACGCCTCGCGCGCCCGCCTCGACGAGGCTCGCACCTTCGCCGCCCTCGGGCGTCTCGGCAGCTGAAATCCCAGAAACAAAAGAGGGCGGACCCGGCGGGTCCGCCCTCTTTTTTTGTCTCTGATGCGGGTCAGAAGCCCATGTCGTGATCGTGACCGCCACCGCCGGGCATTGCAGGAGCATCCTCCTTCTGCTCGGCGATCAGCGCCTCGGTAGTGAGAAGGAGAGCCGCGATCGATGCGGCATTCTGCACGGTCGAACGGGTCACCTTTGCGGGGTCGGGGACGCCGGCTGCCAGCATGTCCACGTACTCGCCACCGGCTGCATCGAAGCCCACGGCGCCTTCTGCGCTCCGGACCTTCTCCACGACGACGCCACCCTCGTAGCCGGCGTTCACCGCGATCTGACGGAGCGGCTCCTCCAGCGCACGGCGCACGATCGCACGACCGACCTTCTCCTCGTCGGTTCCGCCGCGCAACTTGTCGACTGCCGCCTGGGCCCTCAACAACGTCACACCGCCTCCGGGAACGATGCCTTCCTCCACCGCAGCTCGAGTCGCCGATACGGCATCCTCGATCCGATGCTTCTTCTCCTTGAGTTCGACCTCGGTGGCTGCGCCTACCTTGATGACGACGACGCCACCCGACAGCTTGGCCAGCCTCTCCTGGAGCTTCTCCCGATCCCAGTCAGAATCGGAGTTGTCGATTTCGCGCTCGATCTGCTTGATCCGAGCAGCGACGTCGGTATCGACACCGGCTCCATCGACGATGGTCGTGTTGTCTTTGGTGATGATGACCCGCCGAGCCTGCCCGAGCATGTCGACAGTCACACCGTCGAGCTTGAGACCCACCTCCTCGGAGATGACGGTCCCACCGGTGAGAATGGCGATGTCCTGCATCATGGCCTTGCGCCGCTCGCCGAAACCGGGGGCTTTGACGGCCACCGAAGCGAACACGCCCCGGATCTTGTTGACAACCAGCACCGCCAAGGCCTCACCCTCGACGTCCTCAGCGAGGACCATGAGCGGCTTGCCCGACTGCTGCACCTTCTCGAGCACCGGAAGTAGGTCGTTCACCGAGCTGATCTTCTGGTTGGCGATCAGGATGTACGGACTGTCGAGCACCGCCTCCTGGCTGTCGGGGTCGGTGATGAAGTACGGCGAGATGTAGCCCTTGTCGAACTGCATGCCCTCGGTGAACTCGAGCTCGATGCCGAAGGTCTGCCCGTCCTCGACGGTGATCACACCATCCTTGCCGACCTTGTCCATGGCCTCGGAGATCTTGCGTCCGATCTCCTTGTCGGCGGCCGAGATGGCGGCCACGTTGGCGATCTCATCGTTGGTGTCGACCGACTTGGCGAAGTCGCGGATGAACTCGACCACCTTCTCCACGGCCTGCTCGATGCCGAGCTTCAGACCCATCGGGTTGGAGCCGGCGGCCACGTTGCGCAATCCTTCACGCACCATCGCCTGAGCCAGCACCGTAGCGGTGGTCGTGCCGTCGCCGGCAACATCGTTGGTCTTCGTCGCCACCTCTTTGGCGAGCTGGGCACCCATGTTCTCGTAGGGATCGTCCAGCTCGATCTCTTTGGCGATGGTCACGCCGTCGTTGGTGATGGTGGGGGCACCCCACTTCTTCTCCAGCACGACGTTGCGGCCCTTGGGCCCGAGCGTCACCTTGACCACATTGGCCAGCTTGTTCACGCCCTCTTCCAGCCCGTGGCGGGCATCCTCGTTGAAGCGAAGTTCCTTCGCTGCCATGTTTCCTCCTGCGACCTACGCGACCACGGCGAGCAGATCACGGGACGAGAGCACGAGGTAATCAGCGCCCTCTACCTTGATCTCCGTGCCGCCGTATTTCGCATATACGACCTTTTGACCTACTTCGACATCGACGGGGATCCTGTCGCCGTTGTCGTTCAACGCACCGGGTCCTACCGCCAGCACCTCACCAATCTGGGGCTTTTCCTTGGCGGTGTCCGGGATCACGAGGCCGGAAGCGGTACGGGCTTCCAGCTCCTCGAGCGCCTTGACAACCACACGGTCCCCGAGAGGCTGAAGGTTCATGCCTTATCCTCCTTGAGAAGACGACTTAGCACTCTCGAATAAAGAGTGCTAAGAAATGTAGCACTCTCGTTCCTCGACTGCTAACCCGGTCAGGCGAGCCGCAGACCCGAATCGGCCCGCGCGTCCCACGCCGTGTAGTGGCCTTCTGCCAGCCAGTGAGCTCCAGCGGCGCCGATCATGGCACCGTTGTCCGTGCACAGTGCGGGTGGGGGAAGGAACAAGCCGATGCCCCGTCGATCGGCTTCTGTCTGCAGCTTGGCTCGGAGGCGAGTGTTGGCCAACACTCCACCCCCGCCACCGACCGAGGTTGCGCCGGTGTCTTCGACGGCGTTCAAGGTCTTCTCGACGAGCGCATCGACGATGGCTTCTTGGATGGAGGCTGCAACATCCGGCAACGGGGGCAGCGTTCCCGCTTCCTTGTGCTTCTCCAAGAAGGTGGTGACAGAGGTTTTCAGCCCCGAAAACGAAAGATCGTGCCGGCGATCCTTCAGCGCCCGGGGGAACCTGATGGCGTCGGGGTCTCCATCGGCTGCTGCAGCGTCGATGGCCGGGCCACCGGGGTACCCAAGGCCCATGTAGCGTGCCAGCTTGTCGAAGGCCTCTCCGGCTGCGTCGTCGATGGTCTGGCCAAGGATCCGGTAGCTGCCCCACGCCTCGACATGCACGATCTGACTGTGGCCGCCCGAAGCGAGCAGCACGACGGCGGGAGGCTGGAAGTCGGGCATGGTGAGGCGGGGCGCGAACAGGTGTCCCTCCATGTGGTCGACACCGATGAACGGCAGCTGCCGGGCCCATGCTGTGGCCTTGGCGAAGGAGAAGCCGACCAACAAGCATCCAATGAGGCCGGGACCTTGTGTTGCAGCCACGCCGTCCAAGTCGTCGGGATGAACACCCGCTTCGGCCAGCGCTCGGTGGGTGAGGGCTCGGATCGACTCTACGTGCGCCCGCGCCGCCACCTCGGGTACGACTCCCCCGAATCGAGCGTGGGCGTCGACCTGCGACGCCAGCACGTTCGACAGCGGCTCCATTCCCCGCACCACCGCGACCGCCGTCTCATCGCAGCTCGTCTCGAACGCCAGCACGGTCGGCTCAACCATCGAGTTCCTTCCCGATCGAGTCGAGTCGCTGACGGTACTCTTCGCCGTCGATATCGGTGACCCACATGATCAACGCATCTTCTGTGATGTAGTAGTCCTTGCGGACCCCCACGGGGGCCATCCCGAAGCGCCGGTACAGCGCCTGGGCTGGCAGGTTGGATGACCGCACCTCCAATGTGAGGTGTTTCGCACCTGCGTCGACCGCCGCGTTGGCGAGGCGCATCATCAGGCGAGTTCCCAGCCCGTTCCCTCGTTCGGCCTCCGAGACGGCAATGGTCGTGATATGGGCCTCGTCTCCTACCACCATCATGCCGCCATACCCCACCAAGCGCCCGTCGGTCTCCACTGCAGCGAGATAGGTGCGGCCAGGCTGGCGCAACTCGTCTTCGAACACCCGGCGCGACCATGGCGTGTCGTAGATGGCCTGTTCGAGCACCACCACCTGATCGAGGTGGGCTTCCTCGAGGGGCCGAACCGTGATCAATCCGACCATATCCCGTCCTGGCGGAGCTCAGCCCAACCGATCTGCACGTCGGGCTCTCGCATGTAGAGCGGCCGAATCTCGTCGGGGTGAGGAAAATCCTCGGCCTTGAGGCGCGCCGCCGCCGATTCGAGCAGCGCCTCGGCGCTCGGGTAGCGGGGCCGTCCGGTACGCATCCGGTGCAAGCCGTTCAGCACTTCGCCGGGTAGCGACTGCCAATCGCCAACGATGAGCCCGTCCGCCGGGTCTGACTCGAGCATGCCGCGCAGCGCGTTGGCAGACACGAGCTGGCCGGGCCCGTCCTTGACGACGCCACCGGGCACCGGTCGGTACGATGCCACCGCCCACTCGCCCCGCCGGACATCCACCACCGCCCAGATGTGGCGGCGGCCGGTGGCGGCACGCAGCGCCAGCGAATCCAGGGCGTTACCCGGTACCAGCGGTACACCCAGCGCCGCAGCCAAACCTTGTGCCGTCGACAACCCGACTCGGATACCCGTGTAGAGACCCGGTCCGATGTCGACGACCACCGCCTGCAGGTCGCCGGGCGACCAGCCCGCTTGATCGAAGCAGAAGTCGAGGGCGCTGACGATGAACGCCGAGTGGCCGCGACGATCGATGCGTTCGGCTGAGGCGACAACCGTTCGGCCGTCGCCGAGCGCGACGGACGAGGATGCCGTCGCCGTCTCGATGGCGAGCACTCTCATACGGTGAGCTCCGTCAGCGGTCGCCCGATCCACGTTCCGGCCGGGATGAGCTGCACCGTGCGAGTCTGCTCGTCTTCGATGGCGATGTCGACCACGAGATGATCGTGCGGCAGCGCCGGCCCCACCGCACTCCCCCATTCGATGACGAGTACTCCGTCATCGGCTTCGTCGAAGGCATTGAGGTCTTCGAATTCGCCCATGCTGGACAGGCGGTAGACATCGACGTGAACCAGCGGAACAAAACCCGAGTCGTAGCGGCGCATGAGGACGAAGCTCGGGCTGGTGACCGGCTCGTCGATGCCGAGACCCTCAGCGAGTCCACCTACGAAGGCAGTCTTCCCGGCGCCGAGCGGGCCTGAGATCGCCAGCACGTCACCTGCTCGGGTCAACCCGGCAAGGCGTCGTCCGACCGCCATGGTCGCGGCTGCGTCTCGTGTGGTGATCTCGATGCTCACGATTCTCAGATGGGGGCTGGGGCTCGCTCCGGGGCGCTCCACATCGGCTGTCCCTGTTGCGACTCGGCGCGAGGAAGATGAGAGAGAGCGAACATCCGGTCGGACCCAGGATAGGCCATTCCCGGTCGGCCTGGTGATTCCTTCCTCAGGGCTGAGCAACGCACTGCCGGGGAGCACCGGGCCCACTCGCCGCCCGAGACGACGAGCCTCATCTGCCAGCCGCGTTCCGCAAGGCCTCGCGCGTCACGGCGAAGGCCGCCTCTCCCAGTTGGTCGAGGTTGGCCGAAACCGGCCCGCACGACAGCGCAAAGACGGCGTCTCCGTCGTAGCGCGTGTGGACGGGGTAGATCGTGGCCGCGAACGCATCGTGGGCCCGAACGCACAACCGAACGAGATCTTCGC